>NZ_AMSG01000013.1 GCF_000300875.1 Galbibacter marinus | reverse complement strand
CAAACGCTTTTGTCAAAGTATGTCAGCTAACATTGTTATTTCACGAAATAAAACACGGTGTAGTTTCGTAAAATAACACCTATATGCGCATTTCGTAAAATCTGTTGCTAATATAATTACTTTTCTGTAAATTAGATACTTAGTAAGTTATTTTTTGTGGATAGCGAAACAAAATAGGTTAAATTAGATTTATTTAAGTATGGATAGCGAAACAATATTAAAAACCTTACACGACCGATTGCAAGTGCAACGCTATGCCAATAATACCATAAAATCGTATTGTGGTTATGCACAAATATTCTTAGAGTATATGAATAAATATCGTACGCTCAACGAAATACCTATTGCTGAAATAGAGGGTTTTATTAATGAAAAAGTATTTCAAGACAATATTAGTGCATCTTATCAACGCTCTTTAGTTGGGGCAATTAAGAAGATTTATGAGTTGGTCAATAATCAATCGATAGAGTTAAATTATTTATATCCTAAACGAAAATCAACCCAACTGCCTACTTTCTTTTCTCAAGAAGAAGTGAGAAAAATATTAAATGCTACAGAAAATTTAAAGCATAAAGCAATTCTTACCATTATTTACAGTTGTGGATTACGCTTAAGTGAGTTAATAAATCTTAAACTAACCGATGTAAAATCCGACAGTAATTTACTATTAATACAACAAAGCAAAGGGAATAAAGATAGGCTAGTATCTTTACCTGATAAGTTATTAAGTTTGTTGCGAGAATATTATATTGAATATAAACCCAAAATATTTTTATTTGAAGGAACTAATGATGAGCAATACAGCGAAAGAAGTGTTCAGTTAGTTTTGAAAAAGTCAATGAAAAAAGCCAATATTGCAACAAAAGGCAGTGTGCATACTTTGCGTCATTCATACGCCACACATTTAATAAAAAGCGGAATTGACATTCGGGTTGTACAAGAATTATTAGGGCATAGTGATATTAGAACAACCATGATTTACACTCATATTACAGATGTAGATAAGAAATCGACACCAAGTCCATTAGATTTTTTATAACCTAAATAAAAAACCCAACTTTACATTTTTGGGTGTAAAATTGGGTGTTTATCTTTTAA
This sequence comes from Galbibacter marinus, assembly GCF_000300875.1. GTDB lineage: Bacteria > Bacteroidota > Bacteroidia > Flavobacteriales > Flavobacteriaceae > Galbibacter > Galbibacter marinus. Next base: position 75,886 of record NZ_AMSG01000013.1, on the reverse strand, counting down.
CTGATTAATTACCAGTGTTTATTGCGGAGAAAGAGGGATTCGAACCCCCGGAGGTGTGACCCTCAACAGTTTTCAAGACTGCCGCATTCGACCACTCTGCCATTTCTCCTTAGCGGGTGCAAATATAGAAACCTTTTTTGAATACAAAAAGTAGAATTTAGGTTTTTTTTTGATTAAAATGTTTAAGTGTTGGTTTTGAGTAATCTATATAATTTTAAACTGGCATTTTCTTTTGACGAGCCTAACTTGGTACCTCTGAGAAAGAATTGTCATCCGAATCTCGTACTTTTGTTTAAAAACCTGATCTATGGAAATTATTCAAGCCCTAGAATGGCGTTATGCGGTTAAAAAATTTGATCCTACTAAATTCTTAAGTGAGCAGAAGGTAGCAATGCTTAAAAATGCATTTAACCTAACTGCAACCTCTTATGGATTACAACCTATAAAATTGTTAGTTATCTCCGATAAGTCGATACAAAAGAAACTTAGAGCATCGGCATTTAATCAAGCCCAGATTGAAGATGCTTCGCATGTGTTGATTTTTTGTGTTCAGCAGGGGATAGATGCCGTGTACATCAAAAGCTATTTTAATCGGGTAAAGGAAATAAGAAATACACCAGAGAATATACTGGAACCTTTTCAAAATTTCTTAATCGATGATTTTGAAAAGAAATCTAAAGACGATATATACAATTGGGCCACCAACCAAGCCTATTTGGCCATGGGTAATATGCTTACAGTGTGCGCTATGGGTGGAATTGATGCCTGCCCAATGGAAGGATTTTCCACAACGGATTATGATGAAATTCTTGATTTAAATTCAAAAAACTTGCAATCGGTACTTGTCATGCCAGTGGGGTATAGGGCAGGAGATGATTTTATGGCGGAATTAAAGAAGGTGCGTAAGCCTTTAGAAGATAGCGTGATAGATTTTAATTCTTGAGTTTGTATTTTATTACTTCCGAATTGCCTTTGCTTTTAATAACTTTGTGGAATCAACTTTTAAATAGGAAACTCTATGCCAGGATTTGAACTTTTCGGAGATTTAGAAAGAGCCCAAGTGAATGATGTGTTGGAAAGCGGCGTTCTAATGAGATATGGCTTTGATGGAGCGCGTAATGGACACTGGAAGGCTGTAGAGCTAGAAAAGGCAATCTCTGAGCGTATGGACGCTAAATACGCTCAAATGGTTAGCAGTGGTACTTCCGCATTAACGGTAGCTTTAGCGAGTGCAAATATTGGAGCAGGGGATGAAGTTATTATGCCTACCTTCACTTTTGTTGCAAGTTTTGAATCCATAATAGCCTTAGGAGCTGTGCCTATACTTGTTGATATTGATGATACATTGACATTAGACCCTGTAAAAGTTGAAAAAGCGATTACACCTAATACCAAGGTAATTATGCCCGTGCATATGTGTGGTTCTATGGCCCGGTTAAAAGAGTTAAAGGCCATTTGTGATAAGCACGGACTTTTATTGCTTGAGGATGCTTGCCAAGCTATTGGAGGAAGCTATGATGGAAAACCTTTAGGGAGTTATGGTGATTTAGGGTGCTTTTCTTTTGATTATGTAAAAACAATCACCTGTGGAGAAGGAGGGGCTTTAATTACAAATAACGAAAAGTTCGCAAAAAACGCGGATCATTTTTCCGACCATGGTCACGATCACCTAGGTAAGGATAGAGGAGCAGATGCACACCCTTTTATGGGTTATAATTATAGAATTTCAGAGCTCAATGCTGCTGTTGGACTAGCACAAATAAAACGTTTGGATGACTTCTTATCTATACAAGAAAAAAACTATAGTACATTGCGATCTGCCATAGAAAACATCCCAGGTGTTCAAATGAGAACTGTCCCAGAGCAAGGGGTTGAAAATTATTCCTTTTTAAGTTTTTTCATGCCAGATGAACAAACCGCTAGAGAAGTCCATAAAAAACTTGGAGAAAATGGCGTAGACGGCTGCTTTTACTGGTTTGATAACAACTGGCATTATATTAAAAAGTGGGATCACCTAAAAGATTTAACAAGTTTAGGAAAGCTTCCTGAGGAAGTCAGAAAAGGTTTGCCAGATTATAATAATATGGACACGAGCCAATCAGATCACTGGTTAGGACGTACAATTTCTGTTTTGATCAAACTTGGTTGGAGTGAACAAGAAGTTCATGATCGCGCCAAAAAAATGTCTGATATTATTAGTAGTGTAACCGTAGAGGTTGCTGACTAGTATCTTTTATTAATAAAATTAATAATTGACATATTCTACGATTTCTAATCCGTAACCGATTATTCCAACTCTTTTAGTTTGGGAGGAATTGGACATGAGTCGGATTTTAGAAATACCTAAATCATGAAGAATCTGGGCGCCAATACCAAAGTCCTTATTGTCCATAGGTACTCTAGGCGCTCTAAGCTCACCAGTTTTTTGCAAATCTTTTAAGGCGCTTAGTCTATTGAGTAGGTTTAAAGAATTGGTGTCTTTATTGATAAATACAATTGCCCCTTTTCCTTCTTGATTTAACAGCTGGAACATATTGTCTAACTTTTCATCAATACTACTGGTAAGAGTCCCTAATAAATCGTTATTCACTAGGGTTGAATTAATTCGAGTCAATACTGAGTCGTCTTTATTCCAATTTCCCTTAGTAAGTGCAATATGAACTTGATTATTGGTTGTTTGTTTGTAAGCTCTAAGTCGGAAAGTCCCAAATCTAGTTTCTATATCAAAGTCTTCCTTTTTCTCAATAAGGCTATCATGTTGCATTCTATAGGCCACTAAGTCTTCTATAGATACAATTTTAAGGTTAAATTCCTTGGCGACTCTGCTGAGTTCTGGTAGTCTAGCCATGGTACCATCTTCATTCATGATCTCGCAGATGACTCCTGCAGGATTTAACCCTGCTAAACGTGCAAAATCAATGGCTGCTTCCGTGTGGCCAGTTCGTCTTAAAACGCCACCTTCTTTGGCTACCAAAGGGAAAATATGACCAGGTCTGGCTAGTTCAAATTGTTTGGTATTAGGGTCAATGAGTGCTTTAATGGTTTTTGCACGGTCTCCCGCAGAAATTCCCGTAGTTACCCCATTTCCACGTAAATCCACAGAAACAGTAAAAGCTGTCTCCATGTGATCTGTGTTGTTAGTAACCATAGGGTGAAGATCAAGTTCTTTACAGCGCTTCTCTGTTAGAGGTGTACAAATAAGTCCACGTCCATGTCGCGCCATAAAATTAACAACCTCTGGAGTCACCTTATCTCCTGCGGCTACGAAGTCTCCTTCATTCTCTCTATTTTCATCGTCTACTACGATAATAACTTTTCCCATTTTGATATCAGCGATTGCTTCTTCTATGGTATCAAGTCGTATCTCTGCATTAGAGGTGATGGTATTTGTACTCATTTTCAATCTTTTTTTTCAAAGATACTTAATTTGAAGCTTCTGATTTCTTCTTTGGGTTTAATTTTCTAAAGAAGTTACCTATTGCAGTTAGTAATCCTCCAGTATCAAATAAAGCTCTGTCAGCAGTTGCTCTTCTGGTTAGAAATATACCAAGTGGTAACATGATTAATGTAGCAATCCATGCACCTAGAACAGGGGATAAGCTCCCATCTTCAGCATAGTTCTTAGTAAAGATATTTATAAAGTGGTAGATTAAGAATAACCCTATGGCTAAAACCATAGGGAGCCCAAGACCTCCTTTACGAATAATTGCCCCCAATGGAGCGCCCACAAAGAACAATATAAAACAAGCAAAGGCTAACGCATACTTCTGATGTAATGAAAGGATGTGGTGATTATAAAGTTTTATCCTACGGTTTAAATCCCATTTTTTGCCCTCGAGAGTCGATTTTGTGTTTTTCACTGTGTTCAGTGCCATATCAACCATTTGGCTCTGTCTGTAGTCCTTATAAAGCGTTATGGTGCTATCTATGTTTTTAAGAAGCATGGCTCTTACTTCTTGCTTTTCCACCTCGGAGAGCTCTTGATCTTCCTTTGGAGTATCCTTAACCTCAGGACTATTTCGAGGTTTGGACTGAATATTCGAGGCTCCTGTTCTTTTAAATATATTCTCCCCAAAATTGGTGAAGACTTTTTCGTTATCTATAGCTAAGGAATCTATAGCGTAGTTCAATTCCGAGACGTTGAGCATCTTAAAGGTGTTCTTAACCTTTTCCTCTTCTAGATCAATATTGTTGAGTTCAGAAAGATCCATAAAAATGGTATAGGTCTCAAAGTGTGCTTTAGCAAAAGGATAGTTGTCCCGTTTATCTCGGCTTTTAGCTTCCATGTCCTGGTAATAATTACCATCGATGAGTTTAAGCTGAAGTATGTTCGAATCTTCAGAACCGATCAGTTCACCATCTACAGATTTAATCACTTTTCTATTTAAACCGCCATTGGATAATTGGTGAATGATGACATTATCCAATAGGTTGTCATTAGGACCGTGTTTTTGGTCAACTTTCATACTGAAATCTTCTCCTATGGTACTAAAGGCGCCTTCACTAATGGCCATAGCTGGCTTCATTTGGGCAATATTTCTTCTGAGGTTATATGATTTGTACTCTGCAGCTGGAATGACATTATTTGCAAAGAAAAACGTTCCAAAACTCAAAAATGCAATAAAGACAACAAGACTTCTCATTGCCCTAGATAGCGATATTCCAGAGGCTTTCATGGCAGCAAATTCATAATTTTCTGCCAGGGCTCCAAAGGTCATAATGGAGGCTAGAAGCACCGTAAGTGGTAAGACGTTTGGAATTAGATTTGGAGAATAATAGAATAGAAACTTCCCTACGATTTCTAAATCGATATCCTTTCCAGCGAATTCGTCGATAAAAAACCAAATGGCTTGGAAAATAAATATAAACATCAGTATGATAAAAGAACTGATGAAATTATATAAAAATCGTGATAATATATACCGGTCTAAAATTCTCAAAGTCTAGTTGCTAATAATGTAATATCCTAATGCCTCGTATTTGTCTTTGTCAAAGATGAACATTGAATCTGGGAGGGGTTCATTGGTTTTTAAATTACTTACCGTTATGGTAGTTTTAGTGCCATTGGCCCCCACTTCAATAAGATTGTAAATGTGTTTTGTATTGGCATCTATTCCCAAAAGTATTTCTTTGGTTTGTGAATTGCTATCAATGGGTGATAATTTAACATACTGTATCTGTCTTCCATTGACATTTTGAAGTATATCCATTTGATAATTGTAACCGTTGGTATAGAATGTAAGCATAGCAGAAGGGGTAATAGCATCCTCTTCGTTGTCTTGGTTGGATTCTATAACTACTTCTTCATTTTCAGGAATAATGGTATAAGTTTTCGAGCCGTCAAATATTTTGGTAGCTCCCAAATAATTAAAGACATATTTTTCACCCTTTAGAGTCACATCACCCTTAGTTTCTTGATGGATGTTTTCTTTGCTATTATCTAATGCATATTTAAATGCAATATAGATGTTGTCATAACTTTTTACCTTATTATAAACTTGATCCAATAGCGCTTTAGCTTTAGGGTCATTTTGAGCATTGATGTTAAAACTCATGCAAATAAGGGTAAAAACAAAAACTAATTTTTTCATATTATTTTTTTAATTTCTTTATTCGTTACTCAACAGTGCATCCAAGGCGACCATATCAGGTACGAGTACCTGTCTTGCTTTGCTTCCTTCAAAGGGACCTACAATTCCTGCTGCTTCTAATTGATCAATTATTCTACCCGCTCTATTATATCCAAGTTTTAACTTTCGCTGTAATAGTGATGCGGATCCTTGTTGAGCAATTACGATAACCTCTGCTGCCTCTCTAAATAAAGCATCTCTTTCAGATATATCAATATCAACTCCTGTGCCAGACTCTTCTCCTACGTACTCTGGAAGCTCGTAAGCTTTAGGATAAGCTCTTTGACTACCGATAAAATCAGTGATTTTCTCAACCTCAGGTGTATCGACAAATGCGCATTGAAGCCTTGTCAGGTCGTTCCCTTGTGTATATAACATGTCACCTCGTCCAATCAATTGATCTGCACCGGGAGAATCTAAAATGGTTCTTGAATCTATTTTAGAGGTAACTCTAAAGGCAACTCTTGCAGGGAAGTTTGCTTTAATGATCCCTGTAATGACATTTACCGATGGACGCTGGGTAGCAATTATTAGATGGATTCCAATTGCTCTAGCTAACTGTGCTAGCCTTGCAATAGGAGTTTCAACTTCTTTTCCAGCGGTCATAATTAAGTCTGCAAATTCATCAATAACTAAAACAATATACGGCAAGAATTCATGACCATCATTTGGGTTTAATTTCCGAGCTTTGAATTTGGTGTTGTATTCTTTAATATTTCTCACCATGGCATTTTTTAAACGCTCATAGCGGTTGTCCATTTCAATACACAAAGAGTTTAAGGTGTTAATAACCTTGGTGTTGTCGGTTATAATAGCTTCTTCACTATCTGGTAGTTTGGCCAGATAATGACGTTCAATTTTATTAAATAGCGTCAGCTCCACCTTTTTAGGATCTACTAGAACAAATTTTACCTCTGCAGGATGTTTTTTATACAATAAGGAAGTTAAAATTGCATTCAGACCAACAGACTTTCCTTGTCCAGTTGCACCAGCCATAAGTAAGTGTGGCATTTTTGCTAAGTCAACTACAAATGTTTCATTACTAATGTTTTTTCCAAATGCGATTGGAAGCTCCATTTCAGCATTCTGAAATTTCTTGGAGGCAATGACAGATCGCATCGATACTATAGTAGCATTCTTATTTGGAACCTCAATACCGATGGTTCCTCTTCCTGGTATAGGAGCGATAATTCTAATTCCTAAAGCTGCAAGTGATAAGGCAATATCATCCTCCAGGTTTTTAATTTTAGAAATTCTAACTCCTGCAGCAGGAACAATTTCATATAAGGTTACTGTTGGTCCTATGGTTGCCTTAATCTGAGAAATTTCAATTTTGTAGTTCTTAAGAGTGTCTACAATTTTGTTTTTATTTTCTTCGAGTTCTTCTTGATTGATAGTGATGCTTCCAGCCCCGTAATCGTTAAGTAATTCTAGGGTAGGGAAGGTGTATTTACTCAGTGCTAACTTAGGATCAAATTCCCCAAAGTCCTTTACAAGTCGATCAGAAAGATTGTCGACTTCTTCTTTTTCTTCTTCTGTTTTCTCAACCTCTATTTGTATTCCATGATCCTGCTGATCCTTATCCTCAGAATGGATAATAGGAGCAGGTGGCTGTGTGGTATTAGAAGCAGTTGTATTAGCAGAGTCCTGCTCAGTAGAGAGTTTAACTTCAAATGAATTTTCTATAGCAATATCGTTTTGCTCATCTTTTGTTACAGCCTTTGGAGCTGGCTCGCTCTGTGGCGAAACGGAAGGTTCATGCTGATCAGCAACTGGGTTTGCTTCAGCTTTTGTTTTATTTGAAGCAAAAGCAGCTTTAAATTCTTTTTGAGTACTTTGAAAGAGAGATTGTATTTTCTCAGGAGTTACTCCTAAGCGACTTACCAGGTAGATAACAAGTACAAAAAACAAAAGCAGGCCAATTCCTATTTTGCCAATGTAAGCTCTTAAGAAATCGTTCATTTCAAAGCCAATTACTCCGCCTAAAATAGGCGCTGTTTCGGCAAAAAAACCAAAAAATATTGCAAGCCAAATACTAGAGAGTATACCCCAGAACCATCTGTTGTTTAATTTTTTAAGTGGAAGTCCGACAAATAAAAATAAACCTGTTTGAAAGATGAGGATTGGGAAAATAAAAGCAGCCACACCGAAGCCTTTACGGATAAAAAAGTCGCTCACAGAGGCGCCAAATTTATTCAACCAATTTTCGGCCTCTACTTGTTTGTTCCAAAATTCTTTTAAAAGACTTTGATCCTGTTGCCAGGTAGAAAAGTAAGATATAAAAGCAATGACAAAAGCGACACTGAGCAGCATTAAGAGAGTCCCAAAAATAATTTTTTGTTGATTGGAAATCTGAAATTTAGGGCGTGTTCTAGCGGAAGTTGTATTGTTTTTTTTATTTTTTTTTCTGGCCATTGGCATTGCTCTGTTTAACGCAAAAGTACTAATTACAAACGTACTGTTTCTATTTATATTTTTAAAATATTTTCGGAAAGTAAATTATAGCGCCAATTACCATGGCTACAATGGCTACAATAAATACAGCCCCAGCTGAGATGTCCTTAATTCGTCCGATGTGTTGGTCGTAATCAGGGTGTATAAAATCTGCCATTTCTTCTATAGCCGTGTTAACTCCTTCAATACCCATAATAAGGGCTATGGTAAGCAGCTGAATCGCCCACTCTGTGCCTGAGATTTCAAAGTAGAATCCAGCTATTATGGTTAGGATGGCAATTACAGTCTGAGTTTGTATACTTGCCTCCTTTTTAAAAAGCAGATACGCCCCTTTAAAGGCGTATCCTATGCTTTTTATTCTGTTGATTATAAATATTTTCAATCCTTTAATGCCTCTAAGGCCGCTTTATAGTTAGGTTCTTCTGTGGTCTCAGAAACTTGTTCTGTGTAAAGTAGGTTTTGATTCTCATCCACCACCACAACAGCTCGGCTTAATAAGCCTTCAAGTGGTCCGTCGACGAATTCTACTCCATAGTCTTTTCCAAACTTTTGATCTCTAAAATCAGAAAGTGAAATGACGTTATTTAGACCCTCTGCACCACAAAATCGAGCTTGTGCAAATGGAAGGTCTCTTGAGATACACAACACTTTAGTGTTCTCCAGAGTAGAGGCCTCTTGATTAAACTTTCTTACACTTGCAGCACACGTGCCTGTGTCCACACTTGGGAAGATATTAAGGATTACTTTAGATCCCTTATAATCATCAAGAGATACCGAGGAAAGTTCACCATTAACGAGATTGAAACTAGGTGCTTTACTTCCAACTTCTGGTAAGCTACTTAGTGTATTTACCTTAGTTCCTTTTAATGTAATTGTACTCATTTTTATAATTTATATTAATGATCCTGTTTTAATACCGATGCAGCTTGATCGGCTAGGTTGGTGTGTTACAAACTAACCTAGAGGTTAAAGATAACAAATAATTAAAGGATTTAAAACACAAAAGGCTACCAAAATGGTAGCCTTTTATGACTTTTTCATAGCAATTTCATCCTAGAATTGTGATCTACTTATCGATTGAGCCTAAAACCCTTTTCATAAAAGCATTTATCGCATCCTTTTGGCTTAATCCTTCCTCCTTCATTAGCTTTTGAACTTCAAGAGCTCCATACATGTTTGAGATTAATTCTCCTATAACATCAAGCTCTTCATCCTTTAGTGAAGAAACTTCGGTAATTGCTTCAAGTGTTTCGATGGCTTCATTTACGTAATCCTCATCATTGGATTCTATAAAGCCTGATAATTGTTTAATTATGGGTAGCTTCATCAATAAAAGATTTTAATACATCCGTTTTATTGGTCTGAATCTGACTTAAAACTTCACCTTTCTTAAAGGCTGCAAAGGTAGGTAAGTTATCTACGTTAGCTAGCTTTCTAGATTCTGGATACTTTTCAGCATCTACAATCACAAAGGTTGCGTTTTCATTTTCTTGAGCGAATTTTTTAAATTTTGGCTTCATGATACGGCAATTCCCGCACCATCCTGCTGAGTACTGGACCAATACAGTGTCATTCTCAGCTACCAAATCCGATAAATTGTCTTTGTCTAATTCTACTATCATCATGAATATTTTTTAGTTTGCACTTAAATAAGCAGCAACACCTTTTCTGTCAGCGTTCATAGCTTCTTTACCTTCCTCCCAGTTAGCAGGACAAACCTCTCCATTCTTTTGAACGTGCGTGTAAGCGTCAATTAAGCGAATAAACTCACTTACATTTCTACCTACAGGCATATGGTTCACACTCTCGTGGAATACAGTTCCTTCTTCATCGATCAAAAATGTAGCTCTGTAAGTTACATTGTCTCCCTCATATACATAAGAGTCTGTCTCTTCGTTATAAGTTTCAGAAGAAAGATCTAAAATACGAAGCATGTTTGCTAGGTTTCTATTTGAATCAGCCAATAGGGGATATGTTACACCTTCGATTCCTCCATTGTCTTTGTCTGTGTTTAACCAAGCAAAGTGTACTTCAGCAGTGTCGCAAGAAGCACCGATAACAATAGTATTTCTTTTGTCAAATTCGCCTAGTGCAGCTTGAAATGCGTGTAATTCAGTTGGACAAACAAAAGTAAAATCTTTTGGATACCAGAAAAGGATAACTTTTTTGTTGTTTTTAACTGCTTCTTCCAAAACGTTAATTTTGAAAGTGTCTCCCATTTCATTCATCGCATCTACTGCAATACTTGGAAATTTTTTACCTACTAATGCCATAATTATAATAGTTTAAATTTGTTCGTTTTACTTTACAGCAAAGTTACGATTAAAAAGGAGCTATTTCTCTCTTTAAAATCGTATAAATTTATTCATTAATAGGATTTATTAATCGCTCCAAAGAAGTAGGGGTTTCTTTGTGTAAAAAATAATTTTATGAATGTAGAATTGTTGATTTATCAGGTTTGTAGCTTAGAAATTGAGAATTACTTTTTCTGAGTTAATTGTTTAATTTTAATTTGGAACGCTGCGAAGAGTAAAGTTGTAAAAGGGCTCAGGTAATTGAAGAAAGCATAACCGATATAAGCTGTGGTATCCACGCCCAGAACACTACTTTGATAAGCACCACATGTATTCCATGGAACCAATACAGAAGTGACTGTTCCAGCGTCTTCTAATGTTCTACTTAGGTTCTCAGGAGCAAGGTTTTTTTCTTTGTAAGCTTGTGCATACATTTTCCCAGGGACTACGATTGCCAAATATTGATCTGAAGCGGTAACATTTAACGCTAAACAACTGGCTACTGTACTGGCGAAAAGGCCAAATATAGAATCAAAAGCATTCAGGAGTGTTTTACTAATTTTCGATAATGCACCTATAGCATCCATGATACCACCAAAGACCATTGCACAAATAATAAGCCAAATGGTTCCAAGCATTCCATACATACCACCAGAGGTAAACAATCCATTTAGAATTTCATTGGAAGTGGTGATTTTTGTTTCCACGGTGATGGAATTCATTACTCCTTGATATGCAGTTATAAGATTTAAATCTTTGGATTGAGTTAGTCCCATTACTACCTCTGGTTGAAAAATAAGCGCGAATACGGCGGCTAGTAGCGTACCTAAAAGGAGTGCCATAAGAGGAGGGGCTTTCTTTAAGATTAAAATAATAACAACCAGAGGGATTATAAAAAGCCATGGTGTAATTACGAATGATTCTTCAATTGCCGATAATAGGGATTCAGTATCAGGTATGGTTGCGGTGTCCAGGTTTAGTCCAATAATGGTAAATATAATTAAGGTCACCACCATTGTCGGTACTGTGGTAAGAGACATGTATCGAATATGAGTAAACAAATCTGTTCCAGCCATTGCAGGAGCTAGGTTTGTAGTATCACTTAAGGGGGACATTTTATCTCCAAAATATGCGCCAGAGATTACAGCACCTGCTGTCATTCCAGGGGAAATACCCAGCGCTCCTCCTATGCCTACAAGTGCAATACCGACAGTTGCTGAAGTAGTCCAGCTGCTTCCAGTGGCCACCGATATAACTGCACAAATAATCATACAAGCTGCAAGAAAGTACGATGGACTTAAGATTTGAAGTCCATAATAAATCATTGCAGGAATCACACCACTAATAAGCCAAGTTCCAGCAAGAGCTCCAACAAATAAGAGTATTAAAATGGCTCCTGAAGTTGACTTGATGTTATTGGCAACTTCCTCTAACATTCGATCAAAGCTAACCTTATTAAAAATGCCCACTATTGCGGCAATAGCTCCACCTATAAGTAGTATAAATTGGTTCGAGCCTCCCAAGGAATCATCCCCATAAACAAATACATTAAAGGCAAGTAGTGCCACTAGAATAATCACTGGAAGTAATGCTTCCCAGATAGAGAGCTCTTTATTCTGAATAATCTTTTCGTCTTTCATTAATTAGGCGGTACTTTAGTAGAATAAATAAGCGGAAAAATACAAAGATTTTATAGAATTCGAACCAAGAGAATTAAGATTTAAATTTATTCTTGGAGATCTGAAGGTTTTCTTTATCCTCATTGTAGTGGTAACTATCTCGATTTAAATATAGTAGTAGAGGCTGTGGTTGATCTATATGTTTTTTAATTTAACCCTCAACTTTGATAGAATACCACAACCTCATTTAGTTATTAACACTTAATTGAGTTATTTGATAGAAAAGTGTATTATAGGATTTCTAACTTTTTCATGCAGTCCATCATAAGTTCACATGTTCTATTGATGTCATTATCTATTCCAATGGAGAATCGGATAAGACCATCACTAAGTCCCATTTCTCGTTGTTCTTCTTCAGGAATTTCAGAGGAGGTAGAACTTCCAGATGCGCTAAATAATGTTTTGTAAAACCCTAAACTTACCGCTAGGTATCCTAGGTTTTCTTTTTGCATCATTTCCATAAGTTCATTGGCTTTTTCCAAGCTGCCAACATCTAAGGTGAGTAATCCACCAAAACCGTATTCTGAATTCATCTGTTTTTTGAATTTCTCGTGACCCGGGTGCGAGGGTAATCCTGGGTAAACTACTTTTAATCCAGCTTTTTCGAAGTTTTCAGCAAGGTAGAGGGCGTTTTCACTATGCTTTTTAATTCTTATGTGAAGTGTTCTTAGGTTTTTTAGGATGGAGGACGCTCTTATGCTGTCAAGAGTACTTCCTAATAGCATACCTGCGCCTTGATTTACATCCTTTAAGCTCAAGCAAAAATCTTTACTTGCACACACCACACCACCTACTGCGTCACTACTTCCGTTGATGAATTTAGTAAGGCTGTGAATTACAATATCCGCACCCAATACCGCGGGAGTGATGCTAAGTGGTGAGAAGGTGTTATCGACAACTAGTGGAAGGTCATATTTCTTTGCCAATTTGGATAGAGCTGCTATATCTGAGACTTCCAACAAGGGATTACTCAGAGTTTCACAGTAGATCATTTTAGTTTTCTTTGTGATGCTCTGTTCAACAGCATTAAGGTCTGTACTGTCGACAAAACTGCACTTAATATTGAATTTGGGTAAGAAATTCTTCATAAAAGCATACGTGCCACCATAGATGGTCCTACTTGAGACGATATGATCACCTGCATTACAAAGTTGAAATATTGTGGCCGTAATAGCACCCATTCCACTAGCGGTTACATTGGCTGTTTCCGTGTTTTCCATAGCTGCTAAAGCCTCACCTAAATATAGGTTTGATGGGGAGGAATGTCTACTGTAAAGATAACATCCCTCGGTATTGCCTTCGAAGGTGTCAAACATTGTTTTTGCAGAAAGGAACGTATAAGTAGAAGAATCTGAAATAGAAGGATTGACACCTCCAAATTCTCCGAAATACTGTAAATCTTGAATATTATTTGCTGGTTTAAACTTCATGTTTTATTACTTTTTATTCTATAAAGTACTAAATTTTAAGTTTATTTATCAATACGATTTTGAATTATTAGATTAATGATCTATATAATTTTATATATTAGTATATAGTTCTAAATATGTTCAGTTTTAATTTTAAAAATAGAATATGAGTCAGATCGTTAAACTTGACCCGATTGACAAAAGGTTACTAGAGTTACTTCAAAGCGATGCAAAGCAGACAACTAAGGTGTTAGCGCTTAAGTTAAATTTGTCTAAAACTGCTGTATACGAACGTATTAAAAAATTGGAAAAGCAAAAGGTTATACAAAAGTATACGGCCTTGCTTGATCGTCATAAAACGAACATGGCCTTTGTGGTGTTTTGTCATGTGAGGTTAACCAAACATATAAAGGAGCAACTTGTGGACTTTGAAAAACAAGTCGTTCAGCTTCAAGAAGTGCTAGAATGCTATCACGTAAGTGGTGATTATGATTATATGTTGAAAATTAATGTCCCTGATATGGAGGCCTACAGAGAATTTATGACCTCAAAGTTAACAACCTTAAGCCATATTGGGAGTACACATAGTGTGTTTATGATTGAAGAGGTGAAAAATACTACCGATTTAAAGCTTTAGTTTAAATCTGATTAACTAGGGCGAAAGTATGACAAGCTACTATAGCTGCTGTCTCTGTTCTTAGTCTTGAGTCACCAAGACTTACTGCTTTAAAATCATTCGCCAAAGCAGTGATTATTTCTGAAGGGGAAAAGTCGCCTTCTGGACCAATAAGTATTAGCGCACTTTGTTGTTTTTCTATAGCCTGTTGCAAAGTCTGCTTTTGTTGGTCTTCACAGTGAGCGATAAAGAGTTGCTCATTTACAGCCTGCTTTGAAACACTACCTATCAGATCGCTAAAGGATTGTGGAGGGTGCAGCACAGGGAGATATGGATTTAGAGACTGTTTAGCGGCCGATTGAATGATTTTCTCATAACGCTCTAATTTGACCACTTTTCGTTCAGAATGATCACAGATTATAGGAGTGATTTCATCAATGCCAATTTCTGTTGCTTTTTCTAAAAACCATTCAAAACGATCATTCATTTTAGTGGGAGCAACGGCCATATGAAGGCGATAACGCCTAGGATTTTTAAAAGTTGAACTCAATAGTTGAACACTGCATTGTTTTGCATCCGATGCCAAAATTTTCGCCTCAAATATCCAGCCCTTACCATTGGTAATATGAAGACTGTCTCCAATGGTTTTGCGAAGGACTTTATGTATATGACGACTTTCTTCTTTATCAAATTGATATTCTTTGGAGGTTTCAACTAAATCGGGTGCGTAAAACAATTGCATATGGTCAAATTTTAAATAAGATTATTGGCTTAGTTCTTTTTCTTTATCTAGTATTTTAAGATAACGAAAACCGGGCCTTTGCTGCTACACTTTGGTCTGTGAAGGATTTATCCAAATACTTATAATAGCCTACAATGCCAATCATTGCTGCATTGTCTGTAGTATATTCAAATTTTGGAACATAGGTTGTCCAGCCATATTTTTTTTCTCCTTGCTTTAAGACTTCTCGAATACCTGAATTTGCTGAGACTCCACCGCCAATGGCAATTTGCTTAATACCTGTGCTTTTGGAGGCTTTTTTAAGTTTGTCCATTAGAATGATTATAATGGTATACTGAATGGAGGCGCAAATATCTTCAAGATTCTCTTCAACGAAATTTGGTTGAATTTTAGTTTGTTTCTGTACAAAATAAAGCACAGCGGTCTTTAGTCCGCTAAAACTAAAATTAAGATCCTGTACCTTAGGTTTTGGAAAAATGAAAGCTTTTGGATTACCTTGTTTTGCAAGCTTGTCTACTAAAGGACCGCCAGGATAGGGGAGTCCAAGAATCTTAGCTGACTTATCAAATGCTTCACCAACGGCATCATCAAGGGTTTCTCCTATGATTTGCATATCAAAAAAATTGTTGACTTTCACAATTTGGGTATGCCCACCACTAATAGTTAAGGCAATAAAAGGAAACTCTGGTTTTGGGGTGTCTTTCTCTTTTATAAAATGTGCTAAAATGTGAGCCTGCATGTGGTTAACCTCAATTAGCGGAATGTCTAGAGCAAGGGATAACGATTTTGCAAAAGAGGTTCCCACTAATAAAGAGCCCATTAATCCAGGTCCTCGGGTAAAAGCTATTGCGGATAATTGTTTTTTATCGATATTTGCCTTGCTTAAGGCTTGATGAACTACAGGTACAATATTTTGTTGGTGTGCTCTAGAGGCAAGTTCGGGAACGACTCCTCCGTATTGTTCGTGAATTTTCTGATTCGCAACAACATTGCTCAATACCTGGTCGTTTAAAAGAACAGCCGCGGATGTATCATCACATGAAGATTCTATAGCAATTATATAAACATCTTGGGTATTCATATATCTTTGAAATAAAAAATTGGAGTAACAAAGGTAAAACATAAAAGACTATCAAAAAACTAAGGAAAATATTAATTCGAACGCTCCTTACATTGTTGCTTATACTAGTTTTGGTAAGTTTTTTTCTGTCCCTACCTGTGGTTCAAACTCATCTTGCTAAACGTGCCACAAATTTCTTAAACCAAACCTATAGTACCAATATTAATATTGATGAAATTCATTTTATTCCTTTTTGGGGTGATGTAAGTATAAAAGGTGTTTATGTTGAGGACTATAAAAAAGATACCTTAATCTACATTAACAAACTTAATACTTCGATTGTAAATGTTAGAGAGTTGGTCTCAGGAGATCTAGAATTTGGAGCTATATCTGTAGACCGTTTGTTGTTCAATATGAAGACCTATAAGGGTGAAACGAATACCAATTTAGATGTCTTTGTAGAAAAACTTGATGAAGGGGAAGGGAATCCTGAAAATCCATTTTTGATGACATCTACTCATATCAGCGTAAGAGATAGTGAGTATAGACTCATTGATCAGAATAATGAAAACCCAGTTATTTTAGGCTTAGAGAACTTAAATATAGAATCCGACGATTTTTTAATTCTAGGTCCGGATGTGAGTTTAAATGTTCGAGATTTAAAATTCACCTCTAAAAAGGGCGTGATTGTTAATCATCTTCAGAGCGAGTTTTCTTACACTAAGTCTCAGATGCGTTTGGATAGTTTGCATATTCAAACTCCAGGATCAAACATTCAAGGTCAGGCTGTTTTTGATTACCAGCCTGGAGATTTTCAAGACTTTTTAAACAAGGTTAAAATAAGTGGTAAGTTCAGAGAATCTACGGTGGCTTTGGATGAAATCAATTTGTATTTTGACGAATTTGGAAAAGATAAACAGGTAGAATTATCCACGGATTTCACGGGTTATCTGAATCGTTTGGAAATGGATAATCTTTATATGACTTCCGGTAATACACTAATTGATGGTGATTTTGTTTTTAACAATATGTTTGAGCAAGACAAGGAATTTAGCATTGATGTGCATGCCAGAAACGTTTCCTCAAACTATCATCAGCTTATTGGTTTATTACCTGGTATTCTGGGAAAAGCACTACCAAATTCCTTCGATCGCTTTGGGCAACTTTCAATATTTGGAAATATGCGAATTACTGAGGAATCGGTATATGCCAAAGTGAATTTAATCTCGGATATTGGGAAAGGATATTCTGACCTTACTTTATCAAACATAAATCAATCCGAAGATGCCGCCTATAAAGGGATTTTATCATTACAAGATTTTGATTTGGGGGCATTTTTAGAGAATGACCTATTAGGTAAAACGGATTTAGATATTAGTGTAGATGGTTTTGGATTCGAGCAAGAAACACTCAATACGGAAGTCATTGGTGAATTATATTCGATTGTTTACAATGGATATGAATATAATGGGATCAAGGTTTCTGGTGTTGTAAAGGATCAACTTTTCGACGGTTCAATTACCTCAGTGGATGAAAATTTTGATATTAACTTTAAGGGATTGGCTGATTTATCGGGAGCTACTAATGAGTTTAAATTTGTAGCCTCTGTGCGCAATGTTGATCTGAATAAACTGAATTTCGTCAGCCGTGATAGTATCTCTGTTTTTAAAGGAAATATTACCGCAGATATGTCTGGAAATTCTTTGTACGAACTTGCAGGGGAGATGAATTTCCGAAGAACAAATTACACCAATCAAAACGACAGTTATTATTTTGACGATTTTACCATTACCTCGGAATTTATTGATCAAGAACATATTATAGCAATTAATTCTCCCGATATTATCACAGGCTCTCTGCGTGGTAAATACCACATTAGAGAACTAGGAAACATTATTAAAAACTCCATTGGAAGTATTTATACCAACTATAATCCAGAGCCTGTAACACCAGGGCAATATGTGGATTTTGATTTTAAAATTTACAATAAAATTGTCGGAGTATTTTTTCCACAGCTTGAATTTGGAAGTAATACCTCAATTAGTGGTTCTGTGGATGCAGATCAGGAGGATTTTAAATTGAATTTTACCTCACCAAAAATAAGTGCCTCTGGTAATGAATTTGATCAGATTCAAATAGAAATAGATAATAAAAATCCACTCTATAATACCTTTGTTGAGGTCAGTGAAATAGAATCTAATATTTATGATGTCAGTGATTTTAGACTCATTAATACTAAGATTGACGACACACTATTTTTTAGAACCGAATTCAAAGGGGGGGAACAGTTTAATGACATTTACAACCTTAACTTTTATCATACATTTAATGAGAAGCAAGAATCTGTTATTGGTCTAAAACGATCTAGGCTCGGTTTTAAAGGGCGTGACTGGATTATTAATGCCAATAATAATACCGATAATAAGGTGAGTTTCAGCAGGTCCCTTGATACGGTGAATATAAGTCAAGTGGTGATGAACTACAACGAGGAACAAATTCGACTTGAAGGAATGCTCATTGATAGTACTTATAAAGATGTTGATCTTGAATTTGAAAATGTAACCTTAGATAAAATCCTTCCAGATATTGACAGCTTAAAGTTAGAAGGAAAGGTGGATGGTTATCTTAATGTGTTGCAACGCAATAAAATTTACACGCCTTCTTCCAATGTGAAAATATCTGATTTTGCGGTGAATGACTTAGATATGGGGAATTTATTTTTGTCCATTTTAGGGAATCAAGACCTTACGCATTTCGGAGTGAATGCTAAGATAGTAGAGGACTCCAAAGAAACCCTAAATATATTAGGGGACATTAATGCCGATACTAATGGGACTATTGTAGATCTCAAGGGTCAACTAGATAATCTGAACTTGGAAATTCTCAGTCCTTTAGGCGCGGACGTTATTTCTGATATAAGAGGATTTGCTTCGGGTGACTTTAGGTTAACGGGAGAACTTGGAAACCCTGAGATGAGTGGAGCTTTACAAATCCAAGACGGAGGATTAAACATTCCCTACTTAAATGTGGACATGAATATGCCTAAACTTGCAGAGGTAAGACTAGAAGGTAGGTCTTTTGTATTGGAAGATCTCACCTTTACCGACACACAATATCATACTAGGATGAATCTAAGCGGGTCGGTGACCTATGATCGCTTTAAAGATTGGTATTTGGATCTATATATGGATACCAAAGGCGAACGATTCTTAGTTTTAAACACCAAATCTTCCCCTGATGAACTATATTATGGTACTGGTTTTATCAGCGGTACAGCACAACTTTATGGTCTGACAAGTGAGATTCTAAATATAGATGTAAACGCGCGGACTGAAAAAGGAACGAGCTTTGTAATTCCTCTTAGTGATGTCACCGAGATCGGAGACACTTCCTTTATAAATTTTATTGATAAGAATGAGACGGATGCTGAAGCAGCGAAACGTAAAGTAGCTGATGTTCAAGGAATCGAAATGCAATTTGATTTGGATGTTACTCCACAAGCAGAAATCGAAATTGTGGTCGATCCAAAGACTAGGAGTACACTTAAAGGTACTGGAGCAGGGAATTTGCTTATTGAAATAAATACCAATGGCAAATTTAATATGTATGGTGACTTTATTACCTATACAGGGGAATTTTTGTTTAAATACGGTGGATTTATCAATAAGCGCTTTGTAGTGCAGCCTGGGGGAACCATTAATTGGGAAGGTGACCCTGTTGATGATGCTGATATGAATATTGCTGCTAAATACTCCCTCTATGCCAATCCAGGTATTCTAATGGATAATGCTCAAATTACTAGAAAAATTGCCACAGATGTGACCATACGACTTGAAGGACAATTAATGCAGCCTACTTTGGATTATGAGATCACCTTTCCTAATACAAATGCAGTGGTTACCTCAGAACTTCAGTATCACTTGGACGATAATGCAAAGCGAGAGTTGCAGGCATTCTCACTGCTTTCACAAGGGGTTTTTCTGGATGAGTTAAGTATTAATCAAACGGCGGTAACCGGGAACCTTGTGCAAACTGCCTCTAGCTTGTTTAATCAAGTGCTAAATGCTGGAGAAGGAAAATTTGATGTTGGTGTTTCATATGAAATAGGAGAACGCAACCCTGAATTAGATTATGTTTCTGAGGATCGTCTTGGTGTAACGGTTTCTACACAAATCAGCGAACGCGTTCTGATTAACGGAAAAATCGGTGTCCCTGTTGGAGGAGTAACTGAAACTGTAGTGGCAGGAGATGTGGAAATTCAGATTCTTTTGAATGATGATGGAAGTCTTATTGCGAGAATTTTCAATAGAGAAAGTGAGATTCAACAATTTTTTGCTCAACAGCAAGGTTATACCCAAGGTGTTGGCTTATCTTATCAAGTTGAATTTGATACCTTCCGTGAGCTTGTTAAACGTATTCTAGAGGGAAAAACCGAAAGTTATTCCAATGGAATTGGATTAGGTGAGCCCGAGGAAGAAGAACAAGAACAACAAGAGGAATCAATGGGTAATGGTTTGGTGAATTTCCAAACCAAAAAATCAAAACAGCAGGAGTGATCTATCAGTGATTCACAGTTTTAAAAGTGTGTATTTTATCCTAAGAAAGTATTATTTACACCTCAGAAAGTCAGGGGAAACAATGCAGAAATCTCCTAATTTGGAAGTTATTCTTTAAAATATATCATGGTATTTGTTAATAATTTACTAACGAAAACGATTGAATCGTTTAATAATTGATTTTTAATGAAATCTATACAATAAAATTGAAAATTCTTTGGTAGTTTTACGTACCAAAATAATACAATTTAATGTCTACAAACATCAAGAAAATAGGAGTATTGACCTCCGGTGGTGATGCACCGGGAATGAATGCAGCGATTCGAGCAGTAGCAAGGACTTGTGCGTATCACCAAATTGAGTGTGTTGGTATCTATAGAGGATATCAAGGCCTTATTGAAGGTGATTTCGAAGATCTTAGCGCTAGAAGTGTTCGTAATATCATTAACAGAGGGGGGACTTTCTTAAAATCGGCTCGTTCACAGGAGTTTAAAACTAAAGAAGGCCGTGCAAAAGCCCATGAACAATTGATAAAGAATCAAATCGATGCGTTAGTTCTTATTGGGGGTGATGGAACCTTTACAGGTGGAATGCTCTTTAATGAGGAGTATAACTTCCCAATTATAGGTATTCCTGGTACTATAGATAATGATATTGACGGAACCATGTATACTCTTGGATACGATACGGCATTAAATACCGTAGTGGACGCAATTGATAGAATTCGCGATACAGCTAGTTCTCACGACCGATTGTTCTTTATAGAAGTTATGGGAAGAGATTGCGGACATATTGCTTTAAATGCAGGTCTTGGTGCTGGTGCAGAGGAGATTCTTATCCCTGAGGCTAATCGAGGTTTAGAGCAATTATTGGAGTCCCTTGAACGCAGTAGAAATACAGGAAAATCTTCCAGTATTGTGGTAGTTGCTGAAGGTGATAAGACCGGTAAAAGCGTATTTCAGCTTGCAGAGTATGTGGAGGAGAATTTACCCAATTATGATATTCGAGTTTCTGTACTTGGACATATGCAACGAGGTGGAGCGCCAACTTGCTTCGACCGTGTGCTTGCCAGTAGAATGGGAGTGAAAGCGGTTGAATCCCTTATGGAAGGTAAATCAAATTACATGGTTGGTATGATTAAAGATGAGATTGTAATTACTCCGATCGTAGATGCTATAAAAGGAAAGTCATCTGTGGATTCGGATTTGATGAGAGTCTGTGAAATCATGTCTACATAAAAAATAATAAAATAGAAAATTAATTAAAACTTAGAATAAAATGTCAACAGTTAAAATTGGAATAAACGGATTTGGACGTATAGGAAGATTGGTCTTTAGAGCAACTTTGAAAAGATCAAATGTAGAAGTAGTTGCGATCAATGATTTATTGGATGTAGAGCATTTAGCTTACCTTTTGGAATACGATTCAGTTCACGGAAGATTTGATGGAACTATTGAAGTAAAAGACGGAAACCTTGTTGTAGATGGTAAGACTGTTAGAATTACCGCTGAAAGAGATCCTAAAAACTTGAAATGGGATGAAGTTGATGCAGATATCGTAGCTGAGTGTACTGGAATTTTTACCACTTTGGATACTGCACAGTATCACTTGGATGCCGGTGCTAAAAAAGTAGTTATTTCTGCACCTTCTAAAGATGCTCCAATGTTTGTAATGGGAGTTAACCACAAAGATGTTAAGGCTTCAGATAAGATTGTATCAAATGCGTCTTGTACTACAAACTGTTTAGCGCCACTTGCAAAGGTACTCAATGATAACTTTGGTATTGAAGAAGCGCTAATGACTACTGTTCACGCTACCACAGCTACTCAATTAACAGTAGATGGACCTTCAAGAAAAGATTACAGAGGTGGACGTAGTGCACTTTTAAATATTATACCAGCTTCTACTGGTGCGGCTAAAGCGGTTACTAAGGTAATTCCTTCGCTAGAAGGTAAACTTACTGGTATGGCTTTTAGGGTTCCAACTGCTGATGTTTCTGTAGTTGACTTAACTGTTCGTTTGGAAAAAGAGACTTCTTACGAGGAGATCAAAAAAGCGATGAAAGACGCCTCTGAAAACGAATTAAAAGGAATCTTAGGTTATACTGATGAGGCTGTTGTGTCTCAAGATTTTGTTGGAGAAACTGATACTAGTGTTTTTGATGCTGGTGCTGGAATCGAATTGAATTCTAAATTCTTTAAAGTCGTTTCTTGGTATGATAACGAAACTGGATACTCCAACAAATTGGTAGATCTAGCTACGTATATTACTGCATTATAATTCAGTTAAGCACTGCAATTGCACTGCTTTAATTGTACTAAATAATAAACTAAACTAATTTGTGTTTCACCTTTACGGGGAGTAATTTAAGGAATGCTAACGCCTTAAATTATTCCTTGGTGATATACTACTTTCTATTTTATATTTAGATTAAGCACTTAAGCTAGCTAATAACTCAGAACAAGTATGATTTTAATCGTAGATAGTGGGGCGACTAAAGCCGATTGGATTGCTTTGGATGAACATGGGAATAAGCTTTTTGTTACCAAGACCTTAGGATTGAGTCCTGAAGTGTTGACCAAGGAAATTATTCGAGAGCGTTTGACCAATAATTTCGAACTTTACAAGCACCGAAAAGAGGTTACTCAATTGTTTTTTTACGGCGCAGGTTGTGGAACTGAACGGATGCGTAAATTTTTAGGAGATATTTTTAAGGAGTATTTCACCAGCGCACGAATAAAAGTAAAGGAAGATACCTATGCGGCCATTTATGCCACTGTAGACCCAGATCAACAAGCGATCGTTTGTATTTTAGGTACGGGATCTAACTGTAGTTATTGGGACGGTAAAGAACTTTTCCAAAAAGTAACCTCCCTAGGGTATATCCTAATGGATGACTGTAGTGGAAATTACTTTGGACGTCAACTCCTAAGAGATTATTATTATCATAAAATCCCTGAAAAGCTAGCAAGTAAGTTTAGCGATGAATACGATTTAGATGAGGATAGTATTAAAAATAGCCTTTATAAGGAGCCAAACCCAAATACCTATTTGGCAACTTTTGCGCGGTTTTTAATCCAAAATAAAGATGAAGAGTACAGCCAAGTACTAATTAGAAAAGGGATGCAATTGTTTATAGACAATGCAATCTCTCAATACGAACAAGCTAAGGAGGTTCCAATTCACTTTATAGGAAGTATTGCCTATTACTTACAAGATGAATTACAACAGGTCTTTAAAGACAATGGGTTAAATCTTGGAAAAGTGCTTCGGCGTCCTATTGATGGATTGGTTGATTACCACAAATCAATATTATTTGATGATGAATAAGTAACCAATCTAACTTTGTTATCTATTCTTAGTTTTAAAATATATGGCCTTTGAGAATTCTTAAATTTTCAAAGGTTTTTTTGTTTTTACATTTGGCTATAAGTATAAAGGGGTTGCAACCAATACTTTAAAAAAAACCACTGTAAAAAAGAATCACAGTGGTTTGAATTTTAATTCACTGAAAATCAAGTAATTAAATCTCCTTTTGTTGGAATAGACTTTGATTCCAGCTACGATCCAGCCCAGTGAGTCCTACCCTTATAAGTTGGGTGTTTGAATTGGGATCAGTAAGCGGGATTTTTATACTCAAATCATTCTTGGTTAATATTTTATAATCCCATGGTTTGCCCCGATATTGAAAGTAAAACACATAGTGGTGGATGTCTTGGGCATCTTTGGGTTTCCATTGAACTTTAGCTACGGTGTCAATCTTAGTTACTTGAAATTCTGGCTGTTCTGGGGGTGAATTATCGAGCCATGGACTGGCTGGAATCAAGCTTTTTTTATTATATGGGCCTTTTCGAATCTTACTTGAAAGAGAGTCGTATTTCATTAACGGGCCTATGCTCCAATGTACGGTTCCTTTACTTTTAGGAAGCATTCCACGGGTAATCATGATCTGACCTATGGTTTCTTGTGCGTTTAATTCGTCTCCTCCGTAATCAATACGAATTCCTGGCCATAAATGTCTTTGTTGAGTGTTTTGACTTTTCCACCAACCTAGGAGCTCTGGAAAACTTTGTCCTATTTTACCTGTTTTCCAATAGAGTTGTGGAGTGAAATAATCGACCCATCCCTTATTGAGCCATAATTTAGCATCTGCATAGAGCTTGTCGTACTGGTTAAAGCCAACGACAGATTCTGGATATCCAGGTTTCCAGATTCCAAAAGGACTAATCCCTAATTTGACATAGGGTTTTTCTGTTTTAATAAGCTGATATACACGCTGGATAAAATCATTGACATGGCCCCGTCGCCAATCACCGCGATTCATTTTTCCTCCAGTATTTAGGTATTCATTCCAGCTTTTTTGATCTGGAAAATCTTTATTATCATTATATGATTCATAAGGATAGAAATAATCATCGAAATGAATACCATCTAAATTATAGCGTTTCACTAAATCTTCTACTACTGCTAAAGAATGCTTTTTAGTTTCTTCTAAAGCGGGATCCATCCACCACATTCCATTGGCAAGTTCTACCACTAGTTCCGGATGCTTTCTTACTATAGATGTTTCTTTTAGAGCTTTTGCCGAAGAATGATGCGCGCGGTAAGGATTGAGCCATGCATGTAATTCAAGCCCGCGTTTATGTGCCTCTTCTACCCAAAACTCTAAAGGATCATACCAAGGAGAAGGGGCGATGCCTTGTTGTCCAGTTAAATAGTAGGACCACGGTTCCAGTTCACTTTGATATAAGGCATCACATTGAGGACGTACCTGTAATACCACTGCATTGTAGTTTTGAGTCGATAGATATTCTAGTAATTCCAAGGCTTCTTGTTTTTGCTCAGCAGTTGAAAGACCTGGCTTACTAGGCCAACTAATATTGGCTACCGTGGCAATCCATGCCGCCCTGAATTCTTCCAAAACATAAGGGGCTTTTGGATCCCAAACATCACTAGGGTTAGAAACAACGTAAGTTCCGTCATTTTGGTTGGAATTTACTATTGGTGAGGTTGATTTACAACCTGCCGCAAAGCAAATAAATAACAATAGAGGGAAGAGTCCTTTTATGTGATTCCTTATCATGAAATATTTGTTAGAATTATATGTCTAAAGTTTTGGTGAAGGTAAAAAGTTCCTCGGTTTTTGCCCAAGGAACTTTTCAAATTAATTGGTTGGTTGATTTATCTTACCATCCAGGGTTCTGGGTTAATTCAACCCCATGATCACTATAGAGCTTAATTTGATCTAAAGGGATGGGGTAGAGGTATACTTTTGGATCATCAAATGTTCTCCATGATTCAGGTGCATAGGCAGGTATGATGTAACCAGTGGTTCCTTCTGTAAGGCGGATGCTTTCAAGTTCAGTATCTGGGTAATCAGCTTTGTCTATCCAAGCACCCAGATTAATCTCAGTATTAGTAGTCATATCCGTATAGGCTAATTTTTTCCACCTTCTTAAATCATCCAATCGAAACCCTTCCATCATAAGTTCTATTCTACGTTCTCTACGTATTTCCCATAGAATTGGAGTCACATCTGGATCTCGGTTTGGGTCTTCATATACACTGCCATCTACCGCTGCAGCATCCCCTGAAACCTCTAAATGAGGAATTCCCACACCTGGACGATCGCGAAGTACATTGATACTTTTATCGAGATCACTTTGGGTGAATGCTGGACCACCAACCGAGGCAAGTTCTTTAGAGGCTTCAGCATAATTCATTAGAACCTCTCCATAACGTATCACAGGAGCATCCGTTGGGTTTAGGTTGGAACTTCCAATTGGGTCATCTTTAATTTCTTCGTTTAAAAATTTATGTACAGCAAATCCTGTGGTAGAATAGTTACTTTCAATTCCATTGAGTCGTAAGGTATTCGGTACGAAGGTTTCGTACATTCTTGGATCTCTTCCCTGCATAACGGCATCAATACCATGATCTCCTTGATAATTTGGCGATAATGATACGGGCAAACCATCATCCATCAAATAGGACTCAATGGCATCCTTTGATGCTCCTGTTTGTGCTTCCATATTGTTGTAGCTGTTTAAAGCATGAGTAAGAACCCCTTCTTCGTATTCTCTATATAGGATGACTTCAGGATTATCGGAAAGGCTTAAGGAATTAAAGACCGCTCTGTAGTTGGCTAGTTCATACTCCCCACTACTTATGATTTGATCGGCTGCCCATTTCGCTGCTTCTAAGTATTCTGCAGCTTTAGAATTGTTTTGCTCGTGATATTTTTGCCAAGTTCCTTCAAATAGAAATACTCTTGACATGAAAGCTAGAACGATCGATTTATTAACCTCTAAACCAGGTGATTCTACATCTTCACGTACATTTTCTGCAGCGAATCTAAAGTCTTCCAATACCTTATCCATAACAATAGCCCTATCTTCTCTTGGCTTATAGAGCTCCTGGTTTTCTACCTCCGATAGTTCGTGGTCATAATAAGGGACATCCCCAAAGCGATTCACTAAATCGTGATATTCTAACGCGCGGAAGAATCGCCCAATACCTGTCCAATGATCAATAGCTTCTTGTTCCATGGGGACTTCTTGAACCCTATTGATAAATATATTTGCTTTGCGTACCCAAGAAAATGTCCATCCTCCGCCACTTGTGGGTACTTGTTGTGTAAACATGGGAGGGTTTGATGGTGCAAAATCATCGTTTAAGGACTGTCCTGAAAAGTAATCTCCCCAAGTGTACCCTGAGCCATAACCAGTGAAGTAAGCGCTATAGAAGCCAAAAGCGAAAGTGCGAACATTCCCTTCGTTAGTCCAATAGGTCTCATCCACGAGTTGATCTTGTGGCGGTACTTCAAGAAAATCTTTCTCACAGCCAGTAAACGATGTCAAGAAAAATAGTGATATAAATATTTTATTTATGGTTTTCATGTTTTATTGATTTAGAAGGTTAATTGAAGTCCAAAAGAAAATGATCTTCTAAAAGGGTAAACACGGCCGAAGGAGGAAGTGTCATTTAATCCTGCGGTTGTATAATCAACCTCTGGATCTACAGGGACTTGTATTCCAGTAAATTCGAAAAGATTCTCTCCGCTGAAATACACTCTAAAACGATCGATATGAAACTTTGAAGAAATCGCCTGAGGAATCGTATATCCAAAAGATATGTTTTTTAGCCTAAGATATGACATGTCCAAAAGGTACTTACTCTGTGGTAAGAAATTCATCGCATTATTGGATTGTCCTTGATCATTGGGTCTAGGATAATAGGCTGTTGGGTTCTCAGGTGTCCAGTAGTCCAATTGGTGTTCATACCACCCTTCTGCATATCGGTATCCAGGAATAAAAACCGGCCCATTGGCCCAAAAATCTCTTTTAGCAACTCCTTGAAAAAATACACTAAAATCAAAGCCTTTCCAGTCTGCATTTAACTGAAATCCATATTGATATCTTGGAGTAGAATTACCTATTACCTTCATATCACCACTGTCTCCGACGGTTCTAGTCCCGTAATCGATCACGCCATCTCCATTTAAGTCTTTGTATTTAATATCGCCTGGTCCATAATAGAACCAGCCATTGGTCTCAAAAAGCTCTTGGCTCGGTACGCCTTGGGCATAACTTCCATCGGCATTAAAATCATCTTCTGTAAAAAAACGATCTGTTTCATAACCCCAGATTTCACCTAGCTTCTTACCCTGATAGTAGGAGTTTATCCCCTTGGTTTGATTTTCATATTTGGTGATCTCTTCAGTGAAATCACTTACTGTAGCCATGGCGCTGATATGAAGGCCGTTATTGAATTGATGCCTAAAATCCACTGATAATTCCCAACCGGTGGTTTGAAGCTCACCATAGTTTCTTGTCGGAGAAGTTGTCCCAAATGAGCTTGGAAGGGTAACCCCAGGACTGTGCATATCACTTACAGTTCGCTGGTACCAATCAAAAGTAACGCCCATTTTGTTGTCAAATAGTTTAGCGTCTAGACCAAGGTCTAATGTTGTAACAGTTTCCCAAGTTAGTGAAGCTGGTATTGCTCCAGGTGTACCCACGGTAACCTGTTCTTTGCCATCGATAATCCAGTTTGATCCAGAAGAGGACATCACTCTATATATATTAGATAGATAAGTATTTTGATTTCCTACAGACCCATAGGAACCTCTAAGCTTTAAAAATGAAAGTGTTGGATTTAAGGCGTCCATAAATTCTTCTTCTGTTAGAATATACCCTAAGGAGACCGACGGGAAGTATCCCCACTTCTGGTCTGTCGACAATCGAGAAGATCCGTCGTATCGAGCATTCACCTCTAAAAGTACTTTATCTTTATATGCATAATTGACCCTAGCAAAGAACCCTAGTGTTGACCACTTATTGCGATCGCCGCTCACGTATTGATCTCCTGTGGCTAAGGCTAATTCCCCTTGATCTGGATTTAAGAGCTCGCGACGTTGGGATGACTGAAACCAATATTCGTATTTTTCCATGTCACTACCAGCAGTAAAATCAAATTTGTGTATATCGTCAAAACTTTTAGTGTAGACCCCATACACTTTAGCTGTATTTCTTCGACTCCATGAAGAGTTGTATTGTACTCTATCATAGGAGGCACTACTATATGGCACATAAGAAAAGTCAGCTCCCTGAGACCAAAAGTTATAAGCCCATAGCGTTCCACCAACTTGGTGTTCATGTTCCTCGACACGATCGTGGGTGTAGTCAAAGTTTAGAGTAAAATTATCTGAAGGAGTAAGGGTTGCCCCGAGATTTAGTCGCGATAGCGAATTGTCGATCTCGTTCATATTGGCCTGTTGCACCTCGGAGATATGACTTCTAAAAGGTTTGCCATCCACAGTTCCATATGGGTAATAGGCTTGCCAACGTGTAGTATAATACCAAGCGTCATAGGTGGCGGACCCGAAATTAAATGGTTCTGTGGTAGTGGAATTGGTATGTAAGATTTTTGCTCTTACATCGAGCCAGTCTGTAACTGATGTGTTTACACTCAGGTTGACATTGTAGCGCTCATACTCATCCGGGTTGGTTTTATAGACACCTCCCTGATTCAGATATCCTAAGCCCAAGTAGTAATTGGTTTTTTCACTTCCTCCAGATACAGAAATATCGTGTTTTTGTTGAAGAGCCCATTTTTTAACAAACAACTTTCTAGGATCCCAGGACCGATAGAAGAATAATCGCCCGTCTCGGATCTCGTAATCTCTTCCTTCTACCATTTCCAAACCAAGATCCTGTCCGCCGTATTCACGCTCCCATTCTCTCATTTTTTCAATAGCTATTTGATCGACATACATCCCAACTGTGCCAAATGCATCCAAAGATGGAATTCTTCGGTTTACAGCCTTAAAGGCCATCTCTGCTCCATCAGCAGCTGGTGCTATTTTAGGGGTTTCTGTTGGTGTTGCCCAAGAAAAGTTGTTAGAATATCGTATGGAAGGGGCTTGTTGGCGTTTTCCATCTTTAGTGGTAATTAATATTACACCCCATGCACCTCGAGATCCGTAAATGGAAGTTGAGGCTGCATCTTTTAAAACGGAGATATCTGCGACATCTTCGGGATTGATGAATTGAAGACTTTGGATCTCAACATTATCTACTAAAATTAGTGGCTCCGCTCCACCAGATGTTCCCAGGGTACCAACTGATCCCCTGAGTTTAATGATAGGGTCTTGCCCGATTTGTCCAGTAGAGGAGAGTACTGTAAGGCCAGGTGAGGCGCCTTGGAGACCCCGTCCTATATCCGTAATGGGTCGTGACTCTAAGACAGCGGGGTCAATGGTGGCTACAGCACCAGTTACATTTCTTTTTATCTGACTTCCATAACCTACTACAACAACTTCTTCCAAACCAGTAACATCGGTCTGCAATGTTATGCTGATAACAGTCTGATTTTGCAAAGGGAATTCTTTACTTTCAAATCCTATGGAAGAAAACACTAGAACATTATCTGTGTTCTGGGGCACTTCTATGGAAAATTCTCCATCAAAATTTGTCACTACTCCAGTGGTGGTGTTTTTTAGTAACACATTTGCGCCTGGAATTGGAACTCCTTGAGGATCATAGACAATACCCGTTATTTGATTGGTCTGTCCCCATGCGGCAAGCCAACAAAAAAGGGAGAAAAACCAAAAGAAGGCTTTAAGTTTTGTTTTCATGATTAGAGTTTTAAAAGTTGATTTAAATTGTTTTATCGACATCCATTAAGGATGTTTGGTGGTTGTATTTATAAATATTTAGCACATAATTGTTAAAAATTTTGCGAACTAGCAAGCTAAAATTAAGTAAATTAATGCAACTACATGCAGTTTTGTGCAATAATTTTACATTATTTGGTAACTTATGCTATAATTCAGTCAATAAATTTAGGAGGATATGCTTGTTTTGTTAATATTTTGCGGTATTTTGCTATTCTCAACAACCAATTAAGATCATGCTTAAAGCGGAGCGAAAAAGATTCATTTTAAATGAAGTTAGAATTCACAATAGGGTGCTTTTAACAGATATAGCGGAAACACTTAATGTTTCAGTAGATACAATTCGTAGGGACATCACAGAGTTGCACAAAGAACGAATGCTGAAAAAGGTCCATGGGGGAGCAATATCCCTGGGTTTTGATAATATTCACATAGGCAGGGGAGATATCTATGCTCTAGAATTAAAAACTAAAATTGCCCAAAAAGGAATAAGTTTACTTAAAATGGGGCAGGTAATTCTACTAAGTGGTGGTACAACAAACATGGAGTTCGCAAGACTTATTCCAGTAGAGCTTCAGATTACTTGTTTTACACCTAGCTTGCCCGTGGCAAATCAATTGATGACAAAACCCAATATAGATTTGATTTTTATAGGGGGTAAAATGGCCAAGAGTTCTCAAATAGCCATCGGTGGGGATGCTATCAATATGTTGTCTGATATTCGGGTGGACATGTGTTTTTTAGGTACGAATTCTATAGATTCTAAACATGGTTTGACTGAATTCGATTGGGAAATTGTTCAATTGAAAAAGGCAATGGTAAAAGCGTCGAAAAAAGTGGTTTGTCCTGTTATTTCTGAAAAGCTTCACTCTGATCAGCGTTATAAGGTATGTGATATTGATCAAGTTGATATCCTTCTTACCGAGCTTGATCCTATGGATGCGCGATTGGATTCTTTTCGAGATAAGAATATCCAAATAATTTAAACTCCATTTATAATAGTAAAGATATCTTTACTATTATAAATGGAGTAAAGGCTTATATAGTAAATAAAGATTTAAAATGGTAAGTTATCGTACCGCAATCATTGAAATTTCGATATTGACATTTTTAGGTAAGGTGTCAACTGCAACTGTTTCTCTAGCTGGTGCGGTTTTTTCATCAAAATAGGAGCCGTAGATAACGTTGATTTTAGCAAAATCCGCCATGTTATTTAAAAAAATACTGCTCTTTACCACATTTTCAAAAGTCATGGATGCTGCCTTTAAAACGGCATCTAAATTTTTCATCACTTGTCTTGCCTCATCTTCAACCCCAGAGGTAATAAGCTGGTTGGTTTCTGGGTTAATGGCAATTTGTCCTGAAATATAAAGTGTGTCTGCCTTTAAAACGGCTTGGTTGTATGGTCCTAAAGGCGCAGGTGCATTGTCCGTATTGATAATCGTTTTCATAAATTTATTTTTTTTGTTGATTCAACTTAATTTAATAAAGGGCAAAAGAATAGTTAATTATCTTTCTATAGTCGTCTATCTGGTTCACTGCGTTTTTCCCACTTAAGATCGCTCAGCATGGAGGATTTGATCCCAATAAAAAAGAACCATGAAGCTCGACTACTAAATGGAACCCAGTTGAAGTTTAATCTAAAACTTTTCAAATCTCTTGCAAAACGTAATTGGGTGTATGTAAATCCTTTTTGTTTAAAATCATAACCTGAAGAAATACCGACTTTCCATTGAGGTGAGAGATCAATATTTCCAGAGAACATAAGGGAGTTGTTGGTGATCTCACTTTCCCTGTTCCTATTGGAGTAGGTTAGGGAATAGGCGAGCCTTAAATCCCAAGGTAGTTTCGCAGCGTAGGCCTCAGCAGGGAGCTCTTCTTGATCATCATCCTCATCATCGGCAAAGGTACGCTCATCACTGAAGTCTTGGGCGCGTCCAAATAAGTCATCTTCGCGTCCACCACTTTGGGTGTTATCAACTTTGTCATCATCTTGTTTCCCGCTAAAGGACTTACTATTAAAAGAATAACTTACATTGACATTGGCCTGGGTGAGTCTAAACAGACTACCTCCGTTTTCGTAATTGAATACATCGATTCGAGTCCCGTTGTTATCGATAGCGTATGGATCCAAGGTGGCACCGAAATTCACGTTCATCTTATTTTGAAAGAACTGAGTACCTCCACTCATTCTTACAGGGCTCCAAGGCAGAGAATCGGCGACAATATTATAGGCAGTGCTAAAATTTAAATTGTTGAGCAGCATGATTTTCTTTGGCTCGGTTGCAGTGGTATCTCTATCTGTTACTTTGGCCTCTAAAACATTACTTACCGACAGTCCAACACTGTTAGAGTTGTGCAACCCAGGAACACCATAAATACCGTTCTCAAAAGGAGAGTATTGTCGTACTTCACCATTTTGGTCGATGTACTCATCGTAGTATTGTTCAAACGATGGGGTGTAACCATAACTTACAGAAGGACGGACCGTGTGTCGTATTGCTTGTATTTTACTTCCTTCTTTAAAGGTGAAGGTACCATAAAGAGTGGTTCCTAAACTGGCGTTAAAGTTATAAGTTCCATAACGGTTAAAACCACTAAGGGTGTCGATAGTAGCCTCTTCTAATAATGGGTCGTAGTCATTTCTGTTGATGGTTTTAAGTTGCCATACCTCATTGTAATTTGCTCCAGTGGACACACTAAAGTGTTTAAACAACTTAAAGTTTGTGCTAATAGGGATCGAATGCTGAAAACCAACTTTGGCATTGTCAAACATTTCTTTTTTGAATAACAAAGTATCGATGGTTGTCAGTCTGTTTTCTGCCCTGAAATTGTACTGAAAGTTAATGTTTTGAATAATTCCTTTTTTTGCACCATCGCGTTTGGCAAACGGGAAAATACGTTCCATACTTGCCTGTAGGGTTGGGAGAGTCATATTTACCGATTGATCTCTAGTGTTTTGTTGTATAGAGGTAGTGGCATTTAAATTGACCATAGGATAACCCGGGAACGTCTTGTTATACGAAACTGATGATTGTAAGGTATTGTTCAAGAAGTTTGGCGTATTGAATTGATTTAATGAGTTTCTATAATACTGGCTACTACCAAAGTTTACCGATGCAGAGAGCCTAGAATTTGGACTTGCCTTAGCATCTTGACTGTGGTTCCATTGAATGTTATAGATGGTCCCCCTGGAATAATCAGGAAACCCTTTTTGACTCTCAATATTGTTTTCGTAGCGTATACGCAATCCACCTCGGAATTTGTAACGCTTTGCATAATTGGATTCTGCTCGGACACCATAACTACCATTTGTATAGTAATCTCCCATTAGCGCAAGATCAAAATAATCACTTATGGCAAAGTAATACCCACCGTTTTGTAGTGAATAGCCACGTCGGTTTGTTTGTCCTGGTGTTGGCATTATTACGCCAGAATTTCGACGATCTTGAGACATTGGGAAATAGGCAAAAGGAACGGCAATAGGCGTTGGAACATCGGCGATGTACATATTACTAAAACCTGCAATAATCTTTTTGTTTGGTACAAATTTTCCTTTTCGGACTCGAATATAGTAATCTGGATTATCCACATCATCGGCGGTGGTAATTTTACCTTCTCTTAAAAAATATACTGAGTCATTTTCTTTTTTTACTGTTTGAGCAAATACATTCATGCTTTCACCCATTGATTGCTCGGTTCTAGAATTGAAGATAAGGGCTTTTTTGCTATCGAAATTAAAACGGATAGAATCGGGTTCTACAATATTGTTACCTTGCTTAAAATAAGGAGGTTGAACCAGCGCATTTGCACTGTCCTTTATGCGGCCTGCATCAACCTCGTTAGTGGTGTAATCAATAACGATAATACCAGATTTTAATTCATAATCTTGGTAAATAACCTCTGCTTCGTTGTATAGATAAATTTTATTTTCAGTTCGGCTCATCTTCATGTAATCCTTCGCCTTGTAACTGATGATGCCTTGGAGGAAGCCTTGTTTTGTAGAATCTTGAGCAGTGCTATCGCGCTGAATGGTGTCTACTGCAGCTTGACTTAGAAGCACCTCATCTGCGCTGACATAAAGGCTGTCTAATATTTGAGTTTCTGCAGGAATATTAAGCGCTTGAACCTTAGGCCTTTCTTGTCCATATGTGTGCCACCCTATCATTAGGGTGAAAAGCGATAAAAGTATGTTGAGTTTCTTTGCTTGCAAAGCTTTTAATACTATTTTTGTACTGAATGTGGCTCGGTTTTTGACCTGCCAAACTTACGTATATTTTTTGTTCTCTTTGGTATAGATCAAAAAATTTTAAACAAAATAAATAACAGCAATAAATCGTTATTGTTCCATGAACAAATATATAGTTTCACTTTTACTTACTGCAAATCTCTTACTAGTTCAATTCTGTTTTTCTTCAGAATTAAATACTTATCAAACCAAGCCATTTACCGTGGTGTTAGATGCAGGTCACGGTGGACACGACCCAGGAAACCTAGGAGGCGGATTTAAAGAAAAAGAAATCGCGTTAGACATCGTGCTTAAGGTAGGAGAAATTTTAAAAAAATCACCTAATATTAAAGTGGTCTACACTCGGAAAGATGACAGTTTTGTGGATCTCTATGTAAGAGGTAAAATAGCCAATGATGCTCAAGCTGATTTGTTTGTTTCGGTACATTGTAACGCTCACAATTCCAGTGCTCATGGGACAGAAACTTTTGTCTTAGGTTTGCATGCAAATAAGCGTAATTTCGAAGTTGCTAAAAAGGAAAACTCAGTGATCTATTTAGAGGAAGATTATGAGGTAAACTATGCGGCCTATGATATAAATTCTCCAGAATCTTTTATCGGTCTCACGATGATGCAAGAGGAATTTTTAGATCAGAGTGTATTTTTAGCAAAAGCTATTCAGGATAATTTTACCAGTAATCTAAACCGAGTTAACCGAGGCGTAAAACAAGCAGGATTTATTGTGCTCCACCAAACTTTTATGCCAAGTGTGTTAATTGAGACAGGATTCTTAACATATAAACCAGAGGGAACCTACCTTAATTCTAAAAAAGGAAAAGGCGATATGGCAGAGTCCATCGCCAATGCGGTAAAAAAGTATAAAACTCACTTGGAGGAGAATGTCGGTGTTGATTTTTCTTCTGAGGTAAGTGATCATGGACAAACTGATACCTCTAATCAAACAGCCAGCGTGGTGGAACCTGGGGTGAGCTTTAGAGTTCAAATTGCAGCAGGCTCCAAGGCGGTAGAAACTAAGTCTTATAACTTCAAAGGATTAGATCCTATTAGCAGGGAAAAAGAAGGGTCCGTATTTAGGTATTATTACGGTGAGACCACAAGTTACGAACAAGTTCAGCAGATGCGCCAAAATGCTATTTCAAAGGGCTATAAAAGTAGCTTTATTGTCGCCTTTAAAAATGGTGAAAAGGTTAAAGTCCAGTCTGTGCTGAAATCCAATTGAAATTAATCCCGTTCTAAAAAAATAATTCCTAATTTTGTTGCTTACACAAAAAAATAAAGTTTGAAACTTACCAGAGAACTTAAAACCGGAATCATAGTTGTTGGCGGGATCGTCCTTTTTATTTTGGGCTTTACTTTTTTAAAAGCCACTAACATATTTAGTTCAAGTAGAACTTTTTACGCCGTATACGAAAAAGTCAATGGGCTTACTCCAGGCACCTCAGTGAGTATAAATGGACTTAAGGTTGGTACCATACAGGACATTCGCTTTTTGGATTCCAAAGGACATTTGCTTGTCAGCTTTACCATTGATAATGATTTTCAATTTTCAAAAAACAGTACTGCTGAAATTTATGATACTGGTATTATTGCAGGGAAAGGATTGAGGATAGTTCCAATTTATGATCAAGCTGAGCTCTCCAAAGAAGGCGACACCCTTCAGAGTTCTATTGATCCAGGTCTGACGGAGTTGGTGAATCAAAAATTAGCACCACTACAAGAAAGCTTAGATGCAATATTGAAAAATGCGGACTCTGTGATGATTGGAGTAGATGCTATTTTGGACTCCACAAGTCGTCAACATATAAAAAACACCCTTGAAAATCTTGATGGGGTTACTTATAATTTTAATCAGGCAGGTCAAACCTTAAATAACTTATTATCTACCAATAAAGGAAAGCTAGATCGCACTTTGACCAATGTAGACCAATTATCGGAGAATTTAGCAAGTCTGAGTGACACTCTTGTCAATGCCGATATAGGTCTTGCCGTAAATAGTTTAAAAAACAGCATGATCAAACTCAATCAGGTCATGGGCAAAATAGAGCAAGGAGAAGGGTCTATTGGGAAGTTAATGAATGATGATGAGTTATACACAAATCTCTCTGATGCTAGTCTTGAGTTAGAATTACTTCTTGAAGATATGCGTTTGAACCCAAAACGTTATGTGCACTTTTCACTTTTTGGAAAAAAAGCCAAACCTTATGAACCTAATGAACAAGAAGACGACATAGAGCAAAAAAATTAAACCAAAGTAGCATCATGAATTACGTATCTCAAATAGTATTTGCGCTGGTCCTTATAGCTGGAATTGGTTATTTTGCCGCTAATCTCAAGCGACTTATTAGAAATATTCGATTAGGTAGAGACCTTGAACGCACTGATCGAAAGCCTGAACGTTGGAAAACCATGATTCTCGTTGCATTAGGTCAACAAAAAATGGTAGTTAGACCCATTGCTGGTATACTACATATCATTGTTTATGTTGGTTTTATCATTATCAATATTGAGGTTATTGAAATTATTATCGATGGCCTATTTGGTACCCATAGAGTGCTTAGCTTTTTAGGCGGATTTTACGACTTTCTTATCGGGAGTTTCGAAATACTTGCGCTGTTAGTAATTGTATCAGTAGTGATATTTTGGATTCGTAGAAATATTATTAAGCTGAGAAGGTTTTTATTTTCAGAGATGAAAGGCTGGCCCAAGTCAGACGCGAACATTATATTGTACTTTGAAGTGGTATTAATGGTGCTATTTTTAACCATGAATGCGGCCGATTATAGTCTACAACAGTTAGGTAGTGAGCATTACCAACAGGCTGGTGCTTTTCCAGTTAGTCAATACTTATCCAATCTTATCACCCCACTAGGAGAAAGTAGTTTAATTTTAATTGAGCGATCAGCTTGGTGGCTACATATAGTAGGGATATTAATTTTCTTGAACTACTTGTATTATTCAAAACACCTTCATATTTTGCTAGCTTTTCCAAATACTTGGTTTTCTGACCTAAACCCGCTAGGGCAAATGAATAATATGGAGTCGGTAACCAGTGAAGTGAAATTGATGATGGATCCAGAAGCGGATCCTTATGCTATGCCCGAGGAAGGTGATGAGCAAGATGTAGCGAAGTTTGGAGCTTCTGATGTTGGTGACTTAAACTGGGTTCAACTTATGAACGCCTATAGTTGTACAGAGTGTGGTCGTTGCACAAGTGAGTGTCCTGCTAGCCAAACCGGAAAGAAGTTATCCCCCCGTAAGATAATGATGGATACCCGGGATCGCTTAGAGGAAGTTGGAAAGAATATTGATGCCAATAATGGGGTGTTTAAAGAGGATGGAAAACAATTATTGGACGATTATATAACTAGAGAAGAATTGTGGGCATGTACTACATGTAATGCTTGTGTAGAGGCATGTCCAGTTAATATAAATCCATTGTCCATTATTGTTGATATGCGTAGATTTTTAGTGATGGAACAATCTGCTGCGCCTATGGAACTAAATAACATGATGACCAATATTGA
Source organism: Galbibacter marinus (assembly GCF_000300875.1). GTDB lineage: Bacteria > Bacteroidota > Bacteroidia > Flavobacteriales > Flavobacteriaceae > Galbibacter > Galbibacter marinus. The sequence continues at coordinate 37,496 of NZ_AMSG01000013.1, read as the reverse complement.
AAATAATGCAGCGCCTTGGCCTTATAATCAAATGGATCGTCTGAATTGGAGAAATGAGTAAATAGTGAATCAGAAATAAAAATTGAAAATGAACAAAGAAGAAGTGGAAAAATTGTTAAGTGAAAAATTGCAGGACGGAGAACACATTAGTCCAGTATTACCAGAAGGGATTAAAAATTATTTAATTGATATCGACGGTACAGTTTGTGATGATATCCCTAATGAGGAGCCAGAACGAATGGCGACTGCTAATGTTTATCCTGATGCCTTAAAGACCTTGAATAAATGGTATGAACAAGGACATATTATTTTCTTTTTTACCTCAAGGACTGAAGAACACAGAGAAGTAACTGAAAAATGGTTAAATAAGCACGGGTTTAAATACCACGGAATGCTAATGGGTAAACCTCGTGGTGGGAACTATCACTGGATAGACAACCATTTAGTTAAAGCTACACGTTACAATGGTAAATTTACTGATCTTATTGATAAGGAAGTTACCATTCAGGTGTTTGATGACGGAAAACACGATTAAGCTGTTATAATTACACACTACATATTTTAAAATAATATATGTAGTAAAAATATAATGGTGTTAAGGCTGTGAATACACAAAATTAAAGTACAAATGAGTAATTCTATTAAGGTGCCAACAATGGCAGAATTGACTGCTGAGGGGAAAATTCCTGATGTATTGTTTTGGGTCGGATGTGCAGGTAGTTTTGACGACCGCGCAAAAAAAATAACCAAGGCATTTGTTAAACTGCTTAATAAGGCAAGTGTTAATTTTGCAGTATTGGGTACCGAAGAAGGATGTACTGGAGATCCTGCCAAACGCGCTGGAAACGAAATGCTTTTCCAAATGCAAGCAATGAGCAATATTGAGGTCTTAAATAGTTACGAAATTAAAAAAATCGTAACCAGTTGTCCACATTGCTTTAACACCATTAAAAATGAATATCCTTCCTTGGGAGGACAATACCAGGTAGTACACCATACACAGTTTTTACGATCTTTACTAGAGGAAGGAAAACTTACCATTGAAGGTGGAAAGTACAAGGGTAAGCGCATTACGTTCCACGATCCTTGTTACTTAGGTAGAGGAAATAACGTCTACCAGGCGCCTCGTGAATTGATCGAGAAGCTAGACGCTGAACTTGTGGAGATGAAAAGCTGCAAAAAACGCGGCTTATGTTGTGGTGCTGGTGGAGCCCAAATGTTTAAGGAGGCCGAAAAAGGGGATAAGGAGATTAACATCGCTAGAACCGAAGAAGCCATGGATTCTAAAGCAGAAATTATTGCAGCGGGATGTCCTTTCTGCAATACAATGCTAACCGATGGCGTTAAATCTAAAGAGAAAAGTACATCCATTAAAGTAATGGACGTTGCAGAGCTTTTGGCTGATGCCGAAGATTTGTAAAATAAGCTATTAGGCTTGAATTAGGAATAATTTAAATTGAAAAGATCATGTTTGTTGAATTTAATGAACTTTCCGATGCTGCCAGAGTGTGGATTTATCAAGCCAACCGGAGTTTTACGGAAGAAGAAATCGAACAAATTAAAGATAAATCAAAAGAATTTATAACTCAGTGGACTGCACACGGAGCGAACCTCAAGGCTTCCTATGAGATTCGTTATAAGCGTTTTATAGTCATTGCCTTGGATCAGGAGTTTAACGTACCAAGTGGCTGTTCCATTGATGCTTCTGTACGATTTATACAGCAATTAGAAAAACAGTACAATGTAGACTTATTGGATAAGATGAACGTGTCTTATCGTCAAGGAGATTATATTGCATACAAGCCCCTTTCTGACTTTAAAAAAATGGCCAAGCAAAGGGCCGTTTCACAAAACACTATTGTGTTTAATAACCTAGTGACCAATAAGGAAGAATACCAGAATTACTGGGAAGTGCCTGCAAGGGATAGTTGGCATGCTAGGTTCATGAACTAAACTACAGTTGCACGGGAAAAAAATTAATAGCAACCGTTGTGTCGATAGCTTATTTCTTTTAATAAGGTACTGGTTTTAGGCGGAAAAAAAACTCTTGCATCAAAATGAAAAAATATTTTCTTGTTACTTTATTGTTTTTTGGAGTATGCCTGTCCTATGGTCAGCAAATAGATCCATTGGCTACTGAAGACCGCCTTGAGCAACAGCAGTGGGTAGATAGTATCTACAATAGCTTAAGTCTTGAAGAAAAGATAGGCCAATTGTATATGATTAGAGCTTTTACGGATAAAGGCGAAACCCACTTGGATCAGGTACGAAAATTGATCTCTGATTATCATGTAGGTGGTGTGATTTTTTCAACTGGAGGGCCCTATAGACAAGCGACCTTTAATAACGAAATACAGGAACTATCTAAGGTAAAATTACTAATGTCAATGGATGCCGAATGGGGATTATCCATGCGCCTGGACTCCACCTTTGCCTTTCCATATAATATGGTATTAGGGGCAGTAAAGGACAACTCATTAATTGAGCAAGTTGGCAAACATATTGGAGAGCATACCAAACGCCTTGGTATGCATATTAATTTTGCGCCAGATGTAGATATTAACACCAATCCAAAGAATCCCATTATCGGTAATCGTTCTTTTGGAGAAAACCGGGATAACGTTACAGAGAAATCACTTGCCTTTATGCGTGGCATGCAAAGTGCAGGAGTTTTAGCAAATGCAAAACATTTTCCAGGTCATGGAGATACCTCTCAAGATTCACACAAGGTTTTACCTACAGTAGATTTCACCAAAGAGCGAATTGATAGCGTGGAATTGTACCCATATAAAAAACTAATCCCAGAAGGTTTATCTAGTGTAATGGTGGCGCATTTGAATGTCCCTAGTTTAGAAAGTAGACCTGGATTCCCATCTTCTTTATCCAAGGCTATTGTAGAGGGACTACTAAAAGAAAAACTACAATTCAATGGTCTTATTTTTACAGATGCTCTGGAGATGAAAGGTGTGGCCAATTATGCCCAGAGTGGTAATGTAGATTTATCTGCCTTCTTAGCTGGAAATGATGTATTACTCATATCGGAAGATGTAGCAAAAGGAGTGAAAGCCCTTAAAGATGCCTATGAGAATGGAATTGTTACTGAGCAGCGCCTAGCACATTCAGTAAAAAAGATACTTAAAGCTAAATACAAAGTAGGTTTAAACCACTATCATCCTGTTTCCACGAAGAACTTAGCGAAGGATCTCAACAGAGTTTCGGATAAACTTCTGTTTGAAAAGGTGATGGAAAATGCTATTACGGTGGCTAAGAATGATGACCAGTTAGTTCCCATTAGAAATTTAGACAAGCAAAAAATTGCTTATGTACCCATGGGCGATGGAAAACATTACCACTTCTTCGATGCATTAAAGAAATATGCTGATGTTACCTTGGTCCAATCCAATAATCTCGGAGATTTAATTAATGCCCTTGAGCCTTTTAACCTGGTTATTGTTGGGCATCATCGATCAACTGAGACTCCATGGAAAGCAGCGGATTTCACGGATAAAGAAAAGACCTGGTTATATGAAATCGCTAGGAACAAACGTGTGATTTTGGATGTATTTGTGAAGCCATATGCATTACTCGGTTTACAGAGTATTGACAACATCGAAACTATCATAGTAAGCTATTTAAATGATCCAATCTCACAAGAAACCTCTGCAGAGGTAATCTTTGGTGCTATTGCAGCCAAAGGAAGTCTACCGGTTACGGCTCATGCAAAATTGCCAGAAAATAGAGGGTTTATCACCAATAGCTTATCACGCTTAGGTTATTCCATACCAGAGCGAGTAGGCCTAAGTTCAAAGACTCTTGGTAAAGTTGATTCTTTAATGAATGTAGCGGTGAGCTCTGGGATGACTCCAGGGGGACAAATATTGGTGGCTCGTGATGGGATGGTAGTTTACAACAAGAATTTTGGTAAGACCACCTATGGAGGTGATGAAGTTCAAAGTGATCATATATATGATCTAGCCTCCCTAACAAAGATTACTGCTACTTTGCCTTTACTTATGCAATTATCAGAAAAAGGAGAGCTTTCTTTTGATTCTACCCTTGGAGAATTAATTCCAGAATTACGTGATAGCAATAAGAGCAACTTAAAAGTATTAGATGTACTATCACATTATGCTCGTCTAGTAGCATGGATACCATTTTACAAGGCTACCGTGGGAGAGAATTCTAATCTACCTTTAGAGAAGTATTACAAAACGGAGCCCGACCGAAAATTTAATATAAAAGTAGCGGATCATTTGTACATGCGTAAAGATTATAAAGACAGTATCTTTACCATTATTAAGGATAGCGAATTGCGCTCTAGACTTGAATACAAATATAGTGACCTAGCTTTTTTAATCATGCAACGCTTTATAGAGGATCACTATAACGAGTCCTTGGATAAGGTTGCAAATGAACATTTTTACGCCTCATTAGGAATGAACCATACCAGTTTCAATCCTTTAGAGAAGTTTAGAAAAGGAATGATCGTACCCACTGAGGTAGATAATTATTTTAGGCAACAGACTATTCAGGGTTACGTGCACGATATGGGAGCAGCTATGTTAGGCGGAGTCGCGGGCCATGCAGGTCTATTTAGCAACGCCAACGATGTGGCTAAAATTATGCAAATGTTCCTTCAAAAAGGGTATTATGGGGGCCTGCGTTATTTCAGTGAACAAACCTTAAAAAAGTATAACAACTGCTATTTTTGTGATCAGAATAACAGAAGGGGCGTCGGTTTTGATAAACCCCAATTAGGTGAATCAGGCCCTACGTGTGGTTGTTCTTCAACCTTGAGTTATGGACATAGTGGTTTTACAGGGACTTTTACTTGGGTAGATCCGGTATATAATTTGGTGTATGTATTTTTATCTAACAGGACTTATCCAACAATGATGAACAGAAAATTAATTTCGGAAGATATACGGAGTCATATTCAGGGTTATATATACGATGCCATGCGTAGTGATGAATCCTAAGAGCGTTTTCTGAACCCTTGTCTAAAAAAATCTTGTTATGTATTGAAAGTTGTTTCGACTCAAAAGGCAATATTTTGATTAAAAAACATAGTTATGCGAATTGGAATCGTTTGTTACCCCACCTTTGGTGGGAGTGGAGTAGTGGCTACAGAGCTTGGAATGGCACTGGCAAACCTAGGTCATGAAATTCATTTTATAACCTACAAGCAGCCTGTTCGTTTGGCGCTTTTGAGTGGGAAAATTCACTTTCACGAGGTAAACGTTCCTGAATACCCTTTATTTCACTACCAGCCGTATGAACTCGCACTCTCGAGTAAGCTAGTGGATATGGTTAAACTTTATAAAATAGAGATCCTACATGTTCATTATGCAATACCACATGCCTATGCAGCTTATATGGCTAAAGAGATGCTTAAGACCCAAGGAGTGCACATTCCAATTGTAACGACTTTGCACGGAACCGATATCACTTTAGTGGGAAATCATCCATTTTATAAGCCTGCAGTTACTTTCAGTATTAATAAATCCGATGTAGTGACATCTGTGTCGAAAAACTTAAAAGACGATACGAATCGTCTTTTTGATATTGAGAATAATATTCACGTGATTCCAAACTTTATTGATTTAACTAAATATAAAAAACAATACGCCGATTGCGGACGTAGTATTATGGCCGCAGATAATGAACGCATCATTACACATATCAGCAATTTTAGGAAAGTAAAGCGTATAGATGATGTGATACAGATATTTCACGGGATTCAAAAGGTTATGCCCGCAAGATTGATTATGGTAGGTGAGGGGCCTGAAAAAGAACCTGCTGAGGATTTATGTCAGGAATTAGGTATTGCGAATAAAGTGGCGTTTTTAGGTAACAGTAATGAGGTTGATAAAATATTATGTTATTCTGATCTTTTTCTATTGCCTTCAGAGACCGAAAGTTTTGGATTGGCCGCTTTAGAGGCAATGGTCAATGAAGTGCCCGTAATCTCTAGTAATGCTGGTGGTATACCTGAGGTTAACAAACATGGTGTAAGTGGGTTTTTAAGCCCCATTGGTGATGTGGATGATATGATAGCAAATGCACTTCATATTCTAAGTGATGATCAACGACTTGAGAAATTCAAACAACAAGCCCGAAATCAGGCCAGTATATTTGATATCAATTATGTAGTTCCCCTTTATGAGGAAATCTATGAAATCGCTTACAATAAATTAATAAAAGGACAACTGTAGGGATTCTTTATCCGTTTGTTCGAGATAAGGATGGCTCTATAAAAAATCAAAATTATAGCCAGATTTAAGCAATTTCTCATAAGTGTCATGATCAAAAGTATAGTAGAAAGCCCCACGTTTAGACGAACTTCTATCCTTTTCATTAAGTCTATTTAAGATTTTAAAGGACAATATTTTCTTTCTAAAATTTCCTGGATCTAATTTTCGTTGAAAGATTGCCTCGTATAAGCTTTGCAATTGGGGAATGGTAAACTTCTCCGGTAGGAGTTCAAATCCAATGGGCTGATGTTTGGCCTTTCTTCTAAGGATATCTAAGGCGTCAATGACCATTTGATAGTGATCCAATACTAGTTCAGGGAGTTCTTCTAAGCGATACCAAAAGGCACCGCGCATCTCTGTAAGCTCCTCATCATATTCGTCTATTCTTATCAGAGCAAATTGTGCTACTGAAACACATCGAGCCCCCATATCACGCTCTGCATTACCGTATGTCCTAGATTGCTCAAAAAAAACATTGTCAAGGCCAGTGATATCGCGTAGTACCCTTTTTGCCGCATGGTCAACATCTTCATTTAATTTTACAAAGCTTCCGATGAGTGACCAACCACCTTTGTGTGGCTGAACTCTTCTGTTAAAAATCAGTAACTTTAGTTCATCTTGATGAAAGCCAAATACTATGCAATCGGTGGCTACGTGCATCTTATCAACGTCGGTGTAGTAGGATTCTTGGTTGTTTATCATAAATAAATTGAAAAAACAATAAAAGTGAATTATACTTTTATTATATTTGTTTTTGTTAAATACATATTTGAATTGAAAAATACGACTCAATCTGAAAATAGACAAACAATAGCCCTTAATTTAGAGAATTTTGTGCACGAATTGATTGTTGAATCACCTGGAAGAATTAATTTAATAGGAGAACACATCGATTATAATGGGGGACATGTGCTCCCTGCAGCTATCGATAAGAAGATTAAACTCTATCTAAAAAGAAATAATACCAGGAAGTGTAATGTATGGTCTAAAAATTTTGATAATGGATTTTCATTCTCAATTGATGATGTTGGTATAAGCAATGTGGAGTGGGAAAATTATATTTTAGGCGTAATTCATTACATTGATCAAATTTACCCAGGATCTATCCACGGGTTTGACTGTATTGTAGAGAGTGAACTTCCAATGGGCTCAGGATTAAGTTCCTCTGCCGCTTTAGAATGTGGAATAGCCACAGGTTTAAACAACTTGTTTGCAATTGGACTTACTAAAGATGAGATTATTCATCTTTCCAGAGATGCTGAACACAACTATGTAGGAACCAAATGTGGAATCATGGATCAGTTCACCGTGGTAAGAGGTCAAAAGGACAGGCTGATATTGTTAAACTGCCAAAATTTAGAGTACCGAATGATTCAAGCAGATCTAGAGCCTTACCATTTAGTACTTTTAAATTCTAATGTTTCGCATAATCTAGCCAGTAGTGAATATAATAATAGAAGAGCGGATTGTGAAGCTGCACTTGCCATTATTGAAAAGGACCATCCCAATTACCACTATTTGGTCGATGTACCAGAAGATGTGTTGAAGTCTTTTAAAGAAGATTTAACCCCCACTATGTTCGATCGTGCAGCATATGTGATCCAAGAAAATAGACGTACCCAGTTGGCTGCAGAAGCACTTGAAAAAGGATTTTTTGAAGAATTTGGAAGGTTATTATTTGAGTCTCATCACGGGTTACGTAATAACTATGAGGTAAGTTGTGAGGAATTGGATTTTATGGTTGATTATGCCAAGACACAAAAAGGTGTTTTAGGAGCTAGAATGATGGGAGGTGGATTTGGAGGTTGCACCATTAATGTTGTACACAAAGACGAGATTTCTTCATACATCGAAAGGATTTCAATAGCATATAGAAAGCAATTCGGTATTGACTTGACACCAATTGAAGTGAGCATTAGTGACGCGGTAGAAGTAATTAAGTAAAAGAAAATTTCAAAAATCATTATCATGTTAAACGATAAACCACATAGACGCTTTAATATATTAACTGGAGAATGGGTACTTGTTTCACCACATAGAACAAAGCGACCATGGCAAGGGAAGAAGGATGTTAAAAGTACCCTGGAGAATAAGACCTATGATGAAACATGTTATTTATGTCCAACTAATACAAGAGCAAGTGGAGATACAAATCCTGATTATAACGGTACTTATAGTTTTACCAACGATTTTGCCGCTTTAATGCCTGAACTGCCTGTAGAAAAATATCAAAATGGATTGTTACAAGGTCAAACGGAAAGTGGAATTTGTAAGGTGATTTGTTTCTCACCCAACCACGGGCTAACACTTCCTCTTATGAGCGTTGAACAAATTACCCAAGTTGTACAGCTTTGGAAGAAGGAGTTTTTGGAACTTGGTGCAAAAGAGGGGATTAATTATGTACAGATTTTTGAAAACAAAGGAGCTATCATGGGATGTAGTAATCCACATCCACATGGTCAAATTTGGTCACAATCTTCGATTCCTGAGGAGGTATTGAAAAAACAAACTAGTCAGCGCAACTACTGGAGTACACACTCTAAGAGTCTTCTTAAGGATTACCTAGAACAAGAACTTGAATTGGATGAGCGTATTTTGCTTTCAAATGATCACTTTGTGGCTTTGGTACCTTACTGGGCTGTATGGCCTTATGAGGCAATGATTGTTCCAAGAAAACACTATCAGGATATCAGTCAGTTAAATGTAGAGGAAGAAATCGCCTTTGCAGCTATTATCAAAGAACTTACGACCCTGTATGACAATCTCTTTGAGACCTCCTTTCCATATTCCTCAGGTATTCATCAACGACCAACTGATGGTGGTTCTCATGATGAATGGCATTTTCATATGTCTTTTTATCCGCCACTTCTTCGATCAGCAGAGGTTAAAAAGTTTATGGTAGGGTATGAAATGTTCGCTAACCCACAACGAGATATTACTGCAGAGGCTGCAGCTGAAAATCTAAGAAAGTTGTCAAGAGTCCACTATAGCTTGCGATAGTGGTGATTTACTCCAACCTTCTGTAGTTTTCTGAAAACATAGGATTACCATCGTTGTCCAAAGTAATCTGACTATAGGTGTTATGATCTATCATCAGTTTAAATTTGAACTTTCTCATGGTGTCTATAATTTTCATCATAGAATTAGATCCGTATTCCAAAGTTTCAACAAGTGAACTATCCTTGGTATAATATGATCCATAACCAAACCATTCTACAGAGTCTAGTGGAACAAATCTAGTCCACATGACCTTGTCATTGCTATACATTTTTATTTGCCGATAGCCGTTGGTGTTTTCAATTGTATCAGTGATCTGATTACCATCATAGGTATAGCGGTCGACGAGTTCCCAAACCCCTTGAATGGAACTTTCATGTGTGTTGTTAATCGGAATTGCTGAAAGTAAAATCAATCCGAACACAATAACGATTGGATAAATTATTTTTCTCATAACAGCATATGTTTTGATATATTAACAAATAAACCTATGTTAATTTACGAATAATTGTTTAGGTTACAGCATATTGTAGTAATATTTTAAAATTAAATTTAGGGGTATCAATACTTTCTATTGGCTTATAAAATGTTTTCATTAATTAGATGTAAGCTTTTTGGCAAAATAGCTACTTTTGCTATAGAGAATTAATAGAAATTAAAGTTATGGCTGATACAGTAGAAAGAATTAAATGTTTGATTATTGGGTCTGGTCCTGCAGGGTATACCGCTGCCATTTATGCGGCAAGAGCTGATATGAAACCAATAATGTATACAGGTATGGAACCAGGTGGACAGTTGACCACCACAACTGAGGTTGATAATTTCCCTGGGTATCCAGAAGGAATCGATGGACCTACCATGATGATTCAACTTCAACAACAAGCTGAACGCTTTGGTACTGAAGTACGTATAGGAATGGTCACATCTGTGGATCTTAGTAAGGCTCATGGCGGAATCCATAAGGTGGAAATTGACAATGGATCTACATTAGAAGCTGAGTCTATTATCATTGCAACTGGAGCTACGGCGAAATACTTAGGGCTGCCTAGTGAGCAACGTCTAAGAGGAGGTGGAGTATCTGCCTGTGCTGTGTGTGATGGTTTTTTCTTCAAGGGACAAGATGTCGCTATTGTAGGAGGAGGGGATACCGCTGCGGAGGAAGCCACTTATTTGGCTAACATTTGTAGTAAAGTAACACTATTGGTGCGTAAAGGTGAAATGCGAGCTTCTAAAGCCATGCAACACCGAGTTAACAACACGGCTAATTTAGAGGTGAAATATTTCACTGAAATCGAAGAGGTGATAGGGGATCAGGTAGTTGAAGGACTTCGTTTGGTGAATAATCAAACAGGAGATAAAGAACAGATCCAAGTGACTGGTTTATTTATAGCTATTGGTCATAAGCCAAATACTGATATATTTAAAGGTCAACTGGATATGGATGAAACTGGGTATATCATTACAAATGGTAAATCTACCAAGACCAACATACCTGGGGTATTTGCTAGTGGTGACGTTCAAGATAAAGAATACAGACAAGCTATTACGGCGGCTGGGACTGGTTGTATGGCTGCATTAGATGCAGAGCGTTATTTAGCTGCTGTTGAAAGCAAAGAAGAGGTTGAGGCCTAAGTTTCTTACCCCTTTTTGTATTTAAAAATAATAAAAACACCCCTAGTAAACTCATGCTTACTAGGGGTGTTTCACGTTCGCTTTTTGATGATTTTTTATTCTCGTGAAACCTCGCCTGATCCTGAAATTTTGCTATCCTCTTTTGATGGGTTACCAGTATAGGTAACATCACCTGAACCAGCTATTCTAACCTTTAAAGTACTTTGACAATTTAGGTCTATATCACCTGATCCTGTAATGGTTGCCTGAGCATCTTCCGCTTTTAAGTTGAACGCTTCGATATCACCCGAACCTGTTAGTTTATAGGATACTTTTTGAGCATTTCCGTAAAGTTCGACATCTCCTGATCCAACGACCAATGTTTCTAGGTTTTGGACCTCGAGATTAAGGGTGATATCCCCAGATCCTGTAAGTGTTGTTTTAAGGTTGTCACTTGTGATAACATCCTTGGTATAGACATTCCCTGATCCAGTAAGAGTGACCTCGTTTATGGTCTCAAAAGGAACCCTAACAAGGATGCCAGTTCGTTTACTTGGTTTTAAGTTGTAACCACTTTCAACTTCTATAGTCAGGGTATTTCCTTTTACCGTTGTAACGATATGAGTTATGAGGTTTTCCTCTCCGGTGACTATAATGGAACCTTCTTCGCCGCTGATGAGCTCGACATCGAAAAATCCTAACATTTTGATGTGGTCATAATCTGCCGTTTTTCTGTTTTCTTTAATCACATTCCCGTTACCCTTAATGGTGTTTTGTCCAAACCATTGAGCAGTGGACCATTGAGATACAAGAAATACAAAGCTAAGTAAGATGATTTTTTTCATTTGTGTTTTATTTTTTGTTGATTACATGATTTATCGACGAATCATTTTTAATCCGCCAAATTCAATATCGATTTGGACTGAATTCTTCCCTTTACTACCATGGTGGCCTTGATAGTAGCTTTCAGTAGATTTTTCTCTTTTAATATTAAATTGAATATTGTTATCATGCTTGAATTTTGTGTATTCTAATTCAGCTGTAATATCAAAATGATAACTAGGGTTATAACCGATTTCAACATTGGTGTACTCCCCTTTGATGGTTAGGTCTTTTGCCTTTGGTGTCATTTCTGTTATTTTGATATCGCCGTAATCACCTTCGATGTTCACAGCTTCTTCAACATGACCTATTTTCGTGGTTAGATAATCGCCCTCTCCGATGATTTTACCTGCCTTTTCAATATTGATTTCACCATACTCACAGGAGAAGTCAATCATTTCAACGTTTTTGATGCTTGAATTACTATAATCAGCTTCCAATTCGATTTGTTTTGCATCTTGAATAGTGAAATTAGAATAGTCAGCGTTAATGGTGGCACGATTGATAAAATCGAAAGTTGCATCAGAGGTGTAATCAAAGGAAATATCGTTTGAAGTGGAATTGAGTTTACCTATTTTCATGCTTCCGTAATCACATTGAATCTCTGTGCTTCCGTTTATTTGGTTTAAGTAGATTGAACCGTAATCATTACTTAAATCGAGTTTGTTGTTAACCGGGACTTTTACCGTGTAATTTACTTGAATACTTACATTGTTATCATTCCATCCCCATCTGTTGTTACCAAATATTGTCTCAGCTGAGACCATAGCGTTAGTGGCCTGGAAATCCACAGTTATTTGATCGAGCCTTTGTTGGGCCTTCTTTTCATTATCGCAACTGGTTTGAATATGCACCTCAATAGTGGTGCTATTTTGATCCCATGATGTAATATGCAGGTTACCATAGCTGTTTTCTAATTTTAGCAGGGCATCTGAGCTAACATTGAACTGTTTTTTAATGGTTTTTTCTTTGGTGAATTTACCATGTAATTTTGGATCAATATTTGCTGTGGTGACTAGTGGAATACACCAAAGCGCTAATGTGATTTTAAACAGTTTGTTCTTCATGTTTTTTGTTTTTTAAATCTTCTATTTCTTTAACTTTGTTCAGCACCTCTTGAGCTAGCTTAATTCGGGTTTGAAAATTAACGATCATTGCATTGAGAATTTGCTTTATATCTCCTTTGGTGTTAAGGTCAGCCTCTAAGGCTTTGTAATCGTTTTCAAGACGTAATAATTGTGTTTTAAGATCAACAACCAATCTTTTAGTTTTTTCACTAGAGACTTCTTCGATAATTTCAATCTCTTGAGCAATCAGTGTGTTGAAATAATATTCAGTTCGTTGAACCCTTTCGGATTTACCTTCGGATTCGATCTCAGAAACCTGTGTTTGTGATTGCGTTTGTTGTGGTTGTGTATAGAACTGAATTCCGATAGTAACCAGAAGTGCAAGGGAAGCAGCAATAGAGATATACTTCCATTTTTGTGAACTCTGGTGGTTCTTTTTGGTGGCCTGGTTCATCTGAAGTCTATTTAAAAACCGTTGTTGATGACCGCTATTGGGTTCTTGGGCATCCCAATTCGACTCCAATCGCCCAAATAATTCCTCTATTTCATCCTTTGGTCTCATAAGCAATCTCATTTAATTTTTTTCTCAAGGATTCTTTCGCTCTAGAGATTAAGGTTCTACAGCTTGAATCACTGACGCTCATTATTTGACATATTTCTTGATTGTCATAACCTTCAACTAATTTAAGGGTCAAAGCAATTCTGTAATTACCCTTAAGTAACTTCATTGTTTGTACTATTTCTTGAGCCTTCAAGTTTGTAAAAGTTACCTCTGGTGCATTTACTTCAGTGTCTTCAACCCTATACAAAACATCATCTAAGGAAATGTGTTCTACCTTAGCTGATTTTCTGTAATGCTGAATGCTATTATTAATGACTATTCGTTTTAGCCAAGCACCAAAGGTGACCTCCCCGCGATAGCTTTTTAATTTTGAGAAAGCGTTTAAAAACGATTCCTGCATAACATCCTCCGCCTCAAAGGGATCTTTAACAATTCTAAGGGCTGTGTTGTACATAGCCTTATAATAGCGATTGTAAACCGCTAATTGAGCGGATTGCTTCCCTTGTAAGCATTCTTGTATTAGTTGATTAATATGTAACTCTTGTTGGCTCAAAAAGTATTTCCTTTTCCTTAAAGATAACACTAGTTGTAATTTGTTACAGTTGCAAGAGAAAAAAATGTAAAATTAGACTGGAATTTTAAAAACAGAAGTAACAATAGGCATCTGGTGAGCTACTTTTTAAAGTACTATTTGGGTTAAGACTTTTCTTTAACTAGTAATTGTCGCCTGTTGAGGTTGCACAATAGTTTTAGCTAAAACTCCCGATAACCAAATGATTCTTCCACAGTGCTCAACATGCCAAACGGCTTTAGATTCTATAATATTTCCGGCAAGTAATGGTCCTACTACATGTATATTTTCAGAGCATTCTAATTTAGAATTCACTTGTAATCCTATTTGAGAAGCATTTGGGCGTGCTAAACCTTTATTTATTAGGTTTTTTAGTAAGGTGGGCACTTGGTTATTATTTGCGCCAAATTTCGCGCTTCCAATACAATTAATCACCACATGAAATGGCATTGACGAAGTGTTTGGTGTATCTGCTTCGGGGCACTGGTAGAGTAGATGGTAGTCCCCGTTGTTTTGTTTTATTAAATCCCTGAACCGCCCTTTCAGATGCCTAAATTGACCTTTTGAATTTAAATCATCAATAACATCCAGATAATGTTGGCCTGCACAGCGTTGACGTCTACCGATTTCATTACCGTATAGGCAGGCAAAATTTTTCAGCTCTTCAGAATTTAATTTAGATAGAAGGTTACCAAAAGCATTGGATATTATTCCAACAGTGGAGGCAGCCCCCAAATGAATTTTTTCAGCAGCGTCTAGATCTAGTTCCGCTGCTTCTGCAATTTGAGCTGCCGTTAAATCACTTTCTGATTGTAGATTATTTAGATGGATAGCATTATAATCTGCTTGTTTTTTGCTGTCCACTTCACAATCGGGGAGTACCCCATGGGTTGATAAAAAGAAGTAATTGGTGGTATAATCACCTTTATGTGGTCTGTCATTTAGTTTATATAGCAGTTCTAAAGCGCTAGCATTTGCACCAATTATAAGTATGTTACACAAACTCCCAGATTGGTGTAAAGATGAAGTGAAATTTGAAATTCGTTCTAAATTTTCATCCAAGTTTGGGTTGTATATTTGATTGATTAACAAGAGCTTATCTTTTGTCAGTATGTTCTTGTCAGTATAAATTTTATGGTTGGGTAGTGAACCAATCCCAAGAATTACTTTTTTACTTTGAAGTTGTAGTCCTCCTCCAATAATGGTAAAGTATGGATCATTTTTTGTAACATCAGTTACTTGGGTATTAATGTAATGAACCTTTAAAACACCTTTAGAGCTCTGTTGATTAATTAATTGGTTTAATTTATCCTTTAGGTAAATCCCAAAAAAATGTCGAGGAATAAATAGATCACCCCATTGACCTTTATCTATACTTTCTTTATATTTTTTGAGCCATTGTTTAGTTAAATCACCACCTGAGGACTCCATCCTGTTAATAAGGGTGGGGTAATTTTCATGGAGCCAATGTATGAATTTTGTGTATTCTGGATTAGGGAGAAAATTTTTAAGAGAAGTAATAAGAAGCACGGAATCACCAGATCTCTTCCCATACGGTATACCTGTATGGAATTCCTCGTACTTCTCTATAATAGCTATTTCTAGGAAAGTTTTTGTTTGATTCTCTATACGGTTTTCCAAAAGGTGGATAAGAGTAAATGTGGATGATATACCAGACCCAATAAAACATAAATCCATAGGGTGACTAAGGTTTGCATTGTACATTATAATCGTTTTTTTGATATTTTAAAACTCTTCCTGGGTTTCCTACCATGACAGCATTTTCTGGAACATCCTTTATAATAACACTACCAGCTCCAAGAAGGCAATTTTTGCCTAGACTTTTAACTCCGGTCATAACGGTGACACCCATCCCAATGTATGTCTTTTCACAAACACGAATACCTGCGCCAACATTAACCCCGGAAGACATAAAGGTTCCATCTTCAACTATTACATGGTGTGCAATGGTGCTTGCTTGATTGATCATTATATAGTTTCCTAAAGTGGTGTGCGGCATTACAATATTACCTACTAACATGTATATCGCTTTACCCAAAGTTACATCAGGACCTATAGAAACCGAAGGATGAATAAAACTTGGGATCTTATAACCTTCTTTGTGTAGCTCTGTAAGATATTCAACCCGAATATGGTTGTCCCCTATAGGACAATAGACAGCTTGAATATTTTCTTTAAATCGGGAAGTGAATAAATCACTATAACATCCGATTACAGGTACACCAACAACTTTTTTTCCAAATAGTGATGGATTGTCGTCAATAAAACCAACAATATCAATACCTGCTTCAAGTAAATAGGATGCATAAATCTGCCCTTGGGTTCCGGCTCCTATAATAACTGATCTATCTCTCATGTTTTGTTTCCTTTAAATGCAACCATGTTTAGGTTCGGTCCTGAATTAATACCGTCTTTTATGATTACTTTTTTAATTGTTTTCAAAATAATTTGAAGGTCTGTTGTAAAACTCAGATGCTCTATATACCAAATATCATAGTTAAATTTTTCATCCCATGAAATAGCATTTCTTCCATGAACTTGTGCCCAACCAGTGATTCCTGGCTTTACAAGGTGCCGTTTCTTTTGAAAGTCATTATAAAGTGGTAGATATTTAACCAGAAGTGGTCTTGGACCAATTAGACTCATGTCTCCTAAAAGTACATTGATAAGTTGTGGAATTTCATCCAAAGAGTATTTGCGTATAAAACTACCAATTTTAGTGACTCGTTTTTCGTAAGACAATAACTCTCCGTTTTCGTCCCTTTTATCAGTCATGGATTTAAATTTTATAAGTTTAAATACACGTGCATCTTTGCCAGGTCTTAATTGATAAAAGAACGGTTGCCCAGAATTGACAACAAATAAGCAGATCCACAAAAGAACTATAATTGGAGAAAGGAAAATCAAGGCTAGCAAGGATAAAAGAATATCCATAAAGCGTTTGATGAATTTTCTATACATGGGTTTTTGTGTTTTAGGTTGGATTATTGAGGTAAAATTATTTCAAACCCTAGTTAGAATAAAAAATGTTCTACCAAAGGCAATTAAAATCGCTTAAATTATAAAGAATGTATTTTGACCTAAATAATTGGTCTTTAGACTAATAATGTCTTGTAATCTATAAGAATTCGTATGTGTTTCATGTTGTAGTACAGCGACATATATAGCATTTCAGCGGGCTTTTAGCTTTTTATAGATTATTATGGGACTTGGTAGAGCTTTAATACCTTGAATCACGATTGTAATTAATTTTACATCCAATTAATAGACCCCAGCTCTAAAACATGGTTTTACCCTCTTAATATGCTACCAACCAAATGCATATATAAATGAGAACAACCTTTACATTATTATTGACTCTTTTACTCTCTAGTACTCTGTGGTCTCAAGAAATTCATACACAGTCAAACGCTGTTTCAATTGACAATGAGTCAGATGCTACAACCGGATGGACTGGTGGGGCGGTGATCTCTTCTGAATCTACAGATGTGGAGCATGGAAGCTTTTCCATGTTAGTCTCATCCACTGGACAGACTAATGGAAGAGATGCCTCTTATACATTTAATGTCACTAGCGGGCAAGTTTATTCCATTAAAATTTGGGCTAAAAGGGCACCGCAGAGTTATTTACCTGCCTTTGCCAATTGGTCTGGGTTTTCAAACTTTTCCGAACGATCTATTTTAACAACACAATGGACTGAGTATAGCTTTGAGTTAACAGCAAACTCGAATGTTGCGGTTATTCGGGCGTACACAGCTCCAATTAATAGAGGAGCTGTCTCTGGAGATGGTATTTTGCTTGATGCAGTCACTATTACCCCATTAGTTGATGATAGCGAGGCACCATCAGCTATTACTGATTTAACGGCCAGTTCTACCACTTCTAGTAGTACAGCACTTTCTTGGAGTGCCTCCACAGATAATATAGGGGTAGTGGATTATGAGGTTTTTCAAAATGGAAGTAGTATCGGTCTAAGTGGAGGAGCTACCAATTTTAATGTGATGAATCTAAGCCCAGCAACTAACTATGCTTTTACTGCTATTGCCTTGGATGCCGCTGGAAATTCATCTTTAGTAAGTAATACAGCCAATGTTACTACTACAACTGCAGCTGATACCCAGGGACCATCAGCAATTACTGATTTAACCGCCAGTGCTACCACCTCTAGTAGTACTACCCTTTCATGGAGTGCTTCAACGGATAATGTTGGGGTAGTAGATTATGAAGTTTTTCAAGATGGAACTAGTATTGGCCTAAGTGGAGGAGTAACCAGTTTTAATGTGACCAATCTATCTCCAGCTACTAGTTATGGTTTTACCGCCATTGCAATGGATGCCGCTGGAAATTCGTCTTTAGTAAGTAATACAGCTAATGTAACTACAACAGCTGCCGCTGATACCCAGGCACCATCAGCAATTACGGATTTAATCGCTAGTGCAATAACTTCCAATAGTGCAATCCTTTCATGGAGCGCTTCAACGGATAATGTAGGGGTGGTTGATTATGAAGTTTTCCAAGATGGAACTAGTATTGGCCTAAGTGGAGGAGCAACCAGCTTTAATGTAACGAATCTAACCCCAGCAACTAGTTATGCTTTTACTGCTATTGCCCTAGATGCAGCTGAGAACACGTCTTTGATTAGTAATACCGCCAATTTAACAACTACAGGAGAAACCGATAGCCAAGCGCCAACTGCTATTACAGATCTTGTAGCAGGATCCACAACATCTAGTAGTACATCGCTTTCCTGGAGTGCTTCTATGGATGACGTTGGAGTGGTTGATTATGAAATCTTTCAAGACGGTATTAGTATTGGTCTTAGTGGAGGGGCAACAAGTTTTAATGTGACAAATCTAACACCGGAAACAAGTTATTCCTTTACAGCTGTTGCCATGGATGGTTCAGGAAATATCTCTACCATTAGTAATTCGGTAAACATAACCACCTTAGAAGCGCCAACTGGTGGAGCTACTGCTTATACAACCGAAAATGCAAATCTACCCACTGTTGATTGGCAGTCCAATAACTTTATAGCTAGTGGTAATGTAGGAATTGGGACCCAAGTTAATCCTGCCTATAGATTAGCGGTTGCTGGAAATATAGTAGCAGAAGAAGTAAGGGTTGCTTTACAAGGAAATTGGCCAGATTTCGTTTTCGAAACCTCCTATGAATTACCAAGCTTAGCAGCGGTTGAGCAGCACATCAAAACCAATAAACATCTTATGAATATTCCAAGTGCTCATCAAGTACAACAGCAAGGTATTGCACTTGGGGATATGGATGCCAAACTGCTCCGTAAAATTGAAGAACTCACCTTGTATGCCATTGCTCAAGAAAAACAAATACAACAGTTAAAAAGTCAGAACGAGCAATTAAAAGAATTAGCAAATAAGATTGAAGCCTTAGAGCTCAAATTAAACACTTACCCCGTAGAGCGATGAATTTTAGAGCATTTAAGACTCAGGTTTTGTGTTTATTAATGCTGGCTTATTCTCAGGTCGATGCTCAAAGTATCCGTAAGGATTACCGTGAGATGACCGATTATGAGAAAACAGAATTGGTAAATGCCTTCTACACGGTTCGTTCAACTACACCTGATAGGATCACGGATATGGCTAATTTCCATATGGATTTTTTCAACTATGACAATATTAATCCCAATGTATTGGATATCCATTTTAACCTGCCGGATGAACCTGAAAAAGAAATATTTCTCGCATGGCACCGTCAGTTTGTTTTTGAAATGGAACAGGTAATGCAAGAGTTGAATCCAAGAATTAGTATACCTTATTGGGATTCTTCCCAGGATCAATCTCCAAATTCTCAGCTATGGGATGTAGATTTTATGGGGAGCTTTAATTCGAATTGGGGGCTTGGACGGCGTTTAGGACTCTATAATGATTTACCTTCGCCTAGTAGTGTATCTAACTTAATGCTAGAGACTGATTTTTTTGAATTTTCAGATTTATTTGAACGACAACCACCACACTCAGGGGCGCATCGATGGGTTTCTGGTGCTATGATTACCTCTGCTTCTCCAAGAGACCCTGTTTTTTACCTCCACCACGCCTTTATCGATAAAATATGGCACGATTGGGAAGAGCTTCATCATACTTCATTTTATTTGAGAAATGATATGATTCGTTACGATGGAACCTATGTTTTTGCAGGAGAAACTCTTCCTGTGGTAGATCCAAATGATATTTTAGACACACGTGCATTAGGTGTATTCTACGCCGAGAATCAATTGGCTGAATTGAACAATTACATTGTCAGTAATACCTATAATGACCAAGAATATTTTTACTATCAATATACGATTCAAGCAGGTTCTAACTTTATTGCTGCTACTGGAAGTAATGCGGTTTTAGAGTCCGTAAACCAGGTGGTATTGCAGCCTGGGTTTCTAGCACAAAGTGGAGCAGATGTATTAATTACAATAGATGAGCAATCAAGTTCTGAATTACTAGCTAGATCTTCAAAAACTAGCACTAAACGAGAAGTAAACCATTTTGATCAAGTGGATTTGGAGCAAGTATGGCTATGGAGTGAGGGAGATGTTGATCCAGACGACGCGGTGGTGGTTATTAAAACTTTCCCTAATCCATTTGATAATCATATTACTATTAAGCTAGATAAGAAACGTGATTGTGTAATTGAGATATACAATATGGTAGGAGCACTGATTAAACAAGAAGTTTTTGAATTTACCGATACCTTAGAGGTGAAAAACCTTTATGGATTGGCACCTGGAACTTATGTTGTAAAAGTCGTTGATTCACAAGGGAAAACCTTGGTGGTGAAAAAAGTAATTAAAATGTAATCATGTTTCGAGTTTTTTATTTCATTGTCCTTGGTGTGATCACTTTTGTTTATTCTAAAAACTGTCAAAATAGTTATCGCATTGAAAACAATACACCTTATACAATTTCGAATATTCAGCTTTTTGATCATAAATTAGACGGTGAAATTCCGCCATATAGTTATATTAATGGATACGCGGATTTTGAAAATGAACAAGGTTCGGTGTTGATGTTTTATGCTGATAGTTTGAATTTTGGAGTTTATATTAACCATCCCAAAGATGATCAACAATTCAGAATTCAAATAGATAGTATTAATAGTCGCACCCGTGCAGTAATTATCTCACAGTAAAATTGAAGTAAATTATTGATTACAAAGCAAGTACATTGATCCAATTATAGTGTTGCTTTAAAAGTCATTTAATCCTTTTCCTTCTAGGATTTTAGGGCTACATTTCTCGATGCGTGAACGTTTGGTCTTGGCTTGTTTTGCAGAAGAGAAGTGAAGTAAGTATGCGCGTTGCCGTCCTGGGGTTAAATTATTAAAAGCAGTTTTTAGCTCAGAATCATTATCCAAAGCTTCTTTAAATTCGTCCACCATCTCAAAATCCTTCGTTTTCTTGAAGCTCACTTTTATTCCAGCTTTTTCCACTTCAATGGCTTCAAAGATATACTCTCTGATTTTGGGTTCCAATTGCCTTATTTGCTCAACAGTTGTAAACCTTAAATGCCTTGCTGATTGGGTATTTTCTGTTTGTTGAATCAGAATATTGTATGGGTCTTTTAATAAAACACCCTTGTGGAATAAGATCGCACAGTAATGTTTGAAGCCATGGACTAGAATTATGTTGGTTTTTTGATAAGTATAACATGGTACGCCCCATTTTAATTCTTCTTGTAATCCGCAATCCAGAATTATACGGCGAAGTTGATTGTAACACTCTTGCCAATTGCTTTGTTTTTCGAAGAAAAAGTCGACTTTCGGATTCATCTAAAGGTTTTTAATGTAAACTCAATTTCGGTTTTTTATTTTAAATTTAAAAATTTTTAAAATAAAAACCTGGTGGCGAACCACCAGGAAAAGTAAAGCGTAATTACTCACTATATTCAATGGCTGATTGAATATGCTTTTTGCTAGCTTCTTTTTAAAAAGAGTAAACGGCTGCTAATAGAAAGGAGGCCAAACTATTACTTGGCATGGCATCCATGTCGTAAAATACCTCTTCTGATGCTGTGTCAAAGCGCAGTTCAGGTTTAAAAGTTAAATTCTCAATCTTATAATTACCAGTGATGGTGAATTCAAAAACTTCTGCATCTTGACCGGTGTTTAATCCAAATACACCAACCCCTCCTTCAAACTCTTTAAAATACTCTCCTCTGAGTCCAACAGAGAAGCGGTCCGAGGTGGTGAGTTGAGGGTAAATTGCAAATCCATAAAATCCAGAACCGTCTGTGGTGTTATAGGTTGAATTTATTCCAAGATACAGGGTTGAGTTGATATTAAAGCCACCAGTGTAATCGACTTGAAAAGTAGTGCCTTCTATTGCGGTTTGTTCTCCATATATGAAGTTCAGGTATTGTCCCTTGTATCCAAGCTGAGCTCCTGCTGTATAGCTACCGTCTAAATTGATTTCAGTAAAGTCAGTACTGTTCATAATGGCGAACATTAGACTGAAGTCTTGTGAAAGGGTTAAATCCATTTTAATACCTGTATGGGAAAATGGTCCATAAGAAAACATATAAGATGTTGAGTAATTAAAATTACCCACAGGAGAAATGACTTCATAACCTAGAAAGGTGTTGAAATTTCCCATTGTTAATTTGAGCTTCTCTGAAAGATTCCAATAGACGTAAAGTTGATTCACAATATTAGAGGAGCCTGTGGATAAAAAGACAGCATCCTCTCCTCGTGGACCAAATGCTAGATCCGCTACAAAACCGACCTTTTCTCCTTGATAACTTACGATTAGATTGGCCATTCCTAAGGAAAATCCGCTCCTGTTAGCAAAGGCGGTTGCTGGGGAGTTGAAATATGTATTTTCTTGTGAGTCCTCAAAGGCTTCATTGGTGCCCGTTAAATTTGTTTTCCAATAAAGGTCTGCTGAACCATGAAGGTTAAACTTTTCTCCAAGCTGTCCAAAAGTAATAAAACATGAGAGGGAGAATATGGAAAAGAGGATTTTTTTTGCGTAATTTGACGCGGCTAATGCTTTCATAATTGATAAGGTTAATGTGAGTTGATACTAAGTGAATGATAACTTCTTTGATATTATCTTTTGAGAGTGAGCTAAGTAACGGAGCATATCGCCAAACACTGCTCCGTTATCTTTTTTGCTCGAAAATCAAAAGTATATTAACGGTCTATGGTAAAGTCAGGATAAGCATCCCCGTGGTGTTCGTGAATATCAAGTCCGTCAATTTCTTCTTCTTTGGTTACCCGAAGGCCTATTGTTTTATTCAATATTAGTAACACAATAAAAGAGCTTCCTATTGCCCAGGCGAACACGCTTACAACACCTATTGCTTGAACACCAAGTTGTGTAAATCCACCTCCGTATAACAGTCCTCCTTCAGTGGCAAATATGCCCACTAATAAAGTACCTATTGCTCCACAAATACCATGTACTGACACCGCTCCAACGGGATCATCAATTTTAAGCTTTTTGTCTAAAAATTCAATAGCGAAGATCACAGCGACTCCACATAGAATTCCTATAATGGCAGCTCCACCTGGACTAACTACTGAACAACCTGCTGTTACACCTACCAGGCCAGCTAATGCTCCATTTAAACTCATGGAGATTTCTGGTTTGCCATAACGTATCCAAGTAAGTAAAATAGCTGTAATTAAGCCTGTTGCTGCTGAGAGATTGGTATTTATAATAATGGCAGGAACATTAAATACGCTTTCACCGCTGATGGCTAGTTCTGAGCCACCGTTAAAACCAAACCAACCCATCCAAAGAATAACAACTCCTAAAGCGCCATACATCATGTTGTGTCCTGGAATGGCATTGGAACTTCCTTCGGTGTATTTTCCGATCCTTGGGCCAACCATGGCTGCCATAACCAGTGCGGCGCAACCTCCAACTCCGTGGACTGCTGTAGAGCCAGCGAAATCTATGAATCCTATATCAGTTAACCAACCCTCACCTTGCCATATCCAGTGTCCTGATATAGGGTATATTATTGTAGTAATTATTAGGGAAAAGATGATGTAGGCTGAAAATTTGGTACGCTCGGCAATTGCTCCTGAGACAATGGTAGCCGTGGTAGCGCAAAATACCGTTTGAAAAAATAAATTATGCATGTCTTCTCGCACATTGTAGAATAGGGAAGGGGATCCAATAAAGCTTCCAATGGATTCACCGTACATTAGAGTATATCCAAAAAACCAAAATGTAATAGCGCCAATAGAAAGATCAGCTAAGTTTTTCATCACGATATTGATGACATTTTTACTTCTTGTAAAACCTGATTCAATTAGGGTAAATCCTGCTTGCATAAAGAAAACGAGAATTCCAGCAATGATAATCCAGAGTATATCCAGAACTGCATTTACCTCTATAATATTTGATTCCATAATATAAATTTTTAAGTTATTGTTGATTAGTTCAGAGATTCTTGTCCTTTTTCTCGGGTTCTGATTCTGTATGCCTCTAAGACTTCGGATACGACTATTTTGCCATCTCCCACATTACCGGTATAGGCTGATTTAAGGATGGCTTCAATAGTGCGATCTACGAAAGCATCTGAAACAACAATGGAGATATAGCGTCTCTGGATATCTGTGGTGCTATAGCTAACCCCTCGATAGACATGGCCTTTCTTTTCGTTGCCAACGCCTGTGACATCCCAATAACTAAAAAAATTTACCTCAACTTGAAGAAGAGCGTCGCGCACTTGATCAAATTTTGACTTGCGAATAATAGCTTCTATTTTTTTCATAATTAAGAGTTTTGTTTGAATAAAACTATGTTAATTATGATTTACTTGTAAAAAAATAGGGGGTGTATTTATAATTTTTATGAAATTGTTATTTTGACCCCTATCAAAATAAGGGGTGTGTATAAAAATATAATTTTTTTTAACAACTTGAATTTTAGGAATTGTCAGATTACCATGCAAAACGGTGTACACAACTACTTTTTTGTTTTATGATTAAGCGTAGTTTTTGTACCGAAATGGGATAGAAATAAGGTTTACTGAATTAAAGCTTCCAGATAGGAAGAGGGTAAACTAAATAAGTGCGCTTTAAAAGAATTTAACGATCCAAAACCCCAAGAGGACAAAACTGATTCCCAAAATCAGTGAGGCAGTGGTGTAGCCAATAAAAGATATAAAGTCACCCGATTTTAAAAACATGGTATTTTCATAAGAAAAGGTAGAAAAAGTGGTGAACCCTCCACAGAATCCAACGATTAGAAATGCCAGTTGGTTTGATGATAGGCTTTGATTTTTTAAGGAATACCCCAGTAACAGACCAATTAAGAGACTTCCTAGGCAATTAACCACAAGAGTGCCGTAGGGGATCCCTTTACTTGGGGAGTTGAGTAGTTTACTGATGGCATATCGTAGAATACTTCCAGTTCCTCCGCCAATGAATATGAGTATGAACTGTTTCATTTTAATTGGTTTGAAGTCATCAATAGCAGTTAGTCTGTTCCTAATATAGGAATGTAAATGTTAGTTTCTAAATCTGCAGGGTTAGGGTAGTTGTCTGGCCTTTTAGTATAAATTTCCATTTCGTCTCTTTGTGTATCAATAGTGTACCCATTTTTGACTAGGTGCTCTCTTGTTTTCGCCCAAGCTTCTTTTGCATTGGAATAATCACCAAAAAGTGTTGCTTTATAGTAACGTCCAGCCGGAATATAACTGCATAATACAGAGCTTCCTTTCGGAGTGATTATCCGGTCGCTCACTGGAATTGCTGCAGAGATAATAGCAGTTCGTTCCGCAATATCCCGCTCTATATATTTTACAAAGGGATTACCTAAAGGGGTTATACCGTTGTGCTCCATAAAAGCTCCTACCTCAACGAATATTCGTTTGGTAGTTGGGTTTAGCTCATTGAATTTTGAACTTACTGTCTGATATAGATAAAAACCTCCTCCATATTGAGTCGGTCCCAAAATATCGATACTATAACGTTTCATATTTTGCGCTATTACGCTATCTAGATTATGAAGTCCTTTAGAGTAGTCGCTCGCGTAATTTTGTTCTCTACTGCGATCCACCAAGGCTAGAAGTTTATCTGTAAAGCTAAAACTGCCTTCTACTCCAGAGGTCACAATGACTCCTTCGCCATTTGCTGTAGGGTTAAAAGCCCAAAATCGTCTAGCTGTATCACGATGGGGTTTTTGATAATGAACCTCTTGGCTAATAGAATCATTAGAAAAATACGTGGTGGTAATACTTCCACTACCGTAGATTTTACTACTCCAGCTACAAGAAGCACTATCGCCTTTAAAGCGGTCTCCATATGAAATGTCCATTTCAGGATCTTTGAGATTCCATACACCCCAATGTTTCCATTTTGTAAAATCACCAACATAT
Organism: Galbibacter marinus; assembly: GCF_000300875.1. Lineage (GTDB taxonomy): Bacteria > Bacteroidota > Bacteroidia > Flavobacteriales > Flavobacteriaceae > Galbibacter > Galbibacter marinus. The sequence goes on along the minus strand of NZ_AMSG01000013.1, from coordinate 11,172 downwards.
GACCTTATTAAGGATTGAGGAGCCTTTATAACACGTGTCTTTATAATTTTGTAATCATCAGGTTGTATGGCAACATATATGGCAAGTCCAATAGTTGAAATTAGAAGAAGAAAGATCAGATATTTTAAGATTCTCATAGAGGACAATAATAGAAATTGTTAACAGTTAAAGTACAAAAATACAACCTTCTCTGTTAAGAATTTAAAATTGCTTTTTTAAAATTTGTCGTACTAGATGGCTTTTTTATAAGATACATCGTATTCTTTGTCTTTACCCTTGTTCTCTATAGCCTTGGCATTAGGCTTGTTGTATACTGCCTTTTGCTTTTTGGCTTTGGGTAATTTGTTGACGCTGAATACAAGTAAAACCATATTAATGACCAACAAACCAAATAAAATTGAAAAGAAAATCATCATTGCCTAAGTTGATTGCTTTAGGCAAAGGTAGGGATTTTAAGTCATAAATTCTCCGTGAGAAGTAAAAAAATTACATTTTGTCAATTATAGAGGCCGTTTTTATGATTAGAATTAACCTTTTGACAAGTTTTTAACCACCAGTAAGAAGGCGATAAAAAGTAGGAACCCAACGAGTATCCATAAGGAACCTTTGTATTGTTTTCTATGAATCTTTATATCGCGTCTATAGCTCACGATCATCACTATGATAAATACTACGGCAAATATTCCAGCGAAAATCATCTGTCCTTGTGTAAACATATGGAATTAATTTTTGGTAAATTTAATCAAATTGAATTTAGGAATTATTAAATTGCTAACACTTTATAAAAAATAAACACAATAATAATGAAGGATAAATTAGCATGCGTGGAAAAATTCCACAGGGCATTTGGTCTAGGTGTAGCGCAAGCACCAAAGGCCGTTTTAGAAGGTTCTAAAATCGCCTTAAGGCACAGTTTAATGGCAGAGGAAAATAATGAATATTTAGAGGCAGCAAAGAACGGAGATTTGGTAGAAGTTGCCGATGCTCTTGGAGATATGTTATATATTTTGTGTGGAACTATCCTAGAACATGGAATGCAGGATGTGATCGAAGATGTCTTTACAGAGATACAATCGAGCAATATGAGTAAACTTGGTGCTGATGGGAAACCTATCTACAGAGAGGATGGTAAAGTGTTAAAAGGGCCTAGCTATTTTAAACCAAATATAGAGAAACATTTAGGGCTGCTGAAGTAATGCTTTGAAGTTGTTTTCAAATTTAAATATAAATAGCGGTAAAATTCTAAAAAATCTTACCGCTATTGTTTTGTTTACTTTAGTTACCGTCTGGATTAGTCAACTTTAACTCTCCAACCGTATTTGTCTTCTATAGTATTGTATTGAATGCCTAATATAGTGTTTTTGATGGTAGAGGCATAGGAATCTTCCAATTTTGGTAATTCCCATTTGTCTCCTTTATATCCAAATCCTAGAATTGGATTGATAACAGCTGCGGTACCACTTCCGAAAATTTCTTTAAGTTGGTTGTTTTTAGCTGCTTCTATGATTTCTACTACTTTAATTGGCCTTATATCGACCTGAATACCTAAGTCCTTAGCGACTTGGATAACACTCTTACGAGTAACCCCATCTAATATCCTGTCACTGGTTGGGCATGTAATTAATTTATCTCCAATTCTAAAGAAAACATTCATTGTTCCAGCCTCCTCAAGATATTCATGAGTGTTTGAATCGGTCCAAATAACCTGTTGGAATCCTTCCTTATTTGCAAGAGAGGTAGGGTAGAACTGCCCGGCGTAGTTTCCAGCAGCCTTAGCAAAACCGAAGCCTCCACTGGCAGAACGGCTGTAGTGATCCGCTATTTTTACGCGAACCTCACCAGCATAATACGCCTGAGCTGGGGAGCATATAATTATAAATTTATACTCAGTGGAAGGAGATGCCGAAACTCCTGTTTCGGTTGCAATTACAAAAGGTCTGATATATAGACTGTTTCCAAAACCTTTTTTTATCCACTGCTTATCTAATTTTAAAAGTTGATTTAGTCCATCAAAGAAATACTCTTCAGGAAACTCTGGCATGGCCAGTCTTGCAGAAGATTTGTTGATGCGATGAAAATTTTCATCTGGTCTAAATAACCAGACTTCGTCCTGATCATCTTTATAAGCTTTCATGCCTTCAAATACGGCTTGACCGTAATGAAATACCTTAGCCGATGGGTCCATGGATAATTTTTGGTAAGGAATAATAGTTGGCTCTTGCCAACTTCCATTTTTAAAATCACATATAAACATGTGATCAGTAAAAACACTTCCAAAGCTTAAGTTGCTGAAATCAACTTCATTAATCTTTGAAGTCTCAGCCTTTTCTATTTTTATATTCACAACTGTATCCTTTTCCATTACGGATCTTTATTTTGTACAAAATTAGCAAAATATTAAATGTAATTACTGATTTGTGATTGCAAAAAATGCCTTATTTTGCGTTGAATTACTAATTATCAAAATTTCGTTACTCATGAAAACGCTATTTTCTATTTTTTCGATCGCTTTACTTGTTGGCTCCTGCCAGGTTGATAAACAACAACAGAAACTAAAAGTGGCTGAGAATTATCATATATATGGGGATACAATTATAGTGGCCGACAATGCGGAAATGAGTGAAGTAACTGAGTTGTTTAAAGAATTATCGCCAGGTGATACCATTTCAACCAAAATTACAGCCAAGGTTACCGAAGTGTGTAAAAAGAAAGGATGTTGGATGAAATTAGATTTAAATCAAGATCAAGATGTGATGGTACATTTTAAGGATTACGGATTCTTTGTTCCGAAGGATATCGCTGGGGAAGAAGTTATCCTTGAAGGTATTGCGTTTGTAGATCTAGTTTCAGTGGAGGACCAACAACATTATGCGGAGGATGCAGGAAAGAGTGAGCAGGAGATAGCGAAAATTACTCAACCACAAAGCACTTATACCTTTCAGGCGAGTGGGGTACTAATTAAGAAAAACTAACCTGAGGTACTCTAAATGAAAAGAGAAATCATAAATACCAATGATGGTTCAACCACCATCTATCTCGAGCAGTGGGATGAACATTACCATTCTAAACACGGTGCGATACAGGAAGCCTATCATGTTTTTATCAAAAACGGTCTTAGTCACTGGACCAGGAGTAATAATTCGAAAGATCTACGTATTTTAGAAATAGGTTTTGGTACCGGTCTTAATTGTTTTATAACTTTTTTAGAACATTTCAAAATGGGTCTTCAAATCACCTATCATGGAGTGGAGGCCTATCCAGTAAGTCCGCAAGAGGTTGCTCTACTTAATTACGTGCAGCAGCTCGATGCTCAAGACTTTAACGAATCCTTTACCCTAATGCATCAAGGCAATTGGGGTACTGATTTACAGATTGACTCTTCTTTTACCCTTTTTAAACGCAAACAATTTTTCCATACCATTGATGAATGTGAGGGTTTTGATCTTGTTTACTTCGATGCCTTTGGAGCTCGCGTTCAACCTGAACTATGGGATGTCTCAATGTTTGAGAGAATGTATAACGCTTTAGGAAAAAATGGAATTTTAGTTACTTATGCGGCTAAGGGTAGTGTTCGTAGGGCCATGCTTGAGGTAGGGTTTTTAGTTGAAAAGCTCCCTGGACCTCCGGGGAAGCGAGAAATGTTAAGAGCTGTTAAAAAGTAGGACACTTCCTTTCTTATAGTGTTAAATATCTATAATTTAATTGTTAAAGCTTATTTAATCATCGATGGGATACTGTATATATTGGCTAATTTTGGTTTTTAAATAGCAATACGACAGTGAGATGAGAATTTTAATTGCAGGAGCTAGTGGCTTAATTGGTCAACAAATTACCAAGCTATGTCATCATAGAGGTGATGTAGTTCATTTTTTGACTACTGATAAATCCAAACTTTCTAATCAAGACAATTACAAAGGTTTTTATTGGAATCCTGCAAAAAATGACATTGATATAGAATGCTTTTCAAATGTGGATGCTATTATCAATCTTGCTGGAGAAAGTATTGCAGCTCCATGGACCTTATTTCGAAAAAAGAAAATTCTCAACAGCCGCGTAAGATCACTTGAACTTCTCAATAAAAGCATTCCTAAGAACCATAAAATAAAAGCCTTTGCTACAGCTTCCGCAATTGGTATTTATCCGCATTCCTTCACTAATTATTATGAAGAAGATGAGAAAGAGTTCAGTAATGATTTTTTAGGTACGGTGGTACAAAGTTGGGAGCGCGAGGCACAAAATATAAAAGAAAATCACAGGTTTCCAGTTGCTATTATAAGAACGGGATTGGTATTGTCCGAATCAGGTGGCGCTTTAGGTAAAATGAGAGGAATGACAGCCAAATATCTTGGTACTGTTATTGGTTCTGGAGAACAATGGGTAAGCTGGATCCAAATTCATGATATTGCCTCGATTTATTTGTTTTGTATCGACAATCAACTCGACGGTATATATAATGGAGTTGCACCTAATCCAGTAAGTAATTTAAAATTAACTCGAGAGCTGGCCTGTGCAATGGGTAAGCCAATAGTTTTACCAGCAGTTCCTGTGGTTTTGTTGAAATTGTTTATTGGAGAACGGGCCTCGCTTTTATGGGGTAGCCAGCGTGTGAGTTCGAAGAAAATAGAAGAACAGGGTTATGACTTTTACTACACTAACCTTAAGCCCGCTTTAAAGGATGCTTTATCGCAAGAAAAAAGCCAACTCTTAGAAGAATTGGCTTAGTATATTATTTTGAATACTGCTTTTTTTAAGCTTTATTTCCTTTTACAGTCACCACAAGTTCAATTTCATCGTTGACAAATTTGTCTCCTAGATCATCAAAAACGCTTTTAGATCCATAGTTGACATTCCACTGGGTTCTGTCTATGGTAAATGATTCAGATGTTAAAGTAATTGCTTCAGCATCTTCTGTAATACTAACAGGAAACGATACATTTTTCTTAATATCCTTGATTGTTAAGTTTCCACTTAAGATGGTTTTTCCTTCCTTTTCTTGGCTTGAGGTTACCTCGAAGTAAGCTGTTGGGTGTTCTTGAACATTAAAGAAGTGATCCTCTTTACCTTCAGCAGTGCCTTTTAGGTGTGCTTCTAAATTTTCTTTTCCTTCACCGGCTTTTAAGTCAGTTACATTAATGGAATTCATGTCGATTAGAAAATTTCCACTTTCAATTACACCATCTTTGATGGTAACTACTCCAGATTCGATGGAGATAGTACCTGTGTGGGTTCCTGTAGGTTTAGAGCCTTTCCAATCAATAGTACTTTGATCGGCGTTAATCTTATACTTTATAGCCTCAGCGCTCATTTGTGAAACAGCCTCTGCTTCTTTGGCGTTTGTCTGATTTTTGTTGTCACTCTTACAAGCGGTAAAGAATACCATACAAGCCACTAGTGGTAGGGTGATAAATGCTTTTTTCATGATTGTTGTTTTTTAGATTTAGAAAGTAAAAATATAAAATATAAGTACATTGGTTAGAAATATTTTTTGAGAATTTTTTTGGTGACATTTTGACATTTTTAGAGAATTGGCAATACTTTTGCCAATTGAATTGCAGATAAATATTATTCAATTAGAGCAATGTCAAAGAAAGAAGATATAAATAAGGAGCCCATCTCAGAAAACGGAATGGAGAAGGAGCAACAAAATCCAGAAACGGAAGCTGCTGTTGATCAAAAGGATGAAGTAAATGAAGGTCCAAGTGAATTGGAAAAGTTAGAAGCTGAAATGGCCATAGAAAAGGATAAATTTTTAAGACTTTTCGCAGAATTTGAAAACTACAAGAGACGTACCGCTAAAGAACGTATCGAATTGTTTAAAACAGCAGGTCAAGATATTATGTCCTCTCTTTTGCCTGTGCTAGATGATTTTGATAGAGCTATGTCTGAAATTTCAAAAACAAAGGAGAAGGAGTTGTTAAAAGGAGTTGAACTTATTCGCCAAAAAATGAAGACTGTTCTTGGAAGTCAAGGACTCTCTGAAATTGAGGCGGCTGCAGGTGATAATTTTGATGCGGAAATTCACGATGCTATCACTCAAATCCCAGCTCCAAGTGAAGATTTAAAAGGGAAAATTGTTGATGTTATTGAGAAGGGATATACCTTAAGCGATAAAATTATTCGTCATCCAAAGGTTGTCGTAGGACAGCAATAGACGTTTTGTCAGTTTAGTCCCTGACAATTTTAACTAACGGAAGTTTAAACTTTCTACACTTAGAATTACATGAAGCAAGATTTTTACGAAATATTAGGAGTTGACAAAGGAGCAACTGCTGCTGAAATTAAAAAAGCCTACCGTAAACAAGCTATTAAGTATCACCCAGATAAAAATCCAGGGAATAAAGAAGCGGAGGATATGTTTAAAAAAGCCGCAGAGGCCTATGAGGTTTTAAGCGACCCTGCCAAAAAACAGCGTTATGACCAATATGGTCATGCAGCCTTTGAAGGCGGCGGCGGCGGATACGGCGGCGGTGGAATGAACATGGACGACATCTTTAGTCAATTTGGTGATATCTTCGGAAGCGCCTTCGGTGGAGGTGGATTTGGAGGATTCTCTGGCTTTGGAGGAGGAGCAAGGGGACATGTCAAAGGAAGTAACCTTCGTATACGTGTCAAACTGAGTCTTGAGGAAGTTGCTAACGGTGTTGAGAAAAAGGTTAAAGTTCGACGTAAAGTACAAGCCGATGGAGTTACTTTCAAAACGTGTCCAACATGTCAGGGAACAGGGCAAGTTACTCGTGTTACTAATACAATATTAGGTAGAATGCAAACCGCAGCAAGCTGTACTAGCTGTGGTGGTGTAGGTCAAATTATAGATAAAAAGCCAGCTGAAGCTGATGCACATGGAATGGTGGTTCAAGAAGAAACCGTTTCTATAAAGATTCCAGGAGGAGTGGTTGATGGAATGCAACTTAAAGTTACTGGTAAAGGAAATGGTGCTCCAGGAAATAATGGTATCCCTGGTGATCTTTTGGTGCTGATAGAAGAGCTTGATCATCCTACTTTAAAACGTGAAGGCGATAATTTGCATTTCGATTTGTACATTAGTATAGCGGAGGCTGTCTTGGGGACATCTAAAGAAATAGACACTGTCTCTGGTAAAGTCAGAATTAAACTAGAAGAAGGAATTCAGTCTGGAAAAATCTTAAGGTTAAAAGGCAAAGGAATTCCAAGCATTAATGGTTATGGAAGTGGTGACTTATTAGTACATATAAATGTATGGACACCAAAAACCTTAAATAAAGAACAACGCGAATTTTTCGAGAGTATGATGGGAGATGATAACTTCACTCCTCATCCGGAAAAGAGTGATAAATCGTTTTTTGAAAAAGTAAAGGATATGTTTTCTTAATTTAACTTTTGTGTTTTATAAAAAAACATATCTTTGCAATCACACTGGTTCTAACCTAGTGTTAATTTTTTCTTTTTCATAGCAATTTTTTCCCATCCTTGATATTTTTTAAGGGTGGGTTTTTATTTTAGCAAAAAAGTATTCAACTAAAACCTGATGTAAATGCCAAATTTATTGGTTGTCGAAAACGTATCTAAGTCTTATGGTAACTTTACTGCGCTCAATAATGTTTCCTTGGAAATTCCTAAAGGATCTATTTTTGGTCTTTTAGGGCCCAATGGCGCAGGTAAAACAACCTTGATACGTATCATTAATCAAATTACTTACCCTGATAGTGGTAGAGTGATTTTTGACAATGCACCGCTTAATCAAAAGCATATCCAATCTATAGGCTACTTACCAGAGGAGCGTGGACTGTATAAGAGCATGAAAGTAGGAGAGCAAGCGCTTTATCTAGCACAACTCAAAGGAATGTCCAAAGCCCAAGCTAAAGAAAAGTTACATTATTGGTTCGACCGGTTGGATATAGGGCATTGGTGGGATAAGAAAATCCAAGAATTATCCAAAGGGATGGCCCAGAAGATTCAGTTTGTAGTTACTGTACTCCACGAACCTGAATTACTAATATTTGATGAACCTTTTAGCGGTTTTGATCCTATTAATGCTAATCTTATAAAGGATGAAATTTTAAGGCTTAACCAACAGGGTACAACTATCATATTCTCCACTCATCGCATGGAATCCGTTGAGGAGCTTTGCGATCAAATAGCACTTATAAACCGATCGAACAAAATTCTTGATGGTAAACTCGTCGATATCAAGCGAAGTTTTAAAAGCGGCACATATGAGATCGGTATTCATTGTGAAAATCAATCTGAATTAGAGCAACAACTCGCACAGAAGTTTAGCGTAAGCCCTGGGGAGTTCAAATCCTTTGATGGTGCTTCTAGTTTACGAGTAAAACTCAATGACAAGGACTCTCCCAACGATCTACTACATTATTTGACTAGCCTTGGAATGGTAAGTCATTTTGTAGAGGTTGTTCCAACAGTTAACGAAATTTTTATCGAATTTGTAAAGGACAACGTAAATGGATAAGCTCTTATTGATTATCAAACGAGAATATTTGGCAAAGGTTAGAAATAAGTCATTTATTGTGCTAACCGTTCTTAGTCCTGTTTTGATTGTAGGAATGATTGCTCTAGTGGTTTATCTGGCTAAGGTAAATAGCGATGATAAGCGTGTTATAGCCGTTTTAGATGAAAGCTCTTTTTTCGACTATCATTTTCAGAGTAGTGTTCAGGAGAATTATGTCGAATTTAAAGATATAAAACTTCAAACGGCCCTAGATTCGGTAAACCAATTGGGCTTCTACGGATTGCTTTATATTCCAACAGGGACACATATTGATGATGTAGCGGATCAAATCACCTTTTACACCAAAGTGTCTCCTGGTTTAGACTTTCTGTCCTCTTTAGAACAGCGGATCCAGCATCGCATACGTGATGAGAAATTAAAGGAATTGGAGATATCACCACAGGGAATAAAAAAGCTAAATCAAAGGTTCGAAATGAACATTGTTAATTTTAGCGGTCAAAAAAATGTCAAAGGAATTTCTGAGATCAAAGCGATTATCGGAGGTGGGTTCGGCTATCTTATAATGATGTTTATTATCATCTACGGGGCTTTTGTAATGCGTAGCGTAATTGAAGAGAAAACCTCCCGAATCATTGAAGTAATTATTTCTTCTGTGAAACCATTTCAATTAATGTTAGGTAAAATTGTCGGTACTTCTCTTGCTGGTATAACTCAGTTCGTGATTTGGATTATCTCAGCGGGACTTTTATCTTATGTAATGTTATCTTTTATGGGTATAGAGTTTGATGTAATAAATCACCAAGCCAATATCTCCAATGGAGCAATAGAAACCTTAGAGGCTTCTGCTTCCAAAGATACCTTACAACTATACATCAATGAGCTTGTACAAATTCCATGGGTTACTCTTGTGGTGTCTTTTATATTGTACTTTTCATTAGGGTATCTGATTTACAGCTCTATTTATGCAGCTATAGGTGCAGCGGTAGATAATGAAACAGATACACAGCAATTTGTTTTTCCAGTAATAACTCCTTTGATGCTGGCCATTTATGTTGGTTTTATTTCTGTGTTTGATAATCCCAATGGACCAATTGCTGTTGGCTTTTCGCTATTTCCTTTAACATCTCCAATTGTTATGATGATGCGTTTGCCCAATGGAATAGGTGATGGAGGGGTGCCTTGGTGGCAACTTATTACATCTATCGTTATCCTAATGATTACCTTTTTACTAATCGTTTGGTTAGCAGCCAAAATATATAGAGTAGGGATTTTAATGTATGGTAAGAAACCTTCTTATAAGGAACTTTATAAATGGCTTAGATATTAAGAATTCCAGGAATAATTCCTGATCAGAGCTTTTGTTATGGTGTATTTGTAAAAGAATGCTACCTTCGTAGGTGTTGAAATTTTAAATTATACGCATGTCAAAGATATTAGTGGTCGAAGATGAAGCTGCGATTCGTAGAGTCCTTATAAAGATATTATCTGAGGAGAATGATTCCTACCAACTCAGTGAGGCTGAAGATGGCTTGAAGGCCATGGAACTCCTGAAAAAGGAAGACTTTGACTTGGTGATTTGCGATATCAAAATGCCAAAAATGGATGGTGTAGAAGTGCTTCAAGCTTCAAAGAAAATAAAACCAGAGATACCCTTTGTGATGATTTCCGGGCATGGTGACCTAGAAACTGCAGTCCATACGATGCGTTACGGAGCCTTTGATTATATTTCTAAGCCACCTGATCTTAACCGCTTGCTCAATACAGTTCGCAACGCCTTGGATCGAAATGCTTTGGTTAGTGAAAATAAAAGACTCAAAAAGAAGGTTAGTAAAAATTACCAGATGATTGGGGAAAGCAAAGAAATTTCTTTCATCATTGAAATCATTGAAAAGGTTGCTCCAACGGAGGCTAGAGTGATGATCACCGGGCCTAATGGAACTGGTAAGGAGTTAGTAGCCCACTGGATTCACGAAAAGAGTGAGCGCTCTAAAAAACCTATGATCGAGGTCAATTGTGCTGCCATTCCATCTGAACTTATAGAAAGCGAACTTTTTGGTCATATCAAAGGGGCGTTTACATCAGCAGTTAAAGATAGAGCAGGTAAATTTGAGGCTGCCAATGGAGGTACCCTATTTTTAGATGAAATTGGAGACATGAGTCTATCTGCCCAAGCAAAGGTCTTAAGAGCTCTACAGGAAAATAAAATATCGAGAGTAGGTAGTGACAAGGATATCAGTGTTAATGTACGGGTAATTGCAGCCACAAATAAAGACTTAAAGAAAGAAATTGCTGCAGGTGCTTTCCGTGAGGACCTCTATCACAGATTAGCAGTTATTCTAATTGATGTTCCTTCTTTAAACCAGAGAAGAGATGATATTCCGCTTTTGATCGAACACTTTGCAAAGAAAATTGCAGAAGAGCAAGGTAGTGTGCCTAAAGTTTTTACAGAAAAGGCCGTAAAGCTGCTTCAAGAGTATGACTGGACTGGGAACGTACGAGAACTCAGAAACGTTGTGGAAAGACTTATCATTTTAGGTGGAGTAGAAATTAGTGAAGAAGAAGTAAAATTATTTGCTAGGAAATAGCATCCTTATGAACTTACCCATCTACGCTAATGCGATAGATAGGCTTCGGGTTTCAACGGACGTGCTACCGTAGTAGACTGAATCATCCTCTTTGTAATCGACAGTCCCTTCCGATATAGTTTTAACCCTTCTTTTAGGATG
>NZ_AMSG01000012.1 GCF_000300875.1 Galbibacter marinus | reverse complement strand
ATCGACACGCCGTGATCAATGGGTTTTACGCCCTGGTTTATAAAATCACAACCTAATGCTAATTATTTCTAATTCAATATTTTAGCGAAGAGGAGTGTTATCTCAACCTTACAAGTAATTGTAACCTACATCGTTGCTCCTTGAATCTCAGGGCATGGGATCTGCCGTATGTGGGTAGTCACTCTCTATATATAAGGTGTTGGCTATAGAAAATTCAAATTTTAGAGTTGGTCAATTCCTATAATTTTGGATTATTATAATTACTGACCAAAAAGATATATTATATCTCAATTTATTTTTAATGTCCTATAATAGTTAGAAAAATTTCAATCAAAACAGTAGGCTAAATACGTAATTTTAACGATATTTATTGATTGTTTACGGGCATTACTCCCTCTAACTTTTTTGACGAACTTTTGAATAATTAAACTGTAGTGGAACACCGTTATGGTAGTCTAGCTTTTTATTCGAAAATAATACGTTCGTCAATTAAGTCATTCATATCAGGGTTTAATTATAAAACAGGTTCTTTATATGAAGGAAGTTATTCTAATAAGACACGGAAAATCATCTTGGGATTATCGGGATGTTTCGGATAGAGACCGACCCTTGTCAAATCGTGGGATAAAGGATGCTGGGAGTGTATCGAATTATCTAAGAGAAAGAATTGAGGTACCAGAATTGGTCTATAGCAGTGCTGCGAATCGTGCATTACACACCGCTATGATTTTTATGCGTGGTTTAAATGTGGATCCTAAAAAGGTTATGATATCTGAAACGCTATATAGTTTTTCTGATCAGCCTATAATAAGGTTTATAAAAAATTTAAGCGAGGACTATGATCGTGTTATGATTTTTGGTCACAACCCCGCATTTACATCAATTTCTAATTTTTTGGGAAGCAAACCCATCGATAATCTACCCACATCTGGAGTTGTACAAATGAAGTTTGAGGTGCCCCGTTGGGAACAATTAAATAAAGGTCTAACCGAAATCGTCGTATTTCCAAAGCTATTACAATAAATGGATCAAGAAAAAAACCAATACATAAATAGAGAAATAAGCTGGTTACATTTTAATGCAAGAGTCTTACAGGAGGCTGCTGACCCTAGTGTCCCACTTATTGAACGACTTCGGTTTCTAGGAATTTTCTCTAATAATCTTGATGAATTTTTTAAAGTACGCTATGCCACGGTTAAAAGAATCGCCTTGTCGGGCAAGACAGGGAAAAGTGTTTTAGGTGGTGCAAAGGCTAAGGATCTCATGGAGGAAATCACTCAGATTGTGATTAACCAGCAAACCGAGAGTTTAAAAATTCTAAGTGATATTGAAAAGGAGCTTGAGAACCAGAATATTTTTATTATCAATGAAGATGAGGTTAGTGAGGATCAATGTAAATTCATCAAAGAATATTTTTACGAAAAAGTAAGTCCATCATTAGTAACTATTTTACTTAATGATTTGGATGAGATCCCAAATCTTAAGGATAGCGCAGGATATCTTGCCGTGAAATTGATTATGAAACATCATGAGGAGGTAAGTGAAGAAGCTCCTAAAGTTGTTCGTTATGCCTTGGTAGAGATTCCTAAGACCATCGATCGTTTTGTGGTCCTTCCAAATCAAGGGGATCGACAGTATTTAATTATATTGGACGACTTAATTAGATATTGTTTGAATAGTATATTCAACATATTTGATTATGAATCCTTATCAGCTCATATGATAAAAATCACTCGTGATGCAGAACTTGATATCGATAGTGATTTGAGTATGAGTTTTATCGAGAAAATCTCATCAAGTGTAAAGAATCGAAAAATCAGTGAACCTGTTCGTTTTGTGTACGACAAAGAGATCGAACCCGATACTTTGAAGTTTTTAAAAGAGAAAATGCGAGTTGATGATACAGATAGCGTTATCCCAGGAGGGCGTTATCACAATCGAAGGGATTATATGGGATTTCCTAGCTTAGGCAGAAAGGATTTGATGTATGAGAAATTTCCACCTTTACCTGTTCATGGACTAAGTCATCAGGGGAGTTTGTTTGCTGCGATATCTAAAAAGGATCACTTACAATACGCACCCTATCATACCTTTTCAAACGTGGTGCGGTTTTTAAGAGAAGCAGCTATTGATCCCCAGGTTAAGAGTATTAAGATTACAGTTTACCGACTTGCTGAAAATTCACAAGTAGCAAGTGCCTTGGCTAACGCCGCTAAAAACGGTAAGGATGTTACGGTTCAAATAGAATTGCAAGCTCGTTTCGATGAGCAGGCCAATATTGAATATGCTGAACAATTGCAATCAGAAGGGGTGAAGATGATCTTTGGTGTTCAGGGCTTGAAGGTTCACAGTAAAATATGTGTGATCGAACGACTTGAAGAAAAGGGTAAACTTAAACGTTATGGATTTATAAGTACTGGGAACTTTAATGAGTCTACGGCTAAAATATATACCGATTATACTTTATTTACCGCTGATCAAGCTATTTTAAAGGAGCTCAACAAGGTCTTTGACTTTTTTGAAACCAATTATAAAATTAAAAAGTACAAGCACTTGATCGTCTCTCCACACTATACCAGAAGAGCCTTCATTAAATTGATTGATAAGGAAATTGAGAATGTCAAGGCTGGTAAACCAGGGTTTATTAAGATTAAGATGAATAGTTTTACCAGTTATGATATGGTGGATAAGCTCTATGAGGCTAGTAGAAATGGTGTTCAGGTGCAGCTGATAATCAGAGGAATTTGTTGTTTAATTCCTGGGGTTTCTGGCATGAGTGAGAACATTGAAGCCATTAGTATTGTGGACAGATTTTTAGAGCACCCTAGATTGTTCATATTTGGTAATGCGGGGGATCCAAAGATGTATATCTCTTCTGCGGACTGGATGACTAGAAATTTAGATTTCAGAGTAGAGGTGGGTTGTCCTATTTACGATGAGGATATTAAGAAAGAACTTTTGGACACCTTCGATATCTGTTGGAAGGATAATGTGAAGGCTAGAATCTTTAGTGAAAAACAGGATAATGCCTATAGAAAGCCTAATGGTGAAAAGGTTCGCTCACAATTCGCTACCTATGATTATTATGTGAAAAAGAAAGAGATCTTTGATAAGGGCTCTACTAAAAAATAAGGAGTTGATGTTGAAAATACGAAAGTTTGCTGCCATCGATATTGGTTCCAATGCCGTCAGACTACTGATTAATAACGTGATAGAGTATCCTGATAGTCCTACGCAGTTTAAAAAAAGCGCTTTAGTACGTGTTCCTGTTCGATTAGGAGAAGACTCCTTTACTGTGGGTGAGATTTCAAAACTAAATGCTAGTCGAATTATCGACACCATGAAGTCATTTAAGTTGTTAATGAGAGTTCATGGCGTTGAACATTATATGGCTTGTGCGACTTCTGCTATGAGGGAGGCTAACAATGGAAATGAACTCGTTGATATCATCCGACAAAAAGCTGGTATTGATATTGAAATTATCGATGGTAAAAAAGAAGCGGCCATTATTGCCTCTACGGATCTATATAGTTTATTGGACAAAGAAAAAACTTATCTCTATGTTGATGTAGGTGGAGGAAGTACAGAATTTACCATATTTGATTGTGGTAAAATTGTAGAATCTAAATCCTTTAAAGTTGGAACGGTACGCCTTTTAAATGAGATGATTAGTAAACAAACTTGGTCGGAGATTCAAAAGTGGATCACCAAGGCATCTAAAAGGTATAAGAAAATTGATATTATCGGTTCGGGTGGGAACATCAATAAACTCTTTAAAATGTCAGCAAGTAAGCCCGGTGAAGCCTTGTCGTATGTCTATTTGAATTCACAGTATCAGTTTCTTCAGGAGCTGACTTATGAACAGCGGATTGCTGACTTAGGGCTTAACCCCGATAGGGCGGATGTTATCATCCCAGCGGCTCAGATTTATCTCAATGCCTTTAAATGGAGTGGTGCGAAAAAGTTACACGTTCCAAAAATAGGTCTCTCTGACGGGATTATAAAGCTACTGTATAGTCAGCAAAAAAATCAAGTAAATAGTTATTTAGAGAACTAACTAATTCGGTTTAACCGTGGATGGTTTCTTGTTTTCCAAGATCTTTCATAATTTGTGCCTCAAATTCTAAAAGGTCTTGCCATTTTTTGTTCACCACATCTACCTCTTGGTACTTACGTGCAAATCCTAAAAACATAGTGTAATGGTTGGCTTCACTCACCATTAAATTTCTGTAAAATTCCCTGAGTTCTTCTTCCTTTAACTCTTGAGATAACAATCGGAAGCGTTCGCAGCTTCTGGCCTCAATAAGTGCTGCATATAAGAGGCGGTTTACTAAAAACTCTGTTCTACTGCCTCCTTTTGGAAAGAAGGTCATTAGTTTATTGACGTATTCATCCTTTCTATCTCGGCCTAAAACCCAACCACGGGCCACAATTTTATCATGGACCATTTTGAAATGACTGATTTCTTCTTTTACCAGTGCAGTCATTTCTTGAACCAACTCTGTATGTTCTGGAAATTGTACAATGAAGGATATAGCAGTGCTTGCCGCTTTTTGTTCACAGAATGCGTGGTCGGTAAGAATCTCTTCGATGTTCTTCTCAACAATATTTACCCAGCGTGGGTCGGTAGGAAGTTTTAAGCCTAACATAAGCAATGATTTTAAGCAAATATAGGACTTGAAAAAGGAATGCGAAAATTAAAGATCCAAATCAAATTCTTTTCGCAATTGGTCAATGAGCGGATTTAGTTCTTGAAGTTTAGCATATTTCTCCTCTGCGGTGAAATGGTATTTCTGGGTGATGGATTCATTAACGGTAATTTCAAGTTCTAATTGATAATTATTCATTGACTTTTTTAGGTATTCCATCAGCGGAAATTGATCGCTTTCTACCTCTTTTTTTAATGTATCATTGGCAAGCTCAATTAAGATGATGTGATCATCTTTTTTATATGGAGTAGTAGAGCCTAATGCTGAACCAAGGATTTTACGCCCTTCTTTGTCAATCAGCGCCACATAGTCTTCCCAGTGTTTTTGTAGGCTAGATTCCGTAAAGGACTCACTTGGAAGATCATCTGGGTCAGTTACTTGTTGCTTTTTGGCTTGCTCAAGCTCTCTTTTCTTCCTGATGCCAGAGAGTGACAAGGCGGATACTCTGTTGGCAGCATTTGGATTTGTCCTTACCTTGGGGGAAGAATTCTGAGTTGGTTTAAGATGCTCAGTTTTCTGAGTGGTTCGGAGAGGTTGAGCGGTTGGCTGAGCTTGTGCAATGGGTTTTTCTGTAGTATTTTTCACCTTGGCAACCGTAGCCTGAGATCCAATACTGCGAGCTGGTCTTATGAATTGTTTAGCTTTTTTTTTTCTCCATCATAATTGATAGAGGCTAGTTGCATCAGGCAAAGTTCGACTAATAGCCGTTGATTTTTACTGCCGCGATATTGAATATCACAGGTATTGGCTTTATCGATTCCTTCGATTAAAAATGTCCTTGAAGCTTTTTTACTTTGCTCTAGATATTTTTGTTTTGCCTGTTCGCCAACTTCAAGTAGACTAATGGTTGCTTGATTTTGGCACACCAAAAGGTCTCTAAAGTGGGATGCTAAACCATTGATATAATGCTGAGCGTCGAATCCTAATGAAAGGATATGGTTAAATGAAATTAGTAACTCTGGAATGTTGCCCTCCAGTATGTAATCGGTAGCTTCAAAATACGTTTGGTAATCAAGTACGTTAAGATTCTCAGTAACAGCTTGTCTTGTGAGATTCTTTCCTGAGAAACTAACAACGCGATCAAAGATGGATAAAGCGTCACGCATCGCTCCATCAGCTTTTTGAGCAATGATATGAAGTGCGTCATCTTCTGCTTCCACGCCTTGCTGCTCGGCAATGTATTTTAAATATTCTTTGGCATCAGTAACCGTAATTCTCTTAAAATCAAAAATTTGGCAACGTGAGAGAATTGTTGGAATTATTTTGTGTTTTTCCGTTGTGGCTAGGATGAAAATAGCGTGTTTTGGTGGCTCCTCTAAGGTTTTCAAAAACGCATTAAAAGCCGCAGAGGATAACATATGTACCTCATCGATGATATACACTTTGTAAGTTCCTATCTGTGGAGGAATACGAACTTGATCAATTAAGTTTCTAATGTCGTCTACTGAGTTGTTCGAAGCAGCATCGAGCTCAAAGATGTTGAAGGCGAAATCTTCATCTTCACTTTGGGCACTTTTCTCATTGATCTTTTTTGCTAGAATTCGTGCACAGGTTGTTTTTCCCACTCCACGGGGGCCACAAAACAGCAATGCTTGTGCCAAATGATTGTTTTCAATGGCGTTGAGTAAAGTGTTAGTGATGGCCTGTTGACCAACTACATCCTTGAAGGTTTTCGGTCTGTATTTTCTAGCAGATACTACGAAGTGTTCCATTAAGACAAATGTAAAGAAATTGCTTGTTTAAACCTTTATTTTACCTCATATTTTACATTTTGTTATTAACAAAAGGAGTTAAAACATTACTTTTGCGCGAGCAGGTCACCTTATCGCCATATTAATATGGAGGAAAGTCCGGACACCATAGCGTAGCATAGCGGCTAACAGCCGTCGGCCGAAAGGTTAGGACAAGTGCAACAGAAAGCAAGTACAGGTAATGCTGTAGTGAAATCAGGTAAACTCTATGCGGTGCAACGTCATGTAAACTAATGTTTGAGGGTTACGCGCCCGATGTTAGAGGGTAGGCGGCTAGAGTCTTGTAGCAATGCAAGACCGAGATAAATGATAAGGACTCTTTTTTGGGGACAGAATCCGGCTTATGACCTGCTTATTTTTAAAATTCAAAAAAGCTAAAAGTACTCCCACCGTATTTTCGTTGCTGAACAAAGCCTTCAAGATCGCTTAGATCAGTGTGCTTGGAATGTTCGATAATAAGGCTACCTTGTTCTAACAGCAAATCTCTTTCTTTAACAAGCTTTGGGATTTTAGCAAAGGATTCTTTGGTAAAATCGTATGGCGGATCTGCAAAAATAATATCGGCCTTGGCTAGGGTCTTTTCTAAGTAGGTAAATGCATCACTTTTAACCGGTGTGATAGGGAAGGATAACTCTTCTTTAATTTTAGAGATGTACTTTATACAGCCGTAGTGAGCATCCACAGAGGTTACTTGTTTTACACCTCTACTTGCGAATTCAAAACTGATGTTTCCAGTTCCTGCAAAGAGATCAATAATGTGTAACTGCTCAAAATAGAATTGGTTGTTTAGAATGTTAAACAAAGCTTCCTTAGCAAAATCAGTCGTTGGTCGAACAGGTAATTTTGCAGGTGCAATGAGTCGTTTTCCTTTGTATTTCCCAGAAATAATGCGCATTAAAAACTATTTAGTATGATCATGGATTTTAAACGGTCCTCGGTGTTGAGGTGCTTGTTGAAAACTTGGACCGCAGGTAGGCTATTTCCGATTTTTACATCTAAAATGTATTGATAGGCGATCTGGTAAAGCTCACTTTGCTCGTCGATTTGACCTAAAAGGTGAACGGCTACTTTTTCCGGATTTAAGTTCAATTGCTCAATGGTGAATAAGAGATAGTAAATAAAATCCTCTTTTTGATGGTAGGTGAAGGTATTGTAGAGCCGTAGTTGCTTTTGATCGGTGACGATGATCTCAAAATGTGTTTTACTAATATGGGCGTATAGGGTAGGTTTGTCACCTTTTTTGGCCTGATTAACTAAGGTTTCAATTAGGATGCTAGAGGCGTGTTTGTATTCAAAATCACCAAATTTTTCAAAGAGGTAATTGTTTACATTAGTAAAGGGGACATAGACATTGTAAATCTCGTGCTGACCAATGGCGTCATAACTCAAGTAATCGTTTTCAAGAATTTTGACATCGTATTTCAAGTAATCAGAAAGATTGCTTTCGTTAAATAAGGGTTTTGGAACCACTGCTGAGAGCTCATTTTCATGAATAGCTACAACCTTGTCAAAGGCCATGTTTTGATTCTCTGGCTTATTAAACCAGTTTTCTAGATGTGGTATAAGGTCCTCTGGGACCGTTGTGTTTTCCAGCTCGATATTGTCAAGTGAGTGGATTTCTTTGGTAGATGAGTCTAGGATACAAAAAGAAAGTCCACTCAAACCAAGTTGAATGGACAGTTCTTTATGTGTTTTATTTAATGTATTATTCTTTCTCAGTGTCATAATAAGGTGGCCAGTTAGCATTTGTGCTTACTTTTGTAAGACTACCTACTACTATTTCAGGGCCGTTTACCTCTTCTACAGAAATAGCTGCTTTTTCATTAAAAAGAAGATCTTTTGGTTGATCATATAGTACTATAGCCTTATCAACTTTCACTTCAAATACAGGTGCGTTAAATCCATTGGCATCAATAGTCGAGGCTTCCATTTCGAATTTCTCGTTGTTTTGACCGTATGGAACAGTTGCTAAGTTTTTATATGAATCGTCTCCAAATAAAGAATCTTTAACTGAAACAAAACCTAAGGTGTCTATAATTCTTACCTCTCTCTCCATGTCAATACGATAAACTTTATCATATTCCATGAAAGAGGAGTCTCTTTGTTGTGTAATAGTGAATTGAGCAGTATCGATAAATTGAATTAAGCTTGGGAAATCTTTAGCAAACTTTCCAGTTACCCTTCTGTGTGCTACCTGAGCATCTCGGATGTCTTTTAATTTATCAATCACCTTGGTATATCTTTCTTTTTTAACTCTGTCAAACTCAATAGGCTCCATTACTGAATTATAAATCTGATACGCGAAAAAGATGCTTATAAGCCAAAGAGCAATTGTAATTACTGTCTTCATTTTCAATATTTGTATTAAAGAGGTTTTAGGCAAATCTACAATTTTTTTTTATTCATGAAAGCCAAGAGCAAAAAAAACATCAGTAATTTTGCTGTTCAAGTAAAATATCCATGGATCCAAATTTATTTCTCAAAGTATTATTAGAAAAATTCCCTCACCATCCAACTGCTATTCAGGAGGCCGTTTTGGGACAATTAGCTGATTTTATATTTTCCAATAACAAGGATGAGGTATTTATGTTAAAAGGTTTTGCTGGAACAGGTAAAACAACCATTATAGGAACGCTAGTGAATCAATTATGGCAAACTAAACGCAAAGCTGTGTTACTAGCACCTACTGGTAGGGCAGCAAAGGTGATCAGTAATTATTCTAGGCGTGAAGCTCATACGATTCATCGGCACATCTATTTCCCTAAGCGGGATAAGGCTGGAGGGATAAAGTTTGTCTTGGCTCCAAATAAACGTAAAAACACCATTTTTATAGTGGATGAGGCATCCATGATTTCAGATACGGCCTCTGATTCAAAGATATTTGATAATGGTTCTCTTTTAGATGACCTTTTAATGTATGTGTATTCTGGACATAATTGTAAACTCATCTTAATTGGGGATACGGCGCAATTGCCTCCAGTGAATTTAACACTGAGTCCGGCTCTTAATGAAAATACGCTTTCACTGAACTATAATATGGAGGTGAAAACTTTGGAGCTAAACGAGGTTGTTCGGCAACAATTAGATTCTGGAATTTTATTTAACGCTACTTCTTTAAGAGAGCAACTAGCTAGTGAATTTACTGATGAGTTTCGTTTTGATATTAGGGATTTTAAAGATATTGTTCGTCTTGTTGATGGCTACGAAATTCAGGATGCGATAAATCAGGCGTATTCACAGGTCGGAAAGGAAGAAACCGCTATTATAGTGAGATCCAACAAACGAGCCAATTTATACAATCAACAAATCAGGGGTCGAATTCTATTTTTGGAAAATGAATTAGCCCCAGGAGATTATTTGATGGTTGTGAAAAACAACTACTTCTGGTTGGAAACTTCCTCAGATGCTGGTTTTATTGCCAATGGAGATATCGTTGAGGTTCTTGAGATTTTTTCATTTAAACAGTTATACGGCTTTCGGTTCGCAGAGGTAAAGGTGCAAATGGTTGATTATCCAGATATGAAGCCCTTTGAGACGGTACTGATGCTAGACACGTTGGATATCAACAGTCCTTCATTGCCTTATGAGGATTCCAATCGCTTGTATCAGGAGGTCTTACTGGATTATCAGGATGAAACCTCCAAGTATAAGAAGTTTTTAAAGGTGAAGAAAAACAAATATTTCAATGCCCTTCAAGTAAAATTCTCCTATGCGGTGACCTGTCATAAAAGTCAGGGTGGGCAGTGGGATACAGTGTTTGTAGAGCAGCCTTACTTGCCTAATGGCATAGACAAGGACTATTTAAGATGGCTCTACACGGCGGTAACTAGAGCGAAAGAAAAATTGTACCTCATTGGCTTTAAGGATGATTTTTTTGTTGGAAATTAAGGAAATACATATCTTTAGAATCAAATATATGCAATGACATCAGAAGCTATTATAAGTATCTTTCTGGGGATTGGCTTGGCTGCCTCGGTTGGATTTAGGGTCTTTTTACCTTTGTTTGCTATGAGTTTGGCAGCTTATTTCGATGTTTTACCCCTTAGTGAAAACTGGCAGTGGATTGGAACTGTTCCAGCTTTATTGGCCTTAGGGGTGGCTATGTTTTTGGAGATATTCGCCTATTACATTCCTTTTGTCGATAATGCCTTGGATAGTATTGCAATCCCTTTAGCGGCTATTGCAGGGACTGCTGTAATGGTCTCGACAATGGCTGATCTCTCACCAATGATAACATGGGCCTTGGCCATCATTGCTGGTGGTGGAACCGCTAGTGTGGTGAAGAGTGCCTCTGCAGGTACCCGATTAACGTCTTCTGTTAGTACTGCAGGGCTTGGTAACCCAGTGGTTTCAACCGTTGAGACTGGTGGGGCAGTGGTGATGTCGTTGGCCTCTATTTTTATGCCTTTAGTGGCTATAATTTTGGTAATCATAATTTTAAGCGTCTTATTTTGGTTTTATAGAAAACTAAGACCTAAGACTGAGTAAATTCTCAATATTATCTGTATTTTTGTTTATTCCTAAAAGTGTACATTTTTATGAAAATAATTTCAATGATACCAGCTCGTTATGCGGCATCTAGGTTCCCAGGAAAGTTGATGCAAGATCTCTCTGGGGAAACGGTTATACTCCGTACCTACAAAGCAGCTGTGAGAACTGGTTTGTTTGATGATGTGTTTGTAGTCACCGACAGTGAGATTATCTATGATGAGATCGTCAAAAATGGAGGGAAAGCTATCCGTAGCATCAGTGAGCATGACTGTGGAAGTGATCGTATTGCTGAGGCTGTAGAACATATGGATGTCGATATTGTTGTCAATGTACAAGGAGATGAGCCTTTTACAGACCGAGAAAGTCTGGAAAAGGTGATTCAAGTATTTAAAGAAGATACGCTTAAAGAAGTTGATCTTGCATCGCTTATGACTAAAATTGACGATTGGGATGAGATTAATAATCCTAATACGGTAAAAGTCATAACTGATGAGCGCAATTTTGCCATGTATTTTTCACGTTCTCCTATTCCGTATCCTAGAGATAAACAAACCAATGTGTCTTATTATAAGCACAAGGGAGTGTATGCATTTAGGAAGGATGCTATTGTTGATTTTTACCATCTTCCAATGCGTATGTTGGAAGCTACGGAGAAAATCGAGGCCATACGCTATTTAGAGTATGGAAAGAAAATTAAAATGGTTGAAACCGACAGCGAAGGAATAGAGATAGATACCCCTGAGGATCTAGAACGTGCAAAGAAGGTATGGAAATAAAACAGGATAAAATTAAAGTTATCGGTTTTGATGCAGACGATACGCTTTGGGTAAATGAGACCTATTTTAGGGAGACTGAGCATGAATTTGCAAAATTGCTATCGGGCTACGAGACAGAGAATAAGATTGATCAGGAGCTCTTTATGATGGAAATAAAAAATTTAGAGTTCTATGGTTATGGAATTAAAGGTTTTGTGTTGTCAATGATAGAAAGTGCAATTGATTTGTCAAATGGTAAGGTTTCTAATGCAACCATTTCAAAGATTTTGAATCTTGGTAAAGAGATGCTTGCTAAACCAGTGGAGTTAATAGATGATGTCGAGTTGGTTTTGAGTAGTTTAGTAGATGACTATCGCCTTATTCTCCTGACAAAGGGGGATTTGTTAGATCAGGAACGTAAAATGGAGAAATCGGGGCTGTCTAAGTATTTTCATCATATTGAAGTATTGAGCGATAAAAAGGAAGAGAATTATAAAAATTTACTCGAACATCTTGAGATAGAGGTGGATGAGTTTTTAATGGTAGGCAACTCACTAAAATCTGATGTCTTACCACTTATAAATATTGGAGCGCAGGCTATTCACATACCCTTTCATACGACATGGGTTCACGAAGAAGTGAGTAACCAACAGGCAGGTGGTTCCTATTGTAGTGCAGAGGGAATTAAGGAGATATTGCCTTTGTTAAAAAAAGTAAATTGATTGTTTAAAGTTAATTCAAAAAGCATAGATGAAGTTTAAGAATTTTCCGATGGTACCCAGAGTGATTTTTGGAAGAGGGTGTTTTAGTCAACTGCAAGAGATATTAATGCCTAGACGTAAAAACTCAGAGGCGCCTTTTATCTTTTTGGTAGATGATGTGTTTGAGTCTAACCAAGAGTTAATTTCTAAAATCCCACTGTTATTCGGTGATAAAATTATTTTTATTCCAACTGATGAAGAACCGAAAACAGAACAAGTTGATGTCTTGGTTTCTAAGATCAGAGAATATACGACCCAGAGTCCTTCCGGGATTGTTGGTATCGGTGGTGGAACTGTGATGGATTTAGCCAAGGCTGTGGCTATTATGCTTACCAGCAATGGAAAGGCAGAAGAATATCAAGGTTGGGACTTGGTTACACGAGAGGCCATTTATCACGTGGGAATCCCAACAATCAGTGGAACTGGAGCGGAAGTTTCAAGAACAACTGTGCTTACAGGACCGGAGAAGAAATTGGGTATAAATTCAGACTTCACACCATTTGATCAGGTTGTATTAGACCCTGAACTTACAAATGGTGTCCCGAGAGATCAGTGGTTTTACACTGGTATGGATTGCTATATCCACTGTGTGGAGTCTTTAAACGGAACTTATTTAAATGCCTTTAGTCAGAGTTATGGTGAAAAGGCGGAAGATCTTTGTGACGAAGTATTTTACAACGGAAAACTTTCCAAGGAAGAAACTCAGGATAAACTAATGATGGCCTCTTGGCACGGAGGAATGAGTATTGCTTATTCTCAAGTCGGTGTAGCCCATGCGATGAGTTACGGGCTATCTTATCTTCTTGGAACAAAACATGGTTTAGGGAATTGTATTGTTTTTAATCACTTGGAGGAATTTTACCCAGAAGGAGTTGCGAAGTTCAAAAAGATGCAAGAGCGTCACGAGATTGAACTGCCTAAGGGTCTGTGTGCAAATCTTTCTGAGGAAGAATTTGAAACCATGATTAATGTCTCCATGGGAATGGATCCTTTATGGGAAAATGCCGTTGGTAAGAATTGGAAAGATACCATAACTCGTGTAAAGCTTAGAAATCTTTACGAAAAAATGTAAGTATAACCCTGTTTTAACGCTAAGGAGCCGAGTTTTACGAGAAGTTAAAAACAATCCTAGTTTCGGTAGATGTTTGCTAGTGAAGCAAATCCCAGTGGGAGACTGTATTGTTTTTTAAAGAACCTATATTAGTTCTTACTAAGGATTTAACTACGTATAATAAGATAAATACGTCAACTTGTTGAGAATGAAATTTTTGATCGAGCTAATCTTATATAGGATTTTTTTTATTATATTTGGTGTTATAGGAAATAGATCTAAGTGCCTGAACCTTTGCTAAACTACCTGCCTGCTACGACTTTTAATTTGTCATATCCCTTATGTGTTAAGGGGTTCTTGGCTTTTTTTAAAAGGGTTTTAAAAGGCTATTCATATAAGTCTATATGGATTTTCATCTGTATTTTGTTCTCTATTAGTAATTATGCTCAAGACACTATATTCCCTACCAAACAGGTTACTTTCGGGAGTAAAATTCATACCAATAGAGATGAGTTGAGTCATACCTTTAAAGATAGCCAAAAAAATATCTACTTGATTGGAACTACAGAGAACGATTTCACTTTTAATGATATACAGATCATAAAATTAAACTCTGATTTTAGTGAACTATGGAGTCGAACGTATAGTTTCAATACCAATTTTTCTTATGATAGGGTAACAAGTGCACATATAGATTCTCAGGATAATCTGATTTTGGTATGTAGAAGCGCTATGGATAAAGTGAACGAACTCTATTTTATTATAAAAGTGAGTCCACAAGGGAAGAAACTTTGGGAAATACCCCTTTTCGACTATTCTCTTCCTGCACCTATTAACCCATTTCTATTTCATGCTACACTTGACGAAAATGACAATTTGCAATTTGCATATGCCAATTGGCATTACTATGCTGAGAAAGAGGGGGTTGTTTATTTTATAGAAGTTTCAAGTGAAGGTCAAATTACGAAGTCGTACAATGCTGTAGATTTATTCCCTGAAGTAAGTGTTGATAATAAATTTGTAATTGAATATCACAAGGGATTTTATTATATGATTGCCTCGCTTACAGATGGAAATCATAGAATTATGTATTATAAGTTCAATGATATTGAATCTTTTTCTGCCGAAATTGAACTTCCTCCGACGGTACTTGAAAATTTGGAATTTACACCTTTTACAGATGCATCGTTGGAATACCGTGAGAAAACTGGTTTGCAATTTACGGCATTTGGTACTTCACATGATCAATTATTGCTTTTAAATTTGGACCAGGATGGAAGTGTGAATTATATTAAGGAACCTGACCTAAATAAGGAAAATTATACAATTGGACATTTTTTTGATGAAAATGATGATATCTGTGTCATTAGTAATCAAAAAACAGTCAGATCTTCTGAAGACTTGGAATTGGTACTCGAGAAATTTAATGACCAAGGTGAGCTTATTCAGACGATGTCCGTTCCTGGAGAAATAGGAATGATGTCATACGTTGGGTCATCATTTATTGGTGTATATACCGTGACTAACAAGCTATTAAAGTATAATTATGATTTAAGCCTAGTGTCAGAAACTCAATTAAAGCCAATTAAAGTTAGTGAATTTGTTCCCAGTTGCATACTTTTCATTGACGAGGATAGTTTTTTAGGAGGAACGAATCTGTCTATTGGTTATGAAGGTTCTAAATACTATTCAGAAAATGACTGGAGTTTTAAAAAAATTAGTAATGGGGCGGAAATCAATGAATTTCAATTTTCTGGTGAAGGTACTTCAAAAGCCGGTCATACCAAATCAATACAACGTCAGAACAATGGAAATTATGTAGTAGCAGTTTCTGAGAAAACAGGACCTGATAATTTCAACTTAGGTGGATCTCGATCACCCTCTTTATCCCACATCTTGACCTATTCTAATGATTTGGAGTTGATAGAAAAGCAAACAGATGTTGATAATGACATATGGGATGAAAAGTCAAACAATAGTGTTTCTTTTACTAGTGGCTCAGATTCTTATGAATATTATTATAATAGTAATTCCTCTGAAATCACCTTAACTAAAAATGGAAATGAGGTTCTTTGGACTAGAATCTGGAACGGGGACCTTCATACACCTAGTGGCTTCGTAATTGATTCCGAAAATTCGCTGATTTTTAGATCACTCTTATATAACCAGGCTTTTCCACATTTAAATAAACTTACAATTGATAATGTAAGGACGAGAGTGTCTGTAGATAAGAATCCTTTCAGAATAATCATGTTGGATAACGATTGGGTTTTTACTAGTAATAGTACTTCCATTCGAGTGTATTCCAATGATTTTGAATTGATTAGTGAGTACCCCATAGCGTATGATTATAACATGGCAAACTATGCACCATTTATGCAGAAAAATAATAAAGTAATTGTCCATACAACATTTGATAATATCTTGAGAGTCTTTTCTCAATATGGGGAGTTTGAAAAGGAATACATATTTCTCGGAGATTTACATGATCCAAACGCATTTTTTGAAGGAAACGATTTGGTCGTCCTTGCTTCGATTGGAAGTTTTATCATAAGTGAATACCAATGGCAAAGGGCCGTTGTGAATAAATATGAGGATTTTGTAACTAAGTATATTGGAGAAACCTCTTATGGTGATCAGGATGGGGATGGAGTAAGCGATTTTATTGATAGGTGTCCCAAGACACCAAAGGGTAATTCTGTAAATGAATTTGGTTGTAATTCAATTGTATTTAATGTGGACTCATTTAGTGTTATAAGTAGTTCGGAGTCATGCCCTTCAAGCGTTAATGGTACTATAGAGGTAAGTGCCAAAGATAGTCATAATTATACGGCAGTTCTAATGAATAATGGTTCTGAAATTGGTGTTAAATCCTTTACTAATAGTGTAATTTTTAACGATTTATCTGCTGGGCTCTATTCAATTTGTGTAAAAGCAGATGGTTTAGGTGAAATTGAGCAATGTTATGAAATTAAACTAAATGAAGTGCAACCGCTTTTCGTTGAAGCTAAGGTGAATGGTACGTCAAATAAAGTAACTCTCAGCATGAAAGGGGCAGATCAGTACACAGTAACTTTAAATGGTGAGACATTTATAACCTCATTAGAAGAGCTTGATCTCACTTTAAATGAATTTGAAAATACCCTTAGTGTTGAAACCAAGAGTGCTTGCCAGGGTGTTTATGAAAAGACCTTTTTGTCCTCTGATGAAATCTTAGTTTATCCTAATCCGGTGACAGATGGTGAATTGAATATCGATATAGGATCTACAAATGGTGATCCTGTGGTCCTAAGTCTTTATGATGTCAATGGTAAGTTTATTCTTTCGCAGCGCAAGATTCAAAATAGTAGTGTTATACAATTAGATATAGAGGGATTATCGCCAGGAATGTATTTTTTAAATTTAGATATGAAGGTGAGTGAAAGAACATATAAAATTATAAAAAGATGAGGCTATTTTCTACCATTATAATTTTTGTTGCAGCTACTTATATTGTAGCGTGTAGTTCTGATTCTGATATACCAGATTCTGTGCCAGAAACCCTTCCTGAAAAAGAAATTGAAGTACCCGTCTCTGCACCTTCCCCAGCTCAATTAATTTATCCACTAGATAACACAGAGTGTATAGAAGGTGAGATAGAAAATGATCAGTACAGCAAAGTAAAATTTCAATGGAGTTCCTCAGAGAATACCAATAGTTATAAGTTAGGAATTCGAAATTTAAGAACAAATCGTACCACATTAGAGGAAACCACCGAAAATTCAATGATCATTTCTATATTAAGAGGGACACCGTATGAATGGTATGTTATTTCTACTGCTGAAGGCACTAATGAGACTTCAATAAGTGAACGGTGGCAATTCTATAATGCTGGTTTGGGAGAAGTTTTGTATGCTCCTAATCCAGCCGAATTGGTTTATCCAGAAGATAAATCAATTAAAGTGTATAGTCAAGATGACACGAGATTGAGATGGAAAGGCTATGATATTGATGGTGATATTTTGGAGTATGAGGTGTATTTTGGTGCTGAAAGCCTACCTACAGCCCCTATTGCAATACTATCTGACACTATATACGAAGGGATGTTGGAGAAAAAAGATGTTGGAAAAACCTTCTATTGGAAAATTAGGACAATTGATTCACATGGGAATTCTTCTATGTCTCAGATTAATTCGTTTACCTATTTTTTAAATTGAGTACCGTAATTCAGTTTAACAGGAAAAAAATAAGGGAACCGCTTTTTGCAGTCCCCCTTTTATTTTAAGTAATTGCCGTGGTTTCGCAAGTGAATTAATCTTCTTGTTCTTCCATGGTGTGATACACATTTTGTACATCATCGTCTTCTTCTATTTTTTCTAAGAGCTTCTCCACATCAGCTACATGGTCAGCTTCTAATTTCTTAGTAACCTGTGGGATTCTCTCAAAACCAGAAGATAGGATTTCTACTCTTCGTTCTTCTAGTTCTTTTTGAATGGCACCAAAGCTTTCAAATGGAGCGTATATATGAATGCCATCCTCATCTTTAAATACTTCTTCTGCTCCAAAATCGATAAACTCCAATTCCAGTTCTTCAGGGTCTATTCCTTCTGCTGGAATTCTGAAGTTACAGGTATGATCAAACATGAATTCTACGGAGCCACTTGTACCTAAACTTCCATTACATTTATTAAAATAACTACGAATGTTCGCTACTGTTCGATTGTTGTTGTCGGTGGCTGTCTCTATTAATATGGCAATACCATGAGGTGCGTATCCTTCAAATAGTACCTCTTTGTAGTCTTCGGTGTTTTTATCGGAAGCTCGCTTAATAGCCCTTTCAATATTGTCTTTGGGCATATTAGCAGTCTTGGCATTTTGAATAACGGCACGCAATCTAGCATTAGCATCGGGATCAGGTCCGCCTTCTTTTACGGCCATTACAATGTCTTTTCCCAATCGTGTAAAGGTTTTGGCCATAGCTGACCAACGCTTCATTTTTCTCGCCTTTCTAAATTCAAAAGCTCTTCCCATAAGGTGAATTAATTACTGTTTTATTCCACAAAAATAACCAAAGACTTTAGAAATTGAAAATCTAGAGAATTAAAGTTGTTATCCTTGTATTATTTTTTCGATTTGCTCGGCAAGTTCAAAATCTTTATCGGTGATTCCGTTCGAATCATGGGTGTAAAGCTGAATACTGAGGTTGTTATACGTATTACTCCAATCTGGGTGATGGTTTAATCGTTCCGCTTCAAAAGCAATTCTGGTCATCATTGCAAAGGCATCAGCGAAATTTTTGAAATCTAGTGAAGTGACTAAAAAACCTTCTTGATAATCCCAGTATTCTAACTTGGAGATGCGATCTTCTATTTCTTGTTCTGTGTATGTTTTTAAAGGATTTGCTTTCATGAGTTGCGCTTTTTTACAGTTTATAAAAGGTGTTTAATCAAAGGCGTTAGCCTTTATGATCGGTTTCTAAGGAGACCACCAGCTGTCCTTCCACAGTAAAGGTACGTATAGTTTTAAATTCTCTAAAGTTATTGGCTCTGGAATTGAAGTTAAATTCTTTTTAAAACAAGCAGGTTTATGGGTGTGTTTTAAAGGTTTCAAAAAAAAATATCACTTATATTTGTACTCAAATAAAATGCTTCTTATGAGTCAAACCATTACCAATACAGATTTTACATTTCCAGGTCAAGAAAATGTTTATAAAGGAAAGGTACGCGAGGTGTATAATATAGATAATGAACAGTTGGTTATGATTGCAACTGATCGTTTGTCTGCTTTTGATGTGGTGATGCCAAAAGGGATTCCTTTCAAGGGCCAGATTTTAAACCAAATCGCTACCAAAATGATGGAGGACACAAAAGATATTGTTCCGAATTGGCTGGTTGCTACTCCTGATCCTAATGTTGCTGTTGGGTATCTTTGTCAACCCTTTAAAGTTGAAATGGTAATCCGTGGTTATTTATCTGGTCATGCCGCTAGAGAGTATAAGGCTGGTAAAAGAAGTTTGTGTGGTGTCCCAATGCCAGAGGGAATGAAAGAGAATGATAAGTTCCCAGAACCTATTATAACTCCCTCAACTAAGGCTGATCAAGGGGATCATGATGAGGATATATCAAGAGAAGCTATTTTGTCCAAAGGGATTGTAAGCGAGGCGGATTACTTAGTGCTGGAAAATTATACCAGAGCCTTGTTTAAAAGAGGGACAGAAATCGCTGCAAAACGTGGACTTATTTTAGTGGATACAAAATACGAATTTGGTAAAACCAAAGACGGTGAGATCGTATTAATTGATGAGATTCACACTCCTGATTCTTCACGTTATTTTTATGCTGATGGTTACAAGGAGCGTCAATCTAAAGGAGAAGCTCAAAAGCAACTCTCCAAAGAGTTTGTTCGCCAGTGGTTAATATCTAAAGGCTTTCAAGGGAAACCTGGGCAAGAAATTCCAGAAATGGATGATGCATATATCCAATCAGTTTCTGAGCGTTATATAGAATTATACGAAAACATCACAGGTGATACTTTCATTAAGGCAGATGTGTCGAATATTCAAAAACGTATTGAAGAAAATGTCTTGGCATATTTAAAGTAGTAGTACTGATAAGTGGACTTTAGTTGACAGGTAATTGCTAAGTAGCTCTAGGATTATTAACAGCCATTGAAGCTCTGTTTTAGTATTGATCTGTATATTTGGAAACAACAGCATTTAGGTTTTTTCTATTGCTTTATCAGATTTGAAATTAATACGGGAAATATAGTTTTGCTCCACCAAGTTCAGTCTTATCGGTAATCGAGATTTGGTCACCTCTAAAAGGTATGAAACTCAATAGGACAGTGTGGAATGTTTTAAAATTAGTTGTTCTTTTTTTGAGTCTCTTTGAACCAGTTGGTGTTTATTGGGAGTATGATGTATAACCAGGTCAATTACAATGCGCACCCTAATTCATTCGCAGCCTTAACAAGCCGTTGTAAAACGACCCACCCCCATATTTTGGATTCCCTTGGAAATACTGAATTAAGACACTCTATTTATATCTCCTTGTTTTTCAATGTGCATTCAATGGTAGAATTATTTCTTTTTTTTGCAATCTTATTGCAAGACTAAATCTCTATATTTGCTATGTGAAATTTTCAGCAACCATATTAGCTCTAGTTGTCTTAGTGCTCAGCGTAATGCCCTGTGAGGATCCTGAGGTTCTCACTGGAATAGCAGTAGAGCAAGTAACTGCCAATGTGCTGGCGATGGAATAGGTGACCTTTGTTCTCCATTTTGTGATTGTCATTGTTGTAGTATTCACTATATTGGTTTTGAATATGGAAATTATCATATCATAGATCCATACATCCCGCAAGGTAAATTTGTATTTATGGATTCTAAGGAACAGGAAGTTCTTCGACCCTTACATCAACCTCCCAGAGTTTAATTCAGTTATAGGACAGCTATGTCCTAAGTTATCATTTTAAAATTTTTATCACTGAATTAAATTTAATTTTACATGTTAGATAAGATCATTGATTTTTCGATCAATAATAAATTGATCGTGGGTCTGTGTACATTAGTGCTAATTGGTGTTGGAATATGGTCAATTACCAAAGTTCCAGTAGATGCACAACCTGATATTACCAATAACCAAGTACAAGTTATAACTCAAGCTTCCAACCTAAGTACCGTTGATATTGAGCAGTTTGTCAGTTATCCCATTGAAATTGCGATGAGCAACCTTCCTGGAGTAACGGAGATTCGTTCTGTTTCCAGATTTGGACTCTCTGTGGTGACCATCGTCTTTGAGGATGATATGGATACTTATTTGCCCAGGCAGTTGGTGTCTGAAAAACTCTTAGAGGTGGAACAGGATATTCCCAGCGGTTTCGGAGCTCCTTTCATAGGGCCGATTTCTACAGGTCTTGGGGAAATTTATCAATATACTTTGGAGGTGGATCCTGCCTTTAAAGACCAGTATACGCCTACTTCACTTCGCAGTATCCAAGACTGGATTGTAAAACGACAGATGGCCATGGTGCCTGGTGTAGTGGAAGTCAATGGGGCTGGAGGAAGTATCAAGCAATTTGAAGTTGCCGTGGATCCCAATGAATTACACGCCATGGGTATCACCATTACTGATATATTTACTGCACTTGAGGATAATAACCAAAATACTGGTGGTGCTTATATTGTTCGAAACCACCAAGCCAACTTTATCCGGGGTGAAGGACTTGCACGGAGCATTGAAGATATTCAAAGTATTGTTGTGAAAAACACCAATGGCATGCCACTCACCATTGGCGACGTGGCTAGGGTAGGAGTAGGCGAAGCAGTCCGCTATGGAGCTGTTACCAAGAATGGTACAGGAGAAGCGGTAGGAGGCATGATTATGATGCTTAAAGGCGCAAACTCTAAACAGGTTATAGAGGCCGTAAAACAACGTATGGATCTCATTCAAGAATCCTTACCGGAAGGGATTTCTATTGTTCCTTTTTTAGATCGTAGCGAGTTAATCTCAGATACTACAGGAACCCTTACGGAGAATCTGGCTCTAGGAGGATTAATAATCATTTTTGTATTGGTTATTTTTCTTGGAAACTGGCGTGGCGGTGTTATTGTTGCCTCCACAATTCCGCTTGCATTGCTCTTTGCCTTTGTGATGATGCACCTGTTTGGTGTTTGGGCAAACTTAATGAGTTTAGGAGCTATTGATTTTGGAATCATAATCGATGGTGCGGTAATCATTGTGGAAAGTATTGTCTTTGTCATCCATAAGCGGGTGGTTAAAGGCAAACAATTAACACCGGCTGAGAAAGATGATATCGCAGGTGCTTCTTCTAAGAAAATGATGAATGCTGCCTTTTTCGGACAGATGATTATTTTGATAGTCTTTCTTCCGATTCTCACCTTGGAGGGTGTGGAAGGTAAGATGTTCAGACCGATGGCACTTACTTTTATTTTTGCAATGCTCGGGGCCATGATTTTGTGTTTAACCTATGTTCCTGCAGTTTCGTCATTATTCCTAAAAGCCAATACTTCCACAAAGAAGAGTTGGGGAGATCGGGCAGTAAATTGGTTAGAAAGCAAATATGAAAAGCTGTTGACTTCGGTATTAAAATCAGCTAAGATTGTGGTAGGCCTAAGTGTGGCTTTGTTTGTTATTTGCGTATTTATGTTCACCAAAATGGGAGGTGAATTTATACCCCAATTGGATGAGGGTGATATTGCCTTTCATATTATACTGAAACCGGGAAGTTCTCTTGATCAGGGTATTGCCACCTCTACTAAGATTGAAAAACTCCTGCTGGATACGTATCCGGAAATCATTCAGGTAATTAGCCGCTTTGGGGTATCGGATATTCCAACGGACCCCATGCCTATGGATATGGGGGATAGCTTTATTATTTTAAAAGAGAAGAGTGAGTGGACCTCCGCAGAGACTAAAGTAGAGCTCATTGAAAAGATAAAAGAAACCCTTAGCGTTATGCCGGGGGTGAGTTATGAATTCTCACAACCCATTGAAATGCGTTTCAATGAATTAATTTCAGGCGTACGTGAGGACATTGCTGTAAAGCTCTACGGGGAGGATTTGGATGTTTTGGCAACCAAGGCAGAGGAAATGGGAAAGTTGATTTCAACCATTGATGGTGTTTCAGATCTAAAGGTTGAAGCCACTACGGGACTCCCGCAGATTACGGTAAATTACAAAAGAAATAAAATAGCCCAATACGGTCTAAACATAAGAGATCTTAATACACTGGTGAGCTCTGCTTTTGCGGGCGGCCATGCGGGTGTGATTTTTGAAGGAGAAAGGCGCATTGATTTGGTGGTGCGTTTGGCCGATACCTATCGTTCGAATATTGATCACCTTAAAAATCTTTATGTCCCCTTGGATTCCGGTGCTCAAATTCCCTTGAGCGAAGTGGCAGATATTACTTATAAAACAGGTCCAATGCAGATTAGTCGTGATAACACCAATCGAAGGACTTATGTGGGGATCAATATTAGAAACCGTGATGTGAAATCTGTAGTGGATGATATCAAAGAAAAGTTGGATGCTCAATTTGAATTGCCGGCGGGATATTATATTCGGTACGGTGGTGCCTTTGAAAACTTTGAACGCGCCATTGCTAAACTGGAAATTGTAGTTCCCATTGCGCTGTTGCTTATTTTTGTGATGATTTATTTCGCACTGAATTCGTTTAAACAAACCAGTATGATCTATGTGGCTATTCCATTGGCGGCCATAGGGGGTGTGTTATCCCTTTGGATAAGAGGGATGCCATTTAGTATCTCTGCTGGGGTAGGATTTATAGTACTCTTTGGAGTGGCTGTGTTAAATGGACTGGTGTTAATTAGCGGTTTAAATGAATTGAAAAGTGAGGGGGTAACCGATCTCAACCAACGGATCCGATTGGGGGCACGAAGACGAATTCGTCCGATTTTATTAACTGCCCTTACAGATGTGTTGGGCTTTTTACCAATGGCAGTTTCAGTTTCCTCAGGGGCAGAGGTGCAGCGTCCTTTGGCTACAGTAGTTATTGGAGGGATGATTACATCTACCTTCTTAACACTATTTGTGCTACCCATACTTTATAAATGGACAGAAGAGCGCTCGATGAAAGTAAAATTAAGAGCAAAGCCTAAAGCGGCCTTTTTAGTGGCGGGCTTGTGTTTAAGCGTTTCAGTTGCAGCCCAAGAGCCGGGAAATCTTTCTTCCAGTGAGACTTGGAATCAAAACATGGCAATCGATCAAAGGCAAGCCGTTGAATTGGCCCTTAAAAACTTCCCACTGCTCAAGAATAAAAAATTAGAGATTAAACAAAAAGAAGCCTTAAAGAAAACCGCTTGGGATCTAGGGACAACCAATGTCTTTACCGGGGGTGAAGAAATCAATGACGGCACAGGGGTTTATACCATTATAGGTTTGCAGCAACAGGACATTGATGTTTTTGGAATTGCATCAAAACTTCAACTGCGAAACGAACAAATTTCTTTGGCAGAAAAGGCTTATGAGTTATCTAGCCTTGAGGTTGCGAAAGAGGTTAAAATGGCATGGGCCGCGGCCTACGTGGCTAAACAACAATTGTTAGCTTATAAACGGCTTGATTCGGTGTACAACGAGTTTGAGCGTGCAGTTTCTTTACGATATGAAGTCGAGGCAATTTCGCGATTGCAATGGTTGTCTGCCAAAAATCAGGCTTCCCAAATACAATTGAAACGACAACAGAGCCAAGGAAATTATAACATCGCTTTAGAACGCTTGAACCTGTGGATGGGAAGCGGTGTGGTTTATCAGGTTAGTGCCACTATGGATACAGGTTTTTCTCCACTAAGGTCTATTAGTGGAGACTCCCTGAAACATCCCGCTAAAGAATTGTACATGCAAGAAGTCCAAGTAGCACAAGCCCAATATAAAAGTATTCGGTCTGAGTTTCTGCCTAAGTTAAGTATTGGTGGCGGAAAGCAGGAGGTTAATGACAATGGTGGTTTTTATAGTTTTCAAGCTGGACTTTCCATACCCTTGCTCTCTGGTAAATCCTACGGCCAGGCGAAGGCGGCACGAATCGAAACTGAAATTGTGGCACAATCAGCAGCCTATCAAACTGCTGCATTGCAATCGAATTATCGCGCTGCACTTCAAGAGTATCTGAAGTGGGAGGAGTCTTGGAGGTTTTATGAAAATCAGGCGCTGCCTTTAGCGCAAGAACAACAAAAAGCTGCCATTATTGCCTTTAATGAAGGCGCTATTCAATACGTGCAGTTCATACAAATGCTGGACAAGGTAGTCGAACTGGAACTCGAGGCTCTGCATGCTCTTGAAAATTATCTTGAGGCTCGAGCAACTCTTGAATTTTTTGCTAATGATAAAACATCTAAAAATGAATAAATTATATATAAAGACACAACAAGTAATGGTGCTTTTCACCGTCTTGATACTGGTAAGTTGCGGTGATAACGCTAAAGCCACTGACCAAAACTCTCAAGGGCAAACTCCATCTGAAACGCTCCAAGAAGCCATGTTAAGTGCTCAGCAATTTAACGCTCTGGGTATGGAAATTGATAGTTTGCAAAAAAGAAACCTTCAGGGTTTTATAACAGCCAATGGTCGTTTAGAGGTTCCGCCTCAAAATGAGGCGGTAGTTACCTCCGTCTTTGGGGCCAATGTATCTAAGATCCTTGTCATAGAGGGAGAAGAAATAAAAGCTGGGCAAATTTTGGCCTATATCTCACATCCAAACTTGATTCAAAAACAAACGGATTATTTGAATGCCTATCACCAGTATAACCTACAGAAAAAGGAATTTGCACGTCAGAAAAAGTTGTATCAGGCCGGGGTCGGATCCGGTGAAACCTTTCAAAGGGCTGAATCGGCACTGAATCATTCGCAAAGCACCATGTTGGGGTTGGAATCACAACTCCGCTTGCTTCACTTAACTCCACAAAGTATTCAACAAGGAGAAATAGCACAGCGTATTCCTGTGGTTTCTCCAATTAGCGGAGCAGTTCACAAGGTTAATGTAAAGACCGCTCAATTTGTAGAGGCTCAAAATCCTATGTTCGAGATTGTAAATGTGGATCATGTGCATGCGGATTTATTGGTCTACGAGAAAGATGCATCTAAAGTGATGCAGGGGCAACAGGTGCGGTTTACTGTGGAATCTTCTCCCGGAGAGGAACTAGAGGCAAAAATTATTTCCGTTGGTAAAACTTTTGAAAGTGATCCAAAGGCCATCCATGTGCATGCAGAAATAGATCAAAAGCCACAAGGATTAATCCCTGGAATGTACCTTCAAGGAAGAATTATCATAGATAGCACTATGGCAATAGCTTTGCCTGAGACTGCTATAGCAAAACAGGGTGATACCTTCGTTGTTTTTACCGCTGAGCGTGAAGGGGAGGCCTGGTCCTTTAAACCTGTTGAGATTGTCCCAGGTATTACAACTGGATCCTGGACCAAGTTGGAATTTCTAAACCCTGTAGAGCCCAACACCAAATTTGCTTATAATAACGCCTATTACCTTATGGCTGAAATGAACAAAGGGGAAGCTGAACATCATCATTAATGATCAGGCTTTGTAATTGATATTAGAATTGCTGTTTCGTTTTTCAAAGGCGAGACAGCAATTTCTATTTAATGTGCCGCTGACGGGTTTACTTTATTTTTGCCTTTTTTGATCAAAAGCACGAAGGGAACACATATTAAAAACAGTACACCTAGATAAAAGAAAACGTCCATATAGGATAAAACCGTACTCTGTAAACTTATCGATCCTTCTAGGAGTTGATAAGCTTTGTTTAGCGATTCATTGGGACTAAACCCTTTGGATATAAATAGTTGTGGTATGTGGCGATACGCTGCTGAACTTCAAAATCTATTTTTAGCTCTGTTTTGGCTTTGGCTAGTTTTAAATATTGTCCGCTTAGTTCTAGATCGGGATAACGATTGCTTTTGGTCGATTTTAATTCATAGCCCGCAGTGCTGACTTTGGTGTCTGCGATCATTGATTTTTCGCTATTGCTCAGGGCAAGTTATATGGCTTGTTCTAAGCGCAATGGTCTTTGTTGTCCAAACATGGAGTATATACCAAGGATGGTAGTTAACATAACCAAGGTGCTTTTAATCTTCATAGGTCAGTTTGGCTTTTATTGTTCTAATTATATGTTTTGTTAAGGTGCCATGAACAAAATCATCAATACTGATATTAGGATCTAATTGATAAATATCTTCATAGGATTTTTTGTTGTACAGGAGATTAAAATAGGTGCCCAAGACCGTTGGCAGTAGTAGTTGAATGGTAACATTTTTTGAAAACACCCCGGCTTGTTGTCCATCTTTAATGAAGCATTCTATGATGGTATAGTTTTTCTTTTTGTTATTCAGATAGGCATCAAATTCGATTTGCTGTCTGGTTTTGGAATACTCAAAGTGAATGATCTTATACACCCTTCTGTTCTTGTGAACCCTTCTTATAATTAGGGTAATGATCTGTTCTAGTTTCACGAAGTGATCCTGTGAGGTGCTCAGGATGTCCTCTAATTCCTGAGTGAAGTCAGCAGTTTTGAAGTTTAATAATTGCTTTAGTAGTTTTTCTTTTAAGCCAAAATAATAAGAAATCATGGCGATGTTGATATCGGCCTGTTTTGCGATTGATCGAATCGAAGTACCGTCATAACCGTTTTCGGCAAATAACCTTTCTGCCACTTCAAATATCTGCACTTGTTTCTGATTATAATCCATTGCACAGAATTTTAAAAAATAAGCACAAAATTAAACGTTTGTTTAACTCAAAAAATTATTAAAAAGTTACCATAAGGTTGTAGTTGATCCTGTTATGGTATTGGCTTAGGTTTCTATAATTAAAAAATCCGACAGCCTTAACCATCGGATTCTATTGTCTTAACTTCTATTTTGTTTTACGAAAGGATACTTTTTACAAAAGGATCAATTCCTGATATACCTTTTTCGGTTACCACTTTGATAAAGGCAGACCCTATAATAGCTCCTTTTGTGTACTCGGTAGCACTTTCAAAGGTTTCTTTATTACTGATTCCAAAACCTACAATTTGTGGCGCCTTTAAATTCATGGCTTCTACCTTTTTGAAGTAATCGGTCTGCGCATCACCAAACGTGTTTTTAGCTCCTGTTACACTGGCCGAACTGACCATATATATAAATCCTTTTGATACGGAGTCTATCAGTTCAATACGCTCCTTGGAGGTTTGTGGGGTTATCAGAAAAATGTTAATCAGGTTGTATTTCTCAAATACCTCTTGATATTCTTGGTGGTATACATCAACTGGCAAATCAGGTATAATCAAACCGTCTATGCCAATTTCTTGACATTTTTGACAAAATTTCTCCACCCCGTATTGTAGTATGGGATTGAAATATCCCATGATAATTAGCGGTATTTCAACGGTTTTTCGAATGTTTTTTAACTGTTCGAAGAGTTTTTCAGAAGACATACCGTTTTTTAAGGCCTTGGTAGAACTTGCCTGAATGGTAGGGCCATCTGCTAAAGGATCGGAAAAAGGGAGCCCTATCTCTAGCATATCCACACCACTTTTTTCAAGTTGCTCAATAATGGGCACAGTATTTTCAAGATCCGGATACCCAGCGGTAAAGTATATTGAGAGGAGCTTATTTGATGCTTCTAGTTTTCTATTGATTCTATTCATTGTAATGCGTTTTTAAAATTTTAGGATATAATTAAAGATCGAAATAACGGATATAGGTGTCTAGATCTTTATCTCCTCGCCCCGATAAGCTGATCACAACAATGTCGTCTTCTTTAAATGTGGTATGTTCAAAAATCGCTAGGGCATGCGAGCTTTCTATGGCTGGAATAATTCCTTCTGTTTTACAAAGCTCAAGTCCAGCTTTCATTGCTTGCTCATCCGTAGCTGAGTAAAAAGTTCCTCTTTTAGAGCGGTACAAATGTGCATGCATAGGGCCAACTCCTGGATAATCTAACCCTGCAGAAATCGAATACGGCTCTGTAATCTGTCCATCTTGGGTTTGCATCAGTAGAGTTTTACATCCGTGAATGATTCCTTCTTTTCCAAGCTGTGAGGTTGCAGCACTTTCTCCTGACTGAATTCCTTTCCCTGCGGCTTCAACGGCTATTATGTTTACCTTTTCATTATCGAGAAAATGATAATATGTTCCAGCGGCATTACTACCCCCTCCAATACAAGCAACTACATAGTCAGGATAGTCCCTACCTTCTTTTTCTTGAAGCTGCCATTTTATTTCTTCAGAAATAACACTTTGAAATCTGGTTACCATATCAGGATAGGGGTGTGGGCCAATGGCAGATCCGATTATGTAATGAGTATCCACTGGATTGTTAATCCAATCACGGATGGCTTCATTGGTCGCATCTTTAAGGGTTCTACTTCCTGAAAGTGCTGGACGTACCTCAGCACCGAGCATTTTCATTCGGGCTACATTGGGTGCTTGACGCTGGATATCTATCTCACCCATATAAACCACACATTGTATATCTGCTAAGGCGCATACAGTGGCCGTTGCCACGCCGTGTTGACCTGCGCCAGTTTCTGCGATGATACGAGTTTTACCCAATCGTTTGGCTAGAAGGATTTGCCCTATAGTATTGTTTATTTTATGTGCTCCAGTATGGTTGAGGTCTTCTCTTTTTAAATATACTTTGGTGCCGTGTTTTTTGGAAAGTCCTTTAGCGAAATACAAAGGTGAGGGTCTACCCACATAATCTTTGAGCAATTGGTTGAACTGTTTTATAAAGGATTCCTCTCCCATTATCTTAAGGTATTCCTGGCGAAGCTTTTCTACATTGGGGTAGAGCATCTCAGGGATATAAGCTCCCCCAAATTCTCCATAATATCCTTGCTTATTGACGTGATACATATTTTTTTATTTTTTTAATAGTGACTTCCATTTATCGAGGATAAATCTCATCTAATTTAGATTTAAACTCTTTGACTAATGTGCTATTTTTTAATCCTGCCTCTTGCTCAAATTGGCTGTTGATATCGATGGCATGAACAGGTAAATTGGGATCTATTTTTTCTATAGCCTCAAGCTGGGCTATTCCAATGCCTCCACTTAGGAAAAAAGGTTTTTTCGAAGGGTAAGCTTTTAAAAGTTCCCAATTAAAGGTAAACCCATTACCTCCGGCATACACGCCTTTGGTATCAAATAAGAAGTAATCAACAAGAGGTTCGTAGGTATTTAAGGTTGAAAAATCAAAGTGATCTTTAACAGAGAACACTTTAATTATAAATGGTAGATTACTTAAAGCTCCACTTTGTACACTCTGCTGTAATTTCAATTTTAACTCCTTAATATACTCTGCTGGTTCACTTCCATGCAACTGAATTCCGTTTAAATTAAATTGGCTTACTTTATCAGTGACCTCTTCTGTGGTAGCGTTGACAAAAACTCCTATCTTTTTTATAGATTCAGAAACTTCGGGCAATGGACCCGTGAAATTTCTCGGAGATTTTTCATAAAAAATAAACCCGAGGTAATCT
Source organism: Galbibacter marinus (assembly GCF_000300875.1). Taxonomy (GTDB): domain Bacteria; phylum Bacteroidota; class Bacteroidia; order Flavobacteriales; family Flavobacteriaceae; genus Galbibacter; species Galbibacter marinus. Next base: position 53,947 of record NZ_AMSG01000012.1, on the reverse strand, counting down.
GGTTGTAGACTTCCTACTTTTAGAATGTTATCTGGGTATTTCATACCACACACCTTTAACTTCATTGTAGCTGGGATATAAATGATTTAGCACTTGCTCCTGGATGATCTGTTTTCATAAAGTTCTCTCCAATTAAAAATCCTTTAAATCCGAAGGGCTGTAACTCCTTTATAGCTTCAGTACTGCTGATACCACTTTCTGATACTTTTACAAAATCATCTGGAATTAGCTCAGCTAAAGATTTGCTGGTCTGTAAACTAACATCAAATGTCTTTAGATTCCTGTTGTTAACCCCTAATAGATCAATGCTTGGCATGATCGATTTTTGAAGTTCCTCATTGTTGTGAACCTCCAATAATACTTCTAGTCCAATGGATTTAGCAGTTTCACTCAGCGATTTGATTTGCTGTTTATCCAGTATAGCTGCAATTAGTAAGATCACATCAGCTCCATAAGCTTTTGCTTCAATAATTTGATAGGGATCAAATATAAATTCTTTTCGAAGTAAAGGAATATCTACCGCAGCTCTTGCAAGGAGCAAATCATCCAATGATCCTCCGAAATACTTTCCATCAGTTAGTACAGACATCCCACAAACTCCTGCCTCCTTATAACCTGTTGCTACTTGCTCTACATTTAGGTCATGATTGATAATGGACTTTGAAGGAGAACGTCTTTTGTGCTCAGCAATGATGCCTGTGTTGCTATTTTTTAGTTTGGAACTAAGGGAAGGAGATTCCCTTTTAAATAAAACACTCTGCTCTAACTGAGATATTGGTATGAGTGATTGTTTTAAGGCAACTTCCTTTTTCTTATCAGCAAATATTTTTTCTAATATATTCATCAAAAATGGTTTACTTTAATTCTTTTTAGTTTAGGCTCAAGTCTCTAATGTTTTTAAATGCTGCTAAGGCCTTTTTTTCAATTAAAGATTCTTTGGCGAGTTGGAAACCTTCTAAGGGGGTAAGCCCTTTCACCGTAGCTATTGCGACGGCCGCATTGGCACAGACGACATTGTTTTGGGCTTCACTTCCCTGGCCTTCTAGGACTTGGGTGAATATTTTGGCTGCAGATTCCACGCTATCTCCACCATATATAGCAGACTGAGTGTGTCTTTGGACTCCAAAATCATCAGCTGACAACATTTGTTCAGTGTGATTTCTGATCACTTTCGCTCTCGAGGTTAACGATATTTCATCATAACCATCCAGGGCATGTACGATGGCGTAATTCTTATCGGTGTTTTGATAGAGGTATGCATACATACGTGCTAGTTCTAAATTGTACACTCCTACCATTTGATTTTTTGGAAAAGCTGGGTTTACCATCGGACCTAGGGTGTTGAAAAATGTTTTTACAGCTAGTTCCTTTCTAATAGGTGCTACATTTTTCATCGCCGGGTGGAATAGGGGAGCATGCAGAAAACAGATACCAGCCTTGTCAATGGATCGCTTTAAAAAATCAGGATCACTTGAGAACTGTATTCCTAAATGCTGCATCACATTACTGGATCCACATTTTGAAGAAACTCCGTAGTTTCCGTGCTTGGTTACATGAACTCCTGCCCCAGCGGTGACAAAAGACGCGAGCGTAGAGATATTAAAGGTGTCTTTTCCGTCTCCACCGGTACCGCATAGATCGATGGTGTTGTATCCATCAAGATTTACTGGGATACATAGCTCTAATAAAGCATCTCGGAAACCTTCTAGTTCTTCAATGGTAATGCTACGCATCATATATACCGTTAAGAAGGCGGCTATCTGACTGGGATTATAAGAACCATTGGAAATGTTTACCAGCACATTTTTAGCCTCTCCCTTGGATATGGTTTCATGGTTAATTAATCTATTTAATAGTGCTTTCATGGCTTTTGCTGTATTATGATATTGTTTAATTTGCTTTAACTACTTTTTGTCAGTTGGTTAGTAAGTCGTATTACGAAGCCTTCAGCCAATTCTCTAGGATTTGTTTCCCCTGAGGCGTGAGCACTGATTCTGGATGATATTGCACCCCACATACATCATACTCCACATGCCTTAATGACATTACCTGTCCATTGTCATCATAAGAAGTTGGTATTAATACCTCTGGAAGCTTAGGATCCACCACCCAGCTATGGTAGCGACCTACTTTTATTTGTTTTGGTAGGTCTTTATAAATTGGATCTTCTGCAACAATTGAAATGGTTGTCGCAACCCCGTGATATACCTCTGGGATATTGATTAATTTCCCTCCAAAAACCTCACCAATGGCCTGCTGTCCAAGACAAACCCCCAGAATACTTTTAGTTGGAGCGTAGGTTCTAATGATGTCTTTTAAAAGACCCGCTTCATCAGGGATTCCTGGGCCTGGGGATAGTACTATTTTATCGAACTGCTCCACCTGGTCTAGGGTGAGTTGGTCATTTCTGTTAACTGTAACCTCTTGGCCTAGATCCTCTAGATAATGTACTAGATTATAGGTGAAACTATCGTAATTGTCTATGACTAAAATTCTTTTCATTTCTTTAGATATCTTCTGCCATTTGCATGGCCTTGTTTAATGCTCCTAATTTGTTAAAGGTTTCTTGTAGTTCGCTTTCAGGATTGGATCCAGATACTATTCCTGCACCTGCTCTGTAATACAGGTTGTGGTTTTTACTTAAAAAGGTCCGAATCATAATGGCGTGATTGAAGTTGCCGTGAAAGTCTAAAAACCCGATAGCTCCTCCGTAGTAGTCGCGATTACTACTCTCATAATTATCGATTAATTGCATGGCCATATGTTTGGGTGCTCCACTTAATGTACCGGCGGGGAAGGTGTCAGCAACTACTCGCATGGTTGTGGTTTGTTTTTTCTTGATCGCTGTAACTTTTGATACAAGATGAATCACATGTGAAAAGAATTGGACTTCTCTGTAAGTTTCTACTTTTACGGAATTTCCGTTTCTGCTCAAATCGTTTCTTGCCAGATCGACTAGCATCACATGTTCGCTGTTTTCTTTATCATCCTCGGAGAGTTCTTTTGCCAGTTGGGCATCTTTTTCATCATTTCCAGTACGTTTAAAAGTACCAGCAATAGGATGTATTTCAGCTTTATCATCCTTGATGATTAATTGAGCCTCTGGGGAACTTCCGAATATCTTAAAGTCTCCATAATCAAAGTAAAATAAATAAGGTGATGGATTGATAGAACGCAAGGCTCGATAGACATTAAACTCATCCCCTTTAAACTTCTGCTCAAAACGACGACTGAGCACTAATTGAAATACATCTCCACGATGGCAATGTTCTTTGGCTCTTTCCACTAATGCTCTATAATCTTCGTCTTTGAGTTTAGAACTCGGCTCTCCTACTTTTTCAAAATTATAGGAAGAGAAGTTTTTTGCTTGTAGAAGTTGGTTGATTTCTTCTATGTTGGATTCACTCTGATAACAATGGCAAAAGATATAGGCCTGATTGTTAAAGTGATTAATAGCGATGATGTTTTGGTAAACTGCATAGTAGATATCTGGAATATCTAATGAGTCTTCTTTTTTACTAATAGTAATATCCTCGAAATACCGTACCGCATCGTAAGCGATATAACCGAAGAGTCCATTGTTTATAAACTTAAAGCTATTAGAATCTGTTTCAAATCGCTGAGCAAACTCCGTAATTCGTTTTGGAACATTGGTCTGTTGGTCGATAGAATCCTCAGTTGTGGTTCCATCAGGGTATTGTTCTACGATGGTTTTATTTTCAACTTTGATAGAGGCGATAGGGTTGAAGCAAATATAGGAAAAGCTGTTGTTGTTGGCGTGGTAATCACTACTTTCCAATAAAATACTATTGGGGTATCGATCCCGGATTTTTAGATAGACACTAACCGGTGTTATCGTATCGGATAGAATCTGTTTAAAGTGTGTTTTTAATGGATATGTTTTCATTTGAAATATGGTAATTTATTTTATTTAAAGCAAAAAAAAAGGCTTGTCGTGATTGACAAGCCTTTCGTATTATTTTTCAAAATACACTAATAGGATGCTAGCTCACGACATTTGACGTAAGTTGTACCACCACCATGTATTTTTTCTTATTGTTCTCATTGATGCCTCAAATATATAAAACTAAATTAAGTTGGCAAACAAAAAAATGAATTTACAACGAAATCGAATTTAAACGTGACATTCAATTATATAACAATACAGGAAGCCCGAAGACTGCCTGTATCAACACTTAATTATATAATAGTAAACATCGGTATTTTTTTAGAATACTAAATCTACATTTAAGTCAAATTCGTCATAGATTGTTTTGTCTCCAAGATTATCAAAGAAACTACCTGAACCATATCGAATGTTATACTTGGATCTGTCAATTTTTAAGTTTGCAGTAGCTTTGCTTCCATAAACAGAGATTTCAAAATCGACAGGATGTGTTTTACCTTTGATGGTTAAATCACCTGTGGCCTCGTATGAATTCTTACCGCTTGAGGTAACTTTTGAAATTTTTAAAGTTGCGGTTGGATGGTTTTCAACGCCAAAGAAATCGTCTGATTTTAAGTGTCCATCCAATTGGTCTTTGTACTCACCTGAGAGGTCAGTAGTGTTGATTGAGTTCATGTCTACGACAAACTCTCCACCAGTTAATACATCCCCTTGAAATTCTAATGAACCACTCTTTAGAGCGATTGTCCCGTAATGGGAACCTGTTACTTTGTAACCTTTCCAATTTACTTGGCTTTCTTTTACATTTACTTCTTTGGTTACTGCGTTAACAAATGCACTTGCACCTATTGCAACTGCTAGAACTACTACGGAGTTTAAAATTCGGTTTTTCATCTTTAATTTTTCTTTTTGTTAAAATTTAATAATTTGATTTTTGTGTTATATAGTGATGAAGAGTTCCTCTTCAGGTTTTCTAACTTTTTGGTAGTGTTGGGTAGGATCCTGAGTTGATCGGTATCCCAGTGGAGCAATAACACTTGGTGTTAGGTTTAGCTCTTTTAAATTTAATACCTCCGAGACTTTATCAGCATCAAATCCTTCCATAGGACAACTATCGATCTTTAAATCTGCAGCTGCGGAAAGAAGGTTTCCAAGAGCGATATAGGTTTGCTTGGCCGCCCATATCTCACGGGCATCTTCTGATAAACCTCCAACCACGCTGTTCATTAAATTCGAAAAACCTTCTAACTGTTCGATTTCCATTCCTCTTGTTCTGCTGATGTTCTCAATATAAGAGGCTACGTGTTTTTCGCTTAAGTCAGCAACATTAGCAAAAACCACCACATGAGAGGAGTCTACTAGTTGTTGCTGTCCATTAGCTGCAACCTTTAATTGCTCTTTAATTTTTGGATCTGATATAATCAAGACCTTATAAGGTTGTAATCCATAGGAGGAAGCGGACAGTTGAATTGCTTCTTTTAATGACGCGATATCCGCTTCTGATATTTTTTTAGTGGCATCAAATTGCTTAGTGGCATATCGCCATTTTAAGTTTTTATTATATGTGTTCATCGGATGTTGTTTAATCGTTGTATATACAACTGTTGTTTAAATTTTTTTTAACTTCTTATTTTATCTAATAACTCATTGAGGGTTTCTGTCTCCTGAGTACTTAGGTTCTCTATTACTGAATCATTTAAGGCTTTCATAGGTGCATCTAATTGTTTTAGGATATCAAGCCCTTTTTGGGTGATAACAATATCTACTTTACGTCTATTGTTCTCACAGATGCTTCGTTGTACCATGTCTTTAGCGATCAACTTATCTACAAGTCGAGTAGTATTACTCATCTTACAGATCATACGCTCTTGTACGCAGCTCAAACTTGCAGGGACACCTTTTTGTCCTCTTAGAATTCGCAATACATTAAATTGTTCTGACGACAAATCAAAAGGTTTAAGTACCTCGGAGGTTTTATCCTGAACTATATTCGATGTGTGTAACAAATTAAGGACAGTCTTTAACTCGAGAGAAATAACTTTTGATTTTATAATATCTTCTATTTTCATTGTATCAACAACTATTGTATGTACAAATGTACTGTAGTTTTTAAAATGATTTGATAAAAAAATGTTAAAAGTAGTATTGCGCATTCCACACTTGTTAAATTTAGTCCCGAAATATGCAATATTACTACTATGAGAAGTATTGGTTTTTTGATGGTTTTTGTGACCATGGTTTCTTGTAAACCTGGGGAACAAAGTATAAGCAATTCCTTTGTTGATTACGAGATGGCAAAACCACATCAGCTATTATCTACCTCGTATTCGGATATTCCAGTGTATAGTTTTGATGAGTTTGAAAAGCTTCTCAAGGTTCATTCCCAAAAGACTTATGTGGTGAACTTTTGGGCAACTTGGTGTAAGCCGTGTGTGAAGGAAATCCCTGAATTTGAAAAACTGCAAAATACTTATGGAGATCAACAAGTGGAGGTAGTACTTGTAAGTTTAGATTTTCCAAATAAAGTTGAGAGCCAATTATTGCCCTTTGTTGAAAATCTGAATCTTAAAAGCCAGGTAATCTTGCTTGATGACCCCAATCAAAATCGCTGGATACCCAAAATTGATAAGGATTGGTCTGGAGCTATTCCAGCAACCTTAATTTTTAATGCAGATAGGCGTGAGTTTTATGAAAAATCATTTACCTTTATGAGTCTTGAGGCTGAGCTTCAGGACTTTTTGAACTAATTTTAAATTTTGTTAACTAATTAACCTAATCAAAGTATGAATACTATTAGAATGCTTTTAGTGCTTATGGCCGTCTCGGGTTTATTTGCCTTTAGTCCCCCAGACCATAGAGCTGAAGGGTATTCGATTGGCGATATAGCAGCGGATTTTTCCTTAAAGAATGTAAATGGTGATATGATTTCACTCTCTGACTTTGGTAATGCCAAGGGGTTTTTGGTGATTTTTACATGTAATAGTTGTCCTTATGCCAATGCTTACGAGCAAAGGATTATTGACTTGGATAGAAAATACAAATCTTCTGGAGTGCCTGTAATTGCTATAAATCCCAACAACCCTAAGTTTAGACCTGAGGATAGTTTTGAAAATATGCAAAGACGTGCCCAGGAGAAGTCCTATACCTTTCCTTATCTAATGGATCAGAAGCAGGAGGTCTTTCCTCTATATGGCGCAAAACGAACCCCGCACTGTTTTTTGTTGGAGAAAACCAATTCTGGTAACATTGTGCGATATATAGGTGCTATCGATGATAACTACCAGGACGCAGGAGAAGTGGAAGTTAATTATGTGGAAGATGCTATTGAGGCTATGCTCGAAGGCCGTAAAATTGAGATAGAAATAACCAAGGCTATTGGTTGTTCTATTAAATAATTTTCCACCGAAATTATATAACTTTGCAGGGTGGGAGGTGAGCTTCTATTTTTTAATTTAAAATACAATACATATTATGGTCGAGTTGACACAAGAAGAGTGGTTAGAACAACTTCAAAATGATGACAATGCAGTAATTCTGGATGTACGCACAGACGAAGAGTTAGAAGAGGGGTATATTCCAAATGCTATCCACATCGATATTTATAAAGGTCAAGGTTTTATAGATGAGGTTGAAAAACTAGATAAGTCTAAAAACTATTTTGTGTACTGTCGCTCTGGAAAACGCAGTGCTCAGGCTTGTCTTTTGATGAACCAGCACGGTTTTGATAACACCAATAACTTAATTGGTGGTTTTATGGAGTGGGAGGGTGAGACTACAGAGGGCTAATTTATTTAAAAAAATAAGGATAATTGGGGGTGGTTTTACCGCCCTTTTTGTCTTTAGTGCTGTCGAAGAATTTAGTACCTTTGTGTTGTGATTTCACTTCAAAAAATACGATATTACTTTGAGAAGAATGGTTATGCTGTCTCTTCTCGCGTAGCGGAACGCCTTGGCATGAAAACCAAGAATGTTCGGTTATTCTTCATCTATGCTTCCTTTGCAACACTGGGAATTTGGTTTGTAGTGTATTTAAATTTAGCTTTCTGGCTTAAAATTAAGGATTTGGTGTATACCAAGAGATCTTCTGTATTTGATTTGTAAAATAATGAATTTAAATATCTTTAGTTATTGTGATTCACTAATTTGTGTTTAGCCGATTGATGACTGATAACGAATTAAAATTGCTACTTTTAATCGGTCAACTATTGAATAAAAACTAGATTTAACGGGGTAAATTTGAATAAGAATCATTTTTTTATGATATTGTTCCGTGTTTAAAGCTAATTTAAAAATAACTTAACAAAAACTTAATCTTATATGAGAAAAGAATTTCTCTCGGTTTTATGTGTGCTAGGTTCCCTGTTTTTAACTGCGCAGGAGCTTAGTATAAAAGAAACCTTAATAAATCCATCAAGTCAAATTAACGATGGTCAAATTGAAGTTGAGGTCTCTGGAGGTAATCCACCTTATATCTACAAATGGAGCAACCAATCAACTCCCCTAAAATCAGCTAAAAGTACAGGACTGACCGAAGGTGTTGAGTACACCCTAAGTGTTACTGACTCACACGGTAAATCGGTCACAGAAACATATGAGATTAAAGCAGAGTCTATAACAGAAATTTTCAACGGATTCATGACGCCAGCAGTATCGGCTCTTGGATCCGTTTTATTTTGGGATCCTTTTGCAGCCACTGGTATTTACAATCCAATAACTTATGCGGATGTAAAATTGATCCCTATCCCTGGATGGAGCGCGGGTATCGACGAAAAGTTTATTCTTGATCAGTGGCTTGTAGCGGAAGGTGACCATGTTGATAAAGGTCAAGATATTGCCATAGTATCAAAATCCACTGGAGAAACTATCACTGTCACTGCACTGGCAGCTGGTACACTAAAGTACCGGGTTGAAGAAGGTGGTGTGATTTATAATTCAGAAAACACCCAGCATGTTGTAGAGGAGGGAGCGCACAATCTTGCTGAAATTAAGTACGATGAGCCAATTCCGCTTTTGCATCCAAATGGTGATTTTCAAACCACCAGTATTCCATTTATCGTTATCTGGTTAATCTGTGGAGCATTGTTCTTTACATTGAGAATGGGCTTTATCAATTTCAGAGGGTTTAAGCATGCGCTTGATTTAGCAAAAGGTAAATATGACGATCCTTCAGCACCTGGACAGGTAACCCATTTCCAAGCTTTGGCTACTGCTGTATCGGGTACTGTTGGTCTTGGGAATATCGCTGGTGTAGCTGTTGCAGTCTCCATTGGAGGTTCGGGGTCTACGCTTTGGATTATTGTAGCGGGTCTTTTAGGGATGTCATCTAAGTTTGTCGAATGTACTCTTGGGGTAAAGTATAGAAATATCCTTCCTGATGGTCGTGTATTCGGTGGACCGATGAATTACCTAAGATATGGTTTGGAGAAAAAGAACCTTAAAGGCCTTGGAAAGGTATTAGCCGTTTTGTTTGCAATTTTAACTGTAGGAGCTTCCTTTGGTGGTGGAAACATGTTTCAGGCAAACCAGGCTTTTGAAACCCTAGAAGGTCAAATGGCCTTTATGGAGGGGCATGGATTTTGGTTTGGAATTGTAACAGCTATATTAGTTGGAGCGGTCATCATTGGAGGAATTAGTAGTATTGCAAAAGTTACTGAAAAGATTGTTCCAATTATGGCAGGTTTATATGTGTTAGGAGCTCTAGTGGTTATTGGAGTGAATATTGAAAACTTAGGAGCTGCTTTTTCCGCAATTATCGATGGTGCCTTTAATCCAACTGCTTTAAAAGGTGGAGTAATAGGGGTGTTGATAGTAGGTTTTCAAAGAGCGGCCTTTTCTAATGAGGCTGGGGTAGGATCAGCAGCAATTGCGCACAGTGCAGCTAAAACAAATCACCCTCCTTCTGAAGGATTTGTGTCTTTGTTAGAGCCATTTATTGATACAGTAGTGGTTTGTACCTTAACAGCTTTAGTGCTGATCTTTACTGGAATGCATGAAGTTGAAGGGATCGGAGGAGCGCAATTGACCTCTGATGCTTTTGGAACAGTAATTAGCTGGTTCCCATATGTACTTGCAATGGCCGTGTTCTTATTTGCATTCTCCACCATGATCTCTTGGTCGTATTACGGAATGAGAGCTTGGACGTTTCTTTTTGGAAAAAGCAAAAAAACAGAAATTGTCTATAAACTTCTTTTTATGTTTATGGTGGTAGTTGGAGCATCAGTGAGTTTAGGAGCCGTCCTAACTTTCTCCGATATGATGATTTTATCAATGTCATTCCCTAATATTATAGGGCTCTATATTATGAGTAAGGAAGTTAAGATTGATCTTAAGGAGTATACAAGAAAGCTTAAAGCTGGTGAATTGTTTAAGAATCCAGATCCTGTAAAAGTGAAAGCAAAATAATATATCGTAGCGCTTAGGCGTTGTAGATCATCCCTCTTATGTGCTGGAATCGGTGCATAAGAGGGATGATTTTTTTGTTTTAATCTGTTTTTGGTTTACTTGGAGTTGCGTCATTTGATAAGTTTGTAACTTATTATAGGAGTTTAGTTGGTTGATGAAGAATTGGATATTTGGAAAAAATGCGGGTTTTTCTAAGGAAAGAATTAAGAGAATTCAACTATATTTGACCTCCGATTAAAAATCGTTTATTTATGGAACTAGGTATTGAGGAAAAGATGAATTTTGATTATACGGAAACGCAGAAATTGATTGCTGAATCCGCACGTGATTTTGCGAAGCAATTCATAGAGCCGTATGTTATGGAATGGGATGAGAAACAAATCTTTCCAGTGGATGTTTTAAAGAAAGCTGGTGAATTTGGTTTTATGGGAATATTGGTGCCAGAAGAATATGGTGGATCTGGCTTAGGATATCACGAGTATATTGCGGTATTAAATGAAATCTCTATGGTTGATCCATCGATAGGTTTATCTATTGCAGCGCATAATTCTTTATGTACAAATCATATTTTGACCTTTGGAAACGATGAGCAGAAGGCTAAGTGGATTCCTAAATTGGCCAGCGCAGAGTGGATTGGTGCTTGGGGGCTTACCGAACACAATACTGGATCTGATGCAGGTGGTATGAGTACAACGGCCGTTAAAGAGGGGGATCATTGGATAATTAATGGGGCTAAGAACTTTATCACACATGGTAAAAGTGGAGATATAGCGGTAGTTATTGTGCGTACTGGTGAAAAAGGAGATTCTAGAGGTATTACAGCTTTTGTTGTTGAGAAAGGAACTCCTGGGTTTTCCAGTGGGAAAAAAGAAGATAAGCTAGGGATGCGTGCAAGTGAAACTGCTGAAATGGTATTTACCGATTGTCGTATTCCAGATACCAATAGATTAGGGCCAGTGGGAGAAGGGTTTATTCAATCAATGAAGATACTTGACGGTGGACGAATTTCCATTGGTGCACTTTCCTTAGGTGTGGCAAATGGAGCGTATAAGGCGGCATTGAAATATTCTAAGGAGCGCGTACAGTTCGGTAAACCGATTTCTGAATTTCAAGGTATTTCGTTTAAACTAGCGGATATGGCAACTGATATTCAGGCCTCTGAACTTTTGTTACACAAAGCAGCTTTTGAAAAAAATGCAGGAAGACCGATGACTAAAATTGGTGCAATGTGTAAAATGTTTGCCTCCGAGGCATGCGTGCGTATTGCAAATGAAGCGGTACAGATCCATGGAGGTTATGGGTATATTAAAGATTTTCCGGTAGAGAAGTTTTACAGGGATTCCAAACTGTGTACTATAGGAGAGGGGACCACTGAGATACAAAAGGTGGTAATTTCTAGACATATTTTAAAATAGTGAATTTTCTACTTAAGGCGTAGTATCTTGTGGATAGGGCCTTGAGCAATAGTTGGTTGGCGTGTTTTAATTTTTTTGTTTTTTATTGTAAAAATGTATTATATTTGCCGACCGAAAAAGAAAGGAGGTGATACAACGATGTTAATTATACCGATTAAAGAAGGAGAGAATATCGATAGAGCGCTTAAGCGTTATAAGCGTAAGTTCGACAAAACTGGTAGAATGAGACAGCTACGTAACCGTCAGCAGTTCGATAAGCCTTCTGTAGGCAACAGAGCTAAGCGTCAGAAAGCTCAATACATACAGCATTTGAGAGATCAAGAAGAGATTTAATTTATTATAAGATCTTAAATAGATACATCCCAGCTTTATTATAAGGCTGGGATTTTTTTATTTAGTCTGCTGCTAGTTTCTGCTAAAGTTCTAGTAACTTTGAGTTATGGAGTTTCAAAAGTTTTTAGACTATCTACAAATCGAAAGGAATTATTCTCAGCATACCACTGCGGCCTATAGAAGAGATTTAATGAGCTTTAGGGACTTTTGTGTCACTAGCTATGGCGGATTCGATTTTAAAGAGGTGAATTACCCTATGGTTCGCTCGTGGATTGTCACCTTGGTGGAAATCGGTAATAGTAATCGCACCATTAATCGCAAAGCATCTTCTCTTAAAGCCTACTTCAAGTACTTGCTTAAAACCAAACAACTCGAAATTAATCCGCTGGATAAACATCGTGCGCTTAAAACAGAGACAAAAGTAGAGATCCCTTTTTCTAAACAGGAGATTAGAGCAGTGTTAGATAGTTTTGAATTTGACAACTCTTTTGAAGGGGTGCGTGATAAAACCATTATTGAACTGTTTTATGCCACTGGTATGCGTAGGGCAGAGTTAATTAATTTAACGGTTAATGATGTAGATTTTGCTAATAAAACTATAAAAGTTTTAGGCAAACGAAATAAAGAACGAATCTTACCAATCCTCCCTGTGATAGAGCGCTTATTGGGCGAGTATCTCCAGCTTAGAGGACAAATAGAAGGGTCATCGTCCACAGATTGTTTATTTATTCTTAAAAACGGTCATAAAATCCATGAATCGTTTGTGTATCGAACAATTAATGGCTACTTTAGTAAGGCGTCAACCAAGCAAAAAAAGAGTCCGCATATTCTGAGACATAGTTTTGCAACGCACCTTCTTAACGAAGGGGCTGATTTAAATGCTGTCAAGGAATTATTAGGGCATTCGTCTTTAGCGTCGACCCAGGTGTATACTCATAATAGTATTGCGGTGTTAAAGAAACAGTACGGGCAGGCGCACCCTAGAGGAAAAAAATAAAATGCTACGCCTATGTAAACAAGCTACTCAGGATCATTGCGATCGTCAAATGTAATTTCATCCTGTCTTGGGATGTACGTTTAACCCTTTTAAATATAGATGATATGGAAGTGAACACCCAATCTGTCAACTTCAACGTGGAAAAGGAGTTGTTGAATTTTATTCAAAAGAAAATGGATAAATTGGATAATTTTTACGATCGAGTAATATATTCCGATGTGTTTTTAAAAGTCCAAAACACCAGTGATAAAGAGAATAAGATCGTGGAATTAAGAGTGCATGTGCCTGGAGATGAGTTTTTAGTGAAGAAGAAGTGTAAAACCTTTGAGGAGGCTGTTGATTCTGCAGCTGATTCTCTAGAGAGAATTTTGAAAAAGAGGAAGCAAAAACTTAGAGCGTATATCTAATTAAAATTTTTTACAATTTGTTTTGTATAAAGAATTATTTATATACATTTGCAGTCCGTTAGAAATAGCGGACTTTTTTAATGAAACGCCGATGTAGCTCAGCTGGCTAGAGCAGCTGATTTGTAATCAGCAGGTCGTGGGTTCGAGTCCCTCTATCGGCTCTAAAAAAAGTTAAGTTTTTTGATGTATTGTTTGAGTTTTTATGTGTGTAATAATTCATAAAAAAAATGAGAAAAAATTGTGGTGGATTAAAAATTATTCACTAGTTTTGCGCTCGGTTTTTGAAGGAAGGATTTTTACAAATTAACTATCATAAAACTTACTATTGGGGAGATACTCAAGCGGCCAACGAGGACAGACTGTAAATCTGTTGGTTTTTACCTTCGCAGGTTCGAATCCTGCTCTCCCCACAACGTTTTAAAATATGCTTTTTAGGTGAGATTTAAAACGGTATTAATGCGGGAGTAGCTCAGTTGGTAGAGCGTCAGCCTTCCAAGCTGAATGTCGCGAGTTCGACCCTCGTCTCCCGCTCTAGAATAACCTGGGTATTCCTTGGGTTTTGAGAAAAAAGAGTTGAGGATTGTCTTTTGAAAATAGGTATGTTCTCTTCTCTTGTTCTGGTACTTTAAAGTGTGGTTTTTTATGCTTTAAGGTGTTTACAAGCCGGTGTAGCTCAGGGGTAGAGCGCTTCCTTGGTAAGGAAGAGGTCACGAGTTCAATTCTCGTCATTGGCTCTTGTTTCGTTTAAATTTGAACACTAATATATAACTAAGATTAAAATTATTAAATCATGGCAAAGGAAACTTTCGATCGTTCCAAACCCCACTTAAATATAGGTACTATTGGACACGTAGATCACGGTAAAACTACTTTAACTGCTGCTATCACTAAAGTGTTGGCTGATGCTGGTTTTTCTGATGCGAGATCATTCGATTCTATCGATAACGCTCCTGAAGAAAAAGAAAGAGGTATCACTATTAATACTTCTCACGTAGAGTATCAAACTGCTAATCGTCACTACGCTCACGTTGACTGTCCTGGTCACGCGGATTACGTAAAAAACATGGTTACAGGTGCTGCTCAAATGGACGGTGCTATTCTAGTGGTTGCTGCTACTGATGGTCCAATGCCACAAACTCGTGAGCACATCCTTCTAGGTCGCCAGGTAGGTATTCCAAGAATCGTTGTATTCTTGAACAAAGTTGACATGGTAGATGATGAAGAGCTTTTAGAGCTTGTTGAAATGGAAGTTAGAGAACTTTTAAGTTTCTATGAGTATGACGGTGATAATGGTCCTGTTGTAGCTGGTTCTGCACTTGGTGCTTTGAACGGTGAGCAAAAATGGGTTGACAGTGTACTTTCTTTAATGGAGTCTGTTGATGCATGGATTGAATTACCAGAAAGAGATGTTGATAAAGATTTCTTAATGCCTATCGAAGATGTATTTACTATTACTGGTCGTGGAACTGTTGCAACAGGTCGTATCGAATCAGGTGTAGCTAAAACTGGAGAGGGTGTTGATATTATCGGTATGGGAGCTGAGA
Organism: Galbibacter marinus; assembly: GCF_000300875.1. Taxonomy (GTDB): domain Bacteria; phylum Bacteroidota; class Bacteroidia; order Flavobacteriales; family Flavobacteriaceae; genus Galbibacter; species Galbibacter marinus. Next base: position 38,942 of record NZ_AMSG01000012.1, on the reverse strand, counting down.
AATTAACTTCTACTATTACAGGAGTTGAGATGTTCCGTAAAATACTAGATAGAGGAGAAGCTGGTGATAACGTTGGTATCTTGTTAAGAGGTATTGAGAAAACTGATATCAAAAGAGGTATGGTTATCTGTAAGCCAGGTTCTGTTAAACCACACGCTAAATTCAAAGCTGAGGTTTACGTTCTTAAAAAAGAAGAAGGTGGACGTCACACTCCATTCCACAACAACTACCGTCCTCAGTTCTATGTACGTACAACTGACGTAACAGGTACTATTACTTTACCTGATGGAGTTGAAATGGTTATGCCTGGTGATAACTTAACTATCAATGTTGAGTTGCTTCAACCTATCGCGTTGAACAAAGGACTTCGTTTTGCTATCCGTGAAGGTGGTAGAACAGTAGGTGCTGGTCAGGTAACTGAAATTTTAGACTAAGGTCAATAAATATAAGTTTAAGGTGTCCTTCTTTTGTTTAAGTAGGACGCCTTTAAACTTAATTATACGGGTGTAGTTCAAGGGTAGAATAGCGGTCTCCAAAACCGTTGATGGGAGTTCGAATCTCTCCACCCGTGCAAATATATAGAAATCAAAATGATAGATTATATAAAAGAATCATTTGTAGAGTTAAAAGCAAACGTAACCTGGACTTCTTGGTCTGAAGGTCAAAGATTAATGGTTGTTGTTGCTGTTTTCTCTATACTTTTTTCATTGGTGATTTGGGGTATTGATTCAGTTTTCGGAGAACTGATCAAGCTTTATTTTGGAGTAATTAGTTAATCTTAAAAGACGGGTATTGCAATGGCAGATACGTTGGCAAAACAATGGTATGTAGTAAGAGCTGTAAGTGGCCAGGAGAATAAGGTTAAAGGTTACATAGAGCAGGATATCGCACGTCTTGGATTTGGTGATTATGTAGATGAGGTTTTGGTTCCAACTGAAAAGGTGGTCCAGATTCGTAATGGAAAGAAAATAAGCAAAGATCGTGTATACTTCCCAGGCTATGTAATGGTGAAAGCCAACTTAGGTGGAGAGGTGACTCACATTATTAAATCTATCACCGGTGTTATCGGTTTTCTCGGAGAAGTAAAAGGAGGAGATCCTGTGCCGCTTCGTAAATCTGAGGTTAACCGTATGCTAGGAAAAGTGGATGAATTATCTGTGAAAACGGATAATGTTGCTATTCCTTATAATCTTGGAGAGACAGTAAAAGTTATCGATGGTCCTTTCAATGGGTTCAATGGAACAGTTGAGAAGGTGAACGAAGAAAAGCGTAAGCTTGAAGTGATGGTGAAAATCTTTGGAAGAAAGACACCATTGGAATTGAGCTATATGCAAGTAGAAAAGATATAATTGTTACACATTATATAGATTCGTCTAAGCTTCCAAAATTTGGACGATTCAAATTTTAAATTGAACATAAACAATGGCAAAAGAAGTAAGTAAAGTAGTTAAGCTACAAGTCAGGGGAGGTGCAGCGAATCCATCGCCACCGGTTGGACCCGCTCTAGGTGCTGCCGGCGTTAACATCATGGAGTTCTGTAAGCAATTTAATTCGCGTACACAGGACAAACAAGGTAAAGTATTACCTGTTGTTATCACCGTTTACAAAGACAAATCATTTGACTTTGTAATTAAGACACCGCCAGCGGCAGTTCAGCTAATGGAAGCGGCTAAGGTTAAAAAAGGATCGGGAGAGCCAAACCGTAAAAAAGTTGCAAGCGTTACCTGGGAACAGGTTAAAGTTATCGCAGAAGACAAAATGCAAGATCTTAACGCATTTACAGTGGAATCAGCTATGAGCATGGTTGCAGGTACTGCAAGATCTATGGGATTAACGGTTTCAGGAGACAGGCCCTTTTAAATCTTAAAGAATCTAGAAATGGCAAAATTGACAAAAAAACAAAAAGAGGCTGTAACTAAAATTGATAGAAGCAAATTGTATTCTGTTGATGAGGCTTCTCAATTAGTTAAAGATATCACTAACGTAAAGTTTGATGCATCTGTTGACCTTGCGGTACGTTTGGGAGTTGATCCTCGTAAAGCTAACCAAATGGTTAGAGGGGTTGTAACTCTTCCACACGGAACAGGTAAGGATGTAAAAGTTTTGGCTTTGGTTACTCCAGATAAGGAAGAAGAAGCTAAAGCTGCTGGTGCTGACTATGTTGGGTTAGATGAGTATCTTCAAAAGATCAAAGACGGTTGGACGGATGTTGATGTGATCATCACTATGCCAAGCGTAATGGGAAAATTAGGCCCACTAGGACGTGTATTAGGACCTAGAGGTTTAATGCCAAACCCAAAAACTGGTACAGTTACAATGGACGTAGCTAAGGCTGTAGAAGAGGTGAAAGCTGGTAAAATTGACTTTAGAGTTGATAAAACTGGTATCGTTCACGCTGCTATCGGTAAGGCTTCTTTCTCTGCAGATAAGATTGCAGGTAACGCCAATGAATTATTACAAACAATTTTAAAACTGAAGCCAACTGCGGCAAAAGGAGTTTATATCAAGAGTATCTACTTATCTAGTACGATGAGTCCAAGTATTCCTGTTGATCCTAAAGCAGTTTAATTGGCAGTGTAAATTTTTATAATCATGACTAGAGAAGAAAAGTTAACGGTAATAGAAGATTTGACTGCGCAGTTAGGAGATAACGGCATTATTTATTTGGCTGATATTTCTGGTTTGAATGCCCAAGCTACTACTAATTTAAGAAGAGCTTGCTTTAAGGCAAATATCAAACTCGCAGTTGTTAAAAACACATTGCTTGAAAAAGCAATGGAAGCTTCTGATAAAGATTTTGGGGATCTTCCAACAGTACTTAAAGGAAATACTTCCTTGATGTTTTCTGAAACTGGAAATGCTCCTGCAAAATTAATTAAGGATTTTCGTAAGAAATCTGATAAACCTATTCTTAAAGGTGCTTTCATCGAAGAGGCAGTATTCCTTGGAGACGAGCAACTAGATGCTCTTGTTAGTATCAAGTCTAAAGAAGAAGTTATCGGAGATATCATCGGATTGTTACAATCTCCTGCTAAGAACGTTATTAGCGGTCTTAAATCAGGTGGTGGTAAATTGGCTGGTATCCTTAAGACTTTATCAGAAAAAGAATCATAAGTACGCACTTAAAACAATTATATTTTAAAAATTTATTAAAACGGTAGAAAATGGCAGATTTAAAAGATTTTGCAGAACAATTGGTTAATTTGACAGTTAAAGAAGTAAACGAATTAGCTGATATATTAAAAGAAGAATATGGTATCGAGCCTGCTGCTGCAGCTGTAGCTGTTGCAGGTGGAGCTGCCGCTGGTGGAGGTGAAGCTGCTGAGGAGCAAACTGAGTTTGACGTTATCCTTAAAGCTGCTGGAGCTTCTAAATTGGCTGTAGTAAAACTAGTTAAAGAATTAACTGGTCTAGGTCTTAAAGATGCTAAAGAAATAGTTGATAGCGCACCAAAAGCTATCAAAGAAGGAATTTCTAAAGACGAGGCTGAAAGCTTAAAAGCGTCTCTAGAAGAAGCGGGTGCTGAGGTAGAATTAAAGTAATTCCATCTTGCAGCCTCGCGCTGTAAATTACGGTTTAGGTCCTTCCTGAGATAGTTCGGGTTGAGACCTAAACCCTTTTGCGTATATTAGTGTATACGCTTTTTCAATTTTCATTTTAATCAAAATATTGTCCATTGATGTTCACAAATCAGACTGAAAGAATTAGTTTCGCCTCTGCTAAGAATACTCCGGCATATCCGGACTTCTTGGACATTCAGATAAAGTCATTCCAGGACTTCTTTCAACTGGAGACCAAATCTGAAGAACGAGGAAACGAAGGTCTTTATAATACCTTCATGGAGAACTTCCCCATTACTGATACGCGCAATCAATTTGTACTTGAATTTTTAGACTACTTTATCGACCCTCCACGTTATTCTATACAGGAATGTATCGAAAGAGGATTGACTTATAGTGTTCCACTTAAGGCTAGACTAAAACTGTACTGTACAGATCCAGAGCACGAAGATTTTGAAACCATAGTCCAGGACGTGTATTTGGGAACTATTCCCTATATGACACCAAGTGGTACTTTTGTTATTAACGGTGCCGAGCGTGTTGTAGTATCGCAATTGCATAGATCTCCAGGTGTATTCTTTGGTCAATCGTTCCATGCTAACGGAACTAAATTATATTCTGCTCGTGTTATTCCTTTTAAAGGATCATGGATAGAATTTGCTACTGATATCAATAGCGTGATGTACGCCTATATTGATAGAAAGAAAAAATTACCAGTGACTACGCTTTTCCGTGCTATTGGATTTGAGCGTGATAAAGATATTTTAGGGATATTTGATTTAGCTGAGGAAGTTAAGGTATCTAAGAGTGGCCTTAAAAAGGTTCTTGGAAGAAAATTAGCTGCTCGTGTTTTAAAGACATGGCATGAGGATTTTGTTGATGAGGATACTGGTGAGGTGGTTTCAATTGAACGTAATGAAATTATCTTAGATAGGGATACCATTTTAGAGAAAGAGCATGTTGATGAAATCTTAGAGACCGATGTTAAGACTGTTCTTCTTCACAAAGAGGATAGCCACACAGGCGACTACGCTATTATCTACAATACCCTACAAAAAGACCCTACAAACTCCGAAAAGGAAGCTGTTGAGCACATTTACCGTCAATTGCGTAATGCTGAGCCGCCAGATGAGGAGACTGCAAGAGGGATTATTGATAAGTTGTTCTTCTCAGATCAGCGTTATAATCTTGGTGAGGTAGGTCGTTACAGAATGAATAAAAAGTTAGGCCTTAATATCGATATGGATAAGCAGGTGCTAACTAAAGAAGATATAATTACCATTATCAAGTATTTGATCGAGCTTATTAATTCAAAAGCTGAGATCGATGATATTGATCACTTGTCTAACCGTCGTGTTCGTACTGTAGGAGAACAATTGTCTTCTCAGTTCGGAGTTGGTTTAGCTCGTATGGCTCGTACCATTAGAGAACGAATGAATGTTAGAGATAATGAGGTCTTTACTCCAATTGACCTTATTAATGCTAAAACATTGTCTTCGGTGATTAATTCCTTCTTTGGAACCAATCAGTTGTCTCAGTTTATGGATCAGACCAATCCACTTGCTGAAATCACACACAAACGTCGTCTTTCCGCGTTAGGACCTGGAGGTCTTTCTCGTGAGAGAGCCGGATTCGAGGTGCGTGACGTTCACTATACGCATTATGGTCGTCTGTGTCCAATTGAAACACCTGAGGGACCAAATATTGGTTTGATTTCATCTTTGAGTGTATTTGCTAAGATCAATGGTATGGGATTCATCGAAACTCCATATCGCAAGGTAACTGATGGTAAGGTTGACCTTTCTCAGATTTTGTACCTAAGTGCAGAGGAAGAGGAAGAGAAGAAAATTGCACAAGCCAACATTCCGATGAAGGAAGATGGAAATATCGATACCGATAAGGTAATTGCTCGTGAGGAAGGTGACTTCCCTGTAGTAGATCCAGTTGAAATCGATTATACCGATGTTGCGCCAAACCAGATTGCTTCTATTTCAGCTTCTCTGATACCATTCTTAGAACATGATGATGCAAACCGTGCACTGATGGGATCTAACATGATGCGTCAGGCCGTTCCACTTGTACGTCCTGAATCACCTATTGTAGGTACTGGATTAGAGCGTCAAGTGGCGACTGATTCCAGAGTCCTTGTTAATGCTGAGGGAAGTGGTGTTGTTCATTATGTAGATGCCAAAAAGATCATTATCAAGTACGACCGTACTGAAGAGGATCGTTTGGTAAGCTTTGACGATGACTTCAAAACCTATGATTTGGTTAAGTTTAGAAAAACTAACCAAGGAACTTCAATCAACTTGAAACCTAACGTTAAACGTGGTGACAAAGTGGTTAAAGGTCAGGTGCTTTGTGAAGGATACGCTACTCAACAAGGGGAACTAGCCTTGGGTAGAAACCTTCAAGTAGCGTTTATGCCTTGGAAAGGGTATAACTTTGAGGATGCTATTGTGATCTCTGAAAAGGTGGTAAGAGAGGATATCTTTACCTCGATTCACATCGATGAGTATTCATTAGAAGTTAGAGATACCAAACTTGGAGCTGAGGAATTGACTAATGATATTCCGAACGTATCTGAGGAGGCTACTAAAGATTTGGATGAATACGGTATGATCCGTATTGGTGCTGAAGTTAAGCCTGGTGATATCCTTATTGGTAAGATCACACCTAAGGGTGAATCTGATCCTACCCCAGAGGAGAAATTACTTAGAGCAATCTTTGGTGATAAAGCAGGTGATGTGAAGGATGCTTCATTGAAAGCTTCTCCTTCATTAAATGGGGTAGTTATCGATAAGAAACTATTCTCACGTGCTATCAAAGATAAGCGTAAAAGAGCTAAGGATAAAGAAGATATCGCGAAATTGGAATTGGAATACGAAACCAAATTTTCGCAATTGAAGGATGTGTTGATTGAAAAATTATTTTCAATTGTAAACGGTAAAACTTCACAAGGTGTTTTCAACGACTTAGGCGAAGAGGTATTCCCTAAAGGGAAGAAGTATACGCAAAAGATGTTGAATGCGGTTGATGATTTTGCTCACTTAGTAAGTGGAACTTGGACTACTGATGATCAGACCAATGCACTAATCAATGACTTGCTTCACAATTATAAAATTAAACTCAATGACCTTCAAGGTGCATTGCGTCGTGATAAATTTACAATCTCTGTAGGGGATGAATTGCCAGCAGGTATTATGAAACTTGCCAAGGTATACATCGCTAAGAAACGTAAATTGAAGGTTGGAGATAAAATGGCTGGGCGTCACGGTAACAAAGGTATTGTTGCTAGAATCGTTCGTCAGGAAGACATGCCTTTCTTAGAGGATGGATCACCAGTGGATATCGTGTTGAACCCATTAGGGGTACCTTCGCGTATGAACATTGGACAGATCTATGAAACTGTTCTTGGATGGGCAGGTAAAAATCTAGGTAAGAAATTTGCAACTCCAATTTTTGACGGGGCAACTTTGGATCAGATCAATGAATTAACAGATCAGGCATCAGTTCCTAGATTCGGTCACTCTTATCTATATGATGGTGGTACTGGAGAGCGTTTTGATCAACCTGCAACTGTAGGTGTTATCTATATGTTGAAACTTGGGCATATGGTTGACGATAAGATGCACGCTCGTTCAATTGGACCATACTCACTTATTACGCAACAACCTCTTGGTGGTAAAGCGCAATTTGGTGGTCAACGTTTTGGAGAGATGGAAGTTTGGGCACTGGAGGCTTATGGAGCATCTAGTACCCTACGAGAAATCCTTACGGTAAAATCGGATGATGTTATCGGAAGAGCGAAAACTTATGAGTCCATTGTCAAAGGAGAAATGATGCCAGAACCTGGTCTCCCAGAATCTTTTAACGTGTTAATGCACGAATTAAAAGGTCTTGGATTAGATATCAGATTAGAAGATTAATAATTTTAACCATAGGGCAGCCTTTTTAAAAGGTTGCCCGAGGTTAAAAAGGTAATACAAATTACACTTAATTCATTATCACCATATATTATGGCTAGAAATAAAGATAAGAATACAGTACAGAGATTTAATAAAATCTCAATCGGTTTAGCCTCTCCGGAATCTATTCTAGGAGAATCCAGAGGTGAGGTTCTCAAACCGGAAACTATTAATTACCGAACCCATAAGCCAGAGCGTGACGGTCTATTTTGTGAGCGTATCTTTGGACCTGTAAAGGATTATGAATGTGCTTGTGGTAAATATAAAAGAATCCGTTATAAAGGAATCGTTTGTGATCGATGTGGTGTTGAAGTAACAGAAAAGAAAGTAAGACGTGATCGCGTTGGACACATTAACTTAGTGGTTCCAGTTGCTCATATTTGGTATTTCCGTTCTTTACCTAACAAAATCGGTTACCTTCTTGGATTACCTTCCAAGAAGCTGGACATGATTATTTATTACGAACGTTATGTGGTTATTCAACCAGGTGATGCTAAAAATGCAGATGGTGATCCTGTTCAAAAAATGGACTTCCTTACCGAGGAAGAGTATTTGAATATTTTAGAAACCATTCCAGCAGAAAATCAATACTTAGAGGATAACGATCCTAATAAGTTTATCGCTAAGATGGGGGCGGAGTGTTTGATCGAATTGTTGTCTAGAATTGATCTAGATGATCTTTCTTATGAACTCAGACACAAGGCAAACAACGAAACCTCTAAGCAACGTAAAACTGAGGCTTTAAAACGTCTTCAAGTTGTTGAAGCGTTACGTGAATCTCAAAAGAATAGAGAGAACAAGCCTGAATGGATGATCATGAAAGTAGTTCCGGTGATTCCACCAGAGTTACGTCCATTAGTACCACTTGATGGTGGTCGTTTCGCTACTTCGGATCTCAATGACCTTTACAGACGTGTTATTATCAGAAATAACCGTTTGAAGCGTTTGATGGAAATCAAAGCACCTGAGGTGATTTTGAGAAACGAAAAACGTATGCTTCAGGAATCTGTTGATTCACTTTTTGATAACACCAGAAAATCATCTGCTGTTAAGACCGAGTCAAACAGACCGCTAAAATCACTTTCGGATTCTCTTAAAGGTAAGCAAGGACGTTTTCGTCAAAACTTACTAGGAAAACGTGTTGATTACTCTGCTCGTTCTGTTATTGTTGTAGGTCCAGAGATGAAGCTTTATGAGTGTGGGCTTCCAAAGAATATGGCAGCGGAGCTTTACAAACCTTTTGTCATTAGAAAACTAATCGAAAGAGGAATTGTAAAGACAGTAAAATCTGCCAAAAAGATTATAGATAAAAGAGAGCCAGTTGTATGGGATATCCTTGAGAATGTACTTAAAGGACACCCTGTATTACTTAACCGTGCTCCTACGTTACACCGATTGGGTATTCAGGCCTTCCAGCCTAAACTAATCGAAGGAAAAGCTATACAATTACACCCATTAGTGTGTACCGCTTTTAACGCGGATTTTGACGGGGATCAAATGGCAGTTCACTTGCCATTAGGACCAGAGGCTATCCTTGAGGCACAGTTGTTAATGTTGGCTTCTCACAATATATTAAACCCTGCAAATGGCTCTCCTATTACAGTACCATCTCAGGATATGGTTCTTGGTCTTTATTATATGACCAAAGCTAGAAAATCAACTCCAGAGAGAGCCGTTAAAGGAGAAGGGCTTACTTTCTACTCAGCGGATGAGGTAAATATCGCTTTCAACGAAAAGAAAGTGGAACTTAATGCTATTGTAAAGGTTCGTACTCGTGACTTTAATGAAGAAGGAGAGTTAGTTCCTCAAATTATTGAAACTACGGTGGGTAGAGTTCTATTCAACGAAGTGGTTCCTGAAAATGCAGGATATATCAATGAGGTATTGACTAAAAAATCGCTTAGAGATATTATCCATAATATTTTAAAAGCAACCGATGTGCCAACTACTGCTGATTTCTTAGATAAGATTAAGAGTATGGGGTATAACTTCGCTTTTAAAGGTGGATTATCATTTAGTTTAGGTGATATTATTATCCCAGCTGAAAAGGACACCATGATTCAGGATGCCAATCAACAGGTTGACGGAATTATGATGAACTATAACATGGGACTTATTACCAATAACGAGCGTTATAATCAGGTAATTGATGTTTGGACCTCTACTAATGCGATGCTTACCGAAATGGCTATGAAGCGTATTCGTGAGGATAACCAAGGGTTCAACTCCGTATTTATGATGTTGGATTCTGGAGCAAGGGGTTCTAAAGAGCAGATTCGTCAGCTTACTGGTATGCGTGGATTGATGGCTAAGCCTAAAAAATCTACCGCTGGTGGTGGTGAAATTATTGAAAATCCGATTCTTTCTAACTTTAAGGAAGGTCTATCGATTTTGGAATACTTTATCTCAACGCACGGTGCTCGTAAAGGACTAGCGGATACCGCACTTAAAACTGCGGATGCTGGTTACCTGACACGTCGTTTAGTGGATGTATCACAGGATGTTATCGTAAATACTGTTGACTGTGGTACCTTAAGAGGAGTTGAAGTAGAAGCCTTAAAGAAAAATGACGAGATTGTTGAGTCTCTAGGTGATAGAGTTGCAGGACGTGTTTCTTTAAATGATGTGTATGATCCGTTAACTGAAGAGTTAATTGTTGGTGCAGGTGAAGAGATTACAGATGCCATTGTTAAAAAGGTAAATGCTTCTCCACTAGAGCGTATGGATGTACGTTCTCCGCTTACTTGTGAGGCTAAACAAGGTATTTGTGCTAAATGTTACGGTAGAAACTTAGCTACTGGGAAAATGGTTCAAAAAGGTGAGGCTGTTGGTGTTGTTGCTGCACAGTCCATCGGTGAGCCAGGAACTCAGTTGACCCTACGTACCTTCCACGTTGGAGGTATTGCAGGAAACATCTCTGAGGATAACAAGATCATTTCTAAATACAATTGTAAAGTTGAGATCGATGATCTTAAAGTTGTTAAAGGTGTTGACGCTGAACAAAAGCCAGTCGATATTGTTATTTCCAGAACAGCTGAAATCAAGTTTATTGATGAGAAAACTGGAATCACTTTGGCAACCAATAACATTCCTTATGGTTCGCAAATCTTCAAAAAGGATGGCGATAAATTAACAAAAGGTGATGTGGTTTGTCAGTGGGATCCATATAACGCGGTAATTATCTCTGAATTCTCAGGTAAGATTGCTTATGAGAATATCGAACAAGGAGTTACTTACCAAGTAGAAATTGATGAGCAGACAGGTTTCCAAGAGAAAGTAATTTCTGAGTCTCGTAATAAAAAACTTATTCCTACGCTATTAATTAAAGATAGCAAAGGAGAAACCTTACGTTCTTACAACTTACCAGTTGGTGCGCATATCATGGTAGATAACGGTGATAAAGTGGCCGAAGGTAAAGTATTGGTTAAGATTCCAAGAAGATCTTCTAAAGCAGGAGATATCACTGGAGGTTTACCAAGAGTTACCGAGCTTTTCGAGGCGCGTAACCCTTCGAACCCTGCAGTGGTAAGTGAGATTGATGGTGTGGTTTCCTTTGGTAAGATAAAACGTGGTAACCGTGAGATTATAGTTGAATCTAAATTAGGAGAACTTAAAAAGTACTTGGTTAAATTATCTAACCAGATCCTAGTTCAGGAGAATGACTATGTTCGTGCAGGTATGCCACTATCTGATGGTTCTATTACACCAGAAGATATTTTGAGAATTAAAGGGCCATCTGCTGTTCAGCAGTACCTGGTAAATGAGGTACAGGAAGTATATCGTTTACAAGGGGTGAAAATTAATGACAAGCACTTTGAGGTAGTTGTACGTCAGATGATGCGTAAGGTAAGTATCAACGATTCTGGAGATACAACCTTCCTTGAGCAACAATTAGTACATAAAGATGATTTCATTGAAGAAAATGATAGAATCTTTGGTATGAAGGTTGTCGAGGATGCTGGTGAGTCACAAAACTTAAAAGCAGGTCAGATCATTACACCTAGAATGCTCAGAGATGAGAATTCTGTACTTAAGAGAGCAGATAAACAATTGGTGGAAGCTAGAGATGCTGTTCCAGCGGTTGCAACGCCAATTCTTCAAGGTATTACAAGAGCTTCACTTCAAACCAAGTCCTTTATCTCAGCAGCTTCCTTCCAGGAAACTACTAAGGTGTTAAACGAGGCAGCGGTTAGCGGTAAGGTCGATGGTCTTGAAGGACTTAAAGAAAATGTTATTGTTGGTCATAGAATCCCAGCAGGTACCGGAATGAGAGATTACGATAATATTATTGTAGGATCTAAGGAAGAGTACGATGAGATCATGGCAAGCAAACAACAACACGTTAATTTCTAGTAAATTAATAAGTGTTTGATAAATTAATAACCCTGGAGATTTTCTCTAGGGTTATTTTTTTTAAATCTTCTCTAATATTGCTGAGATCTTAGTACCTTTAGTTCTCTCAAAAACATGAATTATGAGCGATCAAAAAGAACAAAATAAAAATCAAATCAATATCGAAATAGATGATGTAACTGCGGAAGGAACCTATGCGAACTTAGCCATCATAAATCATTCTGTTTCTGAATTTGTGGTTGATTTTGTAAGTATTATGCCCGGTAGACCTAAGGCAAAGGTGAAAAGTCGTATTATTCTTACCCCACAACACGCCAAGAGATTTCTAAAGGCACTTCATGATAATGTGCAGCGTTTTGAGAGCAATCATGGGGAAATTAAGGATTATGAGCAGCCTCCAATCCCATTGAACTTTGGTCCAACAGGAGAGGCTTAAGCTCTCCTTTTAGACCGATTACTTTTTAATATTCTAACTATTGATTTTTGGTAGTTGTTCCCAAAACGGAATTCAGTAAATTACTCGGATTTGCTCTTGTATCATTTTCTACATCTTCTACGATGTTAAAGAGCCCTTCAATAAGTTGTTGGGTTATTGCATCGTTTAATAGTTCTGTAGTGTTTTGATTGCTTCCAGTGCCTAATACTGTGCCCAGTATAGCGTTGAGGGTTCCATTTTGTCCACCAAGTGCGTTATTTAAAAGGGTGTTTACCCCTAGTTTTTCTGTTTGGGTATGAACAAGAGGGCTTATGGCAGTTTGTAGTTTAGTCTCAGTGGTTGTTCTTAGATAGTTGGTGGCTGCTCCATTGCCTCCGGAAACTATCCCTACAGCATCTGAAAGGGTCATTTGCTCAATAGCTTGTTTGACAATTGGGCGCGCTGTTGTAATAGAGGCATTTGCGATTTGACTAATGTATTGTTTTTCTTTCTCTACAATATGTGATAACCCCAAAGACTCCAACTTGGCATTTATCTCTTTTATTTCTTTAGGTAATGCGGCTTCAATTAGAGCATTGGTCATAAAGGCATTGGAATCTGAGAAAATGTTAAATGCCTTTGAAGTTCCATTGGTTAATACACCTTTAACCGCCCCCAAAACGGCGTTGGAATTTGTGCCTGTTTGCATACTTGTACACCCAGAAAAGCTGCCGAGAACAAGTAAACTGATGATGAAGAATTGTACTGTTTTTTTCATTTATTGATTTTTTTGTTTAACAATTTTATGTGCTTATATAGCGGTTATTTAATTTCTTTTATCTAGCTCGATAATTTCTAAAGATTTGACCTCCGTATTATCGATTACAAATCGTAGCATGGTGCGGATTTTATGAATTCCGTATTGACCGACAGCCCCTGGATTCATATGCAGTAGATTGAGCTTCTTATCCCATTGTACTTTTAAAATATGGGAATGCCCACATATAAAGAGTTTGGGGGGATTCGATTTGATTCTTTCGCGAATATTTGGGGTGTAACGGTTTGGGTAACCACCAATGTGGATCATCCAAACATCCACACCTTCACATGTAAATCGAACTTCCTCTGGGAATTCTGTTCGTATGGTCGAATTATCGATATTGCCGTAAACGGCTTTCAGTGGTTTAATAGCTTTTATAGCATCGGTAACCTCAAGACTGCCAATATCACCAGCGTGCCACACCTGATCCGCCTGTTTTACATACTTTAAGATCTTATCGTCGATGTGTCCATGAGTGTCTGATAGTAATAAAATCTTTTGCATATAAAAGTTTGGCATTTGACCTAAAAGCACTTATGAAATCTTTAAAGTTTTTGTTTTGTTAAAACAATTGCTGCTAATTGTGCTCTTCAAATAATTGGTATCTTTGTTTTCTGTTACAAAAATAGGGTTTTAATTGAGATATTTTATTGCGCTTTCATATAATGGTAAGCATTACCATGGTTGGCAAACCCAACCCAATGCCGTCACCGTGCAGCAGACCATTGAAAAGGCTCTGTCCACTCTGTTAAGAGAAAATATAAGTATTCTTGGGGCTGGTCGTACGGATGCAGGCGTTCACGCACGTCTGATGTATGCGCATTTCGATATAAGTGAAGCTATTGACACTAAAGCATTGGTGTATCAACTCAACAGCTTTTTGCCAAAAGATATTGCTATTAAAGATATTTACCCTGTGAATGACCACGCGCATGCGCGTTTTGATGCCGTAAGACGCAGTTATGCCTATTGGGTGACCTCTTTTAAAGATCCGTTCTTATTTGATTATGCGTATTATTTAAGGGCAGACCTGGATATTGCTGCGATGAATAAGGCTGCTGAAATTTTACTTGAGACGGAAGATTTTCAATGTTTTTCCAAATCAAACACCGATGTAAAAACCTATATTTGTGATGTTCAAAAGGCTTATTGGCAAGAAGAAGGCTCTTTGTTAGTTTTCAATATTACTGCCGACAGATTTCTTAGAAATATGGTCAGAGCCGTAGTCGGGACCTTGTTAGAAGTGGGCTTAGATCGATGTAGTATTGCTCAATTTAAAGAAGTTTTAGCGAGTAAAGATAGGAGGCAGGCAGGAGTTTCTGTTCCAGCTCAAGGACTTTATTTGACGGAAGTTCAATACCCAAAGAATGTTTTTTTATAAAAATTAATGAGTTCAGATAAAAGTAAACAGAAATTCGATTTTAGATTATTCCGGCGGTTAATGCAATATGCCAGGCCTTACCGCTTAATATTTTTCGCTGTAGGGTTTGCTGCGATCATGCTTTCTGTATTCTCATCTGTACGTCCTATTCTCTTAAAATATACCGTAGATGATTATGTGCTCACTAAGGATGCCAATGGCTTGTTGCTTTTTGTGATCTACATGGTAGCGGCACTGATCCTTGAGGTGATAAGTCAGCTTTCATTTATCTATTACGCCAACTGGCTAGGACAATCAGTAATCAAAGATATCCGAGAGAAGTTATTTAAGCATATGATGCGCTTTCGAATGGAATATTTTAATAATTCTTCTGTAGGAGTATTGGTCACCCGTGCCGTTAGTGATATTGAACGAATCGCCGCTATCTTTAGTGATGGTTTGTTTATGATTGTCAGTGATGTGCTTAAGATGATTGTGGTAGCTAGTGTGATGATATATTTTGATTGGCAATTATCATTGATCGTATTCGGTATTCTTCCCCTTATGTTGTATGCGACAAGACTTTTTCAAAAAGCTATGAAGAAAGCTTTTGTGGAGGTCCGTAAAGAGGTTTCTAACTTAAATTCCTATGTTCAAGAACGATTAACGGGAATGAAGATCGTACAATTATTTGTACGTGAAAAAGGGGAGTATGAGCGCTTTGAAGAAATTAATTCACGGCACAAAAAGGCTTGGATTAATACAGTCTGGTATAACTCTATATTTATTGCAGTGGTCGAATTGATGTCAGCGGTAACTACGGGTCTTATAGTTTGGTATGGTGGATTGCGATCTGTTGTCGGAGGTGCGGATGATTTAGGGAACATCTTTATGTTCATTATGCTCTCGAGTATGATCTTTAGACCACTTAGACAGATTGCTGATAAATTTAATACCCTACAGATGGGTATGGTAGCCTCCAACAGGGTCTTTGATGTACTCGATACCAAAAGTAAGGTGCAAAACGAAGGGGTTCTTAAGGCAGATACCTTCAAAGGAGAGATTGTAATGAATGGAGTTCGCTTTGGTTATGTGAAGGATGAAGAAGTGCTGCACGGGATTTCTTTAAAGGTCAATCCAGGGCAGACTATTGCTATTGTCGGGGCGACGGGGGCTGGTAAGTCAACGATCATAAACTTATTAAATCGATTTTATGATATTAACCAAGGGAGCATTACTATTGATGGGGTAGATATCAAAGATTATACGGTAGAATCCTTGCGATCTCAGATTGCGGTGGTCCTTCAGGATGTGTTCTTATTTGCCGATACTATTCTTAATAATATCACCCTGATGGATCCTGAAATTAAGGAGGCTGATGTCATTCAGGCGGCTAAGGAAATTGGGATTCATAAGTTTATCGATAGCCTTCCTGGTGGATATCATTATAATGTGAAGGAGCGAGGCAGCATGTTATCTAGTGGACAGCGCCAGTTAATTGCCTTTTTGAGGGCTTATGTGAGTAATCCAAGTATACTAGTGTTAGATGAGGCTACCTCTTCTGTGGATGGATATTCGGAGCGTTTAATTCAAACAGCCACAGATAAAATAACCAAAGGAAGAACTTCGATTGTTATCGCGCATCGACTAACTACGGTTAAAAAGGCGGATAAGATCATCGTTATGGATGGTGGGAAAATCGTAGAATCTGGGACCCACAAAGAGCTACTTAAAAAACAAGACGGTTATTATAAGAACTTGTACGAGGTACAATTTTTAGCTGAAGAGGCTGTTTAAAAAATAATAGAAAAGCAGTTTATTTCACAGTATCACAATGAACTCTTACTCATCCATCTTTTTAGGAAAGGTCTTCGAGGATTTGATTTTTTAAATTCTCCAAGGTCTCAAATAAGACGAACTCTCCATTTTTCATATATGAAATCTGGCCATTTTCTTCACTAACCACAATGGAAACAGCATCTGTTTTTTCTGTAACACCAATGGCGGCACGATGTCTTAGTCCAAAACGTAGTGGAATGTTACGTTCGTTTGAAACGGGTAAAATGGCTCGAGTGGCTACAATTCTATTGCCTTCGATTATTATAGCGCCATCGTGAAGCGTACTGTTTTTATAAAAGATACTTTCTAAAATGGGTTGATTGACCTCTATATCCATATAGTCACCAGTATGTTTTACGAATTCAAGGGAGTTGTTTCTTTCAATAACTATAAGTGCCCCGGTGCGGCTCATGCTCATTTTTTCACAAGCAGAAATAATCGCATCTACATTGGTCTCCACCGTTGTGGTATCTTGTCGCATAAAACTAAAGTGTTTTAGCAAACCATTTTTCCCTCTGAAATTGGTGGAACCAACCATAAGTAGAAATTTGCGTATTTCCTGTTGGAAGACTACTAATAGGGCGAAAAATCCAGCGCCGATGAAATTGCCGAGAATGTTACTTAAAATACGCATGTTTAAGGCCTCTGTTAGCCAGTAAATGATGTAAATCACTACAATTCCCATAAGGATATTGATGGCTACTGTACCCTTGACTAATTTATAGACGTAATAAAATAGAAATGCGACTAAAAAAATGTCGATGATGTCTACCACCTTTATCTCTACAAAATCAAATAGTTCCAAATTGCTCGGTTTTTAGGTAAATTTAAAAAAAATATTATTGGTACAGGATAATTAACTTATGGCGTGAATTTGTAACCAAATTATTGTTTTTAAATCTCTGTGTTGTTAGTTTTAATCATCTGATGGATTTTGACACATTCTATGGCTGGTTTGACATCATGGACCCTTAGAATATGAGCGCCTTTATCTAAAGCTAAAGTATTTAAACTCGTTGTGCCATTTAAGGCCTCTTTGGGATCCGTCCCAAGTAAATTGTAGATCATTGATTTTCTACTTATACCTACAAACAAAGGAAGTTTTAAAATATGTAGAAGGTCCAGCTTGGCCATGAGTTCATAATTTTGATCTAACGATTTAGCAAAGCCAAATCCTGGGTCTACTATAATGTCGTTTATCTTATGTGAGCGTGCCTCTGCAATACGCTCAGAAAAATAATACAGCAGGTCTTTGATTAAATTGTTGTATTGGGTGTTCTGTTGCATGGTCTTTGGGTCACCCTTCATGTGCATTAAGATATAGGGGACTTGAAGTTTTCCAACCGTAGGAAGCATCTGTGGGTCTAATAAACCACCAGAGATGTCGTTAATGAGGCTTGCACCGCTTTCGATATTTTGCCTAGCGACTTCAGATCTAAAGGTGTCCACTGAAATTAAGGCATCTGGAAAATGCTTTAAAATCAGTTTTGTTATAGGGACGCTTCTTTGAATTTCTTCTTGCTGACTTACTTGATTTGCTCCTGCGCGACTGCTGTAGGCCCCTAAATCAATAAAGGTAGCTCCTTGGTCTAAAATGGTTTCTACACGCTTTAAAATGGAGGTCTCTTTGGTGTACTTACCTCCGTCGTAAAACGAGTCGGGGGTAACGTTCAAAATCCCCATTACTCTTGGGATAGTTAGGTCAATTAGACTGCCCTTACAGTTGATAGTCATCTAAATGTGGTATTTAATTTTATGCTATGTGACTTTTTTACAACGATCAACTTTTGAAAGATTAGCTCTTCGGCTTTGACCATTGGAAATTTTAAGCGAAATTTACGCAAAATAGGAGTAAACTTATGCATAATACATCAAAACAATATGATGAGGTCATTGAACTTTGTCGGGACTTGTTTGAAAAAAAAATGAAAGACTATGGTAGTGCATGGCGTATACTGCGTTTGCCGTCTTTTACAGATCAAATTTTTATCAAAGCACAGCGAATTCGTTCGATTCAAGATAATGAAGTACAGAAAGTAGAAGAAGGAGAGGTTTCTGAATTTATTGGAATTGTCAATTACGCTATTATGGCTTTGATTCAGCTTGAGAAGGGTGTAGGTAGTGATTCAGATATTGACCTTGGTCAAGCTCTAGAGCTTTATGACCTGAAAGTGTGTCAGACTAAAGAATTGATGGAGAATAAAAATCATGATTATGGAGAGGCTTGGAGAGATATGAGAGTGAGTTCTTTGACTGATCTGATTCTTCAAAAGATATTGCGCGTTAAACAGATGGAGGATAATAAAGGGAAGACTTTGGTTAGCGAAGGTGTTGATGCAAATTATCAAGACATGATAAATTACGCAGTCTTTGCTCTAATACATCTAAAAGCCGCATAAAGTATCACGTACCTTAGTGGTAAGGTGATTATGTTAATAACCTAGATATTGAATAATTATGAGAATAGTTGTTTCAGCAGCAAGAATCATTGTGGGATTACTATTTGTAATCAGTGGATTGATTAAACTTAACGATCCTGTTGGGTTCTCTTTTAAACTGGAAGAGTATTTTAGTCCTGAGGTTTTGGACTTGGCATTTTTAATGCCATTTGCCTTGCATATTGCGGTGCTTCTTGTGATTTTTGAAACCATACTCGGGGTAATGCTTCTTTGGGGGTACAAGCCAAAATTTACAGTTTGGTCACTTCTGCTAATGATCGTTTTCTTTACCTTTCTAACGTTTTATTCAGCTTATTTCAATAAGGTCACTGATTGTGGTTGCTTTGGGGATGCTATTAAATTAACCCCGTGGGAATCCTTTACCAAAGATGTGATATTGCTGGTGTTAATTGTGATCTTGTTCTTTGGTAAGAAGTATATAAAAGCCCTGAAATTTGCATCAATAGTTACTATGATAGCCTTGGTGCTATGCTGCTGGTATGCCTACTATGTGTACAACCATTTACCAGTGGTTGATTTTCGTCCCTATAAAATTGGAAATAATATAGAGCAAGGCATGGAAATCCCTGAGGATGCTCCAGTGGCTATATATGATTATGCATGGAAGTTTAAGGTAAATGGTCAAGAAGAAATTATAGTTACTAATGGTAATTATCCTACTGTTGATGGAGAATTTATCGATGTGGAAACGTCCCTAGTACAGGAAGGTTACTTGCCTCCGATACACGATTTTACTATGGAACGTGAAGGTGTAGATTATACGGAGCAGCTTTTGGATGAACCTTTATTAATGCTTATTGTAAGCCGCGTGATTGAGCAGGCGGATAAGGAAGGATTAAGGGAAATTCAACAATTGGTTGCTAAGGCAAAACAAAAGGGATATCGTGTTGTGGGATTAAGTGCTTCTAGTCCAACCCAACTTGCCCCATATAAAAATAAGTACGATTTGGATTTTGATTTTTATTTTTGTGACCTCACCACGGTAAAGACCATTGTAAGGTCAAACCCTGGGGTATTAGAACTTAAAGAAGGAACCATTACTCAAAAATTGCATTTCAACGATTTAGAAGATTTTGAGTTTGACAACTAACAAAATAATTTAAAGTCAATAACCTGTTAGCAAAAGAAGAACACTAACGAAATATTAATTATAGAACTAAATTTAAAAATAGCATGAGAGAAAAAATAGTTGCTGGGAATTGGAAAATGAATAATGATTTAGCTGAGACTCAAGCTCTTATCAGTGATCTTAGAAAGGTCTTAACCAATACTGATGTAAAGGTAAAGATTGCGCCGACGTATGTTAATCTATATCCCGCTTATGAAACCTTAAAAGATACAGCAGTGGAGGTGGTAGCTCAAAATATGCACCAGGCTAAAAGTGGCGCCTATACAGGTGAGGTATCTGCCGATATGCTTAAGAGTATAGGGATTCAGACTGTGATTTTAGGACATTCTGAGAGAAGAGCTTATTTTGGTGAGGATGATGCGCTTTTGGCTCAAAAAGTAAGTGCAGCAGTGGATGCTGGATTAAATGTCATCTTCTGTTTTGGGGAAGAATTAGAGGACCGAAAAAGCGATAAGCATTTTGATTTGGTTGCAAGTCAGCTAAAGAGTGGATTATTTCACCTGCCAGCTAGTGCGTGGAAACAAATCGTTTTGGCTTATGAACCAGTCTGGGCAATAGGTACAGGAGAAACGGCATCACCAGAACAAGCTCAAGAAATGCATGAGTTTATCAGAAAAACGGTAGCTGGTCAATATGACGCTTCATTGGCTGATGGCGTTTCTATTTTATACGGTGGAAGTGTAAAGCCAGCCAACGCTACTGAAATCTTTTCTAAGCCTGATGTAGACGGAGGGCTTATTGGTGGAGCTTCCTTAAATGCTGAGGATTTTGTAGCCATTGTTAATGCGTTCTAGTTAAAGAAGTTAATGGAACAAATTTATTTAGAATATACTTTCAAAGTAACACCTGCAATTCCTGGGACCGAGATTTTAATCGCGGAACTGGGATATGCGGGCTTTGAAAGCTTTGTAGAGCAGGAGCAAGGCGTTATTGCTTATATACAAAAACAAGACTGGAACCCTGAAATCTTAAAGGACATCGTCATTTTAAAAAACCCTGATTTTAAAATATCGAATTCCTTTACAGAGATTAAACAACAAAACTGGAACCAAGAATGGGAACGTAATTTTCGTCCAATTGTCGTGGATGAAATTTGTACGGTTCGCGCACCATTTCACGAGGTACCAAATACCAAATACGATATCATTATTGAGCCAAAAATGAGTTTTGGGACGGGTCATCATGAGACTACACATATGATGATTCAGTTTATTCTTAAAAATGATTTTAAGGGTAAAACAGTTTTAGATATGGGTTCGGGAACAGGAGTGTTGGCCATTTTAGCAGAAAAACAAGGGGCTGTTTCTGTGGATGCCATTGATGTGGATAATTGGTGCTATTTAAACGCTCTTGAAAATGTCGAGCGTAATGAGTGTCATAATATCGAAGTCTTCGAGGGAGATGCCTCTTTGTTATCTGGAAAGCGTTATGATGTGATTATTGCCAATATTAATCGAAATATTTTATTGGAAGATATCCCAGTTTATGCCAATTGTTTAAACGAGCAAGGGATGTTATACTTAAGTGGATTTTACAAAGATGATATTCCAAAGATCCAAGAACGTTGTGAGGAATTTTCGTTAAAGTTTATTGAAAATCTGGAAAAGAATCTTTGGGTTGCTGTAAAATTCATAAATTAGTATAAAATATTGAAGATGAGTACTAAAGAAAAGATATTAGAGGATGTTCTTGTAGAGGAACAGGTGGTTAAGGAGCATGAAATCGTCTTGTATAATGATGAGGTTAACACCTTTGATCACGTTATAGATACACTAATTAAAGTATGTGAACACACCTTAGAGCAGGCTGAACAGTGTTCTATTATTGTACATTACAAGGGTAAATGTACCGTTAAAACAGGAGAGTATGATTTCCTAAAAACACGTTGTTATCAATTACTGCAAGCTGGTCTTAGTGCAGAAATTGTGTAGTTAGGTTTTGGATTGATTAGTGGAAATACCGCATACTTTATACAATGGGCAGACCCTAAAAAAACAGGTAAGCAAAATTGCTATAGCTAGTAGCATAAGTATTACCCCTAGGATTCCTTTTATAATTTGAAAAAAAAATAACATCGCAATTACAAAGGCTATAATTACTCGGATTAGCTTATCCTTTTTACTCATATTTATTTTTATCTTCATCGGCATTTTTTTATACAGTATTTTAATCAGCTCAAGGTTCATTAGAAATTGGAAGTTCAGTTTGTTTTAGAGCGCCAAATCCGCCTTTTATATCAGTTAGCTTGGAGAAGCCTCTAGCTCTTAGTATGGAAGCTGCAATGGCGGAGCGATACCCACCAGCACAGTGAATATAATAGGGCGCTTGTTTATCTAAATCACTCATATTCTCATTTATAAAGTCCAATGGGAAATTCGTCGCAGAAAGTAAATGTTGAGCGCTGAATTCATCTGGCTTTCTCACATCTAGAATACTTATTTGATCGCCCTGTGTTTTGAATTTGTCTTTAAAGGTATCTGCATCGATAGATTCAATTGACTGGGTTTCTTTTCCAGCCATTTTCCATGCCTCTAATCCTCCTTCTAAATAACCAAGGGTGTTGTCATATCCAACTCTTGATAAGCGGGTAACAGTTTCTTCTGCTTTACCCTGGGGTACCACCAACAAAAGGGGTTGTTTAAGATCTGTAATCAAAGCGCCTACCCAAGGAGCAAAAGATCCGTTTAAACCTATAAAAATGGAGTTTGGAACGTGTTGATTTAAATATTCTTCTGGAGATCGAACATCTAGAACTACAGCCGAGTGTTGGTTTGCCAGGGCTTCAAAAGACGCTGGATCTAACGGTATACTTCCCTTTTCTAATACCTGGTCAAAAGAAGCATAACCTTGTTTATTGAGTAAGGCGTTTTTTGAGAAATATTGAGGTGGGGGTAGGATTCCTTCTAAAAGTTTCTCGATGAAGCCCTGCTTTGTTGTATTCTTATCAAGGGCATAATTGGTCTTCTTCTGATTTCCCAAAGTATCTACCGTATCCTTGCTCATGTTCTTACCACAAGCAGACCCTGCGCCATGAGCTGGATATATGAGTAAATCATCTTCCAAAGGCATGATTTTATCTCGCAGCGAATCATAGAGCATCCCAGCTAAATCTTCCTTGGTTAAATCTTGTTTAATAGCAAGGTCAGGCCGGCCAACATCCCCTATAAAGAGGGTGTCCCCAGTAAAAAGGGCATAGTTTTTATCATGTTCATCTTTTAGAAGATAACAACATGATTCTAAAGTATGACCAGGGGTGTGTATTACTTTGATTGTTACATCTCCTAGAGTAAATTCTTCTTGGTCTTTAGCTTGGTATATGTCGTAACTAGTGGCTGCATTGGGTCCGTAGACTATAGTTGCTCCTGTCTTTTTAGCTAGATCAATATGTCCAGAGACAAAGTCAGCATGGAAGTGGGTTTCAAAAATATATTTAATTTTGGCTCCTGTTTTTTTTGCCCTTGTGATATAGGGTTCTGTTTCTCTCAGCGGATCAATTATGGCAACTTCTCCTTTTGATTCTATGTAATAGGCGCCTTGAGCTAGACAGCCCGTATAAATTTGTTCAACTTTCATTTTTTACACTTTTTGCATTGCTCCTTAATACGTTTTTTAAGGACGCAGCTCAAAGGTACAAAAACATGTGACTTTTCGATGTTCTAAAAGTTAACAATATAGTATATTGATCTATTATAAAGACTCTTATTAATGAGGGAGCTTGTTTTTTAAAAGCCCATAGACAAACGTGCCAACCACAGCTGATATTAGTACAATAATCATGGAGAATAGTCCGGTACCGATAAGAGTGAAAATTGGACCTGGACAAGCGCCTGTTAAGGCCCAGCCTAACCCAAAAATACTACCTCCAATAAGATAGCGATACTTGGACCTTTCTTTCGGCTTTATAGTTATTGGAGCGCCATTGTAAGTCTTTACACCATACTTTTTCGATAACTGGATTAAAAGAATACCTGTTAGAACAGCGCTACCAATAATTCCATACATGTGAAATGATTCAAAACGGAACATTTCGAAGATACGATACCAGGATATGGCCTCTGATTTTACTAAGACAATTCCTAGTAGCATTCCTGTTAGTATGTATTTGATATATTTCATGGTTGTTGTTTTAGAATAAAAAAGGTAAGATTAAATGTGTCATAATGAGTCCTCCGATAAAAAAGCCAACTACAGCCAAGAGTGAAGGGAGTTGGAGGTTGCTCAAACCTGTAATGGCGTGTCCCGAAGTACAACCTCCAGCATAGCGGGTTCCAAAACCAACTAAAAAACCTCCAGGGATCAGTATTAGAAGTCCCTTAAGGCTAAATACTGCCTCCATGGAGAATATCTCCATGGGAACTAGGGTTTCCCCGATGTTGTCAAAACCAAATTCTTGAAGGGCAACAACCGTGTTGTTGCTTAATTGAATCAGGGAATGATCACTTAGGTAGAAATAGGCGATATAACCTCCTAAAATAGCGCCGCTTACTACCATTAAATTCCAAAGTTGTGACTTCCAGTCAAAACCAAAGAAGTCCGTGTATTTTCCTGCTCCTGCAATAGAACATAGTGTTCGCAAATTGGAGGAAACCCCAAAAGTTTTACCAAAATAAACAAGTAGGTACATAACAAGGGCTAATAGTGGACCAGAAACGTACCATGGCCATGGTTGAAGTATTAGTTCCATAAGACAGTAATATTAGATGTATCCCAAATATACGCAGTATGTCATAAAAATATACCAAAGGGGATCTATGATTTTCAGGATCGCTTAGTCTTGAGATGTTTCACCAAAAGCATAATGGGTTTCTAGTTTAATGTAGTAAATTCAGCTCATCACTAACAGACTTCTTAATCGTGATGCCTTAGCTTTGAATGTGCTGATATACAGAAAGTTTGACAATGGTGATAGGTGGTACATACTATAATTCCATTTTTTTTAATTAAAGATTGGTACATATATCATAAAAAATATTATATTTGCACCCGCATTTAGGTAATGTCTTAATTGCGAACATAAAGGCCTCGTGGCGCAACTGAATAGCGCATCTGATTACGGCTCAGAAGGTTGCAGGTTTGAATCCTGCCGAGGTCACTAAAAGCTTTATCAAAAAGTATCAAAACCACGCAAATCATAGGATTTGCGTGGTTTCGTGATTTTAAGGGATTCATTTTATTTGATGTTATATGGTAGCTATCAGGTAACTCAAAGTACTAAAAGGTAGCTTTAGCTACCTTTTAAGGAATTCAACTTTAGGTTGATTATGTCTTGTTTTGACTTTCGTAACAAATCAAGTTTAATTTAAAACCAAAGTTATGCGTACATCAAAAACATTTTCCATTCAGTTTTGGATGGACAAAAAGAAAGCAACGAAAGGAGAAGGTTTCATCTATGCCAGAGTTATAGTAGATCAAAAACGATTGAGCATTAGTCTCAAAAGAAAGTTAGAAATTGATTTGTGGGATACGAAAAACAAAAAATTTCGTGGTAGCTCACAAAAGGCCAAAGAATTCAATCGTTATTTGGATTTATCTAAGTCCAAACTTTTTAGATGTTATCAAGAGCTTCGAGACAATGGCGAAGAAGTAACGAGCAAAGCAATTAAAAATCTCTTTTTAAATGAAAGCTTAAATAGTCATACGCTTCAGGAACTCATCACTTATCATTCAAAAAAAATTGAGAATACCCATGCAATTGGGTCGATTAGAAATTTTGGTGTTACCATAGTTTATGTCAATCGATTTTTAAAGAAAAAACGAATTGATGATATGTTCCTTTCAGACTTGAATTATAAATTCTTATGTGATTTTGAGAATTTCCTCAATGCGTACTATCCAAAAGGTCATCCAAAGGCAATGAGTCACAATACCGTCACAAAGCATATCCAACGTTTACGGAAAATAGTAACGCTTGCTTACAACCTTGAATGGATAAAAGATGACCCTTTCCGTAGATGGAAATCTTCATTCGATAAAGTAGATAGAGAGTTTTTGTCTGACAGCGAACTTTCAAAACTGGCAAACCATCATTTTGCTATAGACCGTTTGGATCGTGTTCGTGATTTGTTTGTTTTTAGTTGTTACACGGGAATTGCATTTGTCGATATTAAAAACTTGACAAAGAAAAACGTTTGGATTGGCGATGATGAAGGCAATAAATGGATAACCACCATAAGGCAAAAGACAAATACTAAAATTAAAATTCCATTATTATTTCCAGCAGAATATATTTTGAGTAAATATGAAATACACCCAGTCACTCAAATTTCTGGAACGCTCCTACCTTCAATAACCAATGAGAAAGCAAATCTTTACCTTAAAGAAATTGCCACAGAAGTAGGAATAGAAAAGAACCTAACCTTTCATATGGCGCGTCACACTTTTGCCACAACCATCGCATTGAGTAATGGAATGCCTATTGAGACTGTTTCGAAAATTTTAGGGCATTCAAAAATCACAACAACTCAAATTTATGCTCGTGTTATGGATCATAAGATAAAGTCAGATATGGATGCTGTACAGAAAAGACTCAACAAAAAAGCAAGAAAATTTGAAGAGGAAAATGAGCTAAATTTTCTTCGCGAAAGAATTGTAGAAGCCGAAAAGAACAGGTATTCTCATTTAACAAATGAACAGCTTATCCAGAAATTGAATGAAATACTTAACGAATAATCCGAATATAATTGTGGCAACTATTTAGAGTATTCCCGATTTATTAGTGACTATTTTAAAGTCAGTTCTTTGATTGAATTGAATGTAATAAACTGGATATTTTTAAAAAGTTGGGAATAGCAAGAGGATAACACGCTGCGCGATGTTATAATGATTCTCTTTTCTGTATAAATATTTGATATTCAATATATTATATAAAATTTTAATGAGATAACTAAAATTTATTTTGCAATAAAATTTAATAAAAGCATCGTGAACCCTTATAAATAGTAGAACCCATTATCCTAATTTTTAAAATTCAGTACCATGAGCAAGAATTTTTCAAGAATTAATTTTCATGATGAAACCGTTGAAAGGTTTAAGAATTTTGCCTCGAATCACAACGAAAATTATACCGAAACGATGGAAGCAATGTTGGACTTTTTCGAGAAGAACCAAATCGATCCATTCGTTCCTTTTGAAAATAGAGTACATAGTTTGACTATTTTAATCAATAAGAGATTGGATGCGATTGTGTCAATTCTGCGAGAGATTGAAAAACGTGATTTGATACCAACAAGAAAAATGTTGGAATCATTGTTTGTTGAACCAAAGCCTACAAAGCCGAGATTTATAGAAAGAAAATTTATAGATAAAGGATAGAATGGTAAAATTAATGATAACACCCCAAAAACATTTTATAGGTTTGTTTGGCAGATGTTGGGGCTTGCAGCGCTGCGCTCGCTTATTTATGTTGATACGAAATGTGGTTACGAATTAGAATTCGTAATAGTTCTATATGTAGCAAAGATTTGGCAGTAATTGTCATTTACTGCCAAATCTTTGAAATTGTTTATTATTAAGTTCGAGCTTCAAAGAATATCATGTCAGTACGTGACATTCAATCGCCATTTAGGCTATCATTTTAAAAAGCCAAAGATTGCCCAACGTTCAAAACCAGCAACTTTAAATCTTCGCCTTTTTAAAACGCCACCTTTGGAAACAGATTTGTCAACGCTCGGAGAAAACTTGATGGTTCGTACCTGTCCGCGGAAATATAATCTTGTCATAAAATTTTTAATTAAAGATATCTTCGTAATGTTCTTTTGTGACCGTTTTTCATGGTGTGTTGATTCGTTATACATTTACAAAATCTTCGATTACCACCTAAAGGACCTTTTTAAAAATAATTGCTTTTACTTTGTTTTAAGTAACACTATTTTACTGTCCTATTTTAAGAAAAACGCAGTGAATACATTGCTTGATAATAAAGGAAAAATTGGTGTCCTTTTAAGATTGAATGAAAAGGCATAGATTGAAAAATCATGTCTTAAACGATACGGTCAAAAAATGCGTTCTTGCGAAGAGTTGGAATCCTTTGCAGTGAAAAAAATAGAAAACAATTTAAAAATACAATCATGAAACGAACGACGAATTTTACGAACCTTTTGATGTTTTTGCTGGTACTGGTGGTTTTGTTTTGGATAATGCCAAATGAAAAAGTTGAATCTATAGGAGGCTTTTTTGAGAAAATTATCGAACCAATGTCAATACCACTATCCATTACAATTGGTGCTTTAATAGGTAAGGATAAATTCCTTGAAATCTACCGAAATATAAAGGATAAATCTACATAGAAGGATATTATAATGGCTATACCTAATAAGATATAAAACGGATATTTTATATTACCTTAAACCTTTAAAGGGTATAATTATGAAAGATTTATAAAACACTACAATATTTTGAGTTAATCAATACAAAGATTCGGCAATAATTGATTATATTGCCGAATCTTTGAAAAGTATGATTTTTAAAATTTAGTAACTATCACTTCTGAAACGCTACATATAGAAGATTTTATTAAGGAATTTTCAATTAAAGAAAATTTCAAAGTAAGCGATTTAATTGCCTACTATCAACAATTTGACAAAGACGTTAAACGTGCTACCGTAGATTGGCGAATTTACGATTTGGTAAACAAGGGCATACTTCACAGGGTAAGCAGAGGATTATACTCTTTATCAGAAAATGAAGGGAAAGAATATATTCCTGAAATTAATAAATCATTGAAATACCTATCAGGTAAAATTAACAATCAATTTCCATTTATTGATATCTGTATATGGTCAACAAAATGGTTAAATGAGTTTATGTTACATCAACCATTTCGATTTTATACCATAGTGGAAGTAGAAAAGGATGTAATGGAATCAGTTTTTTACGCATTAAAAGAACAAGGAAAAGAAGTATTTTTAGACCCGTCAGAAGACATAATTAATAATTACGTTATGAATGCTTCTGAACCAATTATCATTACACGATTAACAACAGAAGCTCCTACTCAAAAAGTAAATAAAGTAGTCACCCAAACCATAGAGAAATTACTGGTAGATATTTATTGTGACCCAATAATTTTCGCAGCACAACAGGGAGCAGAATTAAAAAGGATATACCAAGCAGTATTTGAAAAATACAATGTGAATAACACTAAAATGTTACGTTATGCAAGTAGAAGAAATAAGCGTGACGAAATAAATGATTTTATAAATAACGAAGTATAGATATGGGATTAATGCCTTTTTACTGCCAAATCTTTGAAATATGACTCACGACGATTCACTTAAAGAAAAATGGATAACAGATGTTGCTAAACAACATAAATCTGACCCTATTCTCATTGAAAAGGTAATCCGTGCATTGTCTTTATTGGAGCATCTTCAAAATAGTGGGTTAGAATTTATTTTTAAAGGAGGTACTGCGTTGATGCTCTTACTGAAAGAACCGAAACGATTTTCGATAGATATTGATATTATAATTTCGAAAAAACCCAAAGACATGAAAACAATGTTGGATGCGGTTATAAAAAATTCAGATTTCATAGAATATAAAATTGACGAAAGGAAATCAAAATCCAATATAGAAAAAGAACATTATAAATTCTATTACACACCGATTACAAATGCCAGAGCAGAACAAGAATATATTTTGTTGGATGTACTTTATGAAGAAAGCCACTACGGAAAGCACACAAGTGACATTGAAATAAAATCGCCGTTTATAAAATCAGAAGGGAAGAATGCAACGGTAACAGTGCCTGTTCCCGAAGCGATATTGGGCGATAAGTTAACAGCTTTTGCACCCAACACAACAGGAGTGCCTTATGGAAGAGAAAAAGAAGTGGAGATTATAAAGCAGTTATTCGATGTTGGTAATTTGTTCGATATGGTAACGGACATGACAATAGTTTCCGAGGTGTTTACACGATTTGCACAAACAGAGTTAGCCTATAGAGAGTTAAAGGAATTAAATAAGGAGGATGTGCTAAACGATGTGTTTCAAACAGCACTGCTCATGGCTACAAGAGGGCAAAGCGGCACAGGAAATTACAATGAACTTCAAAGAGGAATTCAAAACATCAAAAATTTTATTTTTTCAGAAAACTTTCATATTGAGCGCGCGATGGTGCCAGCGGCAAAAGCAGCGTACATAGCAACCATGTTACAAACTGGCACCACTAAAGTGGCACACTTTGCAAATCCTATGGAGGTGGAAGACTGGATAATAGAACAGCCCTTTGAAACTCGTTTGAATAAGTTAAAAAAGACCAATCCAGAAGCGTTTTTTTATTGGTATTTAATTTATCAGCTTGACCACATTAAATAATTTTTTCGTTTAACATAAAGTCATATTTTATTATTGATTAATCTGAACACATATAAAAACCATTTTCAGTAATGCCATATTCTGGAGGTAGCTCAACACAATCAGGTATAGCATATCAGAACTGGTATTTGGCACTGCTAATATCTCATGCTTTTTTTGAAGTAGATTATGTTATATATCCTGAAGCTTTAAAGTCTGATAAAACAATTGTAGACGATATTAAAGTAAAAACTAGATTAGGTAAAATAATGCATAGTGTTAAGTTTAGGTCACCTTCGAAGAAGTTACATTGGGAGCAATCCAATCTGTTTTCTCAAGGTGTATTTTCAGATTTTAAAAAGCAACACGAGGCTGACCCAGAATGCACAATAGTTTTAGTTTCTGAAAATAATTGTTATTTATTTTCAGAGGTATTTATGCGTGCAAGAAATGCGGAATTACCTAATGATATTTATACAGTTTTAGTCTCTGAATATGCTATTGAGCAGTGGGAAATGGCAAAAAAATATTTAGGTTACGATGACTTTCAGCTAATTGCTTTTGCAAAAAAAATTGAAATGAAATGTATACCGCTTATAGAGATAAAGGATTTAATAAAACATCGCTTTATAAATATGGGATGCCATAATGAAGTCAAGAACTTGTTCTATCATAAAGCAGGTGAATGTTCAAGTAATAAAACTAAAATCGATAAAACAGAAATTAATAGATGGCTTGATGAGGATATGATTGATTTTAATAAATAAAACAAATGAGACAAGAAGTTTATAGTAATAGACCACTAGATTTTAACACGTTAACTCATAGGGAGTTTGAAGAGGTGGTATATCATTATTTTAATGAACAGCTCAAAAAAGGCTTTTTCGAGGGCATTTATGATAAGGTAGTGCTTTCATCAGGTGTAGGTGAAAAAGGAGCTGACATAATGCTTTTTTTAGGTGGTAAAATAAATGGGGTCATCCAATGTAAAAAGTATGGGAAAAACATAGGGCAAAAAATTATTCTGTCAGAAATCATAAAGCTGCTTTTACATCACCTTTCTGAAATTAAAAAAGGCACGTCATCATCTTCTTCATTGATTAATGATATACAAACTTTTACCTATTACATTGTCGCTTCAAAAGATTTCACTCAAGATACTAAACTTTTATTAGCTGATTTCAAGAACCAATGGAAGTATATAAATATTAAATCACTGATTGAAAAAGAATTAAATTCAGCTAATCTTCAAGATATAGAGCTTGTAGAGGTTCAGCCAGAAATTGAAGACTTATTAAATCAATTAAATGTAACCTCTCTAAATGCAGTTGATTTAGACCATATTGTTAGGTCAAATGTTGATGTCATTAACAGATATTTTTCTACGATATCATTAATGCCAGAATCACCAAATGAGAGTAATCAAGATAATGATAAAAGCAAGGAAAGAAATTTTAAACTATCAAGTTCAGAACTTCAATCAACGGCTAAACAGATATCTTATGATATAAAAAGAATTAAAACCCATTTTGGTGAAAATGAAAAGTTAAAGATTGTAAGGTCTGAAGTAAGTGAAATTTATAAATGGATTGAGAAAAAACTCAAAGAGAACGAAACAAATATTGCTGTAGTCGCGGGAGATGCCGGCATGGGCAAATCCGTGGTAATTTCACAATTATATGATAAATTGGAAAAAGCGAAAATACCTGTGGTCTCACTAAAAGCAGATAGGCTAACGTTTAATTCTTCAAAAGAGTTAGAAGACGAGTTTGACTTGGAAGTTGGTTTTAAAGACTTTTTAAATCGATTGATTGATACAGAAGAACAAGGTGTTTTATTAATTGACCAAATTGATGCACTTTCTCAAGCATTGTCTTCAGACCTAAAACCACTAAAGTTTTATGATAGTCTAATTCAAAAGTTTATTGGTCATCCAAAAATAAAAATCATTATTTCAACTCGAATTTACGATTTGAACTATGACCCAATTATTTCAAACTATAAAGGGAAGAGAAGTTTTATTATAAAGCAACTAAATAAAGAAACACTGCTGAATATATTGAAACAATCTGGTGTTGAAAATATTAGTCAGTTTACCGATGCTTTTATAAACTTATTAGCAGTACCATTACATTTAGATGTATTTCTCAAAGTATATACTTCTGACTTACATACAGATGAAATAAAAAGTCTACAAGATTTATATTCCGTATTATGGAGTCATAAAATTATTGACAATAAAGGTCTCAATAAACTGAAAGTTGACTATAACAAAGTTTCAAAATTAGTATTTGAACTCGCCTCCAAAATGTACGAAGTGCAACAGATAAATGTTGACCAAAGATTATTTGAGGATAGCTATTCAAACGAAATAAATTATTTGAGGACAGAAGGTATTATCAATACAACTAATAAAATTGAATTTTTTCATCAGTCTTTTTTTGATTATTCTTTTGCAAGAAATTTTACAAACGAGAACAAAAACCTAACCAATGATATTTTAAGAAGACATCAAGGGTTATTTATTCGTTCAAAAATTAAACAAATTCTTAATTACAGAAGAAGTGTTGATGAAGAACAGTATTTTAAAGATATTCAAGAACTAATTATAAATGATGAGATAAGATTTCATATCAAATTATTAGTGCTTCAACTAATAGCATTTCAACAGCAGCCTTTGGCTTTAGAAAAGGAAAAAGTAAAAAATGTTATTTTACCAAATCAAAAATTAAGGAATACTTTTCTATCTCTTTATCTAGGTGAGGGTTGGTTATATTTTTTTATAAATAATGAAATTTTTAGAGAAGAATTAGAAACGGATATATTGGAACGTCAAAGGCAAATCGTAGATGTTTTTAGACGTTTTATTTATGTTGATGAGGGAAAGAGTTTGCTGGAATATTATAAAACTTTAAAAGACTCTACTATCAAGGATGAGTTGGTAATTGATTACTTATGGCGTGTAAGTGAAGTTAGAAACACCCTTGCTATTGAATTAATTGAAAATGTTCTTAAGCGTAAGCCAGAATATAAAAAGGAGTATTGGTATTATAGAGTACTTGAGAACACTATTCTACATTTTCCTGATTGGGTAAAGAATCAGATATTGACTAATCTTGACATTAAAAAAGGAACGGATATCAATGATGAAACGAACTTTTTTTACTCAAGAAATCACGCTAGTCAGGTCTATGATGACTTTTGGGAAAAGCACCCAGATATTGCTTATCAACTTGTAAAGACTATAATAAAAGAAATTATAACCAAACGCAGTTTTGAGAGCAGAGGAACAATTATATCAGATTCTGCTTATCTTTTGTATGATAGAAAAAACATAAACCTCCACAAGCATTACGACCAAATAGATAAACTTCAGAAATATTTAGAGGATAAATATAAGACCAATCCTGAATTCGTAAAGAATGAAGTTTGTGAATATTTAGGCTCTAATTATATTACAGAAATAATTATAGCATTTAGTATTATTTTTAAGTACCCTAAAAATTTTAAAGAGCAATCCTATTTGTTCTTTTCAAATCTTGAAAAGTTTAATGAAGTTTACAGTCTTAATCAATATCTCAACTTTATGATATTAGAGATTTTTGGTAAGACCTATTCTATGCTCGATGGTAAACAAAAGAAGAATATAAATGAAGAAGTCATATCTAAATTCTATAAGCCCCACGAATTAAGAGTTTTTAAAAACGAAGATGGTACAATAAAAAAGAACAAGTTTTATGGTGTAGGTAAATTTGAATTGTTGACCTCGGTTGTAAAAACGAATAAAACGGTAGATAAAAAACTGCTTAAGGAATATCAGGAACTAAAGCGTAAATTTGGAGAAATAGAAAACAAAGAGCCAGAAGGGATAGTTGTACATGTTAATAGAGACCCTTTAAACGCGAGATATGATAAATTCACTTTAGAAAATTGGAGGAAGAGTTTTAAAAAGTATAATTCAAATAATAAGAACTTTGATAGGTGGAGCCAGCCTTCAGAATATGAACATGGAAGAAGATTTGCAGATATAGTATCTCAAAACCCTTCTCATTTTTTGGATTTTATCGACGAAATAATTGAAGATTCAGAGATTTCTAACACTTACATCGTAAAAGCTTTAGAAGGCTTGGTAGAAGGTAAGGTTTCAAATGAAGTTTTAATAAAATTATTCTGTAAAACTATAGAGAGCAGAATATTTGAAAAAGAGAACACTTTATACCTTATCTGGATAACAAGATATTTTTCAGAGCATAAAAGGATTGATGATAGTATTTTAAGGTTTCTTGAACATAACATTTTAACAGGTGATGAAGGAAGAGATGATTTAAAAGATAGTTTAGCGGCTGGTATTAATTCAGTGCGTGGTGCTGCTGCAAGTGCTCTGATAGATTGCTCCTTTTCGGAAGAGTACTTTGATTTTATTTGCAATTCTCTAAAAACTCTTGTCGATAATTCTAAACCATCGACCAGAGCTGCAGCCATATACAAAATGCAATCTCTTTTACAGCATGGCAAAGACCGAGTAATGGAATTGTTTTTAGAACTATCTAATGATTTTCATCCAGATATTTTGAAAGTTTCAATTAATCCATTACAGTATTTAATAAATCATAATTTTGAGAGAT
The DNA here is from genome assembly GCF_000300875.1 of Galbibacter marinus. Taxonomy (GTDB): domain Bacteria; phylum Bacteroidota; class Bacteroidia; order Flavobacteriales; family Flavobacteriaceae; genus Galbibacter; species Galbibacter marinus. Next base: position 4,121 of record NZ_AMSG01000012.1, on the reverse strand, counting down.
TAATTTCATTTTTTGAAAATGCAATTAAAGTAGAAGAATCTAGTACGGAAATTGGTAAATTAATTACAATCGCTTATTGTAGAAGTTATGAGGGTGCAGAATCTTTAATAGAAGAATTTTTAGTATACAACAAACCCAATACTGTTGTAAGGACTGCATTTGAATTCATTGAACATGAAATAAAAATTGAAGAGGCATTAACACTAGTCCAAAGATTTTTTGATAACGAAGACAAAGAAGTAGGAGAAATTTATAATCAAGCATTTTTTCACATAAAGCCTCATTTGTTTTCTGAACTTAAAGATTTTTTATATAAATATGTTCATTCAAATGTTGGAAAATATAGAGAGCATCCATTCTATTTGCTTCTATTGAAGTCCTCGAATAATCATCCTGAAGATTGTATTGTCCTTGCGAGTAGTTATAAAAATCATTATTCACCAGATATTACACAAAGAATGCTTAAAAATGAACCCTTGCAAGTAATTGTCAATTCATATAACGCAATGAGAGAATATAATAAAGCGAATGAAATATTAGAAGGTGCTATGGATGTTTTTGATGATATGCTTCAAAATGAAGACTATAGAGATTCGTCGGCTTATCAAATCATTAAGGATGTTGATTCGTACTAAATGCATATTGATTTTTGATAATTTAAATAAGAAGCTCTCAAAACAGTCAAATTAATATAAAGTTTATTTATTATGAGTAGAAAATTATACAGATGGGTATTAGGTCTAACACTTGGATTCATATTCATAATTTTTACCTTTTTAATAATATTATCATTTGATGCTGCAAATGAAACTCAAAATTGGGAATTCTTAAATTTTGATTTCTCTAAAAGAGATAATATTATATCTGCATATGGTGGTTTATTGGGGTCTATATTATCTTTTATCGCAATATTATTTGTAATACTTGACTTAATTTATCAGCGTAGACAAAAAACATTAGAAATTGAAGAAAAAGAAGCTTCAAGAATACAGGAATTAAAAGATAGCTTGGGTTTTATACAAGTCTATATTGATAAGTTATATAAAAGCAATATCAATCAATCAAAAAAAGCTACTGATTACTCAAATGAAGAAATTAAACATCCAACAGAGATGAATAGAATGTCTTTCTATCCTAATACCTTTCCTAAATTAATTTTAGATGTAGACAAACAAAATATTTATAAAGCATTTAGAGAGTTCAAACCTGGGAGTGATTGGAAGAAAGCTTATGTAGACTTATATAAAATTGCAGATTTCTATGATAAATCAACAAAGGAAGTAACAGATAAGCATCAAATACATCTCAATAAGAAATATAAGCACAGTTCTGAAATAGCCATCACCCTTGATGCTTTAATAGATGAAGTTTCCAATGTTAGGAATGGTCTTCTTACAGCCCACACAGCGCATCATTCTTTATTGCTTGAAAATCCATACTTTATAATTGTTAATGACTTCAAAGAAAGAACAATTGTAATAACAGATGAAAGGAAAAAAAAATTAGAGGATGGTGTTGACCCAGAAGAAATTTCAACTGGATTGATGGAATTCAGAATGGACATTGTTGGGCCATTATTCGAAGGAATTATGCAAAGGTATAATAGCGATCACATTCTTCTCCCAGAATTCAACAAATTACTTACGAGTTCTCAAGAATTTTTAAGACAAACAGAAAAGCTCATTAAAGATTCTAATGATTATGCAAGTCATATCAATTATTACAACAATAAATATTTAAGTGCCGAATCCGAATATCAAATCCGATTATTAGAAATTTCTAAATTATTAGAGGCATTTGTTTAACATAAATTTTAATTAAACCAGTTCTAAAAACCCTATTAGAAATAGAAAAAAATTTTATAACGATATCTTGTTTGTGGGTAAAGAAGTCAAAAAGCAATTTTTCGCCTATTGGTATGAAATTTTCATTCAGCAAAAAACTACATTCACCCAAATATAAGAGCTTCTAGTTCCCAACACGACTCGTTATGTCCATTCCGCACCTGCCTATCGGACAGACGCTCCATTACCAAAACTAGTATTTTTACCAACGTTCAAAAATCATTGTGCACAATCCGGTGAAAACGGACACCCATTCCGCTAGAAGGCGGTCACCCATTCCGTTTTAAAGCGGACGCCCATTCCGGGGCAAAGCGGTCAGTCATTCCGTAGCAAAATGGACACTTTTCTCATCTTTATGCCATTAACTTTTAAAAACAAGGATAATGGCTAACAATCCGATAGGTATGAGAGAAGTACGCGAATTATTACGATTATATTTTGAACAAGGTCTCAGTGGCCGAAAATCAGCTCAGGTTGTTGGCATTGGAAGAACATCCGCAGGTCAGTATATTGCTGGTTTTAAGAACAGTGGAGTTCCTATTTCTGGAATTTCTAGTATGACGGATAGTGAACTCATTGATCTGATTAATATCAGAAAGAAAACGCAAAATCCTCGACATGAAGCCTTAGTAAAGCTTTTTCCTTACTTTGAAAAAGAGCTCAAAAGGGTTGGTGTTACCTTACAGTTGCTATGGGAGGAATATAGAGAAGTCCACAATGATTACTATGAATACAGTCAGTTTTGCTACCATTACCTTCAATGGCGCAAAAGCAGTAAGGTGTCTTGTCCTAGAATAGCTTTACACTTAAAAGCTACTTATTATGAAAAAAACGGCATCACACAAACCAATATCTGAGAGAAAACCTTATGCCCGTCTATCAGAAGACGAAAAAAGAAAAATTGTCCAGGAAATCAACTTAGGGCTTATTGGGCATAGAGCCGCCGCTCGGAAGTATGGTATCAGTAGAAACAACATTGCTAAATGGATTGTTCAGTTTTCTTTGCGTAACTTAAGACCTTTGGAAATAGCCAATAATGCTATTGAGAATATGGATGAAAAAACTAAAATCCGTGAGCTCTCTCAGCAAGTTCGATACTTATCAAAAGAGCTAGAAAATGCAAAACTTAAGGTTAAAGGGCTAGAGACCTTAATTGAAGTTAGTGAAGAGCAATTAAAAATTAAGATCTCAAAAAAGTTTGGTGCCAAACAGTTAAAAGACTGAAGCAGGAGCATCCCCAGATGGGTCTAGAGAGGCTCTGTGGGCTGTTTGGCAAAACTCGACAAGCTTATTACCAATCGCTTCATCGAAGTGAATCAACTACATTTATCCATTCAATTGTACTGGTGCTAGTAAAAGAAATAAGAGAAGATATGCCTTTTATCGGTACTCGTAAATTATTACATTTACTTACACCAAAGATGCAAGATCACAACATCAAAATGGGAAGAGATCAGCTCTTTAACTTACTGCGGTTCCACGGATTACTTGTTCGACGACGTCATAAAAAAGTTTACACAACTAATTCTCATCACTGGCTAAAGAAGTATCCTAATCTTATCAAGGAGATCATACTTACCGGCAGTGAGCAGCTCTGGGTAAGTGATATTACCTACGTTCAGACTCTTCAAGGGTTTAATTATTTAAGCCTTATTATGGATGCTTATTCAAAGAAAATAATGGGGTACTCGCTTGATACTTCTTTGGAAGCTGATGGGCCAATCGCAGCTCTGAAGATGGCTATTGCAAACCGAAGTTACCATACTAGCTTCTTTCTTATTCATCACTCGGATAGAGGTGTGCAATATTGTTCTAGAAGATATGTAGAACTCCTAGTAAACGAAAACATAGCTATAAGTATGACTGAGGATAGTAACCCCTGTGATAATAGCATGGCAGAACGAGTTAATGGTATTATTAAAAATGAGTTTAAGAAAAATCAGATATACAAAAATCACAAAGACGCTTATAAGGCAATTTCAAAAGATATACATGTATATAACACTAAGCGCCCTCACGGAAGCATTGATTATCACACACCTGAGGTAGCTCATTATATGAAAGAACCTCTAAAAAAACGTTGGAAGAATTATAAGAAATCAATGAAAACGAGCCATTTACCTCATGACCCAAATCATTCATTAAAAAGATTGTAAACTTTATTAAGGATTATAATAAAAAGGTGTAAATTAGAAGATACGATTAACAGTAAAAACTGTAAAGTTTTTTTAGGACGGGACAAGGTTTGGATACTTCGGTTCGATTTGGTTCTTCGTC
>NZ_AMSG01000011.1 GCF_000300875.1 Galbibacter marinus | reverse complement strand
GACGAAGAACCAAATCGAACCGAAGTATCCAGGTGGCACTTTCAACTAAAACAGACGCGTAGTGTTATGTAATCTATGCTAGCTGGAGGCTTCGGCCTTATACGATTCAACTAAGTCATTAAATATACACGATTCCATAAAGTAGTGCACTACTACTATTATCCCGTTCCAGTTGGCCTATATGAATTTCCTTAGCAGTAATTAAACAAATAAAAAACAAGGCCTAAGTTTCTTTAGAAATCTTCCTTCTTAAATTATGGATGTATTTGCTGGGCGCTTCACCAGTTCTGACTTTGAAAGAGCGAGTAAAGGATTGTGTAGTTTCGAATCCACATTCTTTTGCAAGGAAATTAATTTTAACTGATCTGTAGAAACTTTGTTCTTGGATCTTGCCAATAATGTAACTCAATCTCAGATCAGTTATATATTCACTAAAACTTTTTCCTTTTTCGTGATTTAAAATGTGGGATAAATACTTGGTGTTAGTACCACACTTGTGGGCAAGAAGCGCTAAGGTTAATTTTTTTTCCAGAAACATTTCATTTTTCTCAAATCTGTTTAAATGGTATTTAATGGAATGTTTTTTTTGATTACTGATTTTCATTTTCTGGATTGATTTATCACGTCTATCCAGAGTGGTGTTATCGTTTTGCTTGGTTGAATCAGTAGTTGTCTCTGGTAATAGATTTTTAGGGGAGGAGTAATGGTATATATAATAGCGATAGCCAAGGGATATACTAAGAAGGATAGCCCCGCCTATAAGTAAGATTTCTAAAAATAGATTTCTTTTGTCTCTCTCCTGCTGCCTCTTAATATTTGCCACTGTATACCTCTGATTTATTATAGGATAAAGCCCATTAGTGACCTCCATTACCGTGGAGATGTGCTTTGTTATTTGACCCGCGTAAAATAGCTGATTTATAGTATCGTTTTTAGATTTATAGTGATTTATTAGAATGTTATAACCTGGTATGAATTCTCTTTTTGCAAACTTGCGCTCAGTATAGCTTTTATCCACAAGTTTTAGGTAGGGGATAGCGCGATCAGGTTTGTTCAATTTCCAATAACTCATCCCTAGGTAAAAATGACCGGTAGTCACATTAGCAAAATCACCTAAGCTATCAATTACGGGATTAACCCTCTCTAAAAGCCTAATGGCTGATTCATAATCGCCCTTTAGATAATTATTTACTCCTTCAGAATGATTAAAATAGACCTCCATCTTCCTTTTTCCTAAACGATGTCCCTCTTGTATACCTTTTTCATTAATCTTACTACACTGCTTATAATCGCCCATGCTTCTGTAGCACATTCCTATAAAGTGCAAGGTGTTTAAGTAGGCTCTCTCGTTGTGGTCTTTAAAGTATTCTTTACATGCTTCTAATTCTTTTAGTGCCTCTTTATGTTGTTCTAAGCGGTATCTAATGAGACCAATATTGTATTTTAATTTATACTTGATATACTCCCTTGGTGCAGGAGCCTCTGATAGGTAGTCATTGGCAGTGATATAATTTTCCAAGGCCTTAACGTAATCTTTTTTCCAGTAATATGTTAGTCCCTTGGTTAAATATGATGAAACTATCAACTCTTTGTTTTTGGATTCCAAGGCAGAGAATACCATGCTATCAGCATATATTATCATTTTATCCTCTCCAGAGTTGTGTAGGTAGTGTCTATAACCTTTGACTATGTGCTCCCAGTCTTTTTCTTTTTTAGCCTTTTTAAGATATGTAGCTAAATAGATCCTTTGTTCAGAGGGCAGTTTATCAGATGCTCTTATTTTTTTTGAAATTGAACGATAACTTTCCTTCAGGGGGTCTGTATCCGAATTTGGAGAGTAAATTGGATAGAAAGTGGTAAAAAATAGTATTAATAGAATCTTCATCATCACGTCTAATTTCTAGGGGTCCGCATTCGAGTTTTTTGATAATCGAATGATAGAAAAGGAGTGTTCCGTTCACAAATAGTCACTAAAATACTAAATATAGTTATAATTATTTAAAAATTTAACTAAAAAAGTCACTCGTTCATATTAATGAATTTGAACTTCATAGTCGTTAAACTGTACGAGTGACTATTTGTGTAATCCATTTTCGCTAAATACATTTGGTTGAATTCAAGAGTGAAAATCTTGCTTTTTTTATAGTGCTGAAGTTCATTCGACTTATCCGGATAAGGTTAACTGATAAAAATAAATTCAGAAACCTTTTGAGATGAAATGTTTATTTAAATTATGGTTGCTTGTAGTAATTTTAATGACTTCTTGCAGCTCCGAAAATGGTTCCTATACTAATTTGTATGAGGAAGACCAAGCAAAAGACGCTCCTAGTAACCCACGAAATCCTTATGATTTTGTCGGTGAAAACTATCTAAGGCTATTGCAAAAGCAGCCTTTGTTAAGTCCTTCTGGAAGGGATGACACTCTAAAGCAGAGTGGTACCATTCAGAGTGTCTTAAGTAAGCAAGATAGTACTGTTTATTCAATTGACGCCCTATGGGATTTAATTAATCAATCTGAGCTTACCCTACCTGCCAAAGGTACACTTAAGAACTATATAACCGTATTGTTAGATTCTGATCCTAGTGATTATAATGACTTGTATGTTTACATCATTGATTATGAGGCCAAGATCCTAGAAGATGCTCTATTAACCGCTGAAGACAAGCAGGTGATTTTAAGTTTTTCTTCCATTGTTCGGTTTGCCGCCTTTGGAGATGGTGCTATAACTACTCAAAGTGAAGGCGAAGATGATGATGAGGATGATGAAGAGGATTGGGATATTTCAGTTCCAAATATAATGGATTGGCTTTTAACTGTATTAGATGAATGAATTATGAAATGGCGAAGAAGACATAACGGAATTACTGTAGAGATCATAAGTATTTTATATGTGGTAGTATTTGCTTTTACTGGACTTACTAAACTTATGGAAGGGGATCGGTTCTTTAATAATTTGAATAACTCTCCTATCCTGCCAGATATGGTTTGGTTGTCTTACATAATTAGTTGGGTGGTTCCGACACTGGAAATTGTGATAGCCTTGCTTATTGCAATCCCAAGAACAAGACTGAAAGGATTGTATAGTGCTCTAGGTTTAATGATAGCTTTTACCATCTATGTTGTGGGTATTGTATTTATAAGCCCGTATGCCCCTTGTTCTTGTGGTGGAATAATTACGCTACTGTCTTGGCCGCAGCATCTGATTTTTAATGTTGGTTTGATCATTCTAGCATTAGTGGCTATAAGATTTTTGAAGAAAGGTCCACCACTAGCGAAAGAGTTTATACAGACTTAGCTTAAGTAATACAACTTAGATGTTTCCTCTCTTTTCCTACTTAAAAAATAAATAAAAGGCCTAAGTGTTATTTAGGCGTTAAGATATTTTGATGCGCATCAGAAGAAGGGAAGATTGGCCGAAAACCTGCCCAGAAGTAGGCAACTTTATTAAATTTTTAAATTTTATATTATGTTTAAATTAAAATTTGTTTTACCAATGTTGGCCTTCGTATTGGCCATTGGTATGTCGTTTGCGTTTGTAAATGCAACAGACGAGAACTATTACGCTTCTGGATTTGTCGAAATAGATGGGGAACCCTATTCTGTTGAAGTGAATTGTGATAACCCTTCCACTATAACTTGTCAAGTTAATATTCAAGGGCTGCCCAATAACCCTTATACGGTTACTGATGCTTTAGGAGCTCCACTTTTGAATGGTACAGGAACAATTAAAACTATTCCTGATCCAAGATAATTTATTGGAGAAAGGAGACCGCCCTTTGTTTTTATTTTAGGGCGGTCTTTTATTTATTACTATTTTATTGGATCCCTATATACAAACTCCATCATATTCTCAGCTTTCAGATACTCCTCAGCCGTTTCCATAATATCTTTATATGTCAAAGCCTGTATAAACTCTTCAACGTTTTGAAGAGCTTGTATTTCTTGATCATTCATATAATAAGCTTGTACTTTTTTCGATAAAGCATGGAAATTCTTAGAATTTTCCATCCTCTTATATTTAGAAGAAAGTTTTCTCTTTATTAATTCTAATAACCATTTATTATTTTCTTCAATATCAGGATTTCTAACACTCATTTTATCTATAATAGCCCTACTTGACTCTCTTAAAATTTCTAATTCTTCGGGGATGCAATCTATATATAAGTAAATGTCATATCCTGATAATTCTTTATTAAAAATGGCATCCCCTATATATTGATATATAACAGCTTGCTGGTTAGTTCGTAATTGCAGAAGCTCATTATTTAGCCAATAGCCTAAAGCTTCTATTTTAATCCGTTCTTCCCAGTCGCTCCTATCCTTTATTGGCACGAAATACTTTTGAAAATATTTTACACTTTCAAGTTTGTATTCAGCACCTATATCCTTTGGATAAAATTCTTTGTAGAAAGGTGTCTTGCGCCTATTAGCTTTTTTTTTACGATTTTCTGTAGGGCAAGTGTGTTGTGGGGATTGAGGTATGTTTCCCAAATATTTGGATATGAAAGGTAAAACCGTATCTACGGGCAAATTCCCTATATTAAATAAAAAAGTAAAATCAGAAGGATTTCCATATAGATTTCGATAAATTTCATACGCTCTCTTCATATCAATTTGATCTATCTCTTGTATTCCTTTCCCTTTATTATTTTGAAACTTCCCTCTTAAAAATGAGTCAATTAAAGCCCTGAAATCCGCATTAATATTAGCCCCTTTCCGGTTTTCTTTAAACAGCCAATTATCAAAAGCATTTTTATCCTCTCTGGGCTTTGTAAAAGATAGATATATGAGTTGCGCCATTATATCAAAGCTATCTGCGGACATCTCCCCTCGAATACCTGTTTCACTATTTTTAATATACTGGGAAAACCCCTTGTCAATGTTTGTTTGATTGAAGTAATATTTCAAATCACCCCTACTTAAATTTCCTACCCCTGCATTGTCGACAATACTTGGGACATTAATGGCTTCCAAAAAATATTCTTGTGGAAAACATGATGCTCCCCTGGAGCTAAACCCATGAAAAAAAACTTTGCTACTATCTATAATAGAAGTGTCCAAGACTATTCTTATCCCGTTATCCAGTACAAACTCCTCCATGTCTAAAATACTACCCTTATGGGTGTAGCCAACTTCTTTTAGATTCGATGTTTCTTTTTTATTTAATAAATTTTCGGGAATCTTTGGTAAACCGACAGGCTTAATAGGTTCTGACAATGCATGTTTTATGTATTTTCGTATATGCTGTTCAGTATACAATGAAGCGTCTGACCCGGGCGGGATCAACACACCAATATCATCGGGCATATCCTGGATAAATTTATTACAAAGTGTATTGAATTCACTACGTGATAAAGGTGGTAAATGATATTTAAATTCTGGCGTGATCTCTATTTCGTAAAGAAAATTATTTAAAAAATTTTTATGCCAGAAATCTATTTTACCAATGTTTATTTGCTCCGAAGCCTTATTGTATTCGCTTTTAATCCAATCCCATTCATCCTTTGAAATTCCGAATTGCTTAATCTGCTGCAAAATCTCAAAGGTTTTATCAATAGATCTTTGAAGATCTCTCTCCCTGGTAGGTATTTGAATTTCATAAAAAGGCATACTTTTCGTCAGAAAACCAGCTCTTTTACTAAAAAAATAATCATGGTCATCTTGTCCATTCCTAAATCGATTATATATTAACTGTAGAATAATATTCCGTAATATTTCTCGCCTGATTTCTTGGAAATAACCATATTGGGAAAGAATCTCTGGGTAACGAAAAAACAAAAATAGTTCAACACCATCTATATTACCATTTCCCTCCTGTTTTTCTATTATGGCATAATTATTTGGCCCCTCAAGATATTTCCTTTGATAGTTTTTCCTTTCTGCCAAAGGGCGATGATTTTTTATTTTAGAAAAATACTTTTCTATTTTTAGCTCTATTGCATTTATATCAGGAATGTCGCCAATAATGGCAATCCCTATATTTTTTGGGTTATACCAAGAACGATAAAATTGAATTAAAGAATCTGGCGAATAACTGTCATTCCTCTCAAAAAAATTGGATCTATCCGGGAAACCCGGATATAATAAAGATTTCAATTTCGTTTCATCGTCAAACCTGACGTTATTACTGCTCCGATAAATAATTTCTTGTTTTATTACAAGTCTTTCGTTGTCGATAGCCTCATTTGTCAATTTTAAGTCTGACATGTTTGACAACCAAAGTAAGTTTTTATCCATGGCATCTACATTTCCTGAAGGAAGATCTTTTAAATGATAATAAGTCAAATCATTGCCTGTCTGTCCTTCAATGTAATTATCCTCCATTCCGATACTTCTCAGGAATTCTTTGGGAGGGGATATAAAACTAAATGGAAAATCTTTAGCGCACCTAAAAGCCAGGTGTTCTAAAGTATGGGCAAATTCCAGCTGGTCAAATTCCTGGTCAAAATTGCCAACTTTTACATAAAAATAGATATCGAATTTGTTGGTATTATTATTGAGGTCCTTCACGTAATATTTAAGGCCATTTGCCAATTGGGCATGTCTAATCTCATTTGAATCCAAAGTAGATACAATCTCTTTGTGTGGATTCTGAGAGGCCATTAAGCCGTTTCCATTTAATAATGGTACAAGCTGAACCATTACCAGCATGATGATATATTTCATAAATTGTTTTCTGTTTTAAAAGTTTTAATAACCAATATTTTGAGTAAGGTTTGGGTTTTTACTACGATCCTCATCCGGGATAGGGTATAAAACATCGGTATCCTCCCAGAGCGGTTTTATGGGTGCCAATATTTCAGCTGCTTTTTCTGTCCGTTTTAAATCAAACCACCTGTGTCCCCATTCGGAAAACAGTTCCCTTTTCCTTTCGTTCCTTATTGCTTCCAAAAGAGGTTCTTTTCCTATTTGTGGATTAGAATCTGAAATAAGACCCAAACCTGCTCTGTATCGTAGTACATCAATGTCTTCAATTGCACTTACCAACTTTCCTTGCATTGCTTTGGCTTCTGCTCGTATTAAATATTGTTCTGCGAGTCTTAAAACCATGGAGTATTCAGTGATATTACCTCTACTTCTACTATCCTTATATTTTTGTGGGTAATAAAATTCTCTGCTCTCATTAAAGCCAATCCAGTTGAGCAAACGTTTATCTTGAGAATCCATGGTTGAAATGAAATTACTAGATAACTTCACAGGTGAATTCACATTACCTCTAAAAAAATAACCGTCCCATGTATAGGTAAACTGAAATGTTCCTATTGGTATAGGTGTTATTTGCCATATAGCTTCTCTACTATTCTTTAAAAAAACCTGATCCGGATTTTCGAGAATTTCATAAGTTGATGTCTGATTAATAACAAGACTGCTTAATTTTTCCGCTTTTTCCCACTGCTGCTGATAGAGATATACTCTTGCTCTTAATGCTAATGCAGCATAAAGATTCACATTAGTTCGCTCCAAATTTTCATAATCTCCGACCGTTTCCAAAAAAGATATAGCCATATCCAAATCAGTAATAACTTGCTCAAATACTCGTGCTGAAGAATTTCTACTGATTGTTGCATTCCGCCTATAATCCGTAGTTAAAATTAAAGGTACATCACCATAAAGATTAGTTAGATATAAATATGTGAAAGCCCTAACAAATCGAACTTGTCCTTCAAGGATTTCACTCGTGGCTTCCGAGATTGATTGAGAATTTTCAATTCCTTCTAATGCACTATTACACATAAAAATAATACGGTAAGCACTGGACCACAAATTAAAATTTGCTGTTGCATCCGGAGTTTGCCCGGGAGAAATCTCATTTTGTTGAAATGGACCATATCGCGTATCTGTCACACTTGTAGTTTCAAATATATCTGATGACATCCCTGCAAGAACACTTATTGAATTGGTATAACCGTTTGAAAAATCAGAATTAAACAATTCATTATATATTCCTTTAACCGCTGCCTTTGCTGTTTCTTCTTTATCGAATACAGTTTGGCTATCCATTTTATAGTTAGGAGAATCCACTTCAACAAAATCTTCACAGGATACTATTATGAAGCATCCCAATATACTTAATAGTCGAATCTTAAATTTTTTACTAATTATGTTCATGATTGTGATGTTAAAATTAAAAAGTAACTTGACAGCCTAATGTTATTGTTCGAAGTGAGGGAATTACTGCATTACCGGGACTTTCAATATTTAGACTATTAGCATAATTACTGAAAGTAAAAAGGTTTTGAGCCTGAATAAAAATGCTGCAATCACTTAACAGCCCTTTTTTCAAATGGTTTGCAATATTATATTTTACACTAAGTGTTTTTAATCGAATAAAAGATGCGTCAGAAATGGAGTAATCACTATTCATAGCCAAATTATGTGCGGAAAAGGCATCATAATTCCCGGATACTTTTTGAATATCCGGGCTATTATTTTTCCATTTTTGAAACACTCCGATTACTTGGTTAGATGCGTATCCGGGGGGATCAAAATATAAACTCGTAGCTTCCTGCTTTACAAATTCAACTAAAAAATTAACATCTAAATTTCCAAAACTGATATTATTGGTTATTCCTCCGTAATACTTTCTACCCATATCTTTTATTACAGAGTGATCATTAATATCATCAATAGTATTATCCTTATTAATATCTGCTACCGTATGCAGCCCTGTTTCAGAATCTAACCCATCATATTGATACAATAGCCGGATATTCAATGGATATCCTATCCGATAAGTATTAGCATAGGATGACTCTTCTATATCCGGAAAATCTAAAAGTTTGCTTTTTGGGATTGTCAGGTTAACAAATGTCTTCCAACGAAAATTCTTTGAACTTAAATTTAGGCTTGATAGTACAAATTCCCAACCCGTATTTTGTACTGTCGCAGGCATATTAGCCTGTACTGTAAGAAATCCAGTTATAGAGGGAAGTGGAAAACCGACGAGTTGATTAGAAGAGCGATTACGATACCAACTCACCCCCATGGTAATGCGATCTTGAATAAAACCAAGTTCTATTGCAGCTTCAAGTTTTTTATTAACTTCCCATGAATAATCAGGATTGGTAAGCTGAGTTGGATATAATCCGTTTGGTCCATCAGTTGCTTCGTATGCATCTAAATATCCATAATCCCCTATCTGGTCATTCCCTGTTGTGCCATAACTCCCTCTAAATTTTCCAAAACTCAAAAAAGGAAGATTGTTTTCTATAAAGGGCTCTTCCGAAAATATCCAGGCTCCTCCCACCGCCCAAAAGTTGGCGAAACGTTTATTTGTTCCAAAACGGGAAGACCCATCTCGTCTACCGGTTAGATTAACAATATACTTTTCATTATAATTATAGGCTAACCGAGCAAAAATTGCATTATACCTGTAATCTATCTCTTTATTATTTATAACATTTGTAGCCGCTGCTGCTGATAGATCTCCTATCAATGCTTCGGATACAAACCCATTCCCATCTACTCTAAGGTTTCTACTAGTATTTTCTTGAAATGTTAACCCTACTAAACCATCTATTGTTCCTTTCCCAAACGTAAAATCATATAGAAATTGTGGCTCAACTACCCATGAACTTCGTTCTCTGTGATTCTCAATAGAACTATGCTCTCTGCTTTCTCTTAGTTCAGGTCGATATTCATTTTTCGAAAATAGACCTTTATATCTTCTGGATAAGTTAGTATATCCTCCATTTAATTTGACTTTTATTCCTGGTATAATTGCATATGACACACCTATATTTGCCACTAGATTATTACCTCTATCGGTAGAGGTTCTGTTTAAAATAGGAGCTAGAGGGTTGTTTCGTCCTGATAGGTTCCACTTCTCCCAATGCAAGCTTCCATCTTGGTTATATAATTCTGGCGCATTCGGAGGGAGAGAAAGTGCCATTGAAACAAAACTATTTATAATAGTAGCTGGCACATCACTTTTATCAAGCCCATAATTTACCGATAGATTGATCCCTAATTTTTCATTCTTCGAAATGTGGTTCAGATTTAGATTTACCGTAGCCTTATGGTAATTATTATCCCCAGGAAAAACGATTCCTTCTTTGTGATAGGAACCTCCCAAACGGAAAGATGTTGTTGAATTACCTCCGGATATGGAAATATTAAAATCATTAATATAAGAGGTTCCTCCAAATAAAACTTCTTGCCAATCCGTATAGCGATTCTGATCCCACAATAGTAAATCATAATCCGTAATCTCATTAGGTTCTCTTCCATCATTTTCTAACCCTGCCTTTCGTAACGCTATATACTGCTCAGTATTTAACAAATCGATTTTTCGGGATACCTTGCCTAAACCAGAATACCACCGAGTCTCTATTTCTGTTTTCTTATTATAGTTGGCTTTTTTTGTGGTTATGAGTACCACACCATTGGCTCCCCGAGAACCATATATAGAAGTAGCATCCGCATCTTTTAGAACCTCTATACTTTCTATATTGGATAAATTCATTGAACTCAAAGGATCTATCCCTCCTATATACATATTACTTCCTCCCTCAATAGGTGTGGAAATAATAGGTACACCATCAATAATATATAAGGGATAGTTACCATCGGTCCTAAGACTATTTTGACCACGGATTCTTACAGTAGGAGCATTCCCCGGAATAGCATTCCCCTGTATAATTTCTATACCGGCCATTCTCCCTTGCAGAGTTTCTAGCGGACTCACAACAGGTTGTAACTCTATTTCTTCTGCAGTTACTTTTGCGATACTTCCTGTTCTTTCTCGTTCTTTAACAGTATAGTACCCTGCATTAACAGTGACGGCTTCCAGATTTGTAACATCCTCTTCAAGAATTAGCGAAAGTTCTTCTGAATTTCCTACTAGAACTTCAAGTGGTTTGAATCCGATATAGCTTAATATTAAAACATCGGTAGGGGCGGCATCCACGTAAAAGTAACCCTCTTTATCTGTGAAAGTGCCATAAGAAGTCCCTTTGATTTCTACGTTCACTCTAGGAATAGGAATACCATTAGAATCAGTAACTGTCCCCTTAACCCGATGCTGATAACCAGCTAACTCATAAAAATTAACACTTTTAATATTTCCGAATAGGGAGTAGGTTCCAATAGAGAAGATGAATAGGAGTGTTAATAGAATACACCTATCCCTTATAGTATGTTTATTTTGCATAATGTTGTTCTAAAACGTGTTTTTAGTTAATTATAAAGATTCCGATCACCTGTCAAATGCACTGAGAATCTTTTCCTTGTTAGATTAAATTAGTATGATGTCTGTTGTATTCTATCTCGTATATGTCTTTGTTTTTAAATGTTTTGTAATAGGGTATTCGTGATCTAAATCCATAATCCTGAACTATAATTTAAGTGAGTTTTAAACACACTATCATTAACTCAATCATGAATTGTCATTAGCAGAGTAGTGGTATACTTTTCGATTGAAAAAAAAGCATACCTACTTATCAGTTTGAATTCCAACCTTCTTTAGCCACTGCTACAATAATCGTAAATGGGCTAGATAGGATTTTTTCTTTTCTTGCGAAATAACCTATATGAAGGTGATACCTGTATCTTCTTTAAATAGTGAGATATGATTTCACAATTCAAATAAGTTGATAGATCCTTTGAACGTGATGTTTCTATAAAAACCGACCCTATGCAACAAGAATCATTTTTTGATTCTTGCAGGGAAGTTAAAATTGCCCTATTTTTATTGTTCATACGACTGAATAATAAACTAGGAATTCTTATACCCTGTGGTGAACACTCGTGTTTGCCCAGGCAAAGAGTCGGTTCTATCCAACAATAATTGTTAGGGATAGTTTTATTATAAGGGTATACGTTGATGTTTTTTGAAATAGAATGGAGAAGTTGTGTCCACTTAGTGCCTGCAATGGAAATATCCACGGCAAGTTTGCTGTGGATAAAAGATTTCGGCGGTATGGTAAACTTCGTTTTCATACATGTTGAATATATGGCCAGCGAGTTTTAGCCGAAAAATCAAAAGGCTGGGGCCACCTCCTGTCTTTGTCCAGGCACTAGCACAGGCCTCAAACGCGACATTCGATAGACACCCAGCCCAAAGAATTGTGTAAATATACGCAATAACTTTAGACATGGGAGTTTAATCTACCGCCTCGCATTTTGAGTGTGAACGTGCTAGTTTCGGACTCAGAGGCTCTTAAAAACTCATGCTTACCAATTCGGTAATATGTTTTTTACTATTTCATGCCAACTCTAAGTTGGTTTTACAAATATAATAATAAGAATTAAAACAGCAAATAATTTGCTGTTTTAATTTGGTGAATATCAAAGGATGGGAGGTAATAAACTAAATAATGAGACGTTTTTAGAATTTGCGCTTGAAATATTGTCTAAAGAATATGCTGGAGAATCTAAGCGAGAATTGGTGACTAATATTAAGGATATCCTCGGTACTAGGAAAATTGTTTTAGCTGAATCATTTTACCAAATAATTTTGATGTTAAAATTAGATATTGATTCTGTATGCGAGATACTGTTCAAGGAGCATAAAGTTGTTGTACTTAATTTAGTGCAAGAATCAGATAACAAATTAAAGGATTTTTTGACCCCTTTTATATATGATTCCAGCATCATTGCTTCTTCTGCTTGTATTGAGAATACTAGGTTCAGTAGATTGTTAAAGGGGGAGTTTGTTAAACTTTACCCGAGTGAAGTTTATGGTATAGCTAAATCCTTTAATCTTATGCCACATCAATTATTCCATTATTTTTATGGCCAAGGAGAACGGCCACTCATTGGAGTATAGTAGGTTTGAGAAATAGTTGAGTGCTATACCATCCTCACCAAAAACACATAATCTGTGTAGGTAAATGCTGCCTTAAAGTATTTATATCTTGGACTTTAAGTAAGAAATAAAAAGATAATACGTTGACAATAATTTTGAAAAAACAATGTCTGAACTAACACTTAAACTTATCATAATACTGATTCCTGGGGCAATTGCAACATTGATTTTCGGTAAATTGATTTTGCATAAAGATTGGAGTAGTTTTCGATTTGTTCTTTATTCGATTCTCTTTGGAATCGTTTGTTATTTGCTATTACAGTTGATAATAAACGGACTAAATCTCATTATCTGTAGGGACCTACCTGAATTGACAATTTGGAGCAATCTAAGTAATGCTTATTACATTCCATACAAGGAAGTGGGGTTTGCTTCCATTTTCTCAATAGCTATAGCTTTTGTTGCTTCAATGATTGAAAATAGAAAAGTAATCAATAAGGTAGCTGGATTCCTCGGTGTTTCGGGAAAATACGGTGATGAAAATCTTTATTCAATGTTTTTAAACTCAAAAGACATTGAATTTATATACTTACGCGACATAAAAAATAAGCTGACATATCACGGATGGGTAAAATCATTTTCTGAAAGTGAAAATGTATCAGAAATTCGATTATGTGATGTGGCTGTTTATAATTATTCAGACTCGGAATATCTTTATGAAGTTAATGAAGTATATTTATCACTAAACAAACAAGAAATTATAATTGAACTAGCAAATTTAAAAGAAAATGGACAAGAAGAGAAGCAACAAGAGTAATGGAAATGAACATACATCAAAGAATAGTTCAAATAAGCCAAAACCAACTATTTCAAGAACCAATACAAATCCACCTCCATCTCCATCTCCTAAGAAAAATAAATAACTCTGGGCTATATATAAACGCTTCCACCCCTACATATTGTGGGAGTAGCTAATAGATTCTAGCTTTACCCGAAAATTTTATTTTAAACAAACAAGTAAAATTGTTCCCTTTGTTGCAAGAATACAGTGCAAGTGGTGGATTTACCTTTTGAAGGAAGCGAGGTATTTCCTGATTTTTATTGCACTACTGGATTAAAAAGTACAATGACAGTTCCTTTCATAGTGACTTTATTCAGATAAAGTCACAATCTTCAAAAACAAAATCTATTGATTTAAAATAACTTAACGGTATTTGTGTTTCAGTTCTAAACTTTGATTATTGAAAAAGGGGGTCGTTAGAGGAGTGCTTTAAAAGAAACATTAGCCCCAAAGCTCTACCAGAGATGAGTAAGGCAGAGTCTGGAGCTTCCCGATTAGCTATATTAACCTTGGATGGAAGCCATTAAAAAATAGGATATCCCACACGTACAAAAGGGTGTGACTTCAACCAGTGTGAAATGCTGTATACTGATAGTAGGGTTCTGGTTACCCCTATAAATTACTTTGTGGTGCTTTCCTTCGAAAATAAGGTGTAGCGCGTCAAGACCAAACTTTTCAATGTTACTAAATAATCTAATATGACCCCATCTAGAAAATCGAGGTGATTAATCTTCGAATTTCAGTTTTGCTAATAAACCCCAAACATATTTTACAAGGGTCAACATGCTCTAAAATGATTGTATATTCCACCCCAAAGTTTACCACCCATCTTGTCAGAATTCCACCTTTAAACAAGAATTTATCACCGCAACCCATAAAAATTTTCATCCCCTCTCATAATAAATGATATCATTTGATATTATTTGTAGTTAGATAACTGTAAATCAAATGATTGTTAATAACTAACTCAAGATATTTGTCAGACGAGCTGTATTTCTATTTAAATTTATTACAAGAATTACTGCTTTAATGACACTATAATTTGTCATTAAAACCCACTAGTCTAACGACATTCTCGGCCCCAAAAAGAACATAAAACTTGAAGTAAAAGTATTTAGATGATTTAATAAAGTAGCGCATCTATAGATGCCAATATAAAACTATTCATATGAGAACAAAAACGAACATAAACACCAACAAAAAAGGAGTGCTCATAGAACGAAAAGCAATTGAGAATGACAACATACTAAAACTCTCATCAGATTTTTTAAGTGAAAATGATTCCATAACACCTGAACTTGATAAGAAGGAATCCTTAAAAACAACCTTGCCTAATAATTCGAAAAAAAAGAGAAAATCAAAGCGTAAAACCAAATATGTCAAACTTTATTGCACTGTATATGAAAAAAAGCTTCTAAAGCTTCGAGCTAAACAAAGTAGACTATCCTTGAGTGAGTTTACTCGTAGGGCTGTATTTAAAGTTCAAATAAAACAGCGTATGACTGATCAGCACATTAGGGCCTATAAAGCTTTAGTGCAATTTTATAACGATTTTAAAACCAGGGGAAGTAATGCGCATGACAGCGATCCAGAACTTGCCAAGGAAGTAAATCAACTTACCAAGGAAATTAAATCACTTGTCCAAACCATCATTAAATAATAAAACAATGATCGGTAAAGGACATGCTATTAGCCAGACTAAGGATTCTATATCCTATGGATGGAATCAAGAAAAGGATGCAGAAGTTGTTTTTCGCCAGCATCTAATGGGGGAGAACCCCACAGAAATTGCCAGGGAGTTCCGGTTTATTCAGAGCCAGAATCATTACTGTAAAAATAATACCTTATCTTTTATACTTAGTCCAACAATAGAGGATGGAAAGAAGTTAAACCTTAGAGACCTTCAAGAAATATGCTTAAAGTTTACTTCGCAAATGAAACTAATAAATCGACAAGCCATAGGCTTTGTCCACCGAGATAAAGAACACCTGCATATTCATCTTTATGTAAATAGAATAGATTTTAACGGCAATGTATATGATGATTCTTTTCTTGATCCTCGTTCCATGAGAACAGCTGTCCAGGTTGCACAACAAATGAACCTAACCACCGTCAAGGATGTGGTGTTAGAAAAGCTTGGGAGACTCTCTCCAGTGCGCTCAAAAATAAGAAGCATACACGACCATGTTATTAATCGTTACAGGCCAAAGAACTTTGATCAGTACATACGGCATATGAAGGCAAAAGGCGTAGAGGTTATTCCAAGTATAACTAAAGACGGAAACCTTAGAGGATTTCGGCTAGCTTATGGAAATCATAATCTTAAAGCAAGTGAAATCCACAGATCAATGGGAGGCGGTAATTTGGCTATTGAGCTCTATGGCAGATCCATTATAAGATCAAATAACATTATACCCGTTAAGATTGAAGGAACCCTAGTGCCTATTGCCCCTAAATTAGCCCATAGGATTGCAACGAGAATAGCATCAAAGATTATAAAACAAACCAAAGGAGTTGGCATAGAAATTTAATAAAACTTTATTTATGACAAGAATTACCCAACAGATGGAGCTACTGACCACAGAGGTTGAAAGGTTCCAAAATGACGTAAAGAGACTTGAAGGCATTAATGAAAATTTGCAAGGCTTAAGAGTGTCTATTGACTTGAAAGAACTTAAAACTTTTATGGACCACTATAACAATCTATTAAAAAGACAAAGCGCAGAACAAAATCAGTTTTATATAAAAATGGATGTACTGTTTAAAAAAACCAAAGTCTTTTTAACTTGGCTAATGATCACCTTTATTTTGACCACACTTTTAATAGGAGGGTCAATAATTTATATTTTATCTACAAAAGTAAATGCCCTTTAAAATTATAAAAATGTTAGTTACATCTAGAAGCACCAAGAAAAAATACAACAAAGTTTAAAAGTTAATCCTCTTGATTTAGTTTATAATCTAATTCGACTACTTTTTAGACTGAAAATTGTTGATAACTCACCGAATTTCACCCTAGAATCAAGGCAATATTTTTGTAGATTTATACAAGAACTTTCCTTTGAATGTATTCATATTGAAATCGCTTAATAGTCGAGAAGTAATCTTTTCCATTTACTATTTCAAACCGATATCATTTATGTCTAGACCCATGTATTATACATCAGTAGTATAAAGGACTTTTAATGATTAAAAATTAAATCATATACGCGATAATTTAGATGTAAACCCGCCTTGTTTTAAACTAGGCCAAGCAATTCAATTTTCTCTCAGTAAGTAGACTATCATATGAATGTCCAAGAAAAAGTAGCTATGCTAAGTTATTAAAGCTTAAGCCGTGTGTTTTTCTTGTGGATAACGCTTTAAGAAACTATTTATCAACCATTAAAAAAATTTTATTATTATGGGAAAAACAAATGACCCGGATGATCTTCAAGATTTCAAAGAAGAAATGATTAAAGAAATCAAAAAAATAGTATCCACGCAAACCACCAGCGAATTCAAAAGGTATCTGAAGTCAACCGAAGTGATGAGTTTACTTCAAGTGAGCTCTGGAACGCTTCAGAATTTAAGAAAAAATGGTACACTGCCATACACCAAAATAGGTGGGATGATCTATTATGATATTGTTGATATTCAAAATGTAATGGATGAAAATCGCGTAGATCAGCGCTCAGATCCATAATCATAAAAAATACGATCATAGGGCTACTTAGAAGATCTGTTAACTTTTTTAGCTGCCGTTTCGCTTACTTTGAACACATCCATAGCAAGTGAAATGGCAGTCTGTTTTTGGTTGAATTCATTTTTAGGCGTTTTTCGCTGTAATGCCACTTAGAAAATGGTCTTCCAGTTAAGGGGTCAGCATGTTCCGTTATACCCTTTTTTTACTTTTTTTAAAAATAAATGCAATAATGGGATATACTACCGGCGAACTATGCCGATATTCTCAAGGCAAAAGGTATACCACTTAAATATAAACTTCAAGGTCTAAAATACTTATAAAGCACCCTTAACTCTGTAATAAAGGCTGATGCAATAGCTTTTAAACTTTTGGTTAACTCTACAAAAAGATCTTTCATTTTAGTTGTGATTTATTATGGTTGTTAATATGACTTTTGCGATAAATGTTATATGCTTACCCTGGGTAAGATAATTGCGCTCATCAGGGTTGGATAAAAAACCTATCTCCACAAGACAAGCCGGATACCAATTAGTAGCATCGCGAAGAACCTTAAAATCAGCAAACTTTACCCCACGACTCTCAAAGCCTAAGGCGCTTATAAAATTCTTCTGCAGCTTATAAGAAAGCCATATTGAGGCACTTAAGTACTTTGAAGGCCTATCTCCTATATAAACCTCAATTCCTCTTGCACTAGGGTTCTCGGCATGATTTAGGTGTAAAGATACTAGTAGATCAGCATCGAGGCTTCTGGCTAATTCTGATCTATCGGCTAATGAAACTAGCGTATCGGTATACCTAGTTAACAATATTTCCAGAGGTGAATTTAATTTTTTGTTGAGCCTTAAAACTTCCCTTGCAATATTAAGGGCTACATCCTTTTCTTTGATCCCACTTTTTGTCATAGTACCGAAATCCCTTCCCCCATGACCAGGGTCTAAAATAATTCGATTTTTCAGCGCTTGCTCTTGACTAAAAATGACACACATTTTTAAAAGCAAAAGGACAAAACTGACGTTTTTGAGCGCGATTTTCATTTTCATTTTTGAATTTATCGGTGGTTGTGCTTTGAATTCTCATAGTATTTGATGCCAAATAATATCAAATAACACCAAATGAATTCAAATAATATTTTTAATATAAAATACTGATTAACAGTATTTTGTGTGCCAAATATATGTAAATTTATAATACGTGAATAATCAATATTTTAACTTTTTATATTATGAATAAATCAATTTACACCACAACCTTTTTGTCCTTGTTATCCACTGGACTTTTTGCTCAAATTGGAGGGATTGAAAACTCGGTTAACGATGTTTCCGATACCATCAGAACTATTTTCCCCATTATTCTAGGGGTCATCTTCCTTATCGGTTTTCTTTTTAATGCCGGTCACTTCTTTGGAGAGAACGCAGATCTAAAAAAAGGAATAACCCGTGTATTAGTCTTTGTTCTTATAGCAGGAGCAGTGGTAGGCATATTTACTTACTTAATTGGAATCACAGTATAATGAAACGATACGAAATCTATAAGAATATTCGAAAACAGGCAATCATCTTTGGACTGCCCTTATCGATGTTTGTGATAATGATGATCTGTATCATCTGCTCTTTACTACTGATTATCTTTTCCTTTAGTTTCACCCTGATTATGAGTTTACTTGTAGGTAATAGTGTATTGTACCTTCTATTACTTCGATTTTCAACTACTGCGCAGCATTTTCAGTTTAGTGCGGTCTTCCCTAGTAGTATTAGTAACAGACGAATTTCAAGCATTAGCTATGAAAAAGATTAACCTTTGGGCACATAGGCCTATAGCAGCTATAAGGGATAATATCATCTTTGCAAGTAACGGAAATGTTGTACTAGGCTTTAAAGGCCAATTACCTGAAATTTATTCCTTATCCGAAAAAGACTTTGAAGATATACACGGAACCTGGTTCCAAGGGTTAAAGTCTTTGCCAATTGGTACGGTAGTACACAAGCAAGATATCTACCTCAAGAAGTCTTATACCTCTAGTAAGCTACCTAGAACAAGCTTTTTAGAAAAAGCCACCCATGATTATTTTAAAGGCCGAGCGTATATGGAGCACAGCTGCTATTTGTTTTTCATATTAACTAAAAACAAGGAGCTTAACAATCCTAAATACGTAAACCCTTTTCAAAAGGTCTCTAAAGAAATAGTTTATAAGTTGGATGATAGGGTAAAGTCCTTTGCCGAGGCAGTAAGTGATGCGGTATCATTTATTAATAACAGCCGAAAGATGACCTTTTGCCCACTTGATACGCGCGATATAGAAACCCTAACAACTGACTATTTCAATGGGTTTAATGAAGGATTTAATACAGATATTATTTTAGATGGAAAAAACCTCACCATAGGAGAGCATTATTTTGATGCCCTAGCCATTAATAGCGAACTGTGCTTTGGCGAAAGTGTACAGAGTAGCAAGACCAATGATAGATTCACTTCAGATGATTTTGTGTTTCATCAGGGGTTTGTTGATGGCTTAGGGCTTTCATTAAAGGAAAATCATATAGTCAATCAAATATTGTTTTTAGATGACAAGCATAAATGGAGAAAGTTACTAGATAAGAAAGTAGAGCAGCTGAGTAAAAGCTCAAATTTCGGATCGCAGAATAAGGTGGTACTAGGTAAAATTCAGCAAATTCTCAGTAAGATCAATGCCGATGACAATGCCCGAATAGTTCGTGGCCATTTCAATATTGTGTATTGGTCAAATAGTGCCCATGACCTAGAGCGGATCACCTCTAAGATTAAAACCGAATTCAAAGAGTTGGATATTATACCCTACTACCCAAAAGGGCAACAGCAAAAGAATTATATTTTAAATAGCTACTGCTGTTTTTCATCCAATTTCTCCAACAACGATTTATATGTTACCGATTTAAAGCACGCACTTTGTCTACTGATCAACAATACAAATTATAAATCGGATACCTCTGGCATTATATTCAATGATCGGGAGCACAACATACCAGTATTAAAAGATGTTTGGGATGAGGGAAAAAGGCGCATAAAAGCACGCAACTTTGCCATATTTGCCCCCACTGGGGAAGGAAAATCTTTTTTAGCTAATAATATACTCAGGCAATATTTTGAGGCTGGAGTTCGCCTAGTAATCATTGATTTAGGTGGATCCTATTCAAAGTTTGCAAAGCTCTATCCTGATGATCATATTATTTTGCGCTATGAAAAAGGTGAAAATCTTGGGATCAACCCTTTTTATATTTCGGATTCCACAGATTTATCCCCGGAGCGTCTTGAGGATCTATCACTATTTTTATTGGAGCTCTTAGCTAAGGGAAATAGCGTTTCCAAAGGAAGAGAAGTAGCCATGAAAAAAGTACTTCTTTATTACTATCAAACCACTAAAATGAACCACAGCTTAGCTTCTTTGTATGAGTTTGTTAGTAGAAATAAAGAGCGCTTACTTGAGGATCTTGATATTAAGGAAGAAGATTTTAGTTGTTATGATTTTCTGCATATTCTATCGGAATATGTAGAAGGGGGATTGTATAGCTTTTTATTTAATGTAGGAGAGGACCAATCATACAAATTAGAGGATAAGCGAATGATCGTCTTTGAGCTCGATGAAGTTCGCGATAATAAAGAAATCCTCTCTGTGATGCTTAAGCTCATTAAATCAGCCATACAGCGAACCATTTGGCAGAATCGCGCTGAAAAAGGTATTATCCTTTTTGATGAATTTGCTAAACAACTAAAGTTTGACAACGTCCTAGAAAGCGTGGAGTTTTATTATCAGGCGATTAGAAAGCAAAATGGCGCCGTTGGAATTATTTTGCAGTCCATCAATCAGCTTCCACAAAGCAGCACTTCAGCTAGTATCCTTGAAAATACGCAGGTCATCTACAGCCTTCAAAATGAAAAGGGCTATGATGAGCTTGTTAAAAGACTTCATCTTTCGAGCCATGATTTAAACCAACTAAAGTCCATTAAGAACAACCTTACCGGTCCACGTAAGTACACAGAGATGTTTATCAAAATCGGAAAACAAAGCAACATCTTTAGGCTCGAAGTTCCCAAAGAAGTGTATGCCGCCTACCTTACTGACGGAAAAGAAAACCAGGCCATAATGGAGAGCTATCGAAAGACTCAAAATATGCAAAAAGCCATTGTTGAATTTACAAGCAAAACATAATATCATGAAATCACAGTTCCACCACAACCAGTACAATTGTTCAGTAAAAATTAAACCAGCAATCATAGTGATTGCTACCGTAATGTTTCTTTTCTCACCCATGAGCGCTTCAAGCCAGGGGATGCCAGTTTATGATAACACCAATTTTGTAAGTCTTATGAAATCACTGGTAGAATCTGCTAAACAGACCTCTCAGATGATAAAAACAGTAGAGTTTTTAAAACAACAAAAGGAGAATTTGGAAAGAGTCAATTCCGTGGTTCGCCAGTTAAGAGCAGTACAAGAAATTGGAAGAAATAACCAGCGGCTTTTAGAGGTAATGCGAAATGATTTACGCGGGATATTAAACTCTCCCTATATCAAAGCAAATGAAGTTACTCGGGTATCTGAATCCTTTAATGCGATCGTTCAAAACTCTTTGGAAACCATGGACTTTATTGATCAAATTCTCTCTAGTGGCTACCTTAAAATGAGCGATGCTGATCGGGCTGAAATCCTAAAACAAAAAGAACTAGAATCTAAAGAAATGGTATCTGAGATAACAACTAGGACTAGACGTTACCGCGATATTATTTCCTTTAGAAAAATGCAAGACAAAATCAATAACCGGGAAATGCACTATTAATTATGGCAGCACTTGTTCTTTTAGGAATTGGTCTAGAATATGTGGATACGGTATTTCAGACCATTCAAAATAGTGATTTTTCCCGGTACACCATTGCAGGAATGAAAACCCTTTCTGTGCTATTTTTTCTAATTAATATTTTAAAAAAGTACAATGAAGGGGTAGCGCAGAAGGATGGGTATACCTGGGGCCTTGGTCCAGAGGATCTAGCTAAAAACTTTATGGTTGTTTTACTTGTTATTTTCTCAACCCAAGTCCTAGGTTTTTTTGACAGTATTCTAGTAGCTATTGAAGGACAATACAGAGCTGTGGCACCCGCGTTACTTCCGCTTCAAATGCAGGATATTCCTATAGAAGAAGACGTGAGTGTTGTCAAAGTAGCACATGCTGCTATGACCCTATTATATGAGGCATTAGTTACACCTCTTTACGGGTTTAAGATATTTGCTTTTATAACGGGGGTAATTTTATGGATTTTAGATCTTTTTATTTACCCCATGTTTTTAGCTGAGCGGTATTTTTTACTGGGCATCATGCAGGCATTTTTTCCGCTAATTATCAGTCTTTCCGTTTTTGAAAAGTTTCGTTCCTTGGCGTATACTTTTTTTAGACTCTACGCCGCGGTGTATATGTTGGTGCCTGCTTTTTTTCTAGTCAATGTATTTGTAAATGCGCTCTATAGGGAGATCAATACCAACTTTTGGATGAACCTTTTTGGAACCGATGTTGGTGAGGGTTTTTTTGCCCCTGTAGTGCAGCTCGGCTCCATTGGGTTTATAGTGTTTTTGAAATTCAAACTCTACACCCGTGCAACTTCATTTACACTTCGATTATTTACCAATTAAATTCATATATGCCTTATGAAACTCCCATATAAAAATATATATCAAGTTTTAAAATTAAACAGAGCCATTGTCTACTGCGTAATAGTTTGCTCACTACTAATTAGCAGCTTTTCCTTATGGATGGTATATACAATCCATAACAAGGCGCTTAATGCTGCTTTTGCGGTAAATACTGATGGCAGTATTATTCCCCTTAAGCTAGTTACCCAGAAAGAAAACTTTAAAGTGGAAGCCCTTGCACATTTGGATCTGTTTCACAACTATTTCTATTCTATTGACGCTAGTAACTATGAAAAGAATTTAGAAAAAGCGCTTTGGCTAGCTAATAGTTCTGTCAGTGATCTTTACCGACAGAAAAAAGCTGAAGGAGTGTATAACCGTCTTTTGCAGTATTCTCTAGTGCAAAAGGTATTACATAGCGTTTCTCAGATTGAATCCAATAATGGCAATTATACTTTTAGAACGCTTACTGTTTTTCAGATCAATCGCGGTTCTATAACTGATACCTATAGGTTGGTTTCCACTGGAAGGTTAATTACAGTGGATCGCAATTTCCCAAACAATCCTCATGGATTGCTGATAACTGATTATATCGAGAATACTTTAAAAAAAATCACAGATGAAAATTGAAAAGAATAAAATAGTATTTGCTGCCGTGTTGACTGTGGTTGTTATATTTCTGGTCTCCTATAGCGTAATGGTATGGGGTGCTGGTGACTCTGAGCATGAGAATCTAAATTCAACCTTAGTGCCTGAGCTTAAAGAAGAACCAAAGGGTTATAATTCCAAGCTAGATGCTATTAATGATCTAAAAGAAGTAAGAGAAACTACAGCACCTAGTATTTACAACGAGAAACTGATTGATTCTTTGGGTTATTACAATCCAGATCTTCCAAAGCTTCAGAAGAAGATGATTGTTGATAGTATTTACGCCTTAGGAAGGATACAATATTCCCAGAAGCGATATCCAAATTTCAAGCCAGAAGAAACCACCCAAAAACAAGGAACAGAAGTGGACTCTTCCCAAATCAAAAGAGACTTAAAAATTGATGCCAAAGAGTTAGCTCTAGAACATCAGTTGTTTTTTGCTTCCAATCCTAAAGAAAGTGATTTAACCTTCACTTTAAATACGGATCAGTTTATTTATGTAGTAGTTGATGGAGATCAGGTCGTAAAGGCTAATTCTAGACTCCGTATGCGCCTATCTAAAGCAACAACGATAGAAGGGGTCTTATATTCAAGAAACACTCTTATATACGGCTTTGTGAGTTTTACACCCAATAGAACCATGATTTCTATTGATCATATTGGAAAAGATCCAGTAACCCTTCTTGGGTATGATGTACAAGATGGCAGTGAAGGTATATATATCGAGAACAGTTTCCAAGGCGATGCTCGAGAGCAAATTATCGGTGATATGGTTGAGGATATCAATGTAGCTGGGGTTCCACAATTAAGCGGTATAAAGCAACTATTTCGAAGAAACAACAAAAAAGTAAAGGTGACCGTGATTGATGGTTATGAGTTAATATTAAAAGCCTCTAAAAGACAGTAATTATAATAAATCGACTCGCATGAAAAATTATATCATAACTCTGGTAGCTATTTTGTTAACGCTACCAATGGACGCTCAAAGGCCCTTGGAAACTTTATATGCTAACAATTCTAAAAATGTGGCTTTGTTTTTTCCAAGTCCAATTCGCCAAGCGGTCACTGGCAGCTCTAACTTTGTGTTTACTTATAACAGGGAAAAGAAGCAGTACTTTGGTCTGTTACAAGCCACACCTGGAAAGCAAAGCAATTTATTGGTGGTGACTGATGATGGTGCTGTGTACAGCTTTATCTTAGAGTATAGTGACTCGTTATCTAAGCTTAATTACTTTATCTCAAAAGAAAGGAGCATAGGTACAGAATTGCCAATGGCTGAAACCAAAAGGTCTAACAAGAAGAAATTGGATAGCACTTCTAATGGTATAAAGGAATTTGAAAGTTTTGGGGATTACCTGTTAGCAGCTCCTTCAAAGAACTTGAAAACTAAGCGACAGAAAGGGCTAAAGCTTCAATTACAAAGGATCGCCTATAAGGGTTCACAAACTTATCTTGTTATGGAAATTACCAATACCTCAGGAATCACTTTTGAAATTGATTTTTTGAAGGTGTTTAGCGTTAGTGGAAATAAAAAACGCAAGGCTTCTTTTCAAAAAAAGGAATTAAAACCTATCTATAGTTATAAGTTGCCTTCAAAGGTACATAACAGTGAGTCGTATAGATTCGTGTATGTACTTCCGAAGTTTGTACTCGGGGATAAAGAAAAGTTGCAGCTGGAACTTCAGGAGCTAAATGGTAGTAGGAAGGTGATATTAAAAACTAGGCTTTGAAGGTTAGTACAATCTAAATCATTGGTGCCATTTACTGAATAAAACTATAATTTACTAAAAACATTAAAACTCCAATCATTATTAAAAATCATTTATAAAATTGTTGATAAGATGGAGTGTTAGAAAGTTGAAACTAACTTTATTTTTCGTTACTTTACGGCTTAATTATGGTAAGAGAATATTCAAATATAAAAGAGAGGTTAGGACTCGTAGTAGATAAAAAAACTACTAACGAAATGGCGTATTTGACCCACTATTTACATAATCATAAAAATGGTGTGTCTCAATACTTTAAGGCCCCAGCAATAGAATATTTGACAATTCTACATAGGGAATTGAACATTGCTAAGGAACCCGACTTTCAATATTATTTACCCATAAAATGGGATATTCCATTTCCGCCAAGAGAAAATCCAAAATTTAAATTTATTGATCTTTTTGCAGGAATTGGAGGAATAAGGTTGGCCTATCAAAATAATGGAGGGAAATGTGTTTTTTCAAGTGAATGGGATCCTTACGCTAAAAAGACATATGAAGCTAATTTTGGAGAAGTGCCATTTGGAGACATCACACAGATTTCAGAAGAGTTTATTCCTGATCACGATATCCTGTTAGGTGGATTCCCTTGCCAACCTTTTTCAATTGCTGGAGTTTCAAAGAAAAATTCTATGGGTAGAGCGCATGGATTCTTGGATGAAACACAAGGTACTTTATTTTTTGACATTGCTAGAATAATCAAACATAAGCAACCTAAGGCTTTTATGCTTGAGAATGTCAAAAATCTGGTTTCTCACGATAAGAAGAAAACTTTTAAAGTGATAATCAGTACTCTAGAGAGATTAGGCTATAATGTATATTTTAAGGTTTTAAATGGTAAATTCTATGTGCCACAAAATCGCGAACGAATTATAATTGTTGGATTTAAAAAGTCAATTTTTAAAGGTAAAGAAGGATTTAAATTTCCTGATCCTAAGGAATATAAGCATTCGTTTAAGGATATTTTAGAGCCAGAAGTTGATGATAAATACACCTTATCTGATAAACTATGGGATTATCTTCAATCCCATGCTAAAAAACATAAAGCGAAGGGGAATGGTTTCGGTTTTGGATTGACTGATTTAGACGGTATTTCCAGAACGATTAGTGCAAGGTATTACAAGGATGGATCAGAAATCTTGATACCACAAAAAGATAAGAATCCACGGCGGTTAACACCAAGAGAATGTGCGAGACTACAAGGATTTCCTGATGAATTTATAATTCCTGTTTCAAATAATCAAGCGTATAAACAATTTGGAAATTCAGTAGTAACACCATTAATTCAAGCGGTGGCTAAAAACCTAGTAATGGAAATATTAAAAATAAATGAATCTAACCAATCTGAAATCTCTGTTTGTTAGCAAAGGCTGCAAGAAAGTTTACACAAAAATTCTATCACCTAATGATAATTCTAAGAACCAAGTATACTTTGGTGGTAGCTTTGAAATTTTAAATATTTTACCTCTTCAAGAAATTGTAACTGAAGAAGCTGGAGATTGGAAAAAAGAACGATTTAAAGCAAAAATTAATTTTTCATGGGTTAATGATCAAGGATCTATATTTCCAGCCCCTAAGGCACAGCTTATTCTTTACCCGAAGTATCCAGAGGTTCGATTTTCTGGATTTTTAGCTGGGTGTCAAAATGCACCATCAGAACTAATGACTCAAAGGTTAGAGGGTCGTTTATTATTATTTTCAGTTGATCGCACTGGAGAAATATTGGGTTATGTAGCAGCCCCCGATTCTGAAATTGCCATTGAATTTGATCAATTACAAGTTGATTCTGTTCATGGGGTGTTTTCTACTATCGATCTACCTATGGCGAAAAACAACAGAGCTGTGTTGTTAGACGAATTAAAAAGAATTCATCAACTGGGTTGGATCAGTTCTAAAAGATTAAATAATCAAGGAGGTATAATGGATTGTCAAGCGCCCAATTGTGGTGGTTATACTTTAGAAGCTGAATTAGGAATTACACCAAACGGATATTCTGAACCAGATTTTATGGGTTGGGAAGTGAAACAGTTTGGGGTTTCAAATTTTAATAGTATTAAGAGTAAAGTCATAACACTTATGACACCCGAGCCTACAGATGGCTTGTATAAAACAGAAGGGTCAGAATACTTTGTTAGAACTTATGGTTATAAGGATAAAAAAGGGAGACCAGATAGATTGAATTTCGGAGGTATTCATAGAATTGGGGAAAAACATCACCTTACTAATTTAACTATGAAATTAATAGGATTTGACACCGATAGTGGCAAAATTCGTAATTCAAATGGTCGTATTGTTTTATTGGATGAGAGTGATAATGAAACTGCATCTTGGAGTTTTGCTTCATTGCTAAAGCATTGGAATAGAAAGCACAATCAAGCTTGTTATGTGCCGTCATTATCAGAAATTAATCCAGAAAGAAAGTATAGATACGGAAGTGAGATAATATTAGGTACTGGAACTGATTTTCAACTTTTTCTCTTACAAATGGCGAATGGGAATATTTATTACGACCCAGGAATAAAATTAGAAAATATTTCAACCAAACCAAAAATAAAGAAGAGAAGCCAGTTTAGAATAAAATCTGGATTTTTACCCAATTTATATAAGAACAATGAAATAGTTGACATTATAGGTTGATTGAGTAACCAATTACAAAGGTTTTTAGTTAGCAAATATCGAACTAGACTCGTTATGTATCCTTTCAAAGTTTTCCTCTAATTCAGCTTTAGAAAATCGATTAGCTTCCTGTGGAAGCTCCCTTTGAATATGTTGTGATTTAAATTGCACCTTTTTATCCTTGCCATCGGCATAGGTGATAAACGCTCCCGGTTTTAATCTAAAAAAGGTATTGGCTCTTATTCTTGGAATTTCTTTTTCTCCAGTGGTAATGCGGGTATCAAAATTAAGGTTATAACCGCGGTTTATACTTTTTGTTGGATCCTTTATTATCCCAAAAAAGCGTTCGTAATACTTGGCGGTGTCTGGATCATTGACTTTTACAAAAAATTGATAAGAAAGATTACTTAAGATTGCTTTGCTAGCTTTATCCCCGTACATCATGTCGTTTTGTATCTTATCCTGCAAAAGATTAGTTACGCTCTTGTGAGGGATAATCAAGTGATTGCGTTTGAGGATTTGAATGTAAAGGGGATGGTCAAAAACCGAAAACTATCAAAACATTCAAGCGATATGCTCAGGCTTCCTGAAGGCCATGCTACATTGTAGAAATTTGAACAAAGTTCTTGTGTTTATAAAAGTATCGATTTTTGTAATCAAACTGTTTTGTTAACAGAAACGTATCGTTTTTCGTAATCAAACATATTTGTTTTCAGAAACTGTAATCAAACTGTTTTGTTTACAGGAAAGTATCGTTTTTCGTAAACAAACATATTTGTTTTCAGAAACTGTAATCAAACTGTTTTGTTTACAGAAAAGTTTAGATTTCTGTAAACAAGCTTATTTGTTTTCAGCTATGGTCCTGCCAATTAAATGAAATTAGGATTCGAAAATGGATTTAGCCTCCCTATATATGCGTTCAAAGTTATTCTCTAATTCAGCTTTAGAAAATCGATTTGATTCCTGTGGAAGCTCCCTTTGAATATGTTGTGATTTAAATTGTACCTTTTTATCCTTCCCGTCGGCATAGGTGATAAACTCTCCCGGTTTTAATCTAAAAAAGGTATTGGCTCTGATCTTTGGGATTTCTTTTTCTCCAGTGGTAATGCGGGTATCAAAATTAAGGTTGTAACCGCGGTTTATACTTTTGGTTGGATCCTTTATTATTTCAAAAAAACGTTCGTAATACTTGGCAGTGTCTGGATCGTTGACTTTTCCAAAAAATTGATAAGAAAGATTACTTAAGATTGCTTTGCTAGCTTTATCCCCGTACATCATGTCGTTTTGTATCTTATCCTGCATAACATAGACTGTGGAGATGTTGTAGCTCCTTAGAGTTGCAGGGATGCGATGCATATTCAGTAAGCGAATCGTCGGCGCTTCTTCTAAAAGTAAAAAGGAAGGTTCTGAATTTGGCACGCTCATTAGTTTTATAATGGTGTGAATGATCGTGGCAATTACTGGAGAGAATGAAGTATCGTATTTGGGATTGTTCACTACCGCTATGACCCCTGGATTATCTTTATTGTTTATGTTTAAGGGTACTTCATCTGCTGAGAGCGCCATAAAAATTCGTTGAGAACTAATACGTTTTAAGGCATTGGAAAGGGTACTTTTTACCGCTGCGGTTTGTTTCTCAGAGTCTACACCGCTAATAAATGCATCCGCCATAGCTCTTGAGGTAGTGTTGGTTTGTAAAAACTCTACCAGACTATCAGTATCTAGATATTGGTAAATCGCAATTAGATGTGGAAGAGTACAGAATTTTGGATAGCTAGTTTTGAGTTTCCAAATAAGACCACCTATTAAACCCTCTGCTGCATCGTTGAAGAATTTTGAGGTCCCTGAGGTCCCAGATAATCGTTGCTCCAATAGGTTCTCAATTAGTACCCTTGATACTTCATTTACGCTTTCTTCATTTTCTAGATAACGTGGAGCAATGGGATTTACCCGATGGGTGATCTTGTCAAAGGAAATTACTTTGAATGGAATTTTGTGATCTTTAAATAGGGGATAGGCTATCTCTGTAAGCTCAAAATCCTTGTAGTCATGGATAATACCACAAAACTCTTTTTTTTGGAAGTGTTGTAAAAAGCCATAAACCACACTTTCTGTCTTTCCGCTACCAGCGGAACCAATGACAGATGCACCGCGTTTGATATTACCTAAGTTGAATTTTCCTTTGGTAGTTGCAAAAGTCACTTGATATCTATGGTCTGGATTTTTTGTAGTTTCTATTTTATGCAAGTAAACATAGAAGATAGTATTGATTAGGAGCATTGGACAAACCACAATTAGCAATACTAAATGAAGAGGGTTCCATTGTAGTAGTATGAAGGTGGCTAAAAGTATTAGAAGATTACCTATTAAAAAAGCATATTTGGAGATCTGATATAATGCGTAGCATACCATACTTATCATGCCAATGGACAGTATTGCGGTATAAAGGTTAAGGGTGAACATGTTCTTATAATATTAAAGTTTGTAAATGTGGTTTTACATTCCAGCTTTACTATGTCTTTAACGATCAATTATACCACGAAAAGCCTTTGATAATTTAACTTGGCTTACGAGGCCTTGTAGCATAGCACTTATAGCCCAACAACTTGGCTAAAAAGCGAGTTGTTTATTTCAAGGAAAAGTTAATCTCCTTGTGATGTGATTTTTTTTGATACGTAGGGTTATAGGCGAAAGTGGTGAATTGGATAACCCCTACATGAATATTAAAGCTAAAACTCAGCGAAATAAAGATAAAGAATTTTCAGGAGCTTTCTTGGTGTTTTGATAGTCTTTTCCATTAGCTCTCTCATCCCAGGGTTTGCATTTAGATCTTGGTTTGTACAAGTTATCTTATAAACAGCATTTTAGGAATACTTTATTACTCTTTTTTCTTTAATTCCTTTGTAATGAGTTAAATCCAAGGAATTAAAAAAAAATCATGGACAAGGATAAAAATCAATTGAAAGGGAAAACAGTAGTTATCACAGGAGTTTCCAGCGGATTTGGTCTGGGAAGTACATTGGGATTAACTGAATTAGGTGCCAATGTAGTCGGGATATCCCGAAGAGCAGATTTACTCGAAGATTTGCGTAATCACATCGAGAACAAAGGGGGAAGCTTTCGGTATGTAGCTGGCGATGTAAGTAAATCAGAAACTATAGAGGAACTTTCAACAACCGCCCTAAAAGAACTTGGAGCTATTGATATTTGGATCAATAATGTTGGTGTAGGAGCATTAGGATATTTTTGGGACATTCCCCTTAAAGATCACGAACGGCTTATTGATGTAAACCTGAAAGGAGTTGTATATGGAGCCCATGCGGCTATTGGTCATTTTGTGGCTACTGGAGAGGGTACATTAATCAATGTTGGATCAATAGGCAGTGAAGTTCCTTTGGCTCTTCAAAACACCTACTCCGCTACTAAAGCAGGCGTTTTAAGTTTAGGCCGTTCGATTAATAGAGAATTAGAGTTCTGTGAAAAAGAGAATATTAAAGTAGCTACTATTATACCATGGGCAGTAGATACCCCTTGGTGGGAACATGCCGCAAATTATACTGGACATAAACCATGCATGGCGGCTATGGATGGTCCCGAATTGGTTATTGATGAAATCTTAAATGCGTGTATTGATCCAAATGAAAAAATGCCAGTAGGCTATAAAGCAGAAGGTTCAAATCTATTTCATCGGATTTTTCCTAACTGAGCTGAAAAATTCTCTGAGAAAGTAGCCAAAGAGGAATCAGAAAAAGCATCGTATTCAATACCAACAACAGGCAGTATCCATACACCTATGAAGGAAGGAACCACTGTAGCAGGAAACATTCGCAGACGAATGAAAAGAGAAGATAGAGAATCTTAATAGAAGCCAATTAATTTTTAAATTAAATCGCTCAATGTGGGTATGTGGGAATTTAATTACATTACCCTACATGCCTTAGTGCTTTTCATTCTATGTTTTTCCTAAGGATGAAGGTTGTCTCCTCATTTTTCATACGCTATACAAGCAGAAACTGCCCTTAAACCCGCAATTTAATATTAAATTAATGCGTAGTTTACCATAGGTATACAAACGATAATTGCCGATTTGACGCAGCTTTACGCTTTTCCTTATTACACAAAAGGCTGTATTTCAAAGTGTTATCAAAAACATATGGTGCCAATTTTATTAATATCGGCACTTGGGTGAAAAAGTGGTGGGATTTTGTATTTTCATTCACAAAATTAACAGTACAATCAATCAATTATGAAGAAACTTTTACTATCAATGCTTTTTCTGTTGACATGTGGCTTTTCTTTTTCTCAAAGTATAAGCGGTACAGTCACCGATGAGCAAAAAACCCCCTTACCTGGAGTGTCTATCGTTATCGATGGTACTTCATCAGGAACAACAACAGACTTTGATGGGAACTACAGCATTGCGGCAGTAGCCGGAGATGTTCTGGTATTCACCTACCTTGGAATGAAGACCCAAACAAAAACAGTAGCAAGCAGTAAGGTTATAAATGTTACTATGTCTCAGGACGCTACTAGTCTCGATGAAGTTATTGTGACGGCTTTAGGAGTAGAATCTAAAAAAGTGTCCCTCGCTAATTCAATTCAGAATATCAGGTCAGAGGAACTTATTCAGGGGAATCAAACAAATATGGTAAATGGATTACAAGGGAAAGTCTCTGGAGTAAACATTGTTTCCTCAGGAGGTGCACCTGGAACGTCATCTATCATACTTATCAGAGGAGGTTCCTCAATTACTGGAAACAACCAGCCCCTATTTGTTGTCGATGGAATTCCTATAGATAACTCAACGAATTCTAGCTTGGACGTTGCAAGTACTAACAGAGCTTCAGATATCAACCCTAATGACATCGCTAGTATTTCTGTGTTAAAAGGTCCTGCTGCTGCCGCATTATATGGAATTCAAGCAGCAAGTGGAGCGGTGATCATTAGCACTAAAAAAGGACAAGCTGGAGTAAGCCAAATTAGCTATTCAGGTTCCATGTCTGTAGATAAGATATTAGGCACTCCTGATGTTCAAAGTCAATACGGACAGGGGATGCAAGTTGGTTCTGGTGCGGATATGGAGTATGATCCTGAATCTTCATTTTCATGGGGAGCGCCTATTAGTTCTTCAGCACCCTTGTATTTTAACATGGAAGATTTCTATAAAACAGCAATTACTCAGAATCACAACGTCAGTTATTCTAGTGGAAATGAAAAAAGTAATATCTATTTTTCAATAGGGGATCTTTCTCAAGACGGTATTGTTCCTAGTACTAGCTATGATAAGACTTCCTTTAAGATCAATGCTAATTCTAAATTCGGTAAAAACCTAACCGTAGGCGTTTCTGGAAATTACATTAACACTAAAACATCAAGCACAAGACAGGGTAATTCATCGGGAGGTAGCCTTAATAGTCTTTTGGCATATCCAGTGAATGTCAATGCAAGAGATTATTTAAATGAAGATGGCTCCCAAAAGCCATTCTTTTTAGATCAGCAATTTGATAATGCTTATTGGAGTATTGACAACAGTCCTAACACTGACGATGTTAAAAGACTTATTGGTGTAGTCACTTTGAATTATAATTTCCTAAATGACTTCAATCTAACCTACAAAGTAGGGACAGATGATTATCATGAGTTTAATAAAAGAATTATTGGTACTGGATCCTTAATAGAGAACCGTGAAGATGGTTATATAAGCCAGTTCGAAAAAGATCATTCACGATTTACTTCGAACTTGTTTTTAAGATATAATAAGACTTTGGCTGAAGATTTTACTATCGATGCCATGGTTGGACAATCTGTTGAAGAATTAGATGTTAGAACTACTTATACCACAGGTGATGGTTTCCAAGCACCAGGAATCTATAGTATTTCTAATGTGTTAATTGAAAATCAGCAAATCACAGAAGTTATAAGCAGGAAACGAATTGTCGGGGTTTTTGGGGATCTTAAACTAGGCTGGAAAAATGCACTTTTTCTAACTGCCACCGGTAGAAATGACTGGTCATCCACCTTACCTGCAGACAAGCGTTCTTTCTTTTATCCATCCGTTGGGATGTCAGCGGTACTTACTGACTTATTTAATTTTTCCTCCGATGAATTTAATTTCTTAAAACTACGAGCCACTTGGGCACAAGTAGGAAAGGATGCACCGATAGGATCACTAGAGAGTTCATTAGGTAAAAACCTTAATGGAGCTGCCAGTTCTGGTTATGCATGGGATGGGGTTAATGTTGGAAATCCTAACTTAGAACCTGAATTTACCAACAGTTATGAATTCGGTGCTGACATGCGATTTTTAAATAATCGCCTTTCTTTGGAGGTTACCTATTACAATAGTAAATCGGATAATCAGATATTAACGGATATTCGAGTTCCACCAACCACTGGAACCTTCTA
The DNA here is from genome assembly GCF_000300875.1 of Galbibacter marinus. Lineage (GTDB taxonomy): Bacteria > Bacteroidota > Bacteroidia > Flavobacteriales > Flavobacteriaceae > Galbibacter > Galbibacter marinus. The sequence goes on along the minus strand of NZ_AMSG01000011.1, from coordinate 51,871 downwards.
TGCTACCCTTAATGGCGGTGCTATTGAAAACCGTGGTATAGAAGCCTTACTTTCTGCTCGTATACTAACAAATCCAGATAGCTTTACTTGGGAAACAGTTTTTAATTTTGGAACCAATAAAAGCGAAGTGAAGGAACTTCCAGGATTTTTAAGTGAGGTATATCTCTCAGACTCATGGACCTTTAGGAATTCTGCAGCTGGAGCTGCAATTTTAAATGGATCCTTGTTTGGACTAAGAGGGAAACGTCCTCAGAAAAATGAAGATGGCCAAGTCATAGTGCAATCTAATGGGTTACCAAATTTAGAAGATGCGACCTACCATGATATCAATAGGCTTCCTGACTGGAGCCTTGGTATTACTAATACATTTGGATATAAAAACTTAAGCCTTTCATTTTTGTTTGATTTGGCCCAAGGACAGGACATTTATAATGCAACTGAATCTGCTCTTGCTTATTATGGGCAAAGCCAAAACACCCTTGATAGAGGCCAAACTATAGTCATTCCAGGGGTTGATACTAATGGGAATCCCAACCAGACTCCTGTTGTAATGGACCAAGCATATTATCAGAACTATTATGCACTTAATTCAGAAAATTTTGTTGAGGATGGATCGTTTGCAAGATTACGTTATGTTACCTTATCCTATAAATTTCCAACAACGATCTTGGACAAACTGTCGCTTTCAGCAATGGAACTTTATGCTACAGGAAGGAACCTTTTAACCATTTCTGATTACAGTGGAGTAGATCCAGATGTTAACACCTTTGGAGCTGGAATTTCTGGAGCTGGATCGATGTATATCGATAATTTAGGAACTTCCAATACCAGAGGATTTGATTTAGGACTAAGATTCACTTTTTAAAATAAAGGATAATGAAAATATTTAAAAACTCATATATTATACTTTTAGGACTGTTAGCTGGTACTTCAGTGTCATGTTCGGATGATTATTTTGATGTTAATAGTTCGGTAACTGCTCCTACAACAACTTCACTAGAACCACAATTCCGAATCAAAGGTGCTATTGAAAACACAACTGGTACCGCGCAGTATAGGGGTGCAAGAGAGGTATTGGGAATCACACAATACGGATCTCAAAATGTGGCTGATTACTATTCAGAAACGTGGAGTAAGGAATTGACTACTGGAAGTTATTTCCTTTGGCAGAATTCATATGTATATGCATTACCTAATACCGCTGATTTAATTGTATTGGGTGATAAACACAATTCACCGAATTACAAGGCAGTGGGTAAGATATTAAGAGCTTACATTTATGGAATGACAACTGATCAGTATGGAGATATTGTAACGGATCAGACTTATGATGGTGAATCATCCATGAATCTTACTCCGGAATTTGTCACTCAAAAAGAAGCCTATCAGACAATTTTTCAACTATTGGATGAGGCTATAGAGGAGTTGGGGCAACCTAGCGAAATTGAGCTTAACCAAGAAGGAGGGGATGTTCTTTACCAAGGAAATAAAGATCAATGGATAAAATTTGCTAAAGCAATTAAAGCAAGGTATTTGAATCACCTAAGCAAAAAATCCTCTGGTGACTTGGTTTATAATGCCGATGCGATCATTGCATTATGTGAACAATCTTTTACATCTAATCAGGACAATGCGCTAGTACAATTTCCTGGAGGAGAGGCAGAGAATGCCAATCAGCCTTTCAGCGCAAATGGTTATGGTTCCTCACGGATAGATTACTTTTCGCATTTCTTTGTTGAATTGCTTAAGAATCCTTTAAATGCAGCAGTTGCATATCAGGATCCTAGATTACCTATCATCGTTCCTGAAGCGGTTAATGGAGGGTATCATGGTGTAGTGATTGGAAGAGGACTAGATGGTTTACCTTCGGAAGATTTTTCACTTGGAAATGGTGGTTTTTACACTAGCGCAACATCACCTACCTATATGATTACCTATAGTGAGGTTAAATTTATAGAAGCAGAAGCTAGGTTTAGAAAAGGTGATTTGCCTGGAGCTTATGCTGCTCTTAAAGCTGGTGTTCAAGCGGACCTAGAAAAACTAGAAATACCTGCTGCTGAAATCACCGCATATATGGATCAATTGGATACTGAGGTTGGAAATGCTAACATTAGTATGTCGGATATCATGATTCAAAAGTATATTGCAAATATGCTAAATCCAGAGACATGGGTGGACATGCGTAGAATGGATTACAGTAGTGATATTTACCCAGGTTTACAGAGACCAGAAAACGTGAATCTTAATCTTTTTCCAGGTTCCGATGATTGGATCCAAGCTATGATGTATGAATACAACGAGGAGGATAGGAATTATGTTAATATGCCTGATAATAGTCCTAACATTAGATTGACTACACCTCTTTGGTGGAATACTCCAGAATAATTTGAATTATAAATTTTATTTCATTCACCAAGAATAATTAAAGCAAAATCCCAAGGTCTAATACACTTTTGGGATTTTCTGTTTTTAGATCTGCCTAGTTCGAAAAATAGGGATTTGATAGATGTCTTCCATGTTCGCTTTTCAACTGTTTTTATAATTAAATGTAGTGAGGTTGAAAATGGTTTTGTGTCATGGATACATTACTTCGCCAAAAGCCAACACTTTTGATTGTTTGCGAAGGAGAAAAAACAGAAACGAAGGACTGGCACAAATCAATAACTCTATTTTATTACAAAGGCAAACCCACCCTAATGCCGTTTTTCCAATAACAAGGTTTGTAATCTATCGGCTTAGCTCCAAAAGCTCCACTGATATAAACATCATCACCATCTATGAAGATTCCATAAGCTTGAGCATTATCCTCTAGTTCATGAAGTTCCCCGTTTTTCCAATAACAAGCTGTATGACCTGTACTATTTGAATTATGTTTATTAATGAGCCCCACGGCATAAATGTCTTCGCCTGATTTGGCTATTTGCTATACCTCGCCATAACGTTGGTCCAATATTACTGGATTGGTGTTTTCCCAGTACACGGGTAGCCCAAAGCGTCCTCCTACATAAGTTGTTTCCGGATTTTCAACATAGATGGTACTTATTCCTTTAAAATTTGATCCTTGATTAGGTAAAGGCAAAGTGGTTATAAGATCATTACCATCCCATATAAAAGGTGTAGAAGGGTCTAATTCACTTCCTCCTGTTGAGGATCTGATTTGGGCGAAGGTGCCAGCGAAATACGGTTTGTCATTATGAAAGGCAATGGATGTAACAGTCCCTATACTATCGTTGTCCATAAATGTAAGGACACCGTTTTTGTAGTAGAATATCTGGCCATTTTCAGCAAGGCTACCCTGATCAAATTCATAATATAGATTTTGCCCTTGTGAATCCTTATATACATAGCTTATCCTATAATTTTCTCCAATAGCTTTTCGGTATAATGTCTGATTAGGAACATTAGCATCGTAGGTTTCTTGATCAACACCCTCTGAATCTATCCAGAATCTTGATGTTCGTTCTTCATGTTTGGTCCCAAAACCGCTATAGATGCTCCATTTGAAATATTTAACACTGTTAATGCCAGAGACAATTACCATTTTTTAGAAATTCCATGTATATTTAAAACCTGCAAGAGCCAATGAGTTAAACATGACAAAATCATTTTATAATCTGCTGCGCTTATTACCTAACAATCAATGTTCATGGAAGCACAATTTTTTGGCTCTAATAAGTTTTATTTTTTGTCTATTTGCTTATTCTCAAAATGAAGCTTCAGAAAAGAAAATTGATACCACAAGCTATATCCAAACAGTGGATATTTCAACGGGTGAGATTGATACTATCCTTACTTTAAACAAACACTTTGAAGCTCCTAATTGGCACCCTGATAACTATCTCATTGTAAATAGTTATGGCAAACTTTACACCCTTGATTTAGAAACCAAAGATTTAGAGCTATTGGATACAGGCATTGCAGATCAATGCAATAATGATCATGGAATATCTTTTGACGGTAAATGGCTAGCCATTAGCCACAATGATAAATCAGATCCATCTCCTAAATCTTATAAGTCTGCTATCTATGTTATGCCCATTGAAGGTGGAGAGCCCAGAAGAGTGACCTCAAAGGTACCATCCTTTTGGCACGGATGGTCTCCAGATGGAAAAAAGCTAACCTATTGCGCAGAGCGCAATGGTAATTATGATGTATATACCATTGGCATAGAAGGAGGCGAGGAAACAAGATTAACCACTGATGAAGGTTTAGATGATGGTCCAGAATATTCTCCGGATGGTAAATTCATCTATTTTAATTCCTATCGCTCGGGACGTATGCAAATATGGCACATGTCAGCGGATGGAAAAAATCCCGAGCAACTAACCTTTGATAAGTACTCCAATTGGTTTCCGCACCCATCTCCAGATGGCAAGTGGATTGCCTACATAGCTTATATCAATGATCAAAAACAAAATCATCCTTTTGGAAAACAGGTGAAACTTCGCCTATTGAATATAGAAACTAAAGAGATTAAGGACATAACTCCAGAATTCTTCGGAGGACAGGGAACCATCAATGTTCCATCATGGAGTCCAGATAGTAAGAAAATTGCTTTTGTCCGCTACTTAATGAATTAAAAATTATTTACTACTTATGAAAGATAATAAGAACGCACGCAGGAAATTTTTACGCCAAATTGGAGCGACCACCTTGGTCTCAGCAGCCATCCCTTTTACTACTTCAGCAGCACAGGAGAAAGCAGAGGAGCGTATTATGCGTTACGACCGTCCATTTTCATCCAACGATACCATCCGTATCGGTGTGATAGGGTTTGGGGTGCAAGGTCATTTTGATTTAAATTCTGCTTTGGAGGTGCCTGGTGTAGAAGTTGTCGCCATATGTGATCTGTACACAGGAAGAATACAGAATGCAAAAGAGAAATTCGGTAAAAAAATATTTACCACCAGAAATTATAAAGATATTTTAGATCGTAGCGATGTGGATGCGGTACTGATTTGTACAACAGATGTATGGCATGCGCAGATGGCTCATGATGCGTTAGCTAAAGGAAAGCATGTGTACTTAGAAAAACCAATGGTGTACAAAATAGAGGAGGGGCTTCCACTGATAAAAGCCGCTAAAGCCTCTGGAAAGGTTTTCCAAGTAGGAAGCCAACGAGTTAGTAGTATTGGCTATATCAAAGCAAAAGAGTTACTTGCCTCTGGAGAAATTGGGGACTTAAATATGGTAAGTGCTGTCTATGATAGACAAAGTTCCATTGGAGCATGGGAATATACCATTCCAAATGATGCCAACCCCGATACCACAGATTGGGAAAGCTTTGTCGAGGTAACCGAAAAAATGGAATTTGATGCCAAGAAATTCTTTTGGTGGAGAGCTTATAAAGAATTAGGAACTGGAGTAGCAGGTGACCTATATGTGCACCTTTTAAGTGGTACGCATTTAATTACCAATTCTCTAGGGCCAGAATCCATCTATAGCACGGGTCAACTTAGTTACTGGAAGGATGGTCGAAATATGCCTGATGTGATGTCAGGAGTTATGCAGTATCCAGATAGCAAAGAGCACCCAGCCTTTCAGCTTAATCTTAGAGTAAACTTCATTAGTGGTGGAGGCGGAAAAGAAGTCATTGAGTTAATCGGATCTGAAGGGGTCATGAGAATCGATGGTGATAACGTTACTGTAAAGCATAACATTATGCCAGAGGCTCCAGGATTTGGAGGCTACGATTCTTTATTTACCTTCTCAAAGGATATGCAAAATGAGCTTACAAGAGAATACAAAGCCAAATGGACTGATGAACAAACCAAAAGAAAACAAATTCAGGATGTGGTATTCAAGGCGCCCAATGGCTATAGTTCGCATGTAGATCATTTCACCAACTTTTTTGATGCTATTCGCGATGATAAACCCGTAGTGGAGGATGCTGAATTTGGATTTAGAACTGCCGCCCCCTCGCTCGCTTGTAATGAAAGCTATTTCAAGAAAGAAATCATTAAATGGGACCCTGTCAATATGAAATTGGTTTAAGGACTGCTTGGTTTTTAGATTGTGTCATTCTGGAGCATATTGGATTGAAATAAGCAAGTATGGTCGCCCAATGCTAGCAGGAAAGAAAATTGAATGAATAAAAACGTTTGCTAAAAATCGTTAAAAGGACGATGTTGAAGGGCTAGTTTTAAGCTATTAAGAACAATGGTACTAGCTACTTCCATATAATTGCTTTCATCAAAAGTGCGAAGGTCTAGCTATACATTAATATATAGTATCTGAGGATTCTTAAATATGGTGAAAATTCTCCAGAGCGTCATCGCCAGCCTCTTGAAAAAGGAAAGCGATACAAGGGTTGTCCAGGTTCTTGCAAGACATAAAAGGACATCAACAACGGAGAAGTTTTATAGACTACAGTCAATCAATACCGCCCAATAAGTTAAACTATGGCACATAAATTGTATATTTACAGTAAGAAAAAAGAAAATATTATGGACATACATGCGGATTTAAAATGGATACACAGTGAGCTTGATAAAGTAAAAGATCCTACGTTTATCGAAGCCATAAAGAATATGCTTAAATACAATAAAAAAGTATCATCGGAGCGTATCAGTATCGAACAGTACAATCAGGAAATAGATGCATCCATTGCACAGATAGAAAGTGGACAGACCTATTCGCACCAACAAATGGGAGAACGCATTAAGCAATGGGGAAAGCAATAATCTGGACGCATCAGGCAGATGCAGAACTCAACGAAGCATTTTTGGATTTACTGGAAAAATCCGAATCACTTGAAACCACTACAAGAATTATCTCCGAAATTTACGAATCGGCTTCGATATTGGCGACCGATCCAGAGATTTATAAACTGGACACGCTCAAGGAAAACAACATAGGCAATATCAGGGCATATGAAAAGCACACATACCGAATATCTTATTTGGTTGAAGAAGAAGCTGTTTACATTATCCGTGTGCGCTATGCAAGAAAAGAACCTTTGGAATATTAAAAGTCCCAGCCTCCTCCCGAGGAACCAGACAGAAGATTAAATGACACTCTCATCACCGGAATTGGAAGAATTATATTTATATTAGTTTGAATATATAGAACGCAGGTAAACGCATTTGTGATTACCTAGTTGTAGTACACAAGCTAAATGAACATTACCGGAATAATAATAAATCGACTACTATTTCGCTTTGCCCCAATAATTACGCTGTTGGTTTGTATGCTCTATTACGAGCTGATTTCTTTTGATAATTTTTTTAATATACTTGGCTTTCTTTTTTGTATTCTAATAGTAATCTTTGTGTATTACTTCTATGATTTAATTAAGCACTTCAATAAAGTCATTTTAAGAAAAAAAATACTTCAGCAGGCAAAACTTCAAGGTATTCCAGCCGATATAGCTTTACCGAGAAAATTGAATTTTTTGGACAAGCGGCTCAGTACAAAGTATCCACCCCGCCAATCACATATTGGAGGATAAAAAAATAATTCTTATTGATTAGCCTCCATCATTTTTTTGTAATTCTGTGGATAGAGATCTCGGATATTTTTATGATTGATGGTCATGATATTTTCTAAAGTGTATTTTAACCACTCAGCTGGATTGACATCATGTTTTTTACAACTAGCGAAGAACGAATACATTATTGCTGATCTTTGTGCCGCATCATGGGATCCAGCAAACAAGTAATTTTTCCGGCCTAGAGCTATTGCTCTAATTTGATTTTCCACGAGATTTGTGTCTGGCTCGAGCATTCCGTCATGTAGAAAGGCTGTAAGTTGATCCCGGCGTTTTAGACTATAATGGATCGCCTTTGCTAAAGGACTCTTGGGAAGTACATTTCCCTGCTCTAATTGATTAACCATCCACTTTACAAACTCATTTAATATAGGTAACGACTCTTCAATTCTTAACTTTTTACGCTGCTCAGGTGTAAGCTTGCCTTCTCTTGCCTTTGCCTCTATCTTATATATTTTCTGAATATAGGTAAGAGCAACTTCTGCTCTTAGTTTATCATAATCCAATGCCTTCTCGAACTCTCTTGGTGCATGAGCAAGACAACATAAATGGGTGACCCCTTCACGCTGTCCAATTTTTTCGTAGGCCGCATAACCATCGCTCTGAAGATAACCTTCCTGTTGACTTTAAAATGTGAAAACGACTTCTAGAAAATTCCACTTAAGTAGTTGTATGCAGCCTTGGTTTAAATCAAATCTTTGTACGTAACACTTGATCTTTTAGCTTTACATTAAGAAATGATTCCATTTAAAGAGGTTATGTTTTACTAATTTTGGAGTGAATTAATTATAGTTAAATATTGTTATGAGTGGTAAATCATTACTCCTTAGTCCATTTCAAATAGGAGATGTCACATTAAATAATCGCATTGTAATCTCACCAATGTGTCAGTACTCAGCTGTAAACGGATTGGCCAATGACTGGCACTTGGTTCATTTAGGTTCAAGAGCTGTGGGTGGCGCAGGACTTATCATCCAAGAAGCCACTGCAGTTAGCCCAGAGGGAAGGATCAGTTACGGTGATCTTGGAATTTGGGAAGATGCACATATAGAACCTCTAAAGAGAATTGTTGATTTTGTTCATTCTCAGGGCAGCAACATTGGAATTCAACTAGCCCATGCTGGTAGAAAAGCAAGTTGTGAAAAGCCATGGGATGGGGGAGGACAAATTGCCCCGAATCTAGAAAATGGATGGGAAACTATAGCACCATCAGCAATTGCATTTAACAATGAGAAGCATGTTCCTAAGGCAATGAACCTAGAGGATATACAATCTGTTTTAAAGGATTTTAAATCCGCAGCACAGCGCGCCATAGAGGCTGGATATGATGTCATTGAACTTCATGCGGCACATGGATATCTATTACATCAGTTTTACTCTCCATTGAGCAATAAACGTGAAGATAATTACGGAGGAAGCTTTGAAAACCGAATTCGTCTAACTCTGGAGGCTGTTGAGACCATTCAGGAGGTATGGGGAAAACAAAGAGCACTTATGGTACGTATTTCTGCTACCGATTGGACAGAAGGAGGTTGGAGTATTGAAGATTCAGTAAGGCTATCTTCGATCCTTAAATCTAAGGGAGTTCACCTAATTGATACCTCTACAGGCGGAAATGTCCTAGCTGATATTCCTGCCAAACCGAATTACCAAGTGCCTTTTTCAGCCCAAATCAGAGAACAAGCGAGCATTGCAACTGGAGCTGTCGGTCTTATTAATACCCCTGAGCAAGCAGAAGCTATTTTACAAGCAGGTGAGGCGGATCTTGTCTTTATCGCTAGAGAGAGTCTTCGAAATCCACATTTTCCACTTTATGCAGCCCATATTCTTGAGGGCAACAGTGTTGAAAAATGGCCGAATCAATACAAAAGAGCATATCCCGCTCACGGAGAATGGAAGTAATTACAATCTAATGGGTTAACGTATTAAAATGACTAAACCTTTTGCCGTTTTATTTGAAGCAGCGAAAGGTTTAGTATTTCGTGTATGTTTTATTTTTACGGATGTTATTTTAACATCAACGCACTGTCGTTAATTTCAAAATCATAATTCTTTAGCAGTGCTAAAACTTCAGCTCCAGCCAGTAATACTGGGCCATATCCGTGAGCCGCATAAGTATTCACTGGGCGAAAATAATAAAAAGCAGGGTCAAATGCCATTCCTGTACCTACACAGGTGCCCTCTACTTCCCCCTTGGAATTAACCTTTGTGCTCACTGCGTTCCAAGCCAGTAATGCCGTTGGAGCATAGGCTAATTTATCAATATAGCCTTTGTTGATCGCCCTAGCAATAGAATAGGTGTAAATGGCTGTTGCAGAAGTTTCTAAATAGGAGTCGTTTTTATCAAGGAGTTGATGCCAAAACCCTGAACCATCCTGATGTTGTATCAAACCTTTTACATGAGCTCTTAACTGGTTCAATACCAAGTCGTATCCCTGATGATCTTTGGGAAGTACTTCTAATAGTTCGACAAGGGTCATTACAGCCCAACCATTGGCTCTGGCCCAGAAGAATTCGGGATGTACTTCCATGGCTTGAACCCAACCGTGCATATACAAGCCTTTCTCCTTATTAAACATGCGCTCTGTGTACTGTTTTACTTGTTTAACTGCATCATCAAAGTATTTATTATCACCGGTATAATGTCCCATCTGTGCTAAAGCAGGAACACTCATAAATAAATCGTCTAACCAAAGTGTATTGTCTAATGGACGGTTTCTAGCCAAGGTTCCGTCCTTGAGTCGAAATTGTTTGTTACTAATATAGTTGGCAAAGTTTTGTATAACCGCATCTAAGTTCTTATTGTCAAATCCACTCATTTTCGCTTTTATCATCGCTGCACATAATGATCCGGAATCATCCAATGCCCCTGGGTTTAAAACCGAATGGATCGGTGAATCCGCTATGTTTCTAGGTTTGTGATAGGCAGCAACATCAGCAATGAGTCCCAATCTGTCATAGCTGTAGTCTTTAAAATAATCTTCTCCTGTGACCTCGGATGCTAGTAACATTCCAGCATATGTCACACCCCATTCATAACTGGTTAATCGAAAGGTTCCTTCTTCAAAAATAATATCCCCCGTAACGTTTTTAAGATTCTTAACTTCCTTTTTACTATCGCTATAAAGCATCATTGATGCTGTGTTTTTATTTAGGTATTGATAGACCCTATCTAGAACTTTTTTAACCTGTTCTTTGGTAGGAGAACCATAGGGTGTATTGTAATCAGGTTGTAAGGTGTGTAAGGGTGTGTTGACATCATTGATTTGTGAGTGAAGATAAGGACTTATACAAATCAAGAATGTACAAGTAAAAAGAAGTTTTAATGTTTTCATAAACATACTGCGGAAAACCCATTCATCTTTAATGGATGGGAGGAAAGCAGTGATCCCCTTGATTAATAATTTTCTTTTGGTTGGTCTCTCCCAAATATACCCTATTGTGTTGGTGATACTATCCTGTTCAATCCTGCTGAGAAAATAGCATGTCTATTTCTTTTTTCAGAGGGTCTGTTAGTCTAACCTGGGGATCTAAAAAATTAAATTTAAATTGTTCGCCTAGTTTGTTGTTAGAGAATTTGAACTATTTTTAGCCTAAAATTAACCAACCATGAAAGTATTTACCATTATAGTAGTACTGCTTACAGTACTCACAGCAGGCGCTCAAGAAAGACAGGTGCAAATTCTTAAAGAAATGAAACACCAGGCTGCCTGGGGACTTACTGATAAATGGTATCCTGTGGTTTTAGATACTGAGGATGGGGGCTATTTTACTACCATAACCTACGACTTTAAAGTAGGAGACAACCAAGATAAAATGATCGTAACCCAATCAAGGCATCTTTGGGTTACTTCTCAAGCAGCAATGCACTACAACGAAAGTCGTTATTTAAACTATGCTGAACATGGTTTTGACTTTTTAAAAACTAAAATGTGGGATGCAAACCATGGTGGGTTTTATGATCTTGTTGATAAAAAAGGGATTCCAATAGAAACAGAGAAACCTAAGAAAACAGCTTACGGAAATGCCTTTGCAATTTATGGACTCGCCGCTTATTATAAAGCTTCTGGAAATAAGCAGGCATTGGAACTGGCCAAAAAAACCTTCTATTGGCTTGAAGAGCACAGTCACGATAAATTGTATAAAGGTTATTATCAATCTCTTGAACTCGATGGTACGCCTATTAAAAGGGATGAAACCTTCGCATCTACTTCTGAGGTAGGGTATAAAGATCAAAATAGCAGTATTCATCTTTTGGAGGCTTTTACAGAATTATATCCTATTTGGCCGGATAAATTATTAAAACAGCGGTTGGAAGAACTTTTGATTTTAATTCGTGATACCATTGTTAATGAAGATCATTACATGAATTTGTTTTTTACTGAAAATTGGAATCCTGTTAGTTTTAAAGATACCTCTAGAGAAAGTATCAAAACCCATTACTATTTGGATCATGTTTCCTTTGGGCATGATGTAGAGACCGCTTATTTGATGTTGGAGGCCTCGGATGTCTTGGGTCGAGAAGATCATAAAATCACCCTAAAGGTAGCAAAACAAATGGTTGATCATTCTTTGGAAAATGGATGGGATACGGTACTTGGAGGATTATTTGATGGGGGATACTATTTTAGTGGAGAAGAGAAGCTGGAGATCGTAAACAGTGATAAAAATTGGTGGTCTCAAGCCGAAGCCTTAAATTCCCTACTTCTAATGCAGGCCCATTTCCCTAGTGATAAGCATAATTACCAGCAGCGGTTTGAAGAATTATGGACCTATGTAGATAATTATTTGCTTGATCATACCCATGGAGGATGGTATGAGTGGGGATTGGATCAAAGGCCAGAAAACCTCAAAGGTGATAAAGGTCATATTTGGAAAGCTACCTATCATCACTATAGAGCGCTATTAAACTGTATAAAGAGGCTGGAGTCTAATTAGAAGATTTTTTTAACTTTTAAAAGACGAATCTTAGAATTTTGATAATCCACGCCAAGTACTATCCTAATACAACATTGGAACCGTATGGATGGCTTACCCTGACTTTTCTGTGGTGACCTTAACTGATAATATGTGTTTTTATTTTTACAGGATTTGGTGAACTATTTGTCGTCAACAGGATGTTTGAACCAGGATCAAAACTTCCACTCAATAGATAAGTGACCCTATTTGCAAATAAAAAAGTATCTTCGTTATGGTAAAAGTTACGATTATAAATATAGAAACCACAAAATTAGAGTTGAAGCATCTCTTTTGCTGCAGACCCAGAAAGAAAGCTTGTTAGCGAAGCTTAAAAAGGTATTTGAAGAGGGTCAGATAGACTGGTGGAGCGAGATGACCAAAGGAGAGCAGGAAGAGATTAAAACGGGCTTAAAGCAGGCGGATAAAGGTGAATATGTTACCAGTGAGACCGTCATGAAACGGTTTGATAGATGGCATTAAAAATTGTTTGGACACTACAGGCCGAAAGAGGCCTTGATAAAGTCATTGAATATTTAGAAGAAGAATAGACGGTAATGGAAATTCTCAATCTTGAACTGAACCTAAAAGACCTCTTGAACCGAATTAGTAAATATCCGAAAATCTGCCCAGAAACTGGGAAATTTAAAAATCTCCATAAAGGATTGGTAGATAAAAATAACTACATTATCTACAGGATACAACCCCAAAAGGAACTAATCGAAATCATAAACTTTAGGGGGACAAGACAAGAACCGATAGAATAATCCCAACACAACAAAGAAGCTGATACGAAAACCGTACCTCAAGCTGTCTGTAGAGTCTCTAATTTTTTTCTTTAAACATAGTATCACTCGGAAATATAGAGATAGAGGAATTAATATTTTTTTAGTATTTCCCATTTAGCAAAAAAAGTTGGTTTTTTAATTCTGCTATACCTTAAGGTTAAGGAATTGTAAATCCCATCATGGCATTTTGAATAAAAGGTTAAATACATCAGTTTTCTGTATTGCTTACTACGTGTGACCTTCAATATCTGATATATCTAGGTATAAGAAGGTTTTTAAATGAAAGAAAAGGATTTCAAAGAAATATTAACTCATTACCTTAAGGGAAGATCTACTGGATCACAAAGAGATCATTTATCTGATTTTGAACATTATTTGCTGAGGGAAAACTCAAAAAGTGTATTTCAATCAAAGCAGCATAAAAAGCAACTGCAGAAAGATCTTCTAAAACGGATAAAAAAAGAAATACACCCCAAGAGATCTAATTGGATCAATATGGCTGCAGCTATCTTGATTGTTGTAGCACTAGGACTGACTTATTACCTATCTACTCCATTAAATCCTCCAATGGAGTATGTAGAAATATCCACGCACGAAAATCAGATAAAATCCATTCTACTGAGCGATAGTACTCATGTGGTTTTAAATCAAAATAGTTTGTTGAGGTTTCCAAAAAGCTTTACCGATGCGTCTCGAAATGTACTTTTAGATGGTGAGGCCTATTTTAAAGTCAGCTTTGATCGAAAACGACCATTTAATGTTTTTGCCGACAGTGTAGTTACTAAAGTTCTCGGTACTGAGTTTAATATCAGTACGCGCGATAAAAGAACTAGTGTAGCGCTAATAAAGGGTAGTGTGGTTGTTACGGGTCTTGGGAAATCCAAATTACTCAAACCCAAACAAAAAATCTCTATCGATTATATAACGGCTCAAGTAGAACAACAAACATTTGATCCACAACTGGAGATTTTTTGGATGGATCAACAACTTTCTTTTGACAATGTTGAGCTAGGGTCAATTGTAAAAATCTTAGAATCCAAATTTGGGAAAACCATAAGTATTTCGGATTCCTCTTTGTCGCAAATACCCATAACTGGAACCTTTAAAGGTAAAGGAATTACTTCCATTTTATTGTCAATTTCAAAAGCTGCTGACTTTTCGTTCAGAATCAATGATCAGGAGCAAATAATTATTTATAAATCAGACTAATTAACCTTAAAAAGATGAAACCGGAAATGAACAAAATCTAAACAAAAAAAGGATGCAAGAAAAAAAGGAAGTGCAGCCACACCTCCTTAGTGCTAAATCATCCGAAATTAAAAAAAGTAAACGCACTCAGTTTAATTAAGCATTATGATTAAAGCAATTCAAAAATATGAAAATAAATACATTTAATTATCCTAAAATAATTATGAGAATTTCCACATTCTATATCATAACCGTGTTGGGATTGCATAGTTTGTTTGCCTCTGAAATAAATGGACAAACACTTCAGAGCTCTACTGTTGAATTTGATAAATCCTTATACAAATTACAGGAGTTATTCAGGGTGATCGAAGATAAAACAACCTATAGTTTTGTGCTTTCCGAACCCTTACTCGAACTTGAATCAGAGGTGATTTTAAGTACGAAAGACCAAAACCTTTTACACTTACTGGAAAAAGTATCAAAGGAAAAACATCTGCGTTTCTACCGAATCAATGATTTAATTAGTGTATCGCGTCAAGACATCAGTGAAAAAGGAGTTTCAAATGTTATTCAGCAACGTGAAATTACTGGGTTAGTCGTGGATCAAGAAGGTGTTCCTCTTCCTGGGGCTACTATTCAAATAAACAATACAGCTACTGGTGTTGTTACGGATTTCAACGGTAATTTTACTGTAAATGCTTCTATTGGAGATAAGTTAAGTATAACCTATGTTGGTTTTCAACCACAATCTTTGGTTATTGGTCAGGATGATTTTTACAACATAGAGCTTAACCAAGATGTCTCTCAACTCGATGAGGTAGTGGTCACCGCATTAGGGATCAAAAGACAGGAAAAGAAACTTGGATTCTCCCAGGAAACGGTTAAATCCGAGGAGCTGGCGCAAACTGTTCCAGTAAACTGGTCTTCAGGCTTAAAGGGGAAAGTCGCAGGATTAAATATTGTATCTGCAGGATCAGGGCCGATTAATTCTCAGCAAATCATTTTGCGAGGTAACAGTTCTTTTGATCTAAGTGGTAATTATGCGTTGGTTGTGGTGGATGGTGTTCCTGTTAACACTGAAATGACAACCACAGGCTCAGGGTCCGCTTATATGGGAGAAGATTCTCCAATTGATTATGGGAATGGGATATCGGATATTAACCTTGATGACATTGAGAGTGTTTCTGTACTAAAGGGACCTGGTGCTGCAGCACTTTATGGCTCCAGAGCAGCAAATGGTGTACTTATGATTACCACAAAATCTGGAGCTAAAAGTACAGGTCTTGGTGTTACCATTAATTCCAGTACTTCTATTGATGTGATTCAGCGTTGGCCAGACTTTCAGTACAAATACGGACAAGGTAGTGGAAAATCTTTTGATCAAAACGGAGACCCTTATTATTCTTATCACTTGTCTGAAGATGGAAGCAATACAGGTTCTACCAGCAGTGCTTGGGGACCTGAATTCGCTGGGCAACATTATTATCAATACGATCCTTTAACACAGGGACAAGGATCGGAAAGAACTCTGTGGAAACCATATAAAGATAACAGAAAGGATTTTTGGCGTATGGGAATCACTAACATCAACAATATTTCAATTCAAGGTGGAGGGGAGCGCGGCTCTATGCGAGCCTCTATTGGGTATACCAAAAATGAATGGATTATGCCAAATACTGGGTTTGAACGAATTTCGGCATCCGTGAATTCAAATTATAAGGTTTCTGATCATATTGATTTGGGGGCTGTAATAAATTACACCAACAGAAGTAGTGATAACCTACCAAGTACAGGATATAATAATGGTTCAATAGCTTACTTTATGATCTTTCAAAATCCCAATATGGATCTAAACTGGCTCAGACCAATTTGGAAGGATGGTCAAGAGGATATTGAGCAAATTCGACCATTTAGTTCATATATTGATAACCCTTATTTGATCGCCTATGAATCCTTAAACACTCTAGAGAGCAATCAAATAGTTGGGAATATTAATGCTAAGATTCACTTTAGTGAAAACTTCAACTTGATGCTACGTAGCTCTTTGAATACCTATCATCAGGATCGAGAGATGAAACGACCATTTAGTATCAATAGGTACAGCGAAGGATATTACGGCACCCAGGATATATTTAAACAAGAAATCAACAACGACTTCTTATTAAATTACGATAAATCCATTTCAACTAATTTTCATTTGAGCGCCTCAGTTGGTGGAAATAACAGAACCGATAAGCGACGTTCTACCAATGCGTCAGTTACTGGATTAGTTGTCCCTGGGGTATATAAGCTTGCCAATGGAAAAAGTAGTCCATCTATAAGTACTGGTGACTATAATAAAACGGTCAATAGTTTATATGGTTTGATGACCTTATCTTATAAAAATCAGATATTTATTGATGTAACCGGTAGAAACGATTGGTCGAGCACCCTTCCAAAGGATAACTGGTCCTTTTTCTATCCATCGGTAAATACGAGTCTAATTTTATCGGATATTTTTAACCTTGACAGCCAAACACTCAACTTTTTAAAATACCGATTTTCTTATGCACAAGTTGGTAATGACACCGATCCATACCAAACCAGTAAATATTACAACAATAGTGATTTTGCCAGTTCAGCGACGGTACCTTCAACGTTGTATAATGCAGATTTAAAACCAGAAATTTCCACAAGTTACGAAACAGGTATAGAGGCAAGATTACTCAACAACAGATTGGCTCTTGATGCAACTTTATATCAAATCACCACTGATAACCAAGTCATACAGCTAGCACTGGATAGAAATACTGGTTATAGTTCAATGTTTGTTAATTCTGGTTCGGTCCAAAACCGAGGAGTGGAACTGACTCTTAAGGGTAAAATTATCGATAATTCTAATTTTTCTTGGAACTCCACTTTAAACTGGTCTAAGAATGAAGGTAGAGTATTTGAATTACCAGATGAGGTAGATAATGAGTTTATAATTGATCAAGGCGGAAGTGCTTATATGATTGCAAAAGTGGGTGGTTCCCCAACGGCCATTTATGGGTATGGTTTTGTACGCTCACCAGAGGGAGAAATTGTTTATGACCAAGCTGGATTACCAGCATACCCAGAATCTGGTGAATTTGAGCATATCGGAGATGCCATGCCTGATTGGAAGATGGGTTGGTATAATGAATTCAAATTTGGAAACTTCACCGCTGGGTTTACTTTCGATGGTCAGTACGGTGGGATAATTTACTCTCAATCACATCACAAAATGACTCAGCAAGGTAAACTCAAATCGACTTTTAAAGGTAGAGATACGGGTGTGATCGTAGGAGACGGCGTGGTGGATAACGGTGATGGCACCTTTTCTCCAAATACTACAGAGGCCATAACGCCAGACTGGTATAACCGTTATTACAGAAGGGCCAATGTGGAATCTAATTCTTTTGACGCCTCTTACATCAAACTAAGGGAAGTACGTCTACAGTACTCGTTACCAAAAAAATGGTTAAACAAAATGTTTTTACAAGGCGTGGATGTTGCGATATATGGTAGCAATCTTTTGACTATTTCGGATTTTCCGCTTTATGATCCGGAAACTGCTGCCTTAAATGGAAATCGAATAATGCCTGGAATTGAAATGGGACAGATGCCATCTCCAGCTACTTATGGAGTGAATGTAAAACTTAAATTGTAATTCAAATGAAAAAAATAGGTACTTTATTTATTATATTGTTGATTTTCTTTGCAGGAGGCTGCACTAATGATTTTGAGGAAATTAATGAGGATCCCAATAGGATTGCAGAAATTAGTCCGGCGACGTTATTAAATCCAATAATCTATGGATTAGCCTCTCATGGTGCGAACCGAAGCGATGCAATAACCTTTAACCTTATGCAGGTTTCTGTTCCTTTTCCCAGCGTTTCTGGTGGACTTCATCGCTATGATGTGAGTCTTGGAATTGGAAATTCATCATGGGATAATTACTATAAATGGCTTCAAAATATTAAAGAAATGCATGCTGCAGCGACTTTAAGAGAAGACAATAATTACACAGCTATTGCTCTTACCTTAAATGCTTACGCGTATGCAAACCTTACTGATTTATTTGGACCTGTTCCTATGAAGAAAGCTGTTAGCGCTGAAGAGGGCATACTGACTCCTAAATTTGATTCTCAAGAGGAGATTTACACCACTATCCTCTCGGATCTGGAAAAAGCTAACACCTTGTATGATTTGGATCAAGCTATGGTCTATGAGTCAGATATCCTTTTTGGGAATGATATTGAGCGGTGGAGAAAATTCACTAATTCTCTGCATATGCGTCTTTTGCTTCGAATTTCCAATAGATCAAATACCAATGCTTTTGCAAAGCTCAGTACAATGGTTCAAAATCCGACTAAATATCCTGTTTTTGAAAATACTGAAGAATCAGCTATCTTACAGGTTACTGGGATAACACCAAATGTTTCACCATGGGGAAGACCACAGGATTTTCGATTGAGTACAAAAATTTCCTCCTTCTTTTTGGATAATCTGAATCAGTGGGAAGATCCTAGAAGACCAATAATTGCCACACAGGCAAATATCGAGGATCAGACTATCGGGTACAAAGGAATTCCTAGCGCATACGCTGGAAATGAATCTCAGTTTACTTATAATGCGTCTACCTTTGAGATTAAACAAGTTGAAAATCCTATGAAAATTTATTTACTTCCTTTCTCTGAAGTAGCTTTTATCAAAGCAGAACTTGCTCAAAGAGGGTATATAGGGAACCCAGAATTACATTACACAAATGGTGTAAAGGCTGCTATGGAACAACTAGGAGCTGAATTGCCAGAAGGTTATTTTGATAATCCGCTGACCAACTACAACGGTAGCCTAGAACAAATAATGATTCAAAAATATTATGCATTGTACTTTGTGGATTATCAGCAGTGGTTTGAATACAGAAGAACTGGATTCCCCACACTACCTACCACAGAGGCCATGTTTAATGATGCTAAAATGCCTTCACGCTTGTTCTATCCAAGCGATCTGGCTATTGGAAATGCTCCTGGATACCGACAAGCTCTTGAGATGTTAGGAGGTAAGGACGATATCAATGTTAAGGTTTGGTGGGATACGGTTGATTAACTTAAAAATTTAAAACTATGCAATACAAGTCACTTTTGAGTCTGATATTAATTTTATCGACTGTGGGTCTGATCTCTGCCCAAGATATAGCTAAAGGCTATGTTTTTGAAGATCGAAATGCTAATGGTAAAAAGGAACGAAGGGAAAATGGAATCCCAGGAGTTTCGGTAACTAATGGAATAGATGTTGTCCAAACCGACCAGAATGGGAAATATGAGCTAACGGTGAGTAATGACGCTATAATCTCAGTTATTAAACCTTCGGGTTATTCAATTAATGTCAGTGATGATCAATTGGCTCAGTTTTATTATATCCATAAACCCCAAGGGTCTCCAGAGTCAGAGTTTAAAGGAGTGGCTCCTACAGGAAAATTACCCAGACAACTTAATTTTGGACTCAGTGCCACTGATGATACCGACGAATTTACAAGCTTGATCTTTGGTGATCCCCAGCCTTATAATTTGCAAGAGGTGGATTACTTTGCTAGAGGAATCGTCTCTGAACTTAAAAACACTGAAAATGTTGCTTTTGGGTTGAGTTTAGGTGATTTGGTAGGGGACGACCTTTCCTTGTTTAATCCATATATTTCCGCGGTAAAAGAAGTTGGGATACCATGGTTTAATGTTTTGGGAAATCATGATCTGAATTTTGATGCTAAGGAAGATCATTTATCGGATGAAACTTTTGAGGCTCATTTCGGACCAGCTAATTATGCATTTAATTATGGAAAGGTTCATTTTATCGTTCTAGACGATGTTTTATATCCAGATCCACGTGATGGAAAAGGATACTGGGGAGGATTTAGAGAAGACCAGTTGGAGTTTGTTAAAAATGATCTGAAATTTGTGCCAAAGGATCACTTAATTGTATTGGCATTTCATATTCCTATTAGTGAACCTGGGGGTGATTCATTCAAAGATAAGAGTCGTGAGGCATTGTTTGATTTATTAAAGGATTATCCGCATACCTTATCACTCTCAGCACATACCCACATTCAACGTCAAGATTTCATGGACCAGAATACGGGATGGAAACAAGTAAAGCCACATCATCACTATAATGTAGGAACAACCTCTGGAGATTGGTATTCTGGAACTTTGGATGAAAATGGAATCCCAATTTCGATTATGAGAGATGGTACTCCCAAAGGGTATGCATACATTCATTTTAAGGGCAATACTTATGAGGTAAATTATAAAGTGGCTGGAAAGGATGCAGAATATCAGATGAATATTTTCGCCCCTAAGGTTGTTGAAAAGGATAAGCGAACTAAGGCTGGGATTTATGTAAACTTTTTTATCGGAAGTGAAAATGACACACTAGAATACAGAATTGATAATGGTTCTTGGAAACCTATGAGATATGTGTTAGAACAGGATCCATCCTATGAGGCTCTAGTATATGAGCGAGACTTAAGTGAAACTCTTTTATCAGGAAGACGTTCCTCTAACCCAATTGTATCTAAACATCTTTGGAAAGGAGTGATTGATACAAAGTTACCTGTTGGAGAGCACAAAATTGAAATTCGAGCCACGGATATGTATGGGAATACTCATTCAGGTTCTAGCTCCTACCGAATAGATTCTTTTAATTAAGCGAAGGGTGAAAGATTTATATTTTGGATTGATTTAATGAATTGATTAAATGTGGTTTAAGCCCTGGTAGAGTATCAGGGCTTATTTGAAAACCAAATTTATTGATTACAAGCCTTTTTATTTGTACTAACATGGTGTCTGTTTAAAGGCTATTTCACAAAAATTTAATAGCATTGTATTTACATTTAATTAATACAACAAGGGTACATTGGCAAGATGATTATCAAGCCTGAAAATTCCACTTATGAATTAATGGAACGTATTAAGAGAAATGACTCTGAAGCGTTTGAAGAATTGTTTGAAAATTTATGGGAACCTTTGTATAGAAGAGCTAAGACCATTTTACTTGATGAAGATATTGCAAAGGATGTTGTCCAGGAAGTATGGGTGGATTTTTGGCAACGACGAGATGAAATTGTAAATGATAATATCGAAGCTTATCTTATGCAATCAACGCGATTTAGGGTATACAAAGAACTAAAAAGGAGCCCTTTAAAAAAAGATCATCTTACGTATTTGGATACTGTAGAATGCCACAGTTCTACTGATGATGTTGTGATATTTAACCAAACTGAGCAGATGATTCATCATTCGGTAGATCAGCTTCCCAATCGGTGTAAGCAAATTTTTAAAATGAGCCGTGAAGAGCAGCTTAGTAATGCTGAAATTGCCTCCCAGCTTAATATATCTAAAAGGACAGTTGAAACTCAAATATCTTTTGCAATTAAAAATCTCAAACTGCGTTTGAGCTCCTTTGTCTTTTGGATAATGTTCTGAGTTTTTCTAATGTTTTTAAATGGTAGTACCTCTAGTTTAAAAAGGCTAGATCTAGTGGGCATAAGATAGATGTTGAAATCACAGAGAATTTTATTGTATACAAATCTAAAGAATCGCATAGTTAGGAAGGAGCATTTATCGCATTTTTTTTGAGGTATTTACTTATTTCTCAAAACAAATCATTCCGTTTTGGGACTGTCATAAGCCATCCATCAAAAATTGATGAAATATCAAATGTAGTTAATGAAGATTACTCCGCTTATTTATATTTTATTTGCACAGATAGCCCAGTAGTCAATGTTTCAAGAGTAAAGAACCGTGTTGAAAAGGGAGGACATGAAGTTCTTGAAAATAAAATTGTTGATAGATACTTCAGGGCACTGAATAATTTACACTTGGCAATTGAACATTGTTATCGTGCCTATATTTTCGATGATTCTGGTAGAGCGCAAATACTTATTGCAGAAGTGGATAAAGGTGTTGTGTCAGATCAAGGCTAACACCCTGCCAAATTGGTTTCGAAAATATGCTTTGCCTCATTTATCAAAATAACTAAAAGGTCTAATTAATCTCCGAAGGTAATTTCCCATACGTGTCTTTAAAGATCTTTCTAAAGTATTTAGGGGTTTTAAATCCAACTTCAAAAGAAGCCTCTGAAATGGTATATCCTTTGTTTTTAATAAGGCTTACCGCTTTTTTTAATCTGACTTTACGAACAAATTCATTGATATTATTCCCCGTTAGAGCCTTTACCTTTCGATAGAGAGAGGTGCGACTCATTCCCATTTTCGAACAGACCTCTGCGATGGTATTTTCATTACCATCCATATAAAGGGTTAGGATAACCTGTTCTAGTTTAGTTAAAAATGCTTTTTCTATCTCTAAAACACTAGACTGATCGGACTGCGTTGAATTTTCTAATTCCGAACTAAAATAGGAGCGCAGTTGAATGCGGTTATTTATGAGGTTTTTAATTCTAGTTTTTAAAAGTCCTGGATTAAATGGTTTAGTGATATAGGAATCTGCCCCTTTTTCATAACCTTCATTAATTCCTTCACTATTTCCTCTTGCGGTAAGTAAGATTATTGGGATGTGTGAAGTGGTATTGGTGCTTTTAAGTTCTGCGCATAAATCAATACCACTTTTAATTGGCATCATCACATCGGAAATAATCAAATCAGGGACATATTTGTTGGCTTTATCAATTCCATCAGCTCCATTTTCTGCAAATATCAGATCGTAAGAACCACCTAATAAACTAGCCAAAAATTGTAGGATGTCTTTATTGTCATCAATTAAAAGAAGCAGTTCACGATCCTTCTCTCGTTTAATGATGGCATCCAAAGAGTTTCCTTCTTGGCGGGTCTCTATAGGATCCCAGCTTATGGGATCTGTTTTAGATTCAAGTTGGCTTTCTTTAATTGTAAGAGCATGGTTAGTAGCAGCTGTTTGCTCTAAAAAGACACCCTTAGGGAGTTGTAAAACAAATCTAGAACCTTTATTTTCTCTGCTACTTACTATAATATTGCCATGGTGTAATTCTGCAAATGATTTGGACAGCGCTAATCCGATACCAGCTCCATTTTTATTTACATCTCCTTTTCGCGACTGGTAGTGCCAGTTAAATATGTGAGGAAGATCCGCCTCTGGTATTCCCTTGCCCGTATCAGAAACCACAATGGAAATATTCTTATCGGTTTGTTCAATCTCCAAAGAAATACTTCCACCACGCATAGTATGTTTAAATGCGTTGGATAATAGATTGTGGATAATAATATCAATCTTTTCAATATCACACCATAGGTCAAGGGGTTTATCCAAGTTTTTACACTTGATTTCGATCCCTCTACTACGTGCAATAGGCTGGTAGTTTTCAATAAGAGTAGATAGGTGATTTGATAAGTTTATCTTGTGTATGGCGAGTTGATGCACCCCAACTTCAGACTTTCTAAATTCTAATAACTTTTTTATATTTTGATAAAGGGATTGGGCATTTCGTTTTATGGTTAGTAGATGTTCTCTGGCTTGTTTGTTTTGGTTTTGTTCCAATAATTCCTCCACAGGAGCCATGATAAGGCTTAATGGAGTTTTTAATTCATGAGAAAACCCTGTAAAGAAACGTATTCTTTCTAGGTTTAAATCCTGCTCCAATTGCCGCTGTTTCTTTTCAAAAACAAGTGAATTTTTTAAAACTAAGCGATCTGAGTAATATTTAAATGCTCCCCAGATGATTGTAATAAAGAGAATTCCGTAGATAAGATAGGCAGGTAGGGTTTTCCAAAATGGAGGATTCACCGTTATAGCCAATTCGTTACTTGTGACTTCTCCTGGATTAATAACACCTCTTACTACCAAATTATAAGATCCAGGGGGAAGCTTACTTAAATTAACCGAGTGATTGTTATTGACATTCACCCAGTGTTCTTGAAAACCTTCTAACTTATAGGAGTATGCTATATTGCGCGCATTGGGATATTTAAGAGTGCTGTAATCTATAGTGATCAGTGTCTGATCGTGATCCACATTGATGTGGTTAAGGTAAGGCAATGATGCTTTAATACCGCTGTTAGGATCATTAGGTGTGATCGCTGCTTTTTTATTAAAGATCTTTAGATTTTCAAACACCAACGGGTATTTTAAGGTAGTGTCCAAGATTTTCTCTGGGTGGATGATAAACAGCCCAGAATTCCCACCAAAATAAAGACTCTTGTCATCTAGTGTTAGAGCAGAGCCGCTATTAAAATCGCTATGGGAGATATCACCATAAGAGTTGAGGTTTTTAATTTCTTTTGTCTTTAGGTTGTAATAACTAATGCCTTTATAGGTACCTATCCAAAGTTCATGATCATTTCTAAAGGTCATACTGTTTATGGTGCTATTACTAAGGCCATCTTTTTCCGTAAAATTAAGTACCTCCGATGTGTCAGGGAAAAAGTGGAGCAGTCCTCCATAGGCTGTTCCTACCAGTAAGGAGCCATCAGAGGCCATTTCTAAGGAATAAATAATGTTACTAGTAAATCCTGGGGTATCACCATTGTTATATGATGTATACCTTAAAGTCCTTATATCGAAATGCACCAGGCCATTTCCATAGGTAGCCAGCCAAAGGTTTTTATCCTCATCCTCGACAATAGCTCTAATATCCATTTTACCCAAAGCAGCTATATACTTAAAGGTATCCTTTTTTTCATCGTACTTAAAAAGGCCTCCACGGTTGGTGCCTACCCATAAATCATCTGTGCTACTTTGAAAAATTACCCGCACATCGCTGCCATCAGAAACTGAGCCTTGAAGGTATTTCTTGGTGGTGCCAAGGGCAGGGTCCAAAAGATTTAATCCACCTCTATAGGTTCCTATCCACACTCTTTCCTGACGATCTTCAAGGACAGAAAGAATATAGTTGTTTGAGAGGGAAGAAGGATTCTGCTGTCGATGTTTAAAGTGCTTGTATTTTCCAGTAGAGGGGTTGTATAAATCCAAGCCACCGCCATCTGTTCCAATCCATATGGATCCATTATGGCTTTTAGCTAATGGACGAATACGGTTATGGCTTATAGAATAAGAGGCTGCATTTGGATCTCTTAATACTAGTTCAATGGGATTTCCGTACGGATTTACAAAATTTACACCAAGGCTGGTTCCAAGCCACATATTTCCTTTCTGGTCCTTATAGATGGTAGTAACTGTGCGGTTATAAACGCTACTTCCTGTATCATTTGGTAAAAACCATTTCATTGCCTTCTCATAATCTCCTTTTCGGTAGGCATCTAGATTTAAAATATTCAGGCCTCCATTACGAATACCGATCCACATATTACCCCAATTGTCCTGCTCAAAGGCTAATACTTCATTATCACTAAGCTTTGCAGCACTTTGCTCACCTGTGTTTATGTGTATTTGCTCTCCTTTTTCGGTGATTATATAGATACCGTTCTTTGTGCCAACCCATAGGTTGTCATCGCGATCTAAAAAAAGACAATTGATGTTTGAAGATCCGTTATCACCTTTAGAGCCTAGCTGAACTCGGACTACCTTTTTTGAATTGTAATCAATTTTATTTAGACCAGCATCAAAGGTAGCGGCCCAAATGGTGTTTTGATTAGAAACTACGATGCTTGAAAAGTTATTAGAAGAAACGCTGGATAAGACCTCAGGGTCGTAGGAGAGGAGCTGTTGCTTATTTGGATTATTAGGATCGTAGAATTGAAGACCTATACCATATATACCAAGGAGTAATTCGCCTTGTTTCCCAAAAGCCATACTACTTAAGTTGTTTCCAGAAAGGCCTTGGTCTGTATTTTTTAGGGAGAAAGTTTCTGTTTTAGGATTGTATATATTCAGTCCTCCTTCATTTACTATCAGCACATTTCCAGAGCTATCGATTTGTAGCTGGTGCACAAAGTTATGGGCTAAGGAGTTCTCGGGGTCATTTTCCCTATTATAGGTCGTAAACCTATTCCCATTATAACGGTTCAGGCCATCCACGGTAGAAATCCATATATATCCTAAGGAATCCTGAACGATATCGGTAATGTCATTGTTCGATAAACCTGATTCTATATTAAAGTGTTCGAATTTTAAATTTTTTGCAAGTTGATCCAATCCTCCCTTATTGTTTTGTGATAAAACTGGGATTTGTGTTAGCAATGTAACAATGGTTATAAGGGAACAAAATGCTTTAAAATTCATTTTTAATCTAATTCCAAAGAGGGTTTTGTGGTTATAAGTGTTGAAAAAACAACAAATATAAAAATATACTTACACATAGGCATTAGAAATATCGAATGACCATTTTATACCCTATAAATTGTCATTTTGTTACCGCCCTGATTGGGTTAAAATGCAGAAAATTGTAGGGTCCAAATGAAAACCACTAACATTTTTTGTTTTAGTGCAATCGATAGCAATAGACTTTTCATCTGGATCACTTTAAAGACTTTAAATCAATACAAACTTTCAAAAATCAAATCCTATGTCATAAAAAAAAACAAACAAGCGAAACGAACAATATAATATCAAATCTACTAATCTGAATTATTTGATTACAACTAACTAAAAGATCTAAAAGATGATTACAAAAAATAGTATTAAACGCAGCCATTTTTTATGCTGCGTTTTAATAGGGCTTTTACTATTGCAGCCTAGTGTCTATGCAAACGACCCAGTAGAGACTAACGAAAAGCTTAGTGAAGTTCAAGACTTCACTGTTAAAGGTCAGGTGAGCTCAAATACCGATGGTTTTCCGATTCCAGGAGCAACGATAAGAGAAAAAGGGACCACTAATGGCGCCGTAACTGATTTTGATGGAAATTATGAACTCACCCTTAGCAGCCAATCCGCTGTATTAGAGTTCTCTTATATCGGGTTTAAAACTCAGGAAATTAAAGTAAATGGACAATCCACTATCAATGCTGTTCTTTCTGAAGATGTTCAGGCACTTGATGAGGTGATTGTGGTTGGTTATGGTTCTAAAAAGAAACTAAACCTTACAGGGTCTGTAGGTTCTGTGACTTCGGAAACATTTGAATCAAGACCTGTTCAAAATGCCACTGAAATGCTACAAGGAACCATTGGAGGATTAAACATTTCTTCCTCTGGGGGAAGCCTTGAGAGTAACCCAAGTATCAATATTCGTGGGGTAGCCACAATTGGAGATGGTTCAACTGGAGCACCCTTAGTATTAATCGATGGAATGGAAGGGGATATCAATTCGGTGAACCCTCAGGATATCGAGAGTGTTTCGGTATTAAAAGATGCTGCGGCTTCTTCTATTTATGGATCTAGAGCACCTTTTGGAGTTATTTTAGTAACTACTAAAAAAGGGGTTTCTGGAAAGCCAACAGTGAGTTATAGCGTTAATACGAGAACATCGACGCCTATTAATATTCCAAATATGATGGACTCTTACACCTTCGCATTGTTCTTTAATGATGCTAATATGAATGGTGGAAACAGTCCGTTTTTCAATGATGCTAGGATGCAGCGTATCCGTGATTATCAGGCTGGAATTATTACCAATGAAATTGGGGTGAATCCAAATAACCCGAACCTTTGGGCAGATGGGTATGCAGAAGGACATGCGAACAATGACTGGTATGATGTGATTTATAAAAACCAAACCTTTTCTCAAGAGCACAACATTAGCGTTCGTGGAGGAGGGGAGAACATTACCTATTACCTTTCTGGAAACTATTTGGATCAAGATGGTTTAATGCGCTTTAATACCGATGAGTTCAGCCGTTATACTACCACAGCTAAGATTAATGCAAAAATATCTGATGTGTTCTCCGCCAATTACTCTGCACGTTTTATTAGAGAGGATTTTGGAAGACCTTCTAACTTGACAGATGGATTGTTTCAGGATCTTGCTAGACAAGGATGGCCAGTGCTTCCTGTATACGATCCTAATGGATTTTTGTATTCTTCACCATCACCTGCCCTTGGACTCAGGGATCGAGGACGTGATACCTCGCAGCGGGATTGGTTATATCAACAATTACAATTAGTAGTAAGACCAACAGATAATTGGGAGATTTTTGCTGAATTCAACTACCGTATCAACGATAACTTTAGACATTGGGATGTGCTTCAAACATTCAACCACGATGTAAACGGAAATCCTTATGTATACGAATCAAGTACTTCAGTTCATGAAGAGGCTAGTCGTGAGAACTACTTTAATACCAATATTTATTCGAAATATGCCTTGGATATAAAAGGTGGGCACGAATTGGATTTTATGGTTGGGATGCAATCCGAACTTACCAAAACGCGCGGGCTTTGGGGCGAACGTAGTGGAGTGATTGTTCCAGGTTCTCCTGTGTTGGATCTAACATCAGGTACGGATTACAACGGGAACATCGTTTCTCCTGGAGTTGGTGGTGATTATCAAAACTGGTCTACTCAAGGCTTCTTCGGGCGTTTTAACTATAACTATAAAGATCGTTATATGCTTGAGGCTAACTATCGTTATGATGGTACCTCTCGTTTTAGAAGTGAAAGACGTTGGAAAGGATTCCCATCCTTCTCCGCTGGTTGGAACATCGCCAAAGAAGAGTTTTGGGATGGCATATCAAGCACCATCAACAACTTTAAGTTAAGAGGTTCTTGGGGTGAGTTAGGAAACCAAAATACCTCAAATTGGTATCCAACGTATGTAACCATGCCTGTGGGTACCTCTAACGGAAACTGGCTTGTAAATGGTGCTAGACCAAATACCAGTAACGCGCCAGGGCTTGTAAGTCAGAGTCTTACTTGGGAGCGTGTTCAGAGCTGGAACTTAGGTCTTGATGTAAGTGCTTTTAATAATAGATTCACTGCTAGTTTAGATTATTTCAATCGTAAGACTTTAGATATGGTGGGCCCTGCACCTGAACTTCCTGTTATTTTAGGAACTGCAGTACCAAAGACAAATAATACAGATTTGGAAACTTATGGTTTTGAGTTAGCACTTTCTTGGAAGGATCGTTTAGAAAACGGCCTTGGATACCAGGTTCAGTTCTTGCTTTCTGATTCACAGACAGAAATCACAAGATTCCCCAACCCAACAGGTGCGATAGATACCTATCGAGCAGGTCAAATGATCGGAGAGATTTGGGGTTATCAGACTAATGGAATTGCTAAATCTGAGCAGCAAATGACGGATCACTTGGCATCGCTTCCTAATGGGGGACAGGATGCTCTGGGAAGCCAATGGGCTGCTGGAGATATCATGTACAGCGATCTTAATGGAGATGGTAAAATTGATTCAGGTTCTTCCACTATTGATGATGCGGGAGATCGTAAAATCATCGGAAATAGTGCAGCAAGATTCCCAATAGGGGTAACAGTGAGTGCGGATTATAAAGGATTTGATTTTAGAGCCTTTGTTCAAGGGGTATTAAAGCGTGATTACTACCAAGATAGTTATTACTTCTGGGGGGCATCTAGCCAAGGAATTTGGTGGTCCACTGGATTTACGGAACATGAGGATTACTTTAGACCCAATGAAGATCATCCGCTTGGACAAAACCTGGATTCGTATTACCCAAGGCCTGTGTTTAATGGAAAGAACCAACAGGCGCAAACTGCCTACCTGCAAGATGCTTCGTACATCCGACTTAAGAACGTTCAAATCGGGTATACGATTCCTTCTGAAATTGCGCAAAAGCTACAGATGAGCAGCATGCGTATTTACCTATCGGGAGAAAACCTAATGACATGGACAAAGTTATCTGACATCTTTGATCCTGAAACAATTGACGGCGGATATGGTGGAAATGTTTATCCATTATCTAGAACCCTATCTCTTGGATTAAACGTAAACTTCTAAATTGATGAAAATGATGAAAAATTATAAGATATTACTTATGGCCTTGGTCATTGTGCTAGGGGTTAGTTGTAGCAAAGACTTTTTGGATCGTCCACCACAATCTGATGTTATTCCAGAGGAGTACCTTAAAGAAGAGTCTCAGTTGTCAGCCTTTGCTGTAGAGTTATATACACTTTTACCAACTCATGGGAATTGGAGTTTTGGAACCTTTGGAATTGATGCCGATACGGATAATATGGCGGATATGACCTATGATAACAAATACGTGCCAGGGCAATATAGAGTGCCTCAAGCAGGCGGTGTTTGGGATTTTGGAAACATCTATAGATGTAATTACTTTTTAAACAATGTGGTACCTGATTTTGAAAACGGTGAGATCGTTGGAAGTGATGCGGGTATTAAACATGCAATAGGTGAAGTATATTTCTTTAGGGCTTGGGAATACTTCTATAAGCTAAGAGAAATGGGAGACACTCCTATTGTTACTACCAATTTGCCTGATGATAGTGAGGTTTTAACGGCAGCTAGTGAGCGTGCTCCGCGTTCCGAAGTGGCACGATTCATTATTGCTGATTTGGATAAGGCAATTGATCTTTTAATGGCAGCGTCTTCTGATGGTAGAAACAACCGTTTATCAAGAGCGAGTGCTTATTTACTTAAATCAAGAGTGGCTTTATTTGAAGGAACTTGGCTTAAATATTTTAAAAACACGGCTTTTGTTCCCAATGGTCCAGATTGGCCAGGAGCTGAGAAATCATATAACCAAGGTTATAGTTTCCCTTCTGGAGATATTGATTCAGAAATTGATTGGTTGTTGGGTGAGGCTATGGATGCAGCTAGACAAGTTGCTGATACCTACCCATTAACTTCAAATAATGGTAGCTTACAACAGGATGTAGCTGATATGGCAAATCCATATTTTGATATGTTCGGAGCTGAGGATATGTCAGGTTTTGAAGAAGTATTGCTTTGGAGAGATTACGACAAAGGTCTTGGTGTGGTTCATAATGTTCCTGTGTATGCACAACTCGGAAATAACGGTGTTGGTTTAACCAAAGGAATGGTGGATTCATTTGTAATGGCCAATGGACTACCAATCTATGCTTCGGGATCAGGCTACCAAGGGGATGAATACATTGCTAATGTACGTGAGAATCGTGATGGTAGACTTTGGTTATTCTTAAAAGAACCTGGTCAAATCAATATATTATACCCATCACCAGATGGTGATCACGGGACGCCAGTAGAACCTATTCCAGATATTACCAATTCATCTGCTGAAAAGGGATACACTACAGGATATACCATTAGAAAAGGTTTGAACTATAATCAAACCCATACAGGAAATGGTCAAGGGTTTACAGGAAGTATCGTCTTTAGGGCTACAGAGGCTTATCTTAACTATATGGAAGCTTGTTACGAGCGTAACGGATCTTTAGATGGAACGGCTACGGGTTATTGGAGAGCTATTAGAGAGCGTGCTCAGGTGAATCCTGATTTTCAGGTAACTATTGCAGCGACTGATATGACTGAGGAAGCAAAAGGTGACTGGGGAGCATACTCTGCAGGATCTTTAATTGATCCTACACTTTACAATATTCGTAGAGAGCGAAGAAACGAGCTAATGGCTGAAGGATTAAGAGCGATGGATCTTAAGAGATGGCGTGCGATGGATCAACTAGTATCCACACCTTACCATGTGGAAGGGATGAAACTTTGGGGGCCAATGCAAAATTGGTATGAAGAAGGGGTGTTAAAATATGCCTCTGCTGATGCCAATGTATCTGCTCCTTCTCGAAGTGATTATTTGCGTCCTTATGAGAAAACTGGAAATGAATTGGTGTACAATGGGTACAAGTGGATGATGGCGCATTACTTGCAGCCGATCGCTATTAAACACTTTTTGATTACATCGGAAAATAATAGTGTAAATAGTTCTCCTATTTATCAAAACCCAGGTTGGCCAACCACGGCAAATGAAGGAGCTACTTACTAAGATAATGAGTTAGATTGGTTAGTAATATGGTGTCAGGAGGACGTGTTGTTAGTTGCAAAGGTGATCAATATAAGTTGGTTAACCTTCCTGGCACCATATTTTTTTAAAAAATGGTTAAATTTGATTGGGTCCGTGGGACCTTGCCAAAAATTAGACACTCATGAAAAAAATACTACTAAGTTTGTTCTTATCAATGACCCTAGTGGGGATGTCCCAAAATAACGAGTGGGAAAACCCAGAAAAAATTGATCGGAATAAAGAAAAGGGGCGCACTGCCTTTTTTTTATATCAAAATTTGAGCACTGCTTTAAGGGGTGATTGGGAAAGTTCCCCCTTGACACAAAATTTAAACGGTGCATGGAAATTCAACATTGTAAAGAATCCTCAGGCCAGGCCACAGGATTTTTTTAAAGTCGACTTTAATGACCATAGCTGGTCTGAGATACAGGTGCCTTCGAATTGGGAACTGGAAGGTTTTGATACGCCTATCTATACCAATATTACCTATCCATTCCCAAAGGATCCTCCCTTTATTAAAGGGGATTACAATCCTGTGGGGAGCTATAGAAGAACTTTTGACATTCCAAGTAATTGGAATGATAAAGAAGTGATACTACATTTTGGTTCCATTTCTGGCTATGCCAGGGTATTTGTAAATGGACAGGAAGTTGGAATGACGAAAGCTTCCAAGACTCCTGCAGAGTTTAATATTACCGATTATATACATGTTGGGGAAAATGTCTTGGCGGTTCAGGTGACCAGATGGCATGATGGGAGTTACCTAGAGGATCAAGACTTTTGGCGCTTAAGTGGAATTGAGCGCGATGTCTACCTTCAGGCTTCACCAAAATTTGCTGTGTGGGATTATTTCATTCAAGGCGGTTTGGATAAGGAGTATACCACAGGGATCTTGGATGCTACGATTGATCTTCGGAAGTTTAATAAGGCAAAGGTTCGAAATGCCTCGTTGGTATTCGAACTGTTTGATCACCAAAATAGCAAAGTTTTCTCTAGCGCAAAAGAGATTCATAGCAACACCAAGGATGTTGATTTTCATGCCGAATTAGAGAATGTTCATCGCTGGAGTGATGAGTCTCCTTATTTGTATACCTATACGATAAGACTGGATAATAAGAATGAAAAATCAACATATATCACTGGAAAAATTGGATTTAGAAAGGTTGAATTAAAAAATGCGCAATTACTAATTAATGGTAAACCACTGATGGTCTATGGTGTTAATTTACATGAACACCACCAGACCAAAGGGCATGTACCTGATCTAGAGACCATGCGAAAGGATATTGAACTTATGAAACAGCATAATATCAACGCGATTCGCATGAGTCACTATCCGCATGGGGCTGATATCTACAAACTTTGTGATGAGTATGGCTTATACGTGGTAGATGAGGCCAATATCGAGACCCATGGTATGGGCGCTGAGTGGCAAGGTGGATTTGATAAATCCAAACACCCAGCGTATTTACCACAGTGGGAAGCTGCGCATCTTGATCGTATAGAGCGTATGGCAAAACTCAATAAAAACCATACCTCTGTTATTAGCTGGTCTATGGGGAATGAGTGTGGTAATGGTCCTGTGTTTTATAAAGCGTATGACTGGTTAAAACAATATGATCCTTCTAGGCTGGTGATGTTTGAACAGGCCGGGGAGAACGAAAACACGGATATCGTGGCCCCCATGTATCCTGGTATAGGCCATATGAAAGCCTATGCTCAGGCGCGTGATAAAACCAGACCTTATATCATGTGTGAATACGGCCATGCTATGGGAAATAGTACTGGTAACTTTAAAGAGTACTGGGATATCATTCATTCTAGTGATCATATGCAAGGTGGTTTTATCTGGGATTGGGTAGATCAGGGTATAAAAACCGTGGATGAAAATGGTGTTGAATTCTTTGCCTATGGAGGTGATCTTGGTGGTTATGACCTGCAAAACGACGAGAACTTCTGTGCCAATGGGTTGGTGTCTGCAGATCGTTCTGTCCACCCTGGACTTTATGAGGTTAAGAAATTTTATCAACGTATAAATTTCAAATTTAACCAACAAGCCAACGCGTTGACAGTTTCAAATGACTACCTCTTTACGGGTTTAAAAGATAATTTTAAGTTTCACTGGGAACTTTTAAAAGATGGAAGGGTTGCGCAGCGTGGACAATTTGTATTGGATCTTAAAGCAGGGGAGCAGTCTACGGTTAAATTACCGATTTCTGATATAGCAGAAGAGGAGCTTTTTTTAAATGTTTATGCTGTAAATGCAAAAGAAACAGCTTTCATACCCCTTGGTCATGAGCTCGCTAGAGAGCAGTTTAAACTTGGTACCCATGATTACTTTGAGAATGCTGCAATGGCCTCTCAAGGAAGTCTGAAGTATAAGAAGCAAGGGGCTCAGTTGGTATTTGAATCTGAAGACATTCAAGGTGTTTTTGATTTAGAAAAAGGGGGGCTTTCTTCTTATGGATATAAGAATGATAAGGCTTCTGTAATTACTTCTTTCCCAGAGCCCTACTTTTGGAGAGCGCCGACGGATAATGATTTTGGAAATCAAATGCCATCGCGTTTAGGTGCATGGAAAAAAGCCCAGCAATCCGCCAACGTAACCAAGGTCAATTTGCAGCGAAAAACAGCTGCTGGATTACCTATTCAGGTGGAGTTTCACCTCGGGGAAGTGGATATTCCTTATACGGTGTCTTACTTAATTCAAAATGATGGTAGTGTAAAGATTACAGCTTCTATGGATTTTGGCGAGAAAGAACTACCAGAGCTTCCTCGCTTTGGAATGCGAATGGTTCTTCCAGGGCAATTTGAGAATCTATCGTACTATGGAAAAGGACCTTGGGAGAATTACCAAGATCGTAACCACGCTTCTTTTGTAGGGATCTACGAGAGTACAGTAGCGGATCAGTTTGTTTGGGAGTATATCAGACCACAGGAAAACGGGTATAAAACCCAGGTAAGATGGATTAAGTTACAGGATGCCTCTGGAAAGGGACTTGCCATAACAGGGCTTCAGCCTTTAGGATTTAGCGCCTTAAATGTATCCACGGAGACATTGGATGCAGGCATGCGAAAAGCACAACGTCACACGAGCGATATTCATCCTGAGGATAAGGTTTACTTGCATGTGGATTACAAGCAGCGTGGGCTAGGGGGTGATAACAGCTGGGGTGCTATGCCTCATAAGCCGTATCGATTAAAGGAGTCTTCCTACGCTTATTCATATATCATGAAGCCATTGTAATGGTTGTAAAATAAAATAACATATAAATTTAGATAAATTATTGATTATCATGAAACAATGTTTAATTACCCTAGCGCTTGTCCTTACCTTTTCGTGGGGCGTACAGGGACAAAAAAAGGCTTTTGAACCGGGAGAATTGTGGTTGGATACCGATGGTACGCATATCAATGCTCATGGTGGTGGTCTTTTATATGACCAAGGGTATTATTATTGGTATGGAGAGCACAAGGATCATAATAGTTTAGCGCAAGTTGGGGTGAATGTGTACCGTTCTAAGGATTTGTATACCTGGGAGAAAAAGGGTGTTGCTTTGGCAGTAAGTGAGGATCCTGATTCTGAAATCACCTCTGGTTGTGTGATGGAGCGTCCAAAGGTGATCTATAACGAGAAAACTGATAAATATGTAATGTGGTTCCATTTGGAGCTGAAAGGAATGGGGTATGCTGCCGCAAAAACAGGGGTGGCTATTAGTGATACTCCAGTGGGTCCATTTGAGTATATTCGGTCGTATAACCCTAACAAGGGGAAATGGCCTATGAATTTCAATGATGACTGGAAGAAGGATTATGTAGAGAATCCTTCTTTAGAGTGGTGGAGCGATCCTTGGTATAAAGAGGTGAAGGAAGGGTTGTTTGTAAAGCGTGATTTTAATAAAGGGCAAATGGCTAGAGATATGACGCTTTTTGTGGACGATGACAATAAAGCGTATCACATCTACTCTTCAGAGGAGAACCTTACCCTTCACATTGCTGAACTTGCGGATGATTATCTTAGTTTTACCGGGAAATACATCACCCTTGCTCCTGCAGGCCACAATGAGGCGCCTACTATGTTTAAAAGAAACGGGAGTTATTATATGATTACCTCTGGTTGTACGGGTTGGGATCCAAATGCAGCACGTAGTTTTAAATCGGAAAGTATTTGGGGACCTTGGGAACCTCTTGGAAATCCTTGTATAGGGGAGGGGGCTGATTTAACGTTTAATTCTCAAAGTACGTACGTTCTTAAAGTAGAAGGAGTTGAAGATCGCTATATTTTTATGGCAGATCGTTGGAATCCTAAAAATCATATTGATGGTAGGTATGTTTGGTTGCCCATTCAATGGGACGGAGATAGGCCTATTTTAGAGTGGAAGGGTCGTTGGAATTTAGAGGATTAAGTTCCTGTTTACTTTAATCGCTAGGTATTAATTTAACGGATCCTTTCTTGCGCTATAATGGCGCTAGTTAAAAACAGAATTAAAAGGTCTTGTGCTTAATAAAGTATAGGGCCTTTTAACGCTGGGAAAATTTTAATGAACTCACTTCCGTTGTCGACCTTGAGACGCTTTGGCAGCGCTTGGTTTCCAAAAGTGATCGTGTCCATGACTTGTACGACATCGCTTCCCTTAAGCGACTTCCCCGCATGTATAGCAAAATACCTGCGATCTTTACTATATTTATGATGTCGCCAATCAGTTTGATTTGACATTTGAAATTAAAAAAAATAAATGCTAACAAATTGCTTTGGCTTGGTACCTAAAGGAATTGGTATTGGTTCTCTACTCCCACACTATTCATAGCCGAAGACGTTAGCACCCATTCTAAGAGTTTCCACCCCACGAAGCCATGTTGTATCAGTAGTTGTCAGGTTCTAGCTTTGCTTCAAATTTTTATTATGAGCAAGGGAGAAAAAATGTTTACCTTTGTTGAGGACTTCCGAGCAAGTGGCCTTACTGGTAAAGCTTTCTGCCAAACACAAGGGATTGTTACTTCGACATTATATTATTGGATTAAGAAGTTTGATGAAAGCTCCTCACTTCGTTCAGATCAAGCCGCAATCTTCCACAAAGAAAACCATAGAAGTAAAATACCCTAATGGTATTTGTATTTCAATTCCAGTCTCCGAACTCTACCTTGTTCAGGCACTAATCATACCCAAAACGGTTCTACGCAATTTGAGAAAATTTTGATAGTATACCAAAGTTTGGTATACTTGAATTAAATAAGTTTCAAAATGAACAAAAACACATCAATATCACTCGGAAATCACTTTGACCAATTCGTTCAAAGTAGCATTAGCGAAGGAAGATTTAAAAACGTTAGCGAAGTTATTCGTGCTGGATTAAGACTTTTGGAAGAAGAAGAAAGCAAAGTGATTGCTTTGAAAAATGCAATTCAAGAAGGAATTGACAGCGGAATTGCTCACGATTTTGACCCAAAAAAACATCTTGAATCACTAAAAGCGAAAAAACACTCTAATGTCTGAATATAAACTGACGAATAAAGCTGTTGCTGATTTATCAAAAATTTGGGAATATATATTTGAGGTTTGGTCGGAAAAAAAAGCCGACAAATATTATGATGAATTAATTTCAAATTGTGAAGAAATAGCTGAAAATCCAGATTTAGGAAAAAACTACGAGGGAATTTCAAAGCAACTTCTCGGAATTCAAGCAAACCGACACATAATATTTTATCGTACATTAAGTGAAGATTATGTTGAAATAACAAGAATCTTACACGAAAGAATGGATTTGAAAAAGAGAATAGCCGACTAAAAACCCCGTAGAGCACCGTGTATAATTAATGGCTAGTTCTCGCCTACTTACGAAAATCCTCGCGGATTTTCTGTTCAGTTTTTGTTAGCTAAATTTGGTTGCTTAATCACGCCACTAATCATACACAAAACCGTTCTATGCAATTTGACCAAATCCAGAAACATCAGTTATAAATTCGAAATTTTGTCTTTTTAAGAATGAAAATGTAGGCTTCCCCTTTTTGTAATCCTATCCTAAACCTAATAGCACTTAAGGCTATTTCACGTATTGGCAGGTAGTTATATTTACTGCAGGATAATATCACTATCGATATTCAATTTTTGATGTAAGGCCTTGGCAATTTTCAAGGTAATTTCCCTTCGTCCGTTTAAATAGTCGCTAATTCTAGAGGCGCTCGTATTTAAAAGCGTTGCCAAGTCTTGGCGTTTAAGACCCATTTCAAACATACGAAGTTCTATCATTTCTTTTAAAGTGGGTAATCCGATGGGGAAATGATTTTCTTCATATTTTTCTACAACATCGCTTACCTCTAAAAGCTCTATCATTTGGGAGTCATACTCTGGGGTGTCATTGCCTACCTTTTTAAGTAGCTCTTCCATCCGTAGAACAGCCTTGACGTATGTTTTATGTTCAATCGATTTTTCCATGATTTTATTATAATGTATCTATATTTTTGATCCTATTGTAATCCTTATGATTTAGAAGACAGTCCCGTACGTATGGACTCCGTTAAGCACCTTTGACTGTAGCATTTTTATTCCAATTTTTCTCCTTGTCCTGAATTCAGTGCAAACGCACCTTCGGCATTCGTCACTGTACCTTCCGTAATTGAAGATTCCTTATTCAGCAAAATGACTTCGACAAATTCTAAAGGTTCTTGGGATTCTTTTTCTAAAACGCTTCCTTTTATTTCTGATTGTGCGTTTACTGCAAGGCATGAGAATGCCATTAAAATAATAACTATTTTATTCATTGGATGGTTGAGTTGAGTTTTGTCTAAAGGAAGTGATTTGTACTTTTTTGAAAAAGAAATAGGGGTGATCAATTGAATTGCCTGCATTAATGCCACCCAAAACCAACCCTTTTATGAACTTTATGTTGGGCAAAGGTAGGGGTGGAGTATAAATATTCCAACGATTTCTTTGTAAAAAAAAACGATTATTCTTACAAGAGTGTTTTTAGGTTAAGGTCTTTAAAATTGGACCAAATGGACTGCCCTAATTTGGGTTTCGAATTCTATTTCCCAAAAATAAATGGCTCCTTATATTTATTAATTTTTAAGTGATAGAATGGTTTATCTAGGTGCTTTTTATAAATCCAATTTCTTCTTTCCTCCAGTTTTACATACCTCATAAATGGCATCTATTATCTTTAGATCTTTAACTCCTTCGGCTCCGTCTACTGGCACGACCGCCTTTTCACCAGCTGAAATAATTCCTGCCATCTGGTCCATTTGTACGGTCTGATGGGTGATGTGTGGTTTCATTAATTCACCTTTATGAGTGCGTCCTTTTATAGGGCCATAACCAGTGGAAGGTTGTAATTCTGCAAATCCTTTATCACCATTAAGAAAAAAGCGGTCTAGATGATTCATACTATAGGTAGATAGACATGAAGCAACTGCTCCACTAGGAAA
The DNA here is from genome assembly GCF_000300875.1 of Galbibacter marinus. GTDB lineage: Bacteria > Bacteroidota > Bacteroidia > Flavobacteriales > Flavobacteriaceae > Galbibacter > Galbibacter marinus. Next base: position 12,222 of record NZ_AMSG01000011.1, on the reverse strand, counting down.
ACCTAACTGAAACTGGATGGTTTCGTCTACACCTTCCTTGAATTTTATAGGATCTGTTTTCGTTTCCTGTGCAGTAACCCATATGGGTTCTTCTCCCACCATATACCGGGCACCATTGATGGAGTAGATACCAATGTCCATCATAGCACCACCACCTGCCAATTCTTTATCCAATCGCCATTGGGTAGGATCTCCGATTTTAAATCCACTCAATCCTTGGAAGAACATAATTTTTCCTAATTCACCTTCATTTCGCATTCGGATTATTTCCAATGTATTTGGTTCAAAATGCATACGATACCCCACTAATAACTTAACATTTGCCTTGTTACAAGCATCCACCATTTCTTGTCCCTCTTGTGCATTGATAGCCATGGGCTTTTCACATATGGCATGTTTTCCGGCGGCAGCAATACGGAGAACTGCCTGATGATGAAGTCCATTTGGTGTAATAACGTATATGGCATCAATGTCTGGGTTGTCTTTGACGCTATCGTAATTTTCATAGTTGTAACAATTCTTCTCTGGAATATTATATTTAGATTGCCAATCTTTAATTTTAGCAGGTGTACCACTGATTACACCTACGAGCTTCGCGCGTTTACAAGTTTGCATTGCTTCTGCCACACGAGTGCCATAGCTTCCGAGTCCCATTATAGCTACACGCAACACAGGCCCTTCATACGATTGGTCGTAAAATGCTAACTGTTCTGATGAACCGTAGAGTGGTAAAAATGGTAAGGCTACTGCTGAAGTGGTGAGTAATTGTAGAAAATCGCGACGTGAATTCATAATAAATAAAGTTTTGAGTATGGTGATCTAAATGTAGGTAAAAATAATATTTTTAAAGACTTATCTGATGTGTTATTGGTGATAAAGAATGAATAGTTGTGATTCTGAATCCCGTAAATATTCTTCGATACATATTCCTATTTCAAATGTTTTTAAGATATTTATGGAGGAGATGCTAGGGAGCGTTTACTGCTTTTTATTTGTTACTACGACACTAATGCTAATCAAGCGTAGGAGAAACATCAGCGCTGAGTGGATTCTGGAATGGAATTGTCATTTTCCTACCCTTATACCATTACAAAAATGGACTCTACAAAATATGCGTTTAAACAAGATGTTCAAGGTGAAAAAGTGGACATCATTAAAAATCCCGTTTTAAGATACTGGGCTTTTCGAAAATATACAAGACTGATACGCCAGATGTCGAAATCAAAAAAACAACCTGAATAATCAATTGTATATAAGAGTTCCCAGAGACGGAATATTTTATGGTTCAATAATAAGAAGCGTCGCTGTTGTCCGGTGATAGGAATTGGGCTGCATCACTCATGATTTCGGGAATGCAGTTCACCCCCTTTAGTTAATAAAGGGGAGGCATTATTTTGTACCGGATATTAAGATGCTTATTAAATCAGAAAATTTAAGAGTATTATTAATTTTAAAGTTACAGTATTAAACTATTGATGGTAACCCATGTCCGAAAATTATACCTACGCTACTTCTGTAATAATTATTTAGTTTTTCCTTTTATTGGCATTACTACTAATAAACATTTCATTGCGTTCCTCTGATACAATAGTCAAGAATCGATCATAATGCTTTAGGACATCTGAAATCAATTCATTTTTCGTGAAATAATGGATGTCATACCCTTCTCTTGAATCTCCGAAATAGGCTTTCGGGAAGTACGTTTTATTTTCTTCAATATCAGGATGGTTCTCTTCATTAAGCAAATAGTCAGATAGCAGTTTTGATTCATTTTTTACGCCGTAAACAAAATTGTTAACGATATCATATTGAATTTCAATCTCGACTTTCGTTGGATCTTTGTAAGTATTGAGTTTTGTTTCGATTCCATTAGTTGCAAATTCCTGTTGCAATTCAGTAAATGCTGTTTTTACCGTGGTCTCAATATAATGATCCACAGAAGTACGGTTTTTGTAAGATACAATGCGCTTTAGACGTTCTTTCCAAAATCCACCTGACCACGGGACGGCAGTTTCGGAAAAACTACGCTCATAGTAATCTCCGTCAATGGTTAAGGCTTTTACAAGACTAACCATAAACATTAGCATAATTATAGAGAAAGGCAAGGCGGTAATTAAAGTCATGCTCTGAAGCGCATCTAAACCACCGGCGTTTAACAAAAATAACGACACTAAAGCAAGTAAGATACCCCAAAGGAAAACTTGCCATTTCGGAGAAGCTTTAGCATTTTTTGTTGCGATATTGTTCATGACAAATATCCCAGAATCTGCCGAGGTCACAAAGAAAATAACAATAATCAATACAACGGTAAAACTGGCAACAGTAGAGAGTGGGAGGTATTCTAAAAACCGAAACATGAGCGCATCAGGGTCAGATGACAACGCACTTAGCATACCGTCTGCTTTGTTGCGGTCAAACCAAATAGCGCTGTTACCAAAAACAGTCATCCAAAAGAAATTAAATATACTAGGAATGATTAAGACTGCGGCAATAAACTCTCGGATAGTTCTTCCCTTTGATATTTTGGCAATAAACAACCCGACATAAGGGGACCAAGAAATCCACCAAGCCCAATAGAGTATTGTCCAGTCATAAAACCAGGGTAGGGACTCCGGTTCATAAACATGGGTGCCAAAGGTGAGACTGAAAAAATTGGTGATATAATTTCCGAGACCTTCAGTGAAGCTGCCGATCAGATAAACCGTGGGACCGACAAGCAGCACAAAAAGCAGCAGGACGATCACAAGTGTAATATTAATCCGGCTTAATATTTTTATTCCTTTATCTACTCCAGTAACCGCTGAGGCAATCGAAAGTAAAACCAATACAGCGACGATCAAGACTTGGTATAAAAAACTAGTATCCGGTACGATATGAAGTGTATTTAGTCCGGAATTGATTTGTACGACTCCAAAGCCAAGGGTAGTGGTGATGCCGAAAAAGGTGCTACAGAGTGCAAATACATCAATTGCATCTCCCCATTTTCCATAAATTTTATCTTTTAACAGTGGGTAAAATCCACTACGCAGCGAAAGAGGAAGTCTATACCGGTACGTAAAGTATGATAAGGAAAGACCTATAATGGCATAAATTGCCCAAGCGTGTATACCCCAGTGAAAAAAGCTATATAGCTGTGCGTTTTTTTCCTGGTTGACATAGCCATGCAACCCAAAAACATCAGAAGCGTAATGTTGCATAGGTTCAGCAACACCAAAGTACATTAGTCCAATACCCATTCCGGCGGCAAACAGCATAGAAATCCACGAAAAAAATGAATGTTCCGGTTTGCTGTCATTTCTCCCCAATCGTATTTTTCCGTACTTACTGAACATAAGGTATATCAGGAAAATAACGAATATCGTAACAGTCCAGATATAAATCCAGTTCAAGTTGACAAAGATGAAGTTCTGGATCTTATTCAATAGACCTTCGGTAACTTCGGGAAAAAAAACAGCGATTAATGATACTCCTACGATGAAAATTAAGCTCGGTACAGTTACTCCCTTTTTTAACGAAGTTTTAAACATAAATTTCTTTTTTAATGGCTTTGGGCTATTTGCCATATACTATTGCAACTTAATCGAAAATCTGCGATTCGACAAATTAAATACCTTGAACCTGATCTACTTTGACAAAATAAATCATATTTCATGATTCTGAATTCTTCTATTTTTCTTGTAACTGTTAGGGTAGACTAATTTATAAAACACCGCTCTATAGTAATGAAATTTTCCATTTCTCTAAGGATATCTTCAATTTGTTGGTCGATGTATTCCTGGTATCCTCTTAGGATGTCGTCGATCTCCTATTCCAAAACATAGAAACATAACTTTTTACCATTTAGATACAATAAAATACTCCTTCTTTTCCGTGAAGGATATTTATGTTGGACAATCTTCAGATATAAAAGTCTTATGATAGGCCACAATTCCCTTTGGCTTCACGACAATTGTTCTCCCATCGTATTTGGTGTTGCTATCTAGTTTTACATTTTTCATTTTTTTAAATTTTAACACTTTTGGCTAAATGTAAGTGTTACGATCTATCCTTTCGGTTTTAACCAGCCGAATTCGCTTTTCAAGCCAAGGAGATTACCTTTCTCTCTGTATCCTCTATAATATATAGGGATCAAATTTATAATCAGTAATATACGCTCTCTATAGCTCCAGTTAAGGAAAGAAAAGTGTTTGTTTGTAGATCAGTATAGGTGTACGTGTTGGGCTCTGAAATGGTTCATTAGTACTAATCTCGTTATCATCGCTGAACTGCAAGTATATATTACTTTTATACGGATGAGGTGGATCCAAAAGAGGTAGATAAAGAGATTAAAAGAACCTGGGGTTTTATTCGCTTTAAGGAGTAGTAATTTTGTTCGTTATGGAATTCCAATGATCAATGACAAATTAAAGCTGCAGTAGCACTGGACCTGCTAGGCACAGGACTGGAATTGTTGAGCCTAGGACAAGTTTAATCCTAATAGGAGGTCTTGGATATTCCTCCACTGGCTACCTATCTTAACTGCTAAAGAATTCGCAGCTAGGAAATACTAGCGATAGTAATCCGCATAAATTTTTCTTAAGGATGTTAAGCAAAAATATATATCTTTATTTTTTTAAGAATTCAAGGAATCAAACTGCTTTATAATAATTTACCCATCTATAAAAAGACCTTCAAAAATCCTACGGAATATTGCTAGGCTACTATGTAGCTTAACTACTGTATTGTTTCTGAGTTGTAAACAAGAAACCAAAACCACAGATACCACAACCATGGAAGTAGAAAAACCCAATGTGGTGATTCTATATTTAGATGATTTAGGATATGGAGATCTCAGTAGTTATGGAGATCTCAGTAGTTATGGAGCAACAGAACTACAAACACCACATATAGATGCACTAGCTAAAGAAGGTCTACGCTTTACCAATGGTTATGCAACCTCTGCGACATGTACACCAAGCCGCTATGCTATTTTAACGGGAAGTTATCCCTGGCGTAATAAAGATGCTAAGATCCTTCCAGGAACAGCTCCGCTACTAATTTCAACAGAGCAGCAGACTTTACCAAAGATGTTTGATGCCGAAGGTTATCATACTGCTGTCGTTGGAAAATGGCACCTTGGCTTAGGTACAGGGCATGTCAATTGGAACGAACATATTTCACCAGGGCCTAATGAGGTTGGGTTTGATTATTCGCATATTATGGCCGCTACTCATGACCGGGTGCCAACAGTATACATAGAAGATGGTAGAGTAGTAGGTCTGGATCCCAACGATCCCATAGAGGTGAGTTACTCAGAAAACTTTAAGGGAGAACCTACCGCTATTTCAAATCCAGAATTACTTAAGATGAAATGGCATCATGGTCATAATAACAGTGTGGTGAATGGGATCCCTCGCATTGGTTTTATGAAAGGGGGAGAAGCAGCAAAATGGAAAGACGATCAGATGGCTGACCATTTTCTTAAAAAGGCACAAGATTACGTGAAGGCGCATAAAAACGAACCTTTCTTTCTGTATTTCGGATTACAACAACCCCATGTACCGAGAACACCTAGTCCACGATTTGTGGGTAAATCAACAATGGGACCTTGCGGCGATGTGATCTTAGAAGCAGATTGGGTTATTGGTGAGTTTATGAATACCCTTAAGGAAGAAGGTTTGTTAGAAAACACCTTAGTGATATTCTCCAGTGATAATGGGCCCGTTTTAAATGATGGGTATTACGATCAGGCTGTGGAGAAAATTGGAAAACATGATCCTAACGCAGGTTTAAAAGGAGGGAAGTATAGTCTTTTTGAGGCTGGAACCCGAGTACCTTTTATTACCTACTGGAAAGGAAGAATTCAGCCTAAGGTATCTGATGCAATGGTAAGCCAATTAGATTTTTATGGTTCTTTAGCCAGCTTAATAGGCGCAGAGAACAATACTTTAGATAGTAAAGATTTACTTCCTGTTCTACTAGGGGATAGTAAGCAGGGTAGAGAAGCCTTGATTATGGAGGCCGCATCCCGTACTGCCTTAAGAAAAGGGAAATGGGTTATGATTCCGCCTTATAATGGACTAGCAATTAATAAGCAAGTGAATATCGAACTGGGGAATACAAGTGAATATCAGCTGTATAACTTGTTTAAGGATGAAGGTCAGAAGGATAATCTAGCTACTTTAAAACCTGGGAAGCTCAAAGAAATGATTGAGTATTATGAACGCGTTATTGGAGGCTTTGATATCTCACAGGGGTCAAATCCATAGACTTTTTGGTAGCCTTTTTATAAATTAGTTTTTTTACTTTGAACTAACCTCTTACTTTTTGTTAAAAATTATTTGAAAATGGATCCTATTAAAAAAGAAAATACCCCGATAGAAATTTCATTCTTTATCGGGGCGTGGATTTAAAAAATACACATGCACTAAACATGCCATCTTTAACTAACTACAATTTATGAAGCTTTATTTTACGGGATTTAGTTTGTTTATCGCAGTGATCTGACCTCCTTGTACTTCAATGCCTTGGGTAGCTGTATTACTTGCTATATCAATGTTATATATGAAACTTCCAGTTTCAGTGGTTATTCCGACAAAAACATTTGTTTTATTCTCTGATACATAACTGTTCATTCCATTGGTAACACTAAGTATGTTTTCTGGACTAGGTAATCCTGTAATCCAGTCTAAGGTTTGGTTATGTAGATCGATTAGAGCAAATCTATTTCCTGTGGCATAGCTTGAAGTCTTTTCTTCTAAGAATATCCCTATGACTTTTCCATTACCAACATAAGTGTGGTCAGTGAGGTAATAACCACCAGAGGCAGCTTCTAAATCAAATAAATAATCTTGATCGAATTCCAAAGTTCCAGCTTTAATTCGTGTCACAGATGATGATTTTGTAGTGCTTACTTCATTGTTTGTGGTCGCAATAGCTGATGAAAAAGCATAGGCATCGCCATTTTCATCAACTGAAAGCCCGTTGTTGAAATACCTACCTATAAAGCTAGTTCGATTATCGTGAATAACAGTTTCCAATGTCATTTCCGGATATGAATACACAGCGATGTTCGCTTCGTCTGGATAGTCTGTTCCCCATGAATCGTTACAACAAGCCTTCATAGTAAAATATGGCAAGAACACTTTATCGCCTACCTGAGTAATCCATGAAAAGAATGCTATTTCTCCATTTTCCTTATTTGCTAATTCTTGAGTGTTGATTTGACCCTCAGCAGTGAACTGAGAAGCTTCGGTATCCAGCTGATACCAATAGGCAAATGGAGATTCCGCATTCCTTGAAATTTTGATCATCAGAATATCATCATTTACAGGAGCAAAGGCTTGAACAGTCTCAGCTTGAAAGTCTGATAATTTTTGCAACTTGCTTTTGCCATCTAACTGATATGTAGTGACAGCTCCTGGATTTCCTTGTCCGTATAAGAAACTAAAAAACTTATTATTATGAGTTTCGTAATAACGATAAGTACCGTCTTGTTCTACACCATTTCCATCAGTAGAAATACTACCCTGAGTAAGATCTTCAGTTGATAAAATGTAATCAGCCACACCCTCTGACCCTGCAGTAGTAGGTGTTGCTGTAATTAAATATTGCGGCTCAGCTGTTGGATTTTCACCACCTTCATCTGGATTGGTCGCACCGTCATCACTACTACACGCGGTAAGAAGTGCGGCTCCTAATAATAAACCAAAGTAATAATTAGATTGCTTGATCATGAGTTAAAATTTAATGTTATTTAATTATTTAATGTTTCAGATTACTTATAGTAGGCTATGCTCTTAATCGTGTTTTTGGCTAGCATTTATCATAAAAATGTGTATTTAATCTTACCAGTAAAGCTTCGCCCTGGTTTTTGAATACTGAAATTATCATAAAGGTTTTTGTTAAAGATATTTCTACATTCAAGGGTGAATTGTAAGTCATTTTTCCAAGTGTAGGTTAAGTTTAAATCCTGAGCGATTTGTTCCGGAACTCCATATTTACCTTCCGCTGAGCCTCGACTAGGCCAGTAGAGGTAGAAGGCGTGTACATAAAGCATGTTGTAACCGATAGTCAGGCTGTTATTTACCCCACCTACATCATGGAAGGTGTAGCTCATATCAGCATTCCCATATAAATAGGGCATATTAGGGATTCGGTCTCGGTAAACAGCACTTTCGGTGGTTTGACCACCCTCGTATTTGGTATTGTTCCTAAGGGACTGATAGGTTAAGTTCACTCCGGCAGAGAATCTATTGCCGAATTGATATTTTATTTCAGACTCAACGCCTACATTGGTTACACTTCCCAAATTATCCATCACTTGCATGACTTGGTTTCTATTTAGCACAGGTCGTATAAAATCACTTGCATCTCTGTAGAAACCGTTGATGTTAAAGTAAAGGTGTTGTCGATTTTTAAACCGCCACCAATAACTGGCACCAAGGTTATAGTTATAACTTTTCTCAGGCTTCAAGTCTATATTTCCTTCTAAGTTGATTAAATCACCATAGAGTTCTTCATTTTCGGGCATTCTATAACTTTTTTCAAAAGAAGCCTTTATTTGTAAGTCATCATTAATGAAATGGGTTAGAGCCAGCCCATAACCTAGAAAGTTGAATGTGTTTGTCCGTTTGTGGTACATCAGTTCACCTGGGGTCTCAGAATCCAATGCTAGACTGAACTTATTTTGCTGAAAATAATGCTTAGTAAATACATTTACATTCCAATTATCTGCCTCATATCCATAGCCTAAACCAATGATGTTTTTCATGGTTTTTCTGGGTTGTTCATAATCTTGGTTATCAGGCCTTAACTGATCCTCACCTTTCCTATTGAAGGTGTTTAAGGTATTACTTAAGGCCAAAGCGTGTTTGTCAGCGAATTTGTAATCAAAGCTTGCGGTGGCGATTCCTAAATTATTTTTGAATTTATACAAAGAGTAAGAGCGCTCACCACCAGGACCCTCGTACTCGATAAATTCCCCCAACCAATTATACCTTCTGTGAAGGGTGTCTATATTTTGTTCTCTACCTAAATTAATATTGGCGTTAATTCTAGCGTTCAGACCCTTAACAATAAAGTCATTTTTGATGTACTTTAAACTTGGCATAATAATGCTACCTTTTCTGTGTAATCCCCCATATGGTGGACTATCAGCTCTTGCTCTGGTTTGAATTTCTTTAAAATTACTTCCCAAGGTTATTCCAAATAACAATTGATCTGCATAGGTTTTGTTGACCACTCCAATATTGGCTATTACGGTTTCATTGTGATACCTATCGTGAAAGCGCCTAACGATTTCATTTGGATAGTATTCACCTGTTTGAAGATCAGCGGTTTCTACCTCAATTTTATAATCGTTATCTGAATAGTTTTGATAAGCATTCAGTTGGGCGGTAAAACCAGATTTAGACACATAAATTGCATTGACCATCGATCGATGGGTATTAAACGAACCAAATGAATAGGAGGCATCTAAGTGACTTTTTTTAAAAGTGTTTGTAATGATATTAATCGCACCTCCCAAGGCATCACCTCCCAATCCGATGGGAACTACTCCTTTGTAAACCTCGATCCGTTCAGCTAGACCTATTGGAATATTATTGAGTTGAAACGATGAGCCGAAATTGTCCATTGGAATTCCGTCAATAAAAAAACGTACCTGATTTCCCGTAAATCCGTTAAGAGATAATTTCATATCAGAACCCACACCGCCACTCTCACGAACCCTAATCCCTGAAGTTCTATTTAAAGCACCTCCGATATCTAATGTGGTGTTGTGTAACTTTTTGGCATCAATAACATTTACATTGAAAGCTTTTTCTTTAACTTGATTAACGATACTTTTCCCAGAAACCACCACTTCACTAAGATCCACGGATGATTCTTCTAATACAATATCAAAAGACTGGTTCAAAGTTGTATTTGAATCAATAAGGATAGACTTTTGCTTAAATCCCAAAGAAATAACATTTAAAGAATAGGCCTGTGCATTGCCATTAAGAGGTAAAGAGAAATAACCATTTTCATCTGTTGAGACTCCTTTATTGATGCTTTCTATAATAACAGAAGCACCGATAATTGGATTTCCATTTGCGTCCCTAACATGGCCATCAACGGTGAATTGGTTCTGCTGTGAAAAGGATGATAAAGAGCAAACAACTGCGCATAGTAAAAATAAGGCTCTTGAAAATATGGTATGCATTTATTTTTATTTAGACTCGATTAATATAAATTTTACGCGAAAGTATTTCATTTGCATGGGTAGAGAGGTACGCAAAACGGATAATTACCTACGTAATACGGAATAATTCAACTTCAAGGATGAACTGGTTTTTTCTTAAGCTTGAGTAATACTCCAAGTGAGACCAAAGCTAATATGATCCAAAAAAGATCCACAACAACCAGTTGAGAATATCCTTTGGATATTGAAGTCCAAACCCAATTACCTGTTACATATCCTTGGCTAATAGGAACAAGGAAACTAAGGATACCTCCCCAGATAAGACATAGCTTATTTATTGTATAATGGTCCTTTTTAAAAAGCAGTAATATGGTCACCACTAGCCAAGTCCAAAAGAAGGTTTGACTAATAAAAGCTTTTCGATCCAACATGGTATCTGTTGCAAAGAGTTTTACTGCGCTAAAGGTCGCGGCCGTCACTGGGAATAATCCTAAACATACCGCCATATAGATCCGTACTAACCATGAGTTAAAACGTCTTTTATAGCTGGCTACATGTTTTTTGTCTCGTGCTACTAGCCAGATTAGGACCCCTGAAATAATTACAAAGCATGTAATAAACCCAAGAACCAGATAAATTAATTTCATCCCATATCCGCCATAATCACCATAATGCAATCTCCTAAGGATATGGTCGGCGCTTTCAACATAAGAGGTTTTATAGGGATCTTTAATAGCGACTACACTCATGTCGCTTAACCTATAGGTTAAATGACCCGCTCCTGAAATTTTGTCTTTGTACTTTGGAGACCCGCCTACTTGTACATGCATATTTTTATCCCCGTAATTAATTACTTTGAGTTCATTTATTACTAGTTCTGGCCATTTATCTTTGGTTCTATTAATTAATTCGTTGTAGGACACCTTATAATCTGCAGCCTCTCCTATAAAAGGATATTCTTCTTGCTCTCTATCTTGCGCGGCTTGAGTTAGCTCCTTCGGGTTGTCATTATAAAGTACCTTTTGCACTGGGGGCAACATCACTGTATATCCAATGATTAAAAACGCCCCTGTCACGGCAAACATAAACTGATAGGGTAGGCCTATTAATCCCAAAGCGACATGAGAATCCGTCCAGATGGTTTTCCATTTTGCTTTAGGACGAAAGACATAAAAGCTTGGGATTATTTTTTTCCAATGAATGATCACCCCAGTAACCACAGCAAAAAGAAAGAACAAAGCAACCATACCTGATAAAAAATAACCTGAACGTCCAAAGAAGTTTAATTGGGCAAAAAAGTGAAGTCGGTAGAAAAATTCACCCATGGAGTAGTTGGATGTGTAGTCTGACTTTATATTTTTTTCAGCGTCTAGATAGAAAAAACCTCTTCTTCTTGTTTTGGTGTTTTCCTCTTTTAAAGTAGTGTCCTTAGCCTTGGAAACAAAAGCAGCAATCCTCTTTTCGTAATACCGGTGTGAAAAACTAAGGTCTTTACTATATAATTTTTCTTTAAAGTCTAAATTTTGAATTGCAGTGTCAAAGTCTATAGTGCTAAAATAATGCTCTTCGATCGGCTCGTTCCTTTCCCATGCATTGATCTCATCCCTTAAAAAGGAAATAGATCCTGTGAAGAATATCACATATAACAATGCACTTATAATGATACCACTAAGGGTATGGGTATGGAAGATAATATTATATATACGGTTGCTCATGAAAATGGAATTAGAAGTTATAGTGCCATTGGGTCCCCCAGAAGGGCAACACCGTAGAATAACAGTGCAATTAAGAGATAAACCCCCCAGATCACCCAACCGTTTTTACTTATAAAGGCAAGTATCATCAAAGCGGTCCATAAAATAAATCCAGCATATCTTAATGTGAAGATTAGTGCACTGGCGTTAGTCCAGGAAATCAAAGCAATGAAAAATGTTTCAGTCACTATATATCCTCCAATAAAAGCGGCTGTTGTTTTAGCGATTTTTTGATATGGAGATGTTGTTAGGTATTTTTTATTTGCAGGCATGTTAAACGATACTTTTAACCACTTCTTTTTT
>NZ_AMSG01000010.1 GCF_000300875.1 Galbibacter marinus | reverse complement strand
ATAGTAAAAACCCAGAAATTGTTCTTGATCCATAAAAACTACTGCCCCAATACCAAAGGCTACTTTAACGGATAAGGGCACTACTCCAGGAGCCGCTTCATTGCTCACTCCTAAAATATTAACCAGCCAAGGTAAGTTACTTGCCACTAATGTACCTACTCCAATAATGAGCGCTTGAACCACAAATCCGTAGGATCGTTGTGATTCATGTAATTTGTCCGCCACCAAGGCCCTAAAGGGTTCCATACTTATATTAATGGAGGCATCTAAAATCCATAAGAAACCAGCTGCCATCCACAATGCCGAAGAATGCGGAGCTAAACATAAGGCAAATGAACTCAAAATAGCACCAATTAGAAAGTAAGGACGACGCCTACCTAGTCTAGAATGCCATGTCTTATCACTTAAATACCCAATGATAGGCTGGACTATCAGACCTGTTAAAGGAGCAGCAATCCACAATAGCGGAAGACTCTCTTTATCTGCACCCAGCGTTTGAAATATTCGGGACATAAATCCACCTTGTAAGGCGAACCCGAATTGTATTCCTAGAAATCCGAAACTCATGTTCCATATCTCCCAGAATCCTAAAATACGCTTTTTCATTATCGTAATTTGTTAATTCTTAATACGATAAGCGCTACGACTTATCAAAACTTACTTATGTTTATTTTTGAGAAGTAAAAATAAGTTTTGATCAGGGCGAAGATACAATTTTTTTGATACTGGCAAAGCATTAATTAATGAGCTTAACATTTTAACAGCTTCATATAAGCGGAGTTCCGAAACTTTTTCGTAAAATCCCTAAACAGGTTTCGTAGATTCTCGTTGCAAGATCGATGTTTTAATAACCTCCATTTTATAGGAGTCATCTGTGTGGTCACTTTCCAGGCGGTCAATAAGCATTTTAGCAGCTTTCTGCCCCATCTCGAAGCCGTGTTGAACAACTGTTGTTAAGCTAGGGTAGGCATATTTAGATAAAATACCATCACTAAAACCAACGAAACTCATTTCCTGAGGGATAATTAAACCTCTACTATGAGCCTCACGCATCGCAACAACAGCATAGAGTTCGTTCACCCCGAAAACGGCATCAAATTTTTCAGTATCAAATAGGGATTTAACTTTGCCATCTAATTCTTCTACTGTTTCTACCCTAACAATAAGGTTTTCATCAATCTCAATACCTTCATCCTTCAGCGCATTTTTATAACCCAAAGTTCTTAGCTTCCCAACCGAAACGTAATCAGGAGTTGTTAGTAGTGCAATTCTTTGACAGCCGGAATAAATTAAGTGCTTCACTGTATTATAAGAAGCACGAGCGTCATCTATAATGACTTTATCACAATAAATCTCATCAGAAACACGGTCAAACATGACAAGTGGCATTCCTTGGTTGATGACCTCCCTTAAGTGATGGAAATCTTTTTTAGCCATGGTTTCTTTGGAAAGCGACAATAAAAACCCATCGATACTTCCGGAGGCCATAGTTTCCAAATTGATGACTTCTTTGGCAAAGGATTCATTAGAAAGACACACGATAACATTATATCCCAACTCATTAGCCTTTTGTTCTATACCACTGATAATTAAAGTAAAAAAATGATGAACAATTTCCGGGATAATTACCGCAATGTTTTTAGTTTTTTTATTCTTAAGACTTAAGGCTATATTGTTAGGTTTGTAATTGTAGAATTTTGCGAACGCTTGAACCTTATCTATAGTATCCTGACTAATTTCAGGACTATTGTTCAATGCCTTAGAAACTGTAGAAATGGACACATCCAGTTCTCTCGCAATTTCTTTCATGGTAATCTTCTTCTTCATTACTTTATGCTTAAGTGGTAATTTAACAAAAATAAGGACTAAATCTCTAGAAATCTAACTAATTTTTAAAGCTTACACTTGAATCTTTATCATCAAAAAGCTAACTTTAAAAGGAATTAAAGAACGCTACCCCCCTGATTAGGTATTTGTTAAAATGTAAAAACTTGTGAACACTAAATCGATTTCGCTGCACTTGAGATTTGCGTATACTTAAACTTTACCTAAACTTTACAGTTGTTTTACCTTGAGAAGTAAAAATAAATCTAACACTTAATTAATTTTTTCAAACAATCTATGAAGCTAATTCAGACAATAAAACTGCTGGCTTTCCTGATACCTCTGGGAGCATTCTCCCAACAGGTTGTTACAGGAACAGTCACTGATGCAGGGACAGGAACTCCTATACCAGGAGTGAACGTAGTGATTAAAGGAACTACCGAAGGTACTTCTACGGATTTTGATGGTAACTTTCAGATGGAAGCGGAAAACGGAACTGTACTACAGTTCTCTTACATCGGATTTACCCCCCAAGAAGTAGCCGTAAGTGGAACGAGGTTAAATGTAACCTTACAAGAAGACACTGAACAACTCGAAGAAGTGGTAGTCATCGGATATGGTTCAGTAAGCCAAAAAGATGTTACAGGTGCTGTGGATCAAGTTACATCGGAGGATTTTAACAAAGGGCCAATTGTTTCTGCCCAACAATTAATCCAAGGAAAAGTAGCGGGTGTATCTATTAGTTCTGGTGGTGGAGCTCCTGGTGAGGGTCAAAACATCGTTATTCGTGGTCAAGGATCTCTTTCTTTGAGTAGTAATCCACTCTATGTTGTAGATGGTATTCCCTTAGCCGATGGTAATATTGGAGGGAGTAGAAACCCACTGAACTTTATCAATCCTAACGATATCGAAAGTATGACCGTATTAAAAGATGCTTCGGCAACTGCAATTTACGGTGCACGAGCTGCTAACGGGGTTATTATGATTACCACTAAAAAAGGTAAAGGAAGAGAGTTTAAATTTAACTATGCTGCTTCCACTACAGTTTATGACCCAACGGATTTCGTTGACGTTATGGACGCAGATCAATTCAGAACCATAATTCAAAATTCTGGAGATCAAGCTGCCATTTCACGTTTAGGAAATAGCAACACCAACTGGCAAGATCAAATATATAGACAAGCCATTGGTTTTGATCACAACTTTAGTACAACAGGTAACATTAAAGGTTTTATGCCAGTAAGAGCATCTTTAGGTTATACAGATCAAAGTGGTATTTTAAAAGGTGATAATTTCGCTAGAACCACAGGGTCTCTTAACCTTCGTCCAATGTTTTTTGATGGTCATTTAAAAATCGAATTAAACGGACGTGGTTCGTACACTGAAAACTCTTTTGGTAACAGAGACGCCATCGGAGCGGCTGTAGATTTCGATCCTACGCAATCGATCTATGATGAAAATTCTCCATTTGCCAATTATTTTACTTGGTTAAATACTCAAGGGGGACAAAACAGCTTGGCACCGACTAACCCAGTAGCTCTAGTTGATCTTAAAGATGATACTGCAGAGGTAAGACGTTTAATCGCCAATGCAAAGGTAGATTATCAACTACATTTCTTTCCTGACTTAACAGCAACAGTAAATGTTGGTATTGACAAGTCAGACAGTAATGGAAGAACAATTATTCCTATTGAGATGCCATCTTCACAAAATGACTGGAATGGTTCTCTAGGTACATACTCAAACAAGTCAACGAACAAATTATTTGATGCATATCTTACTTATACCAAAGACATCAATGATGTACACTCCATAAATGCTGTAGCAGGTTATTCTTACCAAAGCTTCGAATTTGACAACGACAGCTATGATAGCGAGGCAGAAGAAGATGGAAATGATTTTATTTTTATCGACAGATGGGAGAGCGTATTACTATCCTATTTTGGAAGATTAAACTATAGCTTTGATGACCGCTATTTATTTACGGCGACCCTTAGAGCGGATGCCTCTTCGAAGTTGAATCCAGATGACCGTTGGGGTTATTTCCCATCGTTCGCTTTTGCATGGAACATCAACAACGAGCAATTCTTAGAAAATTCAGAAGTGATCAATAACTTAAAATTCAGAGTTGGTTATGGTGAGATCGGTAACGTATCAGGTTTAGGTGACTATTTATACCTGACACGATATACACAGAGTCAATCCAACGCCAATTACCAATTAGGAAATGGTTTTTACCAAACGTACCGTCCTGAGGCTTATAATGAGAACCTAAGATGGGAAGTTGGAAATACCCTAAACGCAGGTATAGACTTTGGATTATTTAACAACAGAATCTCAGGATCTGTTAACGCATACATTAAGAAAACCGAAGATCTAATTAGTTGGGTTACTGTTGATCCGTTTACCAACTTCTCTAATGCTATTGATAAGAACATTGGAGATATGGAGAACAAAGGTATTGAGTTTGAAATCAATGCTACTCCAGTGCAGACTGAAAACTTTACCTGGAATGTAGGTTATAACATTTCATTTAATGATAATAAGCTAACGAACTTACCTGATGAGGTAGAAGTTGGTGGAATCAACGGAGGTACTGGAAACAACATCCAATTACACAAAGAAGGCTATGCTCCTTATAGTTTCTGGGTGTATAAGCAAGTTTATGATGATCAAAATCGCCCAATAGAAGGAGCGGTTGTAGATAGAAACGGAGACAATCAAATTAACAATGATGACCGTTACCTATACAATGATCCGTATGCTGATATCATCATGGGCTTCAATACCAGCGTAAGCTACAAAAACTGGGATTTATCAGTTGCTACTAGAGCAAACTTAGGAAACTATGCCTACAACAACATGGCATCTAGTAAAACTTACGGATTGAGATCAAGAGAAAATAGCATTCTTACAAACTTACATACAGATTATTTCAACACAGGATTTAACACTCTAACGGAGGTAAACTTACAAAGTGATTATTATATACAAGATGCGTCTTTCTTTAAAGTAGACAACATTACTCTTGGATATACCCTTAGAGATTTTATCGATGCTGATTTGAGCCTACGTCTTTATGGTTCGGTTCAAAATGTTCTTACCATCACAGATTATGACGGTTTAGATCCTGAAATATACGGTGGTATTGATAACAATTTCTACCCAAGACCAAGATCGTTTGTATTTGGAGTTAACCTAGATTTTTAAAAAAGACAACATGAAAAAAACATATAAGATATTATTAAGCCTAGTCATTACAGGCGCTGTTTTTACAAGCTGTCATGACGATCTCAATGTTGATCCTAGCATTGATCCAGATAGCTTCACAGAAGAAAATGTGTTCGCTACTGCTGAGGATGCAAAAGGTGCACTAGCCAAATTGTATGCTTCCTTGGCATTGACTGGGCAATCGGGTCCTGCAGGACAACCAGATATTACGGGTATCGATGAGGGAACTTCTCAATACAGCCGGATGTTATTTAATCTCAATGAGCTGACAACTGATAATGCAGTGATAGGTTGGGGAGACCCAGGACTTCCCAATCTTCATGAAATGAGTTGGGATGCCAGTAATGACTTTTCTACTGCGATGTACTATCGTCTTGCTCAGGAAGTTTCTTTCTGTAATTCATTTATTTCAAATGCAGAACAACTCACTGAAAATCCTGAAGTGGCAACATATATTGCTGAAGCTCGTTTTCTACGTGCATTCGCTTACTTCAACTTGATTGATTTTTATGGAGATGTACCACTTGTAACGGCAGTTTCAACAGAATTACCATTACAGAACTCAAGAACTGAAATCTTCCTATTTGTGGAAGCTGAGCTTTTAGAGATTCAAGACCAATTGAAAGAAAGCCAAGCAAATGAATATGGTAGAGTTGACAGGGTTGCTGCTTGGGCATTGCTATCTAAATTGTACTTAAATGCTGAAGTTTGGACAGGTGAGCAATTATACACAGAAGCTGTTACCTACGCCAACAAAGTAATTCAATCTTCTTATAGCATTAACACCACTGATGCAAATCAAAATGGTAATGCTTATGATGAATTATTCCTGGCGGATAACAATTCTAACGGAGCGCAAAACGAATTCATTTTTGCACTTAACTTTGATGGAAATCAATCTCGTACCTATGGTGGAACAACATTTCTGATTCACGCAGCAATTGGTGGAAATATGGATCCTGCAGTCTATGGTGTTAACGGTGGATGGGATGGTATCCGTACTACTAGTGCTTTAGTTAGCAAATTTGCAAGCTCAATTTCTGCGAGCAATGGAGATGGATACCCAGTAGCATGGAATGATGGTAGAGCAATGTTTCATACCGATGGTCAAGCTTATGAGATCAACACTATTGCAAATACATTTACAGATGGCTATGCGGTTTCTAAATTCAAGAATGTAGACTCACAAGGGAACCCAGGTAGTGATGCTGGAGGTGAATTTACCGACACTGATTTACCGTTAATTCGATTGGCTGAGATTTACCTTACCTATGCAGAAGCTGTGGTAAGAGGTGGCGCTGGTGGTGATGTTAATACAGCCGCTAGTTTAATTAACCAATTACGATCAAGAGCTTACGGAAATTCAAGTGGAAACATCGCAGCTGGTGATGTTACATTAAATTTTATTCTTGATGAACGCGCAAGAGAGTTGTATTGGGAAGGTCAACGTAGAACTGATTTAATCCGTTACGGGTATTATACTGGAACAAGCTATTTATGGCCATTTAAAGGTGGAGTTAAAAATGGAACCTCTGTAGATAATTATAGAGTCTTATTCCCTTTACCTTCAAATATACTTTCTATCAACTCTAATCTAACTCAAAATACAGGTTACTAATACTAAAAATAAACTGATGAAAAAAACAATATTTATATTCGTCGCCCTACTTTCTGTCCTAGGTTTTAACGCATGTTCCGAGGACGATGATTTCACATTTGTGGCTAAGCCCAACCCAGAAGGCATCGCTTTTGAAAATACCCTCTTAGAATCCTATCCGCTAAATGCAGCTAACAAGGATAATCTAGCAGAACGTTTTGTATGGAACGCGACTGACTTTGGTGTACCATCTCCAGTAAAATACGAACTTCAAGCTTCAACTACAGAGTCTTTTGAAGCTCAGGAAGTTGTAGCTGGGGAGCTAACTGCAACTAATTATGGAGTTACCATAGATTATCTGTTAAATCTAGCTGGTCAAGCTGGTTTGGATAACGATCCAGAAACAGATGCTCCTAATACAGGTTCACTTTACTTTAGAGTGAAAGCTTATGTAGGTAATGCAGGAGGAGACACTGAGCAATTATCTCCTGTAATCGCTCTTGCGGTAGTACTTATTGAGGCAAGTGAAGGTGAAGGTGGAGTTGAAATGAAACCACAAATGTACCTAGTTGGTGATGTTACTGCAGCTGGTTGGGATGCAAACAATAACAATACGCCATTATTTAGAGATGGAGAAAACGATCTAATGTTTAATTTCACAGGTAGATTTGCAGGAACTACCGAAACTGAAGGATTTAAACTTTTAGAGGTCCTGGGAGACTGGCCTTCACAATGGGGACTCGATGATAGTGGAGCACTGAGCAGTACTGCTATACTAGGAACAGATCCTTCTGCATTTCCTGTAGCTACTGATGGCTATTTCAGCCTCACTGTAAACAAAGAAGATATGACTTACACTTTTGAACCATATGATGCTTCCGCTGCACCATCTTATACCACTATTGGAATTTTAGGTGATGCAACAGCTGGTGGATGGGATGTAGACCAAGATCTCACACCTACAGCATTTGATCCACACGTTTGGGTAATTGAAGGCATTGAACTTACTGATGGTACAGTTAAATTCAGAGCTGAGGATGAATGGGAAAATAGCTGGGGAGGTTCTACGCCTCTAAGTGGTCAAGGTTTCAACGATAATGATCCAGATATTTCAGTAGCTGCTGGAACTTACAATATATGGTTTAACGATCTTGATGGACGTTATATTTTGATCCCTCAACAATAATTAACCACATAAATCAAGCCTGGTACAAAAGTCAATGTACCAGGCTTTTTTTATCTAAAAGCAAAATATGAAAACAATACACTTTTTAAGTATCCTACTTACCTTGCTTTGTATCGGTTGTTCTAGCGATGACTCGCCACAGAGGGAGCCTGAGGTGGATCCCCCCCCGACTGATGTAGTGATAACTCCTATTATTTTAGAGAATTACTCAAGTGGTCAGGGAGTGATGATGCAAAGTTTCTATTGGGATGTTGAACCTCGTGGACAATGGTGGAACATCATAACAGATCATCTTACTGATTGGAGTGAGAGTGGGATAGAAAAAATATGGTTACCTGTGGCTACTAAAGGACAATCAGGTGGTTACTCTATGGGTTATGACCCTTCGGATTACTTTGATTTCGGAGAGTACAATCAACATGGAACTGTAATCACAAGATTTGGAAGTAGAAAAGAACTTGAGACCTTAATTTCTAAGGCGCATGATTTGGATCTAGAAGTAATCGCTGACATTGTGATAAATCATAATTCAGGTGGCGGCCTAGAGTACAACCCTTATCGCGAAAAAGACACCTATACCCTATTTGACCAAACCCACGGTAATGCCTCTGGGATGTTTAATAGAAATTACGAGAATTTCTACCCAAATAGTACTAGTAATTATGACGATGGAAGTCTATTTTATGAGGAAACCAATTTAGATCACAATCAAACCTATGTTCAGGATTGGTTGTGGAAATCCGAAAACTCCGTGGCAAAATATTACAAAAATGTCATGGGATTTGATGGTTGGAGATTTGACTATGTTCTGGGGTATGAACCATGGGTAGTGAAAGCATGGCTCACTGAGGTTGGTGGATTTTCCGTAAGTGAATTATGGGATGGAAATGCCAGCGTATTATCAAAATATGTGGATGAAACAGGCAGTGGTGTATTTGATTTTTCTACTTTTTATAAACTTGAAGAAGCATTAGATCGCTTTAATGATCTTACATATTTGGATAAGGACATGCTATGGCAGACTCATCCAGATAAAGCTGTAACTTTTACAGCAAATCACGATACCGAAAAGGATGCAAATGAGGATAATAACATAGACCCTGAAAATAAATTAAAGGCCTATGCGTATATTTTAACACATCCTGGTTATCCTACCATTTTTTATTCGGATTACGAAAACCTAGACTTTAAGCCCCCCCTTAAACAATTAATTAAAATACATAATAGCTTAGCAGTTGGACCCACCCAAATACTCTATGTAGACCGCGATGAATACATCATGAGAAGAGATGGAGAGGGAGACAACCCTGGACTAGTTTTGTATATCAACCATTCGAAAACTGTCAAAAGACGCTCGGTGACCACCAATTGGAAGCAAACCATATTAATTGACTACAGTAATAACACCCCCTTTGTAGCCACTGTTGATGACCAAGGTGTTAGCCAACTTGAAGTTCCAGCTAATGGCTTTGCGATTTATAGCATCGCAGAATTACAATAAATAAAGATGATAATACAAACATATTTTTATAATAGTTAGTTAGTTTAGTTTAATACGTTTAAGAGCTGTTATCTTGGTTTATCGAAAGAACCATTTTAACAGCTTTTTTTTTGCTTGATGTGTACTTCAAAAAAAGATGTAGAAATTCAATTTTATCGTAAGATTTGGATTATGATAACTATAAGACATCAGTAACAATTTGGTTAATTATTCATAAAATAGCAAGATTATTTTAGAATTTTAGTGCAATAAAATAGGAAATATTAAACTTTTATGCACCGATACACAATATTGTATTTGCACTCTCGTTAACTACTTTACGGAAAGCCATAAAAGATTAATATCATCGTATTAACCTTAAAGGCTCGTTTTATTAACAATTACTTTAACATGTAAAGAACTATATAATTTAGGTTATTAATTACATTTGATAACTATAGCCACAAATCATGAAGAATATAAGACAACTAGTTTCAAACTGTAGAGAAGGAAACAAAAAAGAAATAAAAAAATTTATAAAGGAACTCGAATCCAGAGAAAAGACCACCCCTCTTTTAGAAGCTTATTCTGCAGTTGCAACTGCATACAAGGCTAAGATTGCGCTAAATCCCTTAAAGAAAATAGAGCTTCTCAATACTTATAAAGAAGCAATGGACACAATAGTAGAACAGCAAAAATCTTATGAAATTGTATTTCTGAGGTTTATGATTGAAAAAAACATTCCATACGGACTTGGGTTGTCCAATAATTTAATGCAGGATTACACCTATTTAACGGAAAATACAAAAGAAATCGAAGAACAAGACTTCGAAGAATCATTTCAAAAATTCATGAATAAGTTTATGGAACTAAACAGGCTGTCTTAAGATGAGTTTAATTAGTGAAATAAAATATGCCCTTAACCACTTCAAATCGTCGTCGATTATAGATGTAAAGGAGAATAAAACTTTAAAATATCAAGAGGTTTGCTCTGCTATAGCTCAACTCAAACGAAGGTTTCACAACGTAAATTTCGAGCAAAAAATAGTTGTTTTCGATTTTTATGAGAATTCTTTGGATTTGGTGGTGTTGTTCCTATTTATTTTGGAACAAAAAGGGATACCTCTAATTCTTGAAGTGTCTAAGAACCAACCAAACTTGCTAAATGAAATCACTTATTTTGCAATTATAGGTCAAAAACAAAGTCTTTTAAGTGTTTCCGATGACTATTTCCGATCTTTTGACACACCTTTTGGAGAACTGAGAATCAACGAATCTCAGTTGGACACTCCAATGACTGAAGATTGTTCGCTCTTACTAACTAGTTCGGGCTCTACTGGAATCAAAAAAATAATTAAATGTCGAGCAGCTGGGGTTCTTCAAAATATAAAATCAAACATAGAAGCACTAGGGATCAATGAAAAGGATCGTACTCTAATCTGCTTACCAATATATTATTCTTATAGTTTAATTGGACAGTTTTTATCTCATTTGGTTGCAGGAGCTGATATTATTCTAGCGCCAAATCGCTTTATTCCACTTTACCTAAATGATGTCCTTAAAAAACACCGACCGACAAATTTCTTTATAACCCCAACTCTTGTTCGCGTTTTAAGCGCTTATCAAAGTCATTTGAAATTTGCCCCCCTTAAGTTTGTTGCTATAGGCGGAGGGTATCTGAGCAAAAACTGTTTTGTTAAGTTCACAAAGCAATTCCCATGTACTTATTATCATAAAACATATGGTATAACCGAAGCTGGTCCGAGGGTGTCCACCTATACATTAGCCTATGAGGAAGTCCATGCCTTTCGTCCAAATTACATAGGAACTCCAATAGGAAATGTACAATTATCTACTGGTAGTGCGATAGGACATTACCAGGGACAAGTCAGCAGTTATTTACATATTAAAACTCCTTCAGCTTTCTTGGGTTACCTTATAGGCACACATCAATACCATAAGGCATCCACTAGGTTGGAAACTAGTGATATTGTGTTCAAACAACAGAATGAATATTATATCCTAGGTAGGGCAACTGACCATTTTAAGGCTACAGGTGAACTTTGGCGTTTTCAAATCGAAGACATTCTATTTGAGGAAATACCTGGCCTGTTAAAAGTAAATATTCATCGTGATGAAACTGCGCAATTACAATTGGGGTTAATTAGAAACAAACGCAGTTATACAGATAGTAGCGTTCATTTCAGTGAACGTTTGAAGGAACGATTTAGCCCTACGGTAATGCAAGCTTTAATTATAAAAGACAACCATGAGAAATTTACCTTTTCTAAATAAGGATACGGTAATGGTCTTCTATGGCCATAGGCAATCAGAGCTTCAGGTGTCCTATTCTGGGAAACTCTCAAGGATTCTGTTTAATTATTTCTTTAAAGACCAACAGCAGTTACAATTCAAATATGATCAGCATGGTAAACCAATAAGTTGGGGAGATACATTCCATATCAGCATCTCACATTCCAAGGAAATAGTAATCTGTGCTATTTCAGATCATCCTATTGGTATCGATATTGAATTTAAGCGCTTCCTTCCTAGAAAGTGCTTTGAATTTGCCAATGAAGTATATGGGAAGCTATTCCACATTAACCAATTAGACGATTGGTGTCGATTAGAAGCAATTGTGAAATTAACGGGGCAGCGTCTAGGGAAGTTTCAACCAGAAAATCTTCAGTTAAACAAAATCAAAACCGAAAACATTCATATTCATAAAGATTATCATTGTGTGCTTTGTTATCAAGGCCAACCAAAAACCATTTTGATTAAAGAAATTTCGATAAAAAAAGCAATTGATTATGCAAACTACAAAAACGTATCCTAAACCAGAAGATATCCTTCCACATGATAAGCCTATGTCATTAGTGGATAAAATCACTGACTTTGAACCTGGAAAATGGATTAAAGCCACTACCTCTTTTGATGAAAAGGCTTTTTTTTACCAAGGTCATTTTCAGGGGAATCCAATTACTCCAGGAGTCATTCTTTTGGAAAGTATGTTTCAGACCTGTGGGTTGTACTTACGCATATCTGCAGAAACCACCCCTGGATTTCCGATGATTATGGGAAGAGCTGTTAAAGTTAAAAATGCCTCGTTTTCAAAAGAGGTAAAACCGGATCAGCTTATAGAAATTTCCGCAAAATTCAAACATAAGATGATGGCTTTCTTTGTGTTCGACTGTGAAATACATATGGATGGTAAATTGGTTTGTCACAGTGAATTAGTGCTCTCTTAACATGAATAAAAGAATAGTTATAACAGGTTGGGGTATTGTGAGTCCTTTTGGATTGTCTAATCAGGATTTTGAATCTAGTTTTGACAACAAACTAGCATACTCCAAGAAAGAAGATTGGGAATCAGAGCATTTGGGTCCGCAATATTTTGGTGCGATTCCAGAATTTGATATTTTACAACAAATTGATTCTTTAAGACCACCTTTTCCTAATAGATATTCAAGCATAGGACTTTTAGCTTGCATCAACGCTTTAAAAGATGCAGGTCTTCTAGAAAATAAAGAACTTACAGAAAAGGCAGGACTTGTAATCACAACGACACTCGGTGCCAGCACAGCCATACAGTCCTATCTTTCTAAATTGTATAAAAAAGGACCTGACAGGGTCAGTCCATTTAATTTCTCTAAAGCAACTTCCAACAGCATTCTTGGTGATATTTCAAGAATATTAGGGCTTAAAGGGCCAGGTTCTCTTGTATATGGGGAGGAAAGCGTTACCTATGGTGTTGATTTAATCAACAATGACCATACGGACATTATCGTATGTGGAGGAGTAGATGAAATCACAGAATTAAATATATACCTAGCAGATAAGAAAGCACGATTAGTTTCTCCAAATGGAACATCGGTATACGAACACTTGATCAATGACAATCAAAAGGATCAATCGATATTCAGTGAGGCTGCATCATTTGTTGTTATCGAATCTTTAGAATCTGCCCAGAAAAGAGGAGCCAAAATATATGCTGAAATTGTGGACTACAAACAGTTTAGAGATCAACGTTCAAGCAAAGTAATCTTTGAAAGATCCACTGATTCTCTTCAGGGTAATTTGATCGAACTTTTAAATAAAAACCAAATTAGAGACAAAGATCCATTACTCTTTTACGGATCTGCTTGTCTGCCATGGCATATACAATCCTACGAATGGGAAGCACTATCAGATCTGCCTTTTGAGTTCAGTTATGGTAACTCCAAGGCTTCTATTGGGGAAGGTTTATCAGGATCGAATAATTGCACCCTAGTGTCCACCCTATTGGCTCACACTAAAGGACGTTTGGCTAATGTATTAAAAGACGCCGTCGTACTTAGGGATCCTCCAAAAAACATCAGTTTAGACTCCCTAAAGGGAAATGAAGAATTTACAAGTATTACGCACACCTTTTCTGTAGGTGGCAGCAACACATTATTAATGCTAAAAACAATGAGAAATGACCAACGACCATAAGACCGTATTTGTTTCTGGAGGCTCAAGAGGAATCGGAAAAGCAATTTGCCTAAAATTTGCTGAGCACGGTTTTAAAGTGTATTTCAGTTATAAGTCAAATAAGGATGCAGCCCATGAATTAGTGAGCACCATCAAAGATAAATTTAGTTGTCCTGAAGCTGTAGCATTCCAATGTGATATGTCTAATGTACAGGAGGTAAAAAGTCTCTTTAAAGAAAACAAAGATGAATTCACTGCAATTGATGTCTTAGTAAACAACACAGGTGGACATGGAAAAACTGCTCCGTTTTTGTTTTGCAGTAATGAATACTTCTGGGAAATCATGGAATTAAACCTAAAATCTGTGGTGAATTCTGTACGTGAAATCCTTCCTATATTTATTAAAAAGAAAGAAGGAAGAATTGTCAACATCACTTCTATTTCAGGATTAAAAGGAAATCCAGGACATGCTCCTTACGCAGCTGCCAAAGCTGCAGTGAATGCCTTTTCCAAATCAGTACTCAAAGAAATTGGTTCCATGGGAATCATTATAAACTCTGTAGCTCCAGGCTTTATAGAAACTGAAAGTGTACAGAATATCCCTGAGAAATACTACAAACTCCGAATTGAAAATAGCATTTACAAACGGATGGGATATGCCGATGAAGTTGCCAATGTTGTGTTTTACCTCGGATCAACTGCACCGGAATATATGACCGGACAGGAGCTTATTATAGATGGAGGAATATCTGGATAAATTAATGCGAAATGGATAAAAAGAGAGTAGTAATTACTGGAATTGGAGTGCTGAGCGCTTTGGGAACAGACACCCAGAGTCACACTAAGGGTATAAAAGAAGGGCGATCTGGGATTAAACCGATTACATTATTTAATACGGAACATCCAATTTACAGAAATACCAATGCATGTGTCTTAGATAAAGAGGTATTGGAAAAAATTGCAAAGGATGATAAAACACTTCAGATCAGTTGTGGAATTCACAGTATAGCTGAAGCAATCCAAGACGCTAAACTCAGTGATGAAGAAATCTCCAATGCAGCACTAGTAATAGGGACATCTATCGGCGCGAGCCATACATTTTCTGAGTTCTTTAAACAGTACGTTCTGAACCATGAGATTCCTGATGATTTGTTAGAGCTATCTAGTAACTCTGCTCAAACAATTACAGGAGATATCGCGGATCATTTTGGAATTAACGGACCCATGTGTACAATATCTACCGCTTGTTCTGCAAGTACAAATGCCGTTGGAAGAGGGCTTGACATGTTACGATCAGGAAAGGCAACTAAGATTATTGCTGGTGGAGTAGATATCTTTACGGAATTGGCCTTCACAGGCTTTAATTGTTTGCAAGCTTTATCGACCACCAACTGCAAACCATTTTCACAAAACAGAGAAGGATTAATGTTAGGGGATTCATCAACCTTTTTCGTATTAGAAGATTTAGAATCTGCTAAGAAAGCTGGGAAGACCATCTACGCTGAAGTAGTATCATATCATTTTTTTAATGAAGGATATCACCCAACCTCACTGAAATCAGATGGTAGTTCAGTTTACCAATGCATGAAAAATGTTTTAGACAAAGCTGATATCCACGCGGATCAAATCGATTACGTCAATGCACATGGTACGGCTACTAAAGTCAATGATTCCAGTGAATTAAAAGGTATCGCTTTATTAGCTCAAGAGCGCAATTCCAAAGAACCGCTTTATGTCAGCTCAACCAAGAGTATGTTGGGACATTGTCTCGGAGCCGCTGGTGCTGTAGAACTAGCTACGACTATCATGGGGATGAACCAAGGTTTTATCCCACCCAATATAAATGTCGAGCGAAATGATTTTTTAGAATATCCGGATACTATTGCAATCCCAGATCAAGCAATAGAAAGACCTTTTGAATATGCCATCTCCAACTCTTTCGCTTTTGGAGGTAATATGTCTAGTATACTAATAAAAAACGGAATTAATATTTAAAGATTATGGAAAACAATTTAGCTTCAATCAAAACAGAAATTAAAAAAGTATTAATCGATGTGCTTCGTCTTGACATGAGTCCACAGGACATTAAAGATGACCAAAGTTTCTTTGGTACCGAAGAGAATCCTGAAAGCGGAATTATCGAAGATTCCTTGGTCATTCTAGAGGTCGCAACCATACTATCGGAGAAGTATGATATCCCGCCCACAGATTTTAATGAAGAAACTTTTATCAACGTTAATTCATTGGCCAATTTAGCGGCAGTTGCCTTAAATGACAACAAGTAATCACAGAAGATTAAGATGTTGAAATCCATTAAATATCATTATATCATTTTATTGTTTTGTAGTTTTTGCTTTTATTTTATTCTAGATAAAGTATTCTTTTCAAGCATCTACAAATACATACATGCCATTTTCAACCTGGAAATGGTCAGTATTTTTCTAACCTATATAATGATAGGGATTCCCGTATTTCTTTTTGTTTTTATCACCAACAACAAAACCGTTTTTACACCGCTTGGATTACGTGGGAATTTTATAAAAGGCCTTTGGGTCTCCTTGATTTTTTCTTTGCCAATGATTATTGGTTTTGGTCTTGTCAACGATTTCCAAATCCGTTTAACACTAAAGGATTTTATAATCAGTTGCCTCTTTGCTGCTTTCTTTGAAGAGCTATATTATCGAGGATTTTTCTTTGGGCAATTATTCAAAAATAGTAGACTTGGATTTTTCCCTTCCTTAATAATAGGAGCCATGCTGTTCGCTAGTTTACACTCATACCAAAGCGAACATCTTTTTGATTTAGTAGGGATATTTGTTACAACCTTTTTAGGTGCTGGTTTGTTTGCATGGCTCTACGTGGAGTGGAGTTTCAATCTTTGGGTTCCTGTAGGCTTACATTTTTTCATGAATCTATCATGGAATATGTACGGTGTCTCAGATAATGCCTTTGGAGGATGGACCGCAAATTTAATAAGAGCATTGACTATCATTCTAGCCATAACAAGTACGATTATCTACAAAAGGAAAATGAATATCCCTTTTGGTGTAAAGAGCAAAACATTATGGATAAACTATAAATAATAATGATCCCTTTACTTCTTTACGAAAGTAGAGTACAATGCTTCATTATCTAATGAACGCATAGCCTTAAGAGTCTCCTTGGAGATATACGTTTATTTTTTAACCAAAATTCATTAATAGATGAAAAATCAAGAATTATTGTCTTCTATCTCCATCGTAGAGTTAGAAGAAAGATTCGAAACATCTGTGTTGTCATTAGATCTTGATAGATGTAATAACAACCGTGCGGATGTTACGCTTTCACTGTAAGGTGTACAACACCCATTACCAGCCTCTAGGCTATTTAATCTGGTAGTTTCGTTAATGAAATTACCTAATGTTTAACCTTTAATTGTTTTTAAAATGAAAACACCAAATTTAATTTCTTCTATTTCTATAGTTGAATTGGAAGACAGATTTGAGACTTCAGTTTTTGCACTTGACGCTAAAAGATGTTCAGGTAATGAGGCTGATGTAAATCTTGAGCTTAAAGCACTTTAAGACCGAGGAATTACTAGGGGTCTTAATTCAACCACAATTAAGACTCCTATTTTAACCATAAGTAAACAGCATCTGATGACAAATATCCTAATTAGTATTCATATTGTTTTTGGAAGCCTAGCACTGCTCACTGGTGCTATGGTTTTATTCCTGAAAAAAGGCAATGCACTACATAAGCGCATCGGTAAATTATATTTTATAGCAGGTTTTTTAGGAACCATCATCTCGTTGATTATTGCTAGTTCACCCAACCATTATAATCTTTTTTTATTCACCATCGGTATTTTAACTTTGTATTTTCTCCTAAGCGGATTCTTTGCTTTTAAGATAAATGCAAAGCAACTTAAAGTTTTAGCATTAACTATGATTGTTACCGCTGTGGTAATGATCCTTTACGCATTTTACCAATTTTCTCAAGGCAGTATTACAAGTGGTATCATTCTGATATTTTTTGGGCTTTTAGGTGCCGCAAATTCCTATCTGGTAGATTATAGAATATTTATAAAACAAGGCAGAAAACTCACAACAAAGAATAGAATATCACTGCATATCGGTAAGATGATTGGGAGCTATATCGCGATGTCAACTGCCTTTGTGGTGGTGAACAATATATTTTATTTCAGGATCTTAAATTGGATATTACCTGCAATTATCGGAAGTTTTTTAATAAGACATTATATAAGAGCAAATGGAAAGCGGAAAAAACAAGGCGCAGTTTAGTATCCAACAAATGGGAGACAGGTATACCCTGTCTATCAATGGTATCTTTTACGATATCAATGCGATTACGTATTGTATTCTCTCATGTATTAAAAATGGTGATTCTTATGAGAAAATTGCACAAACAATAGGTGAAGAATTTGACATTACGACCACTGCAGAGGAAGTCCATCAAATCATTGATAAAAACATCTCTCCTTTATTTCTTAAAGAACATTCTTTAAATAGAAACAAGACCTCTGCATTTTGGTTCAAAAAGGAAATACTGACCTATTCTCAATATAAAAATCTTATTAAACCCATTAAGTTCTTATTTACCCCCACACTTTTCTGGGTTTTAATTCTCCCACTATTAATTTTTAATATAACCGTATTATTTAAGCTAAATAATCCTGCAGTCGAATTTCAGCATTGTGAAACCTCTTTACTTAGTAGTGGGCTGACTTATTTGTCTTTGTTTTTTATAATGATATTTCACGAACTTGGACATGCGGCATCTTCCTTGAAGTTTGGCGTAAAGTCTAAATCCATAGGTTTTGGATTCTATAGCATTTTCCCTGTATTTTTTGCCGATGTGACCGCAATCTGGTCGCTGAGCAAAGAAAAAAGGATGATTGTAAACTTGGCAGGTATATTTATTCAAGGGATTCTTGGAGTCATTTTATTTATAGCCTATTACAACAGCTTAGAGCTGTATCCTAACTCCATGGCTACACAAACCCTCTATACTATATTTGTAGCCAACTCACTTACCATGCTAGTGAACTTATTTCCGTTTTTTAAATTTGATGGTTATTGGTGCTACAGTGATTTCTTCAATTTATCCAACCTGGGAAGGCAGTCACGTAATCTATTAAAGTACGTTGCGAAAACTTATTTAAGACTGCCCATATACTTAGCAGAAAAAGAGCGTAAACAACTCAAAACAAGAAGCATTCCTCTAATCATCTATACGTTAGCCAAAAGTATAACCAACTTACTTTTACTCTATTTAATTTATATTTTAATTACGCGGATTATCCGTAGTGCCTCCAGCTTCAGCATTCAAAACATAGACTTTTCATTATGCGGAATTAGTGAAAACATCTATAACATTTTAATCGCCTATATATTCATCAGGGTCATCGTAAAATTTACCTTGAGAATAGTAAAAACGGTAAAAACATATATTTCCATATGAGCTCAGTATTTCAGATAAATCCATACGTGCTAATTGACAAAGAAGATCAACGTAAATTAGTTAATACGGTTACGGGTGAAAAACTATTGGTTGGTGATAAAATCATCGAAATAGTTCAATTTCTACAGAATGCAAAAAGTGAGAAGGAGATGTTGCAGAAGTTTCCTGATATAGGTGAGGATCTAACAGGGATTTTGGACACCCTGACCCATAAAAAATATTTAATAAAGAACAACGCATTTGACAAAGCGATTACCGCTATAAAGCCTTATACCCCTCATTTGTTTAATTTGCCCTATTTGACAGAATCGAAAGCAGCTAAGATCACTTCAAAGCCAGTTGTATTCGTTGGAGTCCCACTGGGAGTAGGAAATCGATCTAATTATTCCTCGAGTGAGTTTCCCAATTCATTACGAGCATTTTCAAGCAAATACAACATTAATTTAGGCCCTGGTGCTGTGTTGGAAACAGAAGCTTTAGGAGGAAAAGAAAGATATATCGCTTTGTTTGAACTCATTAAAAATAAACGGCTATACGATCTGGGGAATGTATTCTTTGATTCCAAAGAATCTCCAAACTTTATGTATGAGAAAACATACAATCTCTCTAAACAATTGTTTGACCAGGACAAAGTCACTCCATTTTTCATAGGTGGAGATCATTCCGTGTCCGCTCCTGTGATTAAGGCCGCCATTGAAAAATATGGAGACGATTTATGCGTGTTACATTTTGATGCGCACACTGACACCTATAGTTCTACTTATGACAAGATCAAACATCACAATGAAGTCCATCATCATGGAAACTTCATGAGTAAATGTTTTGAATTTGGACTTAAACATGCCTATCAATTTGGCATTAGAGGATTGGTGAATTTTAATCAAAAAAGCAATGAAAACCAATCCATTTATTGGGCTCATAAACTGATCGAACAGATCGAAAACGAGCATACCTTCGAGGAATTGCCAAAGGACAAAAAATACTATGTCACGTTTGATTTTGACATTATTGACCCAATTTATTTTAAGGGCACAACCACTCCAGTAATCAATGGGTTAAGTACCAGTCAATGCAAACAACTAATCTTATCCACTCTAAAGAATAAGGAAATTATAGGGGTTGATATTGTTGAGCTATACGTCGATGCACCGGAGGCAGAAATCAACAAGCAAATTGCCTGTGAAATCATCTTTGAACTCTTAAATGTTATCGAAAAATGAGTATGATTACTGACATTCATAATCCTTCAGGGGAAATTAGGCTCATATTTTTCAATCCTTTAGGAATGACTTCCGAGTATTGGTTGAAAGATCTCAAAATTCAAGAACACTTCAACCACTTAGAACTGGT
This sequence comes from Galbibacter marinus, assembly GCF_000300875.1. GTDB lineage: Bacteria > Bacteroidota > Bacteroidia > Flavobacteriales > Flavobacteriaceae > Galbibacter > Galbibacter marinus. The sequence goes on along the minus strand of NZ_AMSG01000010.1, from coordinate 103,030 downwards.
TTTTACGGATTACCCAGGATATGTTAAAACTGCTCATATTTCACTCGACAGTTTTGAGGAATTAGCCTCTTATTTTTACCAGGAGTACACTCTTCTTCCGCCTAAGGAGAGTATCTGCGTTGGAGCTAGTTATGGTGGAAATCTCGCAGCAAAATTCACCCAACTATACGACACTTCAAAAAAATTAATCCTCATTGGAAGTATTCCCTATGGAGATTCCTCAGATAAAGAATTCTATAACACACTCAAAGAGACATTACACCAAAACAAATTATTTGATTTCTCTAAATACCTTATTGATTTTAGCTATACAGAAGATGAAAAAAATGAGAATCCATTTTTGACCCTTATGTTCTTTACTTATTTAAAAAACAATGGTCTAAACAGAACCTTACTTCAACAGATCCAACATCTCGAGGGCAACAATAAATATAAGGTTCAAAGGGCGGATCCGTTAATTTTAATTGGAACCAAGGATCCATTGATTCGCTCCGATTATAGAGATAAGTGTTCTGATGTATTTGAAAATTATACGCTTTACGTACATGAGAATCACGGACATTTTACGTTGAACAACAATTATAAGGCTATTCAGCAAATTGTAAAATACATTAATTAAACTATGGAAATCACCTATAACAATAACATCCTTTCTAAAAACCAATCTGAGATTCGCAAATCAATCTCTTCAAAGGTTTTGGAGAAAGAGATTCTAAAAAAAGAGTCTCATCAGATGAAAGATTTTAATTTTATGTCTGCGAGTCTAAGTCGTTTTTTGCCACAAGTTCCAAGAGAAGATCATTGGGATATTTATATAAAAATAATAACCACGATGAGGCTGCGGGAATTTGACCTCACGGATCTGCATAAAATATCCAACAAGCTTTCCACCATAAAAGACAATGAACTCTTTAAGGAGGTAGACAAACCCAAAATATACATCACCTGTCACCTTGGTTTCTGCAAAGCTTCTATAAGCCTGTTAATTTTAAATGGGGTAAAGAACATCGCATTGGTGGTAGATGAAAGCACCTATAAAAATCAAGCATCTACCATACTTGCAATTAACGATAAATTCAAAAATGCATTTGGATTAGACAATGAGTTGAAGATCATAAATGTCGAAAAACCCAACACGGCTCTAGAGATGATGCAACTGATAAAGAGTGGCTTTTCTCTTTTTGCTTATATCGATGGGAACTCTGGATATAAGGGTGTATATAACAAAGAGAAAACCATTGAGATTCCATTTTTAAGTAGTGCGATTAGCTCTAGGACTGGGCTATCTACAATTGCCTATTTCATGGATATTCCCATTATTCCCTTTGTGGCTTATTATTCTGAAGATGGAATGGTTCCTCATATTAAATTTTTTGACCAACTTAAAAGGGATAACACCAAAGACATTGTGACCTTTACAGAGGTCACTACTAAGAGACTTTATGGGCTATTTGAGCACTATATTGAAAAATTCTACGATCAGTGGGAGTCTTGGTTTTACATTCACAAATATTTACCAAAAGAAATTCTTGCAGCCGAAAATATTTCTTTGAACATAAACTCCTTGACCAAAGAAGATTTTAACCAAGGTAATTATAGCGTATTTAAAATCGATGAAGATCACTACTTATTTAACCGAATAAGCTTTAGTGTATTTCCAATTTCTCAAGATAATTTCAACATGTTTATAAGCTTTCAAAATGCATAAAAACACTTGTTTACTCTTACTCGTCCTTATCTGTATTTTTCCTACACTACTCTATCCACAGAATGAAATAAAAGGAATTGTTGTGGATCAATACAACAAACCAATGGAAGGCGTTAATATTTTTATAGAAAATTCCCTAGACGGCACTAGCACTGATAAAACAGGCAGGTTTGAATTAAAATCAGATAAGCAGCAGGACCTTGGAATTAACATTTGGTTTACCTATATGGGATATAAGGATTTTGTCTTAAGGGTGGAGCACGATGCCTCCCCCAAAAAAAATTATAAAATCGTCATGCAATACGACGATACTGGTTTAGAAGAGGTTGTTGTTCAGGTGAAACGAAATAGGTCAACAGAATATATTTCTACTCTGAATTCTATTGATTTGATTACTACACCCAATGCGTTAGGTGATGTCATGGCTGCAGTGATTAGATCCTATCCTGGTATGCAGAATAACCCACAAGACGGAAGATTTTTCGTGAGAGGAGGAGATCATTATGAATCCAAAGTTTTCATCAATGATTTACAAGTACACCGACCTTTCTCAGGGTCAGGCCCAAGCATCCCCAGCAGAGGTAGATTTTCGCCCATGTTGTTTGAAGGAGTTTCTTTTTCAACAGGAGGATTTGGTGCAGAATATGGGGGTGCAATGTCGAGCATATTACTTTTAGATACCAAGAGTAATGTCCTAAATGATGAATATGAAGTCTCAGTGAAAAGTGTAGGTGTAGATGCCTCCATGTCCAGAAACTTTAGTGAAACCATTGCTTTAACAACCAAACTGGAGTACCTTAATCTCGCCCCGTATAGGAGTTTATTTCCCTCCAGATATGAATGGAATGAGGATTTTAACGTAATTTCTGCTGAGTTAAGTCCTATGATAAATCTTAAAAATGGAAGGATTAAGTCCTATAATCGTTTTGATATTACTCGTTTTGACTATCTAAGAGAAGATATTGCTATTAATAAGAACGAAAAGGTTAACTCTACCTTGAAGGATTTAAATTTCTATAGTAATAACACCTTTGATTATAGTTTTAGTGATAAGCTCAATTTCTTTGCGGGAATGGTGTATAGTATTAATGAAAGAGATGCCTCCGGGATATACTCAAACAATGATGAGTCATTTGTAATTGACAATTTCCTTCAGTTCAAAACAAAAATAAATTACAAAATTTTTGAGAAGCTGCAGTTGACCACAGGGTTACAATTCAATAGCAATTACTACTTTATTGATTACGTAGATCCTAGTTTCACAGATAATGTAATGAATAGAGGAATAACCAATTCCGTCTATACCAGTTTTGCTGACCTAAAATATAAAATCACACCAAATCTTATATTAAAATCTGGATTGAGAACAGATTTTTCTGCATTGTTAGAAGAAAATGTGATTTCCCCTAGGTTTCGATTGGAATTCAAAAAAATACAAAATTTAACTATCGCTCCATACTATGGAGATTTCTACCAAAACCCGAGGAATGGTGATCTTATTTTTGATTTTGAAAACAAGTTAACCAATGAGAAGGCCAACCAATTCGGGATCAACCTTTATTGGGAGAATGACAACAGAATTATATTTATAGATGCCTTTAATAAAAAATACACCAACTTGGTTAAGTATTCCTATGTTGGGGATGATAGAAATCCAAGTGAGTTTAATAACCAAGGATATGGGACTGCTCGGGGTATTGATTTCTTCATATCAGATAACGAAACCTTTAACAACTTAGAATATCGGATTTCTTATACTTATTTGGATTCGGAAAGAGATTATCAAAATTACCCTTTTGAAGTAAATCCTACGTTTTATTCCAAACACAATCTCTCAGTTAACACCCAGTTATGGGTTAATCCACTTAACAGCCTCTTAGGTCTTTCCTATTACTATACTAGTGGACGACCCTATACCAATCCGAACAACGAAAATGGATTTTTAGGTTCTTATATCAAACCCTACCAGAGCTTAGATTTTAGTTTTACATATTTGATTTCGCAGAATTTGTTCATTCATGGTTCTGCATCAAATATCCTAGGTTTTAGTAATGTAGCCAACTATAATTATGGGGCTGTCAATCAAGAAGGTGTTTATCCTGAACAAAAAATACTACCTTCTGCAGACAATTTTTATTTTCTGGGAGTGTTCTATACTTTCGGAGGAAAAACGGCTCGGGAAAAAGCTAGAGATTTTTAGAAGCATTCGGTTTCAATTAAGAACCAGCTTCTACAATTGGCACTATTTATGAGAATTTTAAATTTTAACAACGAGAATTACAATTTAAACCAACAATAACTTTAAACAATAACAATATGAGAAACAATAGTATTTTTTATGTGTATTTCACCCTTTTATTAGTGGTATTCAATAGTCATTCTTTGACCGCCCAAGATTCCCACCGATGTGAGACTGAGAATCAAACAACCCTAACAATTAATTTTACCTCGGACAAAGCTAAAGGAGTTATAAATATGTCAGTATACGACAGCAAAGAAAATTTCCTAACAAACTACTTTAAACAAAAAAGAGCTGACATGTTGAGTGGGGAAGATATTCAGGTGGTTATCGAAGGATTGTGTCTAGGTCACCAATACTCTATCGCTTCTTTCCTAGATGAGAATGACAATCAAAAGCTCGATAAAAATTTTGTAGGAATGCCTCAGGAGCCTTATGGATTCAGCAAGAATGTCAAAGGGACATTTGGCCCACCATCGTTTGAAGAAACTAAAATAACATTAGACCAAAAAAATAAACAAATCAACATAACTTTAGACTAATGCAAAATATTCTAATAATTCTTATGCTAGGTATCGGATTTCATTTTGGTTTTGCACAGTCCACAGAATTAAATGATGTCCAAAAACGGGAATTGGATAGTGTTATCACTGATTGTGTCAAGAAAATAGAACTTGACAACTCGATTGAAACCGCCACTGCCTCAACGCAATTGTTAGAACGCCTTGTTCGAAAATACGATGATTGGAGTAGTCATTATTACCTATTATACTTCAAAATATTAGTCATTAGAAACGCCAAAGCCAGTGAGGTTGCGCAAAACGCCTATAATTCATTTATGGTCAGTTTCGACAAGGTCTTAAAACAAAGTGTCACAGATCGTCAAAAAAGTGAGATATATACCTTAAAAGGGTTTGTTTATCTGACAGCACTTTCTTCCGATCCTATTAAACATGGTAGAGAATTGGCACCAAAAGTGACGGAATTATTTGACAAGGCGACAGCCTTATACCCAGAGAATCCAAGGCCAATCTATTTAAACGCTTTATTTCAACAAGGAATGTCAAAGTTTTTTAACAAGAATTACAACGTTTGTAGTGACTTACTATTAGCAAATAAATATTTTGCAATGCAAGCCAATTTGAGAACTGATTATTTATACCCCGCGTGGGGCGCTGAACATACAGCAAATGAAATTTTTGACAACTGTAACTGTCAGGTTAAGGAATCCAGTACAACAAAAAATTAATAACCCGTGGAATCCAATGAAAGTTAGGACATTGTTATTTTTATTACTGCCTTTATTTGTACATCCCCAATCTAGTGTCAAGGGAAAGATTGTAGATAAAGATCAACAACCAATTGCCTACGTAAATATAGGTATAGTAAATGGGGAGAAAGGAACCGTTACGGATGAAAATGGTTTCTTTGAACTTACTCTGAGCCCAGAAGAGTTAAAGAATCCTAACAATATTTTAAAAATATCCTGTATTGGCTTTATTTCAAAAACGTATTCACTAGTGGATAAGGAATTATATAAGGGTGAAATTAGGGTCGAACTAGAGCAACATATCACTGTTTTAGATCAAGTAACTGTAAGTTCGAATGCCATAAATGAATATACCATTGGCCATGACAAGGTAAATTCAGCTAAGCAGGTTAACTTTTCGATACATCGTAAAAGAAATGAGAATTTAGGTGCTGAAATTGGGAGAAGATTCCATTTAAAAAAAGGGAAAAACACGTTGAAATCCTTGCGATTCTTTATCAGTGAAAATCAATTCGATCGCATCAAGCTGAGAATTAACATATATGGCATCGAAGATAACATGCCTAAAAAGCGTTTAAATCCTGAAAATTATATTTTGGATATCCAAAATTTTAAAAGCGGGTGGATAATCTATGATTTTCCGAAGGGAAAACCGTGGTTAACAGAAAACAATATCATTATTTCCTTGGAGTGGGTAGACTTTACAAAAGAAGATACTGAAAAAAATGCCCGTTTAGCAATCCCGATTACTGTTCCTAAGTTCTTTAACACTCATTATTACCGTTATGGAAGTCAGAGTCAGTGGAAACGATTTGACAACATGTCCACCGCCTTGATACTGGACTACCTACATCACAATTAAGGACCATCACTTATTACGATGGCCCTGATGGAATAAGGTTAACATATCAGTATGTGTTTGCACCTAATTCTTAATTTTCGGTCTTTATAAAGACGCTGTTGTTATTGCTTGGCTAATTGTAAGTGAACCACGATATTTACATCCTTTCCAATCCCAGCAGCAGTAGGATCGTAATCTATATTAAAGTCAAATCTGTCGATGGTTGTTTTTGCTTTTAGTCCCATTTTAACTCCATTTTCACCCGTGACTGCACCTCCGTAGGTGAGATCAAAAATAACAGGTTTAGTAACATCTTTTATGGTAAGATCGCCATATAACAAATACTGATCGGATTTACCAGTTGCCAATATCTTATTACTTTTAAATGTAATGGTAGGATAAGTTTCTACATCAAAGAAATCTGCGCTTCTAAGGTGATTATCTCTGTTTTCCACACTGGTATCGATACTTTCCGCCTGGATGGTAAAATTAAAACTTGCATCATTTAATGTATCATCCTTTGTGGTCATAGTACCCTGGTAATCCAAAAATTTACCGTTGACAAAGCTAATTCCAGAGTGAGAAATGTTGAAATTTAATGAAGAGTGATTGGGATCAACCTTCCACTGTGTTTGAGCATATGTACCTACAGAGAGTAAAATTGCTACTAGTACTAAAAGTGTTTTTTTCATGATTAAATTGGTTTAGTTTTCGTGAATATTAAAAGTTGTGGGGAGTTATTTTAAAAATACACCCCTGTCAAAGATTCAACTCTAGAATAACTAAGATACTAATTAAGTAATCAAAAACCATATCAAATGGTCAAAAATAACACAATAACAGGTTGAAGGTCAACAACAAACAAAGTGCAATTGATAAAGATAAAACCATTTTATTTATTTAAGTAAATTCTTATAATACCTTTGAATTTTACTTATAAATAAGCACAGCATTTTATTTATAAAAAATTGTATACTTTTATATGTGTTTATTGCACACTTAAGAAATATCCAACCAATACCATTTTTATGAAAAATTTAATTCTCGCAAGTGTATTAATAACAGGCATACTAGCTTTTGGACAGCAAACTGATCCTTTAAAACTGTGGTATGATGAGCCCTCGGGTGATGTATGGGAAAATGCATTACCTCTGGGGAATGGGAATATCGGTGCTATGGTCTATGGAAACGTATCAAAAGAAATCTTTCAACTAAATGAAAGTACTGTATGGAGTGGTAGTCCGAATCGAAATGATAATCCTGCTGCATTAGAGGCATTGCCTAAGATCAGACAGCTCATATTCGACAAGCAGTACAAAGCAGCTGAGGACCTAGCTAACGAAAAAATAATTACTAAGAAATCTCATGGTCAGATGTTTCAGCCAGTTGGGAATTTAGAGTTGACATTCGAAGGGCATCAAGATTTCCACAACTATTCTAGAGAACTCAATATTGGTAATGCAGTAAGTAAAACAACATATACAGTAGATGGCGTCACCTATACCCGTGAGGCTTTTACTTCATTAACCGACAAGGTACTGGTGATAAAAATTTCTGCAGATCAACCTGGGAAAATCAGTTTTAAGGCGGATTTTACAACTCCACATAAAAAACAGAAGATTGCTATTATGGACAACAATCTTTCTCTTTGGGGTGTAACGAGTGACCATGAAGGGGTTCTGGGCAAGGTAGAATTTCAAGCTCTACTTCGAATAAAAACTTTAAATGGAGATATTACTCAAGGCAGAAACACCATCGAAGTTACAAATGCTGATTCAGCTACACTGTATATATCGATTGCTTCGAACTTTAAAAATTACGATGATTTAAGTGCAGATGAAACACTAAGAGCGAAGAACGATTTAGATAAGGCATTTATTGAAAATTATGAGAATTTAAAAGATGCTCATATAAAGGCTTACCAAAATTATTTCAACCGTGTTTCCTTGCAATTAGGAACTATAGAAGCTTCCAACCAACCCACTGATGAACGCTTAGAAAATTTCAGAAAAAATCAGGATCCTTCGTTTGTTTCATTATACTTTCAATATGGAAGGTACTTACTTATTTCAAGTTCCAAACCTGGTGGACAAGCTGCCAACCTACAAGGGATTTGGAACAAAAGTTTAACCCCGCCATGGGATAGTAAGTATACCATCAATATTAATGCTCAAATGAATTATTGGCCTGCTGAAAAGACCAATCTTTCCGAACTCCATGAACCGTTTTTAAATATGGTTCAGGAATTATCACAGACTGGTAAAAAGACAGCAAATGATATGTATGGCGCCAGAGGATGGATGGCTCATCACAACACTGATATTTGGAGAGTAACAGGGGCCATTGATGGTGCCTTTTGGGGAATATGGAATGGTGGCGGTGCTTGGCTCAGTCAGCATATTTGGGAACACTACCTCTACACGGGCGATACTGAATTCCTAAGAGAAAATTATGATTTATTAAAAGGAGCTGCCTTGTTCTACGTTGATTTCTTAGCGCAACATCCCGATCATCCGTATTTGGTCGTCGCACCTGGTAATTCCCCAGAAAACGCAGCTCAAGGTCGTCAAGGAACATCAATAACCGCTGGTTCAACAATGGACAATCAATTGGTGGAAGACATCTTTAACGCTGTTATCAGCGCATCTGAAGCCCTGAATACAGATACTGCCTTTACTGATTCCTTAAAAGTGATTAAAAATAAACTTCCACCTATGCAAATAGGAAAGCACAATCAGTTACAAGAGTGGTTAGAGGATCTAGACAGTCCAACTGACAACCATAGGCATATTTCACATCTATATGGGCTATACCCATCGAATCTAATTTCACCATACAGAACTCCTTTATTGTTTGCCGCAGCACGCAATACACTTATTCAACGAGGAGATGTTTCTACAGGATGGAGCATGGGCTGGAAAGTGAACTGGTGGGCTAAAATGCAAGACGGTAATCACGCATTTGAACTGATAAAAAATCAATTGACTCCCGTTGCAGGTGAGCAAAGTCAAGGAGGCTCGTATGCCAATCTATTTGATGCCCATCCCCCTTTTCAAATTGATGGGAATTTTGGATGTACCTCTGGTATAACTGAAATGCTTATGCAAAGTTCAGATGGTGCCTTACATCTATTACCTGCTATTGCAGATGCGCTTAAAGATGGAGAGGTAACAGGTCTTAAATCAAGAGGTGGTTTTGAAATTATCAATATGAAGTGGAAAGATAAAAAACTAGAAAGTGTTACTATAAAGTCAGAGCTCGGAGGTAACTTGAGATTAAGAACTCCTAATCAGCTTACCATCCAAAGAGCAGGAAACCTAAGAGCAGCAAAGGGTGAAAACACAAACCCGTTTTTTAAAGTTCCACAAGTAGATTCCCCTATAATTTCTAAGGCCTCAGACATTGAAGCATTAGATCTACCCACCACTTTGCTTTATGATTTAAAAACAGAGGCTGGAAAAAAATACACCTTTAAATCAAAAAACAGCAAATGATTCTTCACGTGATTACAACTCAATTTTTATACTACTGGGCTCATCGATTTACTTAGCGTCTGGAAGCCTGCGCAAGACAACTAACACTAGCACCACCTAGTATAATGTAAGCGCAAACCTTTAGCGAAGACATTTTAAAGTGTTTTTGCCGATTTAAAACATTAACACAGCAACATTAACTAAACAAAACAAAAATGAAACAACTACAATTACTATTGGTAATTGGAGCTATTATTGGTAGCTTTTCAATTGCCAGCGGTCAAGAAACTATTAAAGAAGATTTTAAACCGTCTACTTTAAATCAGCCTGGTCAAAAGTATCCACAGGTCAATTCACAAGGCTATGCCCGTTTTCGTATTATCGCTCCAGCGGCTGATAGTGTAAAAGTTAGTCTGGGATTGGGTGGTCGCGGAGGTACTGTTCTCCATAAAAAAGAAGATGGATCCTGGATGGGTACCACCGAAGGGCCTATGGACGAAGGTTTTCACTATTATCATCTAACGGTAGATGGTGGAACTTTTAACGACCCTGGTACCCTAAATTTCTACGGATCCACCCGATGGGAAAGTGGAATAGAAATCCCTGCACATGACCAGGATTTTTACGCCCTTAAGGATGTCCCACATGGACAGGTTCACAAAATACTATTTCCTTCGAAAGTTAGCGGTCCATCTGCTGTGGCGTATGTTTATACTCCACCAGGATATTCGAAAGATCAATCGAAAAGATATCCAGTTTTATACCTACAACATGGCTGGGGTGAGGATGAGACTGCCTGGAGCAACCAGGGTCACGCTAATTTAATTATGGACAATTTAATTGCAGAAGGTAAAACCGAACCATTTCTAATTGTGATGACCTATGGAATGACAAATGAAATTAAGTTCGGTGGGTTAAGGGATTTTGATATCACGCCTTTCCAAACAAAACTAGTGGATGAATTAATCCCTTATGTAGATGAGAACTTCCGTACCATCGCCGATAGAGAGCACAGAGCGATGGCCGGTCTATCAATGGGAGGTATGGAGACCAAAATGGTGACCCTCAACAAGCCTGAAACTTTTTCTCATTATGCCCTTTTAAGTGGTGGCATATATACTCCAGAGGATATCAAAGACCAATCAGATATCAAACTAATATTTTTGAGTTGTGGTAGTAAAGAACGGCCAGAAAGCATTAAAAACGCCACAGCTGACCTTAAAGAATCAGGAGCTAATGTCGTATCCTATATCTCTGAGGGCACTGCACATGAATTCCAGACATGGCGTAGAAGTTTAAAAGAACTTGCTCCCTTACTCTTTAAAAATTAGTTTTCGAAATCATTAAGAATATGAATTACAAATTAACCGTTGTACTCCTGTTTTTAATGATGGTCCCTTTTTTGGGATCATCTCAAAAGGACAGTGACAACCAGGGCTATTTCTCTCCAAATACCAATCAACCAGGGAAACAATACCCAATGGTAAACTCACAAGGCAAAGTGCGTGCCCGCGTAAATGCACCTGATGCCAATTACGTAAAACTGGACATTGGAGGTGTAAAATACGACATGGTCAAAACTGCCGATGGCATGTGGAGTGGAGAATCAGAACCTCAAGATGAAGGCTTTCATTATTATCAAATAGTGATAGATGGTGCCTTTGTTAATGATCCTGGAAGTAAATCCTATTACGGCGCTGGTCGTTGGGGAAGCGGCATTGAAATCCCTGCACATGATCAAGAAATTTATGCAATGAAAAAAGTGCCACATGGAGAGATCACCCAAAAGTTTTATTTTTCGAAGGTTACTAAAACTTGGCGAGATTGCTTTATCTATACACCGCCTAATTATCATAAGGATTTAGATACTCAATATCCAGTATTATACCTTCAACATGGAAGTTTTGAAGATCAAACAGGTTGGTCCTCTCAAGGTAAAGCCAATTTGATTCTGGATAACCTAATCGCTGCAGGCAAAGCTGTCCCTTTTATTATTGTTATGGAGAATGGATACGCCTCTAAACCACATGGGCAGTCAGAAGGTAAGGGTCCACCATCTGCATTTGAAGAGGTGATTCTAAAGGAAGTAATTCCAATGATAGATGCAGAGTACCGCACTCTTACTGATCGCAAAAATAGAGCCATTGCAGGCCTTTCGATGGGTGCTAACCAGACCATGAGAATCTTTATGAATAATTTGGATAAATTCGCCTCTTATGGCGGATTTAGCGGAACTTCTAATTATCCTAGTAGTGATTCAATTGATCCTGTTACTTTTTTAAATGGAGCTTTTAAGGATGGCGCTGCAGTGGATCAAAAGTCAGATGTTTTCTTTTTATCCATTGGGACCACAGAGCCAGTACCTTTCCCAGGATCTGTGAGTGCTTTTAAGGATATGTTAGAAAAACAAGGGATTTCTTATACATTCTATGAGTCTCCTAAAACTGCTCATGAGTGGCAGACTTGGCGTAGGTCACTTCATGAATTTGCACAATTATTATTTAAATAGATTTATGCATATGATACAGAAAAAGCTTTTATACCTTTTGATTTTGGTAACTTTAATTTGTTGCCAAGAAAAACCAAAAGATCCCACTGAGATAGAAACAAACTTTGGTATTGTCAAAGGGGCTATTAAGGACGGTCTACTTGTTTTTAAGGGTATCCCATTTGCAAAGCCACCAGTTGGAGAACTGCGATGGAGTGCACCACAGCCACCTGATTCTTGGGAGGGTGTTAAACTCACAACCAAGTATGGACCTGCTCCTATCCAAGGTAATGATACAACAAGTAAAAGTGAGGATTGTCTTTATCTGAATATTTGGACCCCTGCCAAGACAATGGATGAGAAAATACCAGTATTGGTTTGGATATATGGCGGTGGTTTTAGCTTTGGTTCAACATCAGAACCCGTTTATAATGGAGCAGCATTGGCAAAAAAAGGTGTAATACTTGTCAGTATTGCTTATCGCGTAGGCCAACTTGGCTTTCTTGCCCACCCAGAATTAAGTGCCGAAAATCCTAATAAGGTTTCTGGAAATTATGGCATATTAGATCAGATCGCTGGTCTGAAATGGGTTCAAGAAAATATAGCTGCCTTTGGCGGTGATCCAGATAAGGTGACCATCTTTGGGGAATCTGCAGGGGGTATTTCAGTGAGTATGCTCTGTGCATCTCCACTGGCTGAAGGCCTATTTCAAGGAGCAATCTCGCAAAGTGGTGGCTCTTTTGGTCCTACTAGAGAGACTACCTATCCAGGGGAAAACATGAAAACTCTAGAAAAGGCAGAAAAAGATGGTGAACAATACCTACAAAAAGCTGGAGTAAGTACTATTAGTGAGCTAAGAAGTTTAGCTGTAGATAATATCCCTATGGGAATGGGAATGGGTAGTGCTTGGCCAATTACTGATGGTTATGTAATCCCAGATGACCAACACAAATTATATCAGGCGGGCAACTACAATGATGTTCCAGTCCTTATTGGTTACAACTCAGATGAAGGTGCTAGTTTTATACGTGAGGAAAACCCAGAAGAGTTTATAAAGAATGTTGAGAAAAGATATGGAGAGTTTGCCGATGACTTGTTAAAGGCTTATCCAGTAGCAGAGGAATCCATTCCTAAAACTGCTCGAGATCTAATGCGTGACGCAGCATTTGGATGGCATACGTGGAGCTGGGCAAACCTTCAATCGAAAACTGGAAAATCTAAGGTGTATTATTATTATTTTGATCAGCATCCTGAATACCCTGAAGATTCACCAAAATATGGTTATGGATCTCCTCATGGTCAAGAAGTAGCCTATGTGTTTAATAATCTTGACCCTAGCAATGCTGAAACTACCGATTCTGATCTCGCAATTTCAGAAGCCATGGCCACATATTGGACAAACTTCGCAAAGTCCGGAAATCCAAATGGTGAAGGTTTACCAAATTGGCCTAATTATAATCAAGAGCAGCAAAGTGTAATGTACTTTGGACCAACACCTCATCTAGGCGTTGTTCCTAGTGCTAAATCTCTTAAGGTACTTGACGACTATTTTCAGTGGCGAAGAACCCCTGAAGGTAAAGCTTGGGCGGATTAAAATTAGTTTAGACTTGTTCGTTAAATAACCTAATGACTTATCCATCTGTCACTTTAAGATGGGTGGATAAGTTTACCTTAGTGTCATATTGACCGCGAAAATAATAAGTGCCATATAGTTCTGTTACAATTGTGGCATCCATAGTTCAATCCCAAACTTACTAAAGGTAATTATAACTCTATTTAGTAGCCCCGCCAGGACTCGAACCTGGATCTAAAGTTTAGGAAACTTCTATTCTATCCCTTGAACTACGGGGCTATTTAAAGACAAAAATAAAAGTATTTTAAAAAATATATTAATCTATGGTCTAATTATTTTATAATCTTTTTCCTTAGCTAGAAATTGTCGTACTATACTAGAACTGGTGTTGTCGTTTTTTTGAAGTTGTATATGATCCATGAACTGATCATAAGAAGAAATCTGCAAAGTAGTTTCTACAAAACCATATCCGCGATATATCCCATTTTCAACCCAGATTATACCCTTTTCTTCTGCACTTCGTCCAGGCCCAATTAAAACAAAATTATCAGCCAATACTTTTGAAGTCTCCAGAGCTTCTTTAACCCTTTTATTATAGTCCTTAATTGTTTCTTCGCCCATGCATATTCCGCGGCAATTATTGAGCTTAAAATGGTCACAACCAGAGGTGCTATTTGAAGATGGCAGCAGTTGAGTGTATTTTGGGCACAGATCGAATTGCTCACATAGTCCCTCTAAAAAGGCAATGCAATCGCTAACTTTATAAATGATTGCCAATGGCTTTGGAACGAGTTTTGTTTTGTTAAATCCCAGCTGAATGATCCCAAGTCTATTGGTATAAGAAAGTATCGCATAACCTCTATTAGAGATTCTTTGAGCACGATTAAATTTTGGAAAGTGTTTTTTAATTGCAACAGATTCCATCAGCAGGGCCAATAGTTCATTTCCAGATTCCTCAAAATCGATTGTTGCCGTCTCGCGACATAAGGCAATTTCATTTTCTTTTTTATCATAGAAGTGACTCAAAACTCTTTTTTTTATATGGATCGCTTTTCCAACATAAATGATCACTCCATTGCTGTCTTTAAAATAATAAACTCCCGGCTTGCCAGGTAATTTATCAACTGTTTCCTTGGATAATAATGAAGGTAAAGCAGCTTCACTTTTACGACTATTGAGTTGTCCTAAAATAAGCCCCTCTGTATCATTTTGAAGTAATTTTTCGAAAAGAATCACAGTGGCATCTGTATCACCTTTAGCGCGGTGACGATTATTCAATTCAATACTAAGATAACTACACAGCTTACCAAGACTATAGGATTTTAACCCAGGAAATAATTTACGAGACAATCGAACTGTACAGAGTCTTTTACGGTCAAAGGATATTCCCAGAGATTTGAATTCATTTTGAATGACCCTATAATCAAAGCTTACATTATGAGCCACAAATACACATTCATCCATAAGTTGAAGAAGTTGATCTGCAATTTCTTCAAATACTGGAGCATCCATTACCATACTATCATCAATACCGGTTAAACCAACCACATAAGGAGCGATCGGAACCTGTGGATTAACTAAGGTGTGAAATTCTGAGATCACTTTTGATCCATCATGTATAGCCACCGCGATTTCAGTTACTTTATTGTAAGTACCAGAAAGACCTGTAGTTTCAACATCTATAATTGCATAATTCATAGTTCAATGTACTATCTAACATTAATCTTTAAGTAAAAATTTCTGGTAGAATCTCCAAGGATTTTGGTTTTTTAAAAGCCACCAAATGATACTGATAATATCGAATTATTTGATCCAGAAGTAATCCTCTGGACTGCCTATTTAGCTTAATTTCACTGGCACTTTGAAAATCGGTATCCAAGAACTTTTTAAAATCCTCCAATATAGCACCATCAACCACTTCACTTCGAAGTGTTGGAGTAAAATCCCCTTCTTTTAAATCAAAATAGGGATAATTGATTCCAGAGGTATCTGGGTAAAATCCTAAATACTTGGTAAGTTCTAGAAGAAAAACGATATGAAAATTAGCAATTTTTTCATTGGTATCCAACCAAATAAACCCTTTGGAAATAAAATCGAATAAGGGCTGGTTTTTCTCCTCTTCCTGCAGAGATACAACTAACATTTCCGAGAGGAACATTCCAAGAGAACTTTTTATAACATCGGTTTGTAAGCTCCTATAAGCCGAATACAGTTTAACATCTCTAAGGCCCTCTAAAGTGCCTTTGTTACGATGGTTTGCTACAACTTCCAAAATAGTAAGTGGTTGAAAATACCCTTTCTTAAATTTACCCTTTCTTGAAGAGAGCACACCTCTTACCATATAGGATTTCATCCCGTCACTTTCAGTAAATAAACGTACGATCAAACTAGAATCTCCGTATTTAATCGCTGATAAAACAATAGCCTTAGTGGTGATAATCATACTGCAAAAGTAATGAACTCACTGATTGGATTTTCCCAAAAAAGAAAAACCCTGAAATCTCATAGAAATTCCAGGGCATCCATGGTGTTTTACAATACTTAAACTACGCCTTGGGCTAATACTGCATCAGCAACTTTAACAAAACCAGCAATATTGGCACCTCTTACATAGTTGATATATCCATCAGGGTCAGTTCCATGTTCAATACAAGAATCGTGGATCTGATTCATAATTCCTTGTAACTTTTCATCAACATCTTCTCTACTCCAGCTATAACGCATAGAGTTCTGTGCCATTTCTAAGCCCGAAACAGCAACACCACCCGCATTCGATGCTTTCCCTGGTGCATAAAGAATTTTAGCATTTACAAAAGCATTCATAGCTTTAGGTGTACTAGGCATGTTGGCGCCTTCACTCACACAAATACATCCGTTTTCAATTAATGTGGCGGCATCCTTTCCATGTAATTCATTTTGTGTAGCACAGGGAAGGGCAACATCACATGGGATATGCCAAGGTGTTTTTCCACTAAAGAATTCAGCTGTAGGGTATTTTTCTAGATATTCAGATATCCTACCACGTTTTACGTTCTTAAGGTGCATTACATATGCAAGTTTCTCGCTATTAATACCATCCTTATCATAAAGCGTTCCTGAAGAATCTGAAAGTGTCACCACTTTAGCTCCAAGTTCATTCGCTTTTTCTGTGGCATATTGCGCTACGTTACCCGATCCTGAGATGGTTACAACTTTGCCTTTAAAGCTATCTCCTTTTAATTTAAACATATTCTGTGCGAAGTACACCGTTCCGTACCCTGTAGACTCAGGACGGATTAATGATCCTCCCCATGAAAGTCCTTTACCTGTGAGAACACCAGTGAACTCATTGCTGATCTTACGGTACATACCGAATAAGAAACCAACCTCACGTGCTCCAACACCTATATCACCAGCAGGAACGTCCGTATTAGGTCCGATGTGGCGATATAGTTCGGTCATAAAGCTATGGCAAAAACGCATTACTTCACGATCAGATTTACCTTTAGGGTCAAAATCAGACCCGCCTTTTCCACCACCCATTGGAAGAGTAGTCAAACTATTTTTAAAAACTTGTTCAAAGGCAAGGAATTTTAAAATACTCATATTCACTGTAGGGTGAAATCGTAGACCTCCTTTGTAAGGACCAATTACAGAACTCATCTGAATCCTATATCCTCTATTTACACGTATTTCTCCAGTGTCATCTACCCATGGAACCCTAAAGGTAATTGCTCTTTCAGGTTCAGCTAGTCGCAATAATATATTCCTCCCGTTGTAAAGCTTGTGTTCAGCGATATACGGGATTACTGCCTCAGCTACTTCATGTACTGCTTGAAGAAATTCTTTTTCATGTGGGTTTCGGGCTCTCACTTCTTCCATGAAAACCTTAATTTTCTGGTCCATTGAAATCATATAATCATACGTATTATTTATTTAACTTTCTGTAACAAAAATAGAGGTTTACAGGAGATTTATAGGGCTAATTGACGAAATTACACAAAATCCTAAGATTTTTAACTTTTTAATGCATTCTCAATATCAGCAATTAAGTCCTCTTTATCTTCAATGCCAATACTAAGACGAATCAACCCATCTGTGACACCCATTTCTTCTCGTGCCTGTTTTGTCATTGCACCATGAGACATGCTTGCTGGATGTGCAGCAAGTGATTCAACACCCCCTAAAGATTCTGCTAAAGAAAACAGTTCGAATTTAGAAACTACACGCTCTACTGCTTCTCGGCTATCATCTTGGACAACAAAAGATACAACACCACCATAATCCTTCATCTGAGAGGTGGCTATTCCATGTCCAGGGTGAGATTTTAATCCTGGCCAATACACTTTTTCAACACTTGGATGACTTTCCAAAAACAAGGCAACCGATCTGGCATTTTCGCAATGTCTTTCCATTCGAAGTGCCAAGGTTTTAATACCTCTTAGTGCCAAAAAGCAATCCATAGCACCTGGAACAGCTCCAGTAGCTTTTTGTATAAAATACAATTTATTTGCTAAACTTTCATCTGAGACCACCAAAGCACCCATTACTAAGTCACTGTGACCTCCGATATACTTGGTTGCAGAGTGCATAACAATATCAGCTCCCAACGCTAAGGGACGCTGTAAGTACGGCGATGCAAAGGTATTATCGACCACTAACAAAACTTGGTGCTTTTTCGACTTATTTGCAATCTTTTTTATATCCACTATATGTAAAAGTGGATTGGTTGGTGATTCAATCCAGATAAGTTTTGTCTTATCATTAATCAAAGGACTAATGTTATTTGGGTCACCTACATCCACAAAATGGAATTTCACGCCCTTATCTTGGTAGATTTGCGTAAACAATCGATGACTTCCACCATATAAATTATTAGCAGAAATCACTTCATCTCCAGGGTTTAATAGTTTCATTATCGCATCTATAGCGGCCAATCCACTTGCAAATGCAAACCCAAAATTTCCGCTTTCAATACTGGTTAAACTACGCTCTAAAGCTGCACGAGATGGGTTACCACTTCTAGAATACTCATAACCCTTGTTTACTCCGAGTGAGTCTTGTTTAAAAGTTGAAGTTTGATAAATCGGTGGTACTATTGCGCCGAACGCTTTATCAGGAATTTGTCCTCCGTGAATTAGCTTTGAATTGAAACGAAGATTGTCTTTACTCATAGCTCCATTATTCTTATCACAAAAATATTATTTCCTTTTGGGTATTGCAAAGAAGGTCTTACCTTTAATCGATATTTAACAAACTAAGTTATTATGGGTAGATTTTTTGTATTCGGAATAATATTAACGCTGTTTATCGCAGGCTGTAGCACAGAGGAAAAGATAAGCTTTACAAATATCGATCCTATTGAAAACAATTGCGAAGATTGTCCAAAAATCGCAATTGATCTTCCAATAGCTCAACCAGAGACTACACCCGAGGCGCAGAAAATCAACGAGACTCTAACTGAATTTGCTATTTCTATTCTTTATTATACCGATGAGGATCGTCCTGATTCTATCGCCGATGCTATTGCTGATTTTAATCTTCAGTACAAAAAATTAAAGGAGGCGTATCCTGAAAACATTGTTCCATGGGAAGCTAAAGTTAAAGGTGAAGTGTCCTACGAAAACGAAAGATTTGTAAGTATTTTATTCGACAGTTATGTTTTTACAGGTGGGGCCCATGGATATGGAAGTACATCATTTTTAAATTTTGATTTACAAACTGGTGAGGAGCTATCAGAGGGTGACTTTTTCAATAATCCAAAAGAGTTTACTGCCTTTGTAGAAACGATCTTTAGAGAGCAAAACGATCTTAAGCCTGAAGATAATATCAATAGTGCTGGTTTTATGTTCGAAGACGACAAATTCCATTTACCTGCTAGCATCGGTTTTGACAACCAAGGAGTCATTCTGATTTACAATCCATACGAGATAGCTGCTTATGCCGATGGGCAAACAACGATTCAAATTCCTATGGATCAAGCGAAAGCTTATATTAATTCTAGTTGGCTTGACACTACAGAATAAGCGTTAAAAATATAACACTTTCCTTACAAAGCAATCACTAAGCAACAGCCTATATTTCAGATAATAGCTTAATTATCCTAACTTTGTCCTAAAAGTCAAGATAACCATGAAGAAGATCTATTATTTAAGCACCTGTGATACTTGTAGACGTATTATTGATCAACTAGATTTTCCTTCAGATATCATCTTTCAGGATATTAAATCTGAACCCATAAGTGTGTCTGAATTGGAACAAATGAAGGAACTCGCCGGTTCTTATGAAGCTCTGTTTAGTAAACGCGCAAGGCTATATAAAGAACGTGATTTAAAATCCAAAGTCCTCTCAGAGCAAGATTACAAAAATCTCCTTTTAGAACATTATACATTTTTAAAAAGGCCCGTAATTATCAATCAAAATAAAATCTTTGTCGGTAACAGTGCTAAGGTTGTAGAAGCAGCTAAAGGCAGCTTTTCATGAGTAAAAGAGTTTTAGCCCTTCTCGCAGCATTTGGAGCAAGTGTCATCTACGGTATTAATCATACTGTGGCAAAAGATGTTATGCCAACCCACATTCAACCTTTTGGCTTTATCATGCTTAGAGTTAGTGGTGCGGCTATTTTGTTTTGGCTTATTAGTTTTTTTGGACCAAGAGAAAAGATCCAATCCAAGGACTGGCCCAGACTTCTGTTATGTGCCGTTTTTGGCATGGTCATCAATATGCTAATGTTCTTTAAAGGACTGAGTTTATCTACGCCAATTAACAGTTCGGTTATTGCAACGATCACTCCCATTTTTGTCTTTATACTCTCGGCAATTATGATTAGAGAAAGGATTACTGCCATACGTACAATAGGTATTTTACTTGGATTTGCAGGGGCTCTTGGTTTGATCTTTTTTAGCGAAAAGATACAACACAATGCACCTAATGTTACCTTAGGGAACATTCTTTTTATCATCAATGCTATTTCTTATGGTATTTATTTAATCGTCGTAAAACCTTTAACCATAAAGTATCATGCCTTCACGCTCATGAAATGGTTATTCACTGTAGGTGTTGTGGTAAACATCCCTTTCACCATAGGTGAATTTACAGCTGTGAAATGGACAAGTCTACCATGGGACGCCATTTGGAGAATGACCTACGTGGTTGTAGGAACCACCTTCAGCACTTATTTACTAAACATTTTTGCCCTAAAACAGCTTAAAGCTTCCACTATTGGTGCTTTTGTTTATGTGCAACCCTTAGTAGGTATCCTATTTGCCACAATGGTGGGTGCTGATAAGCTTACTTTTTTAAAGATCCTTTCGGCTGCAACTGTTTTCACTGGTGTGTATCTTGTTACCCGAGTTAAAAGGCCTGCAAATTAAATTATTGTAGATCCTTTGGTGTTTTAGTGTGTTTGCGGGTGTCTTCTTTAGTAAGAATTCTAAAACCTTCTGCACGCTCCACCTTATCAAATAACGGAAGTACATCCTCAGGCAATCCAATCAGTTTCCTTGTTTTCAAATCAATCCAGGCTCCCATAATCTCACAATGAGCGATGTTCCTACCTTTATGATCGTAGTAATTGTGATGAAATTCAAAAAACATTCCGTCTTCACTCATTCCCTTAAACTCCAAACTCACTCGAACAGGTTGACCGCTGAAAACTTCCTTGAAATAATAAATGTGCTCGTAAAAGACCACAGGTCCAATATTTGCTTTTGCTAAAAGTCGTTGGTCAAATCCACTTTCAACTAAAAATGACATTCTTGTATGGGCTGCAAATTCAACATAAGCCTTGTTAGCTAAATGTCTGTTTGCGTCCAAATCGTTCCACCTAATTTCAAATTCCTTTGTATACATGTGAATTTCTATTCTTGTTTTAGAATCTTTTATTAATTTTAAGCACTCTTATGCAAAATTAAGAAACAAATACTATGCATGCATACTATTTAAGTTATAATTCACGCTATGCCTCTTCTTAGTAGTACTTATCGTCCTCCAATTCCTTTTAGAAATGGTCATTTTTCAACTGTTTTTGCTAGTGGGATGAGAAAAATAGAAAACATTCAACTGCACAGAACTCAACTACCTACGCCCGATGGGGATTCACTTGATTTGGATTGGAGCAAAACAGCCAACACAACCAGTAGTCTTGCAATCATTGTCCATGGTCTAGAAGGTGACAGTAGTCGTCCGTATATGAGAGGAAGTGTCCGAGCATTTAATCACCATAATATTGATGCCGTTTGCTTAAATTTAAGGGGCTGTGGAGGTGGACCCAACAAACTATATACTTCATATCATTCTGGAAAATCAGATGATCTAAAAATTGTAGTGGATTCAATAGTGTCGAAAAACCACTACCAACACATCTATCTAAATGGATTTAGTCTTGGGGCTAATATAATACTAAAGTACTTAGGCGAACAGGACTATCCAGATCAAATTAAAGCAGCGGTTGCGGTATCTGCCCCTTGTGATCTCTATGGCACGATGTTAGAGTTACACAAATCCAAAAATTGGATTTACGCCTATAGATTTAAAAAAACCCTCTTAGAGAAGCTAAGACAAAAACAGCTGCTATTCCCTGATCGTATTGATATAAATGCTATTAATAGCATAAGAACATTAAAAGATTTTGATGACATCTATACCTCTAAAGCTCATGGCTTTATAGATGCTGAGGATTACTACAGAAAAAGTAGTTCCCTGCAATATTTATCTCAGATTAAAATCCCGACTCTTATTCTAAATGCTCTAAATGATTCGTTTTTATCGCCAAGTTGCTTTCCAAAAGAAATCGCAAAGAATCATCCTTTTTTGTTTTTTGAATCGCCAGCTTATGGAGGACATGTCGGATTTTTCAAGTATGGAGAATTTTATTATAATGAACAGAGAACAATTGAATTTATACAAGATTTACGGTAAGCATTTAAAAAAGGCAAATATGCTTTATCTATGGAGTACTGCAAAATAAGTCCAGGCTATAAAGAATAGCTGTAAGGGTATTCGAAACCACAGATACGCCAAACCGTTTCCATCAAATGTCGCATTTTGATAATCTAGCTCCTTTACACAAGCGTAAATATTTGCGGGGAGAACCAACAGGAGAAAAACAATTAGTACCCAAGCGGATACAACACTATAATTCTCCAGCAAAAGATCAACTGCTATCACAAGTTCTAGAATCCCTGTGAAGTAGATAACTTCCTCTCTATAAGGTATACCATCTGGCATCATTAGGGACATTCCTTTTGTAAATATGAAATGTCCTATTGCAGTAAAGACTAACATGGCAGATAGGGCTATCCTGCCAGATAAAGCAATTTCGTAATTACCTCTAATTAATTTGGTGATCAGTAAGCAGGCAATAAATACTCCGAGTAACACAAATAATGGCCTCATAATTTTTTTTACAAAGTTCAATTCTTATTTGGGACAAATCAATGAACCTAGGTTAAGAAATTCGTTTACGTATCCTGCTTAGTGCCTGTGGTGTAACCCCAATATAAGAAGCAATGTATTTTAAAAGGATCTCTTTTAATAATTGGGGTTGCTCAGCAAATAGGTTTATATATCGTTCTTGGGCTGTTTCGTTGAGCAGAGAAAGTTCTCTTTGTGATTTTTTTAGAAATAAATCTTCGCTAGCATGTCGTCCGATGGCATTCCCAATATTTGTATGTCTATAAATCTCTTGTAGGTCCTCATAGGTCAGTTGCCACAGTACTGTATTGGTCAGCGTTTCTATATAATAACTTGAAGGGGATCGTGTCAAAAAGGAATTATAACCACTAACAAAGCTATTGTGAAAGGCAAATGAGAAGGTGAGATCACTGGTCTGGTTGGCAATATAAAAACGTACGATTCCTTGTTGTATAAATGAAAGATGGTTTTCAATCTGCCCCTGCCTTAATAAAAGATGCTTTTTTTCAAACTCCCGTTGAATAAGTTTTGAAGAAAAAATTTGCCAATCTTGCTCTGTGAGTTCAAAGTTTTTTTCAAAATATTCTCGGATTTGTTCCATTTCGTTGTCTTATTTCACCATCGAATCCTTCAAAAGTATAAAAATAACTTGACTTAAAATTGAGATCTAAAGGGAAAACCAAGCTGCTACAAGGTTTAAAAAGCGAATTAAACTTATCTCCAAACTCAGCTTTTTTTTCCAATTAAATACTCATATTAAAAGCCAGCAAAAACCATTATTTTAACTCACTGACATAACATCGTTTTTTAAATCAACCTAGGTAATATACTTATGGTTATGCCCCGAATACTTCAACAAATTGTTATCCATAAATATTTGAGCAAACTTGTTTTAAAATTAGCCATCAAAATAAGAATTCAGTATCTTCGCATAGTAATAAAAATTTTAGTAAAAATGAATATCTATAGTAAGTTAATCGCATTCGTATTTGCCTTAGCCATTATAAGTTGTGGTGATGGTAAAAAAGAAAAAAAAGAAGAGAAATTTCAATATGAGCAAGAAGCTGCAGCGCCAGCTAAAGCGGCTAGTGAACAGAAATCGCAAAACGATGTTCTTATCACTGCGAATGACATGATGAAATTCAGCACCAAAGAAATTCGAGTTAAATCAGGAGAAAAGGTTACTATCACCCTAAAACATACTGGTAAACTTGATGTAAAAGTTATGGGACACAACCTTGTTATCCTTAAAAAAGGTGCTGATTTAATCGCATTCGCTACTGCTGCTGTTGAAGCAGCTGACAATGAATATATTCCTGAAGGAACTGATGATGTTCTTGCACACACAGAATTAATTGGTGGAGGTGAAACTACTACTATAGAGTTTGAAGCTCCAGAGCCTGGAACTTATGATTTCTTATGTAGCTTCCCTGGACACTTTGCAGCTATGCAAGGTAAGTTCATCGTTGAATAAAGAAAATTCATAGTTGACAAATAAAATAATTTAGCCTACCTTCGGGTGGGCTAAACTATTTTTAGATACTGCCTTAACTATTTCGAAAACTAAGAAAACTAGTATAACCACGGGAATATATATTTCCTTCCCGCTGAAATTCAGTGGATCTTACACATTTTATTTATGAGAATATATGGGATTTTAATTTTAGGATTGATTTTTTTGAGTGCTTGTAAAGAGCAAAAAACGTCCAGTAAAGCAGAAACTACTCAGGTTAAGGCCGAAACAGAAGTTCAAGTAAATTGGCAACAACTCTTTAACGGCAAGGATCTTAACGGATGGATTCCCAAGATAGCAAAGCACGAAGTTGGAGAGAACTATGCTAATACGTTCTCGGTAAAAGACGGTAAAATATTAGTAAACTACGACGGCTACAATGATGTATATGACTATCAGTATGGCCACTTATTCTATGACAAATCATTTTCTGCCTATTTTCTAGCGGTAGAATATCGATTTATTGATGAGCAAATTGCCAGTGGTGAAGGATGGGCTTGGAGAAATAGTGGTGCCATGCTACATGGACAAGATCCAAGAACTATGCTAAAAGACCAGAATTTCCCCATAAGTATAGAAGCACAATTTCTAGGAGGAAATGGAAAAGATGAGCGCACAACATCTAATCTATGTACCCCAGGAACGAATGTAGTAATGGATGGTGAGCTATTCACCCCACATTGTACCAATTCTGATTCAAAAACCTACCATGGTGATCAGTGGGTCCGAGCTACTTTCCTTGTTTTAAAAGATTCCATAGTAAAGCATATCTTAGAAGGTGAGACTGTTCTACAATACACCAAACCACAGATTGGTGGAGGAAGTGTAGAACCTTTCGACCCAGCTGTTAAACAAGACGGAAAAGCTTTAACAGAAGGTTTTATATCACTTCAAAGTGAAAGTCATCCGATTGAATTCAGAAAAGTAGAAATCGTCGATTTAGACCCTATTTATCAAGATAAAGAAAAACTGAATACTACTGTTGATGCCCTAATCGCTGCAGAAAAGGAAAAAGCTAAACAATAAAACTTTTTACATATCTGTTATTTCTGGCTCAACAAGTCGCTTTAACTTATCGAGGCATTCCTGCCAACCCAAATAACACAATTCGGCAGGAATCGCTTCAGGTATATTCGTTTGATGTATTGTTAGCTCCATTCCGCACATCACTTCCTTAAACTCCACAGTTGTTAGAATTTCACCTGGTAAGTTAGGATCGTCAAATCGATCCGTATAGGTGATGCTTTTGTTTTTGGTGATTTCTAAGAATTCACCTCCAAAACTATGGCCGTTACCAGTGGTAAAATTCTTAAAGGCCATCTTATAACTCCCTTTCTCTTTAAATTCTCTAGAATCAATTGTACATATATGACCATAAGGCGAAATCCAAGAGGAATATGCATCGTTGTCCGAGAAAGCTCTAAAGACCTTCTCAACAGATGTTGTTAAAATTCGGTGTAATCTAACACTATTGTCTGACATAAGATTTTGATTTAAAGATTTGAATACTAAATGAGTTGATACTCCAAAGATATTTAAAGCAAAGGGCAGAAAAGATGGTGCATTACGACAATTTAAAAGGGGTAATGCGCAAAAAGGAAGTTGACTTTGAAAAAAAATTATGGTTTACAATAAACCCCCGCAATTTGCGAGGGTTATATTGATCATAGAAGGAATATTTCTTTATCTGTGCATATTATTGCCATCCGCCTCCTAAGGCCTGGTAGAGATTTACAATAGCGTTTAATTGCAAGTATTTATTGTTAACTAATGCTAATTGAGAATTAAGTACATTCTCCTGGGCATTCAATACCTCAAGATAGTTAGCTAAACCTTGATTAAGTAATTCTTCCGAATATTCAGAGGCCAATCTATAGGCTTGGTACTCTTTCTCCTTTAACTCGATTTTATCCGTAGTTGCTTCATAATTATATAGAGCATCGGACACTTCTCCTCCAGCGGTAAGCAAAGCCTTTTTATAAGACAATACCGCTTGTTCTTGCTGCGCTTTAGAAACTTCATACTGGGTTCTAATTTTTCGTCCGTTCAAAACTGGCTGAACTAAACCTCCAACTAAAGTATTAAAGAATGAACTTGCATCTAACCACTTGTCAAATTCCATACTTTGGAAACCAGCAGTAGCCCCTAAGGTGATCGATGGATAGAAACTACTTCTAGCGACATTAGTTAGCTCAAAAGCATTGATCAAACCAAATTCAGCAGCTAATACATCAGGTCTATTTTGAAGTAACAAATAAGGTACTCCTGTAACCAAATCTGTAGTGATTTCTTGACCCTCAAGGATACCACGTTCAATTCCATGAGCGGGTTCTCCTAAGAGAATAGAAAACGCATTCTCTAAAATTTTAGTTTGATTCTCGATATCTATTTGAATAGACTGAGCATTGTACAAAAGTGCAGCTGTTTGTTGAACTGCCACTTCAGTTAACATCCCAGCTTCTTTCAACGCTTTGGTTGTTTCTAAACTACCTTCGCGTGTTTCAATGGTCTGCTGAGTAATCTCAAGTTGCTTATCTAAAGAAAGCAATTGATAATACATAGAAGCAATGGCAGCAACCAATTCTGTTTTTACAGCCTTGTGAGCTTCTATGCTCTGTAAGTAAGTTGCTTGAAAAGCACGTTTATTACTTCTAATTTTACCCCATATATCAGCCTCCCAAGACAGTTGAGCTGATAAATCATACTGAGTCATCGCACCACTAAAAACACTTCCGAATTGACTGTTCTCCGAATTTTCAGTACGAGTCGCAGTAGCATTTATACCTAAAGTAGGGTAATTGCCAGCCTTACCTTGTTTAAGGTATGCCTCAGTTGCAGCAATCTGCTGTAAAGCAACTCGTATATCCAAGTTGTTAGCCAGTGCAGTATCAATATGTCCTTTTAATATCGGATCATCAAACAAATCTCTCCACGATACCATTCCAAGGGAAGTACTATCGAGGGAAATCTGATCTGTTCTATATAAATTCTCGGTTTCAACCTCTGGTCGTTCGTAATTCTTAGCTACAAAACAAGATTGTAGCAAAAATGGAACCGCAAGACCAAGTAAAACTTTATATGTTTTGATTTTCATCATTGTTTAATTTATTAAGCTTCAATTTCAGTGAATGGTTCTTTTTTTGAACTTACCTTCTCTTGTAACCATTGGAACACAACAAAAAGTACAGGAATTACAAATACCCCTAAAACGGTTCCAATAAACAATCCACCAACAGCACCAGTACCGATAGATCGGTTTCCAGCAGCACCTACACCACCAGCAAGTACCAAAGGCATCAATCCTAAAATAAAGGCAAATGAGGTCATTAAGATAGGACGTAAACGAACCTTAGCCCCGTGTATGGCCGCATCGGTAAGACTTTCTCCTCTTTTGCGTCTTTGTATGGCAAACTCGACGATCAAAATCGCGTTTTTCGCCAGAAGACCAATTAACATTATCAGTGCAATTTGGAAATAAATATTGTTCTCCAAACCAGCGATCATTGTGGTGAAATAAGCACCAAACACCCCTAATGGCAGTGATAGAATCACAGCAAATGGAAGCATATAACTTTCATACTGAGCGGCGAGTAGGAAGTACACAAACACAATACTTAAAATAAAAATTAAAACCGTTTGACTTCCAGCATTAACCTCCTCACGTGTTAAACCTGAATAAGCAATATCATAGTCCGTTGAAAGGTTTGTAATTTCTTGTTCAATAATATTAATCGCATCTCCCGTACTATATCCTGGATTGGTTGCTCCAGAAACATTGGTAGAATTATACAAGTTAAAACGTGTTACCGACTGTGGTCCATAAACTCTTTTGAGAGTAATGAATTGAGTGATAGGAGCCATTTGCCCATCGCCAGTTCTTACATATAATCCATCAAGTGATTCTAAATTTGCTCTGTCCTCAGGAAGTGTTTGTAAAAACACTCGGTACTGCTTACCAAATCTAGAAAAGTCAGCTGCATAGATCCCTCCAATATACCCCTGTAAGGTGGAGAAAATCGAACTAATAGGTACTCCTAAGCTCTTAGCAACTGGAACATCAATTTCCATTTCATATTGAGGATAGTTGGTATTAAATGAGGATTGAGCGTACTGAATTTCGGGATGTTGCATAAGCGACATGATAAAATCCTGATTTACCTGATCAAGATCTGTAAATGCTCCTCCTGATCTATCCAATAAATTAAATTCAAATCCAGCAGACATACCAAATCCAGGTACACTTGGAGGCGCAAAGAAAATAATATTTGCTCCAGGTATTGTAGCCGCTACACCAAAGAGATTTTTGGTAATAGCATCAACGGAAAGTGTTTCATCTTCACGAAGGCTCCAATCATCTAATTTAATGAATCCTAAACCGTAGTTACTTCCTTGACCACCGATCAAGCTAAATCCAGTAATCAATGTTACACCATCAAGACCAGGCATGTCCTTAATCTTATTGTATAATTGATCATTTACTTGTGCCGTTCTGTCCATAGAGGACCCAGGAGGTAGCTCCACGTTAACAAACATCATTGCTCTATCTTCATTTGGAACAAACCCAGTAGGAGTGACCATTGTTGCCCAGTATATACCAGCTGCTGATGCCAATAACATCACTACCGATATCCATTTGTTTTTCACTAAGAAACCTAATGCTCTACCGTATCTTTCTGTTGTGGCATTAAAACCTCTATTAAAAGCATCATAGAAACGTTGTAAAAAGCTCTTTTTCTTTTTCTCCTCCTCTGAGTGTGTTTTTAAAAACAACGCACATAATGCAGGACTCAAAGTCAAGGCATTCACCGCTGAAATTAAAATAGCCACAATCAACGTAACCCCGAACTGTTCATAAAACACCCCAGTAGGTCCTTGAATAAAGGTCACTGGTATAAACACCGCACACATCACCAAGGTAATGGATATAATAGCTCCAGTAATCTCTCCCATGGCGCTATGAGTAGCTTCCATGGCGGTTTTTGATCCACCCTCTTCTATTTTAGCATGGACCGCTTCGACCACCACAATGGCATCATCCACCACAATACCAATAGCTAGAACTAAAGCGAACAAGGTTAATAAGTTTATCGAATAACCGAATACATTCAAAAAGAAGAATGTACCCACAATTGCCACTGGCACTGCTATGGCTGGAATTAAAGTAGACCTAAAATCTTGTAAGAAAATAAATACTACTATAAACACCAGTATAAAGGCTTCAATGAGCGTATTTATCACCTTGTCAATTGAGGCTGTTAAGAATACGTTAGTGTCATAAGGAATAAAGACATCTATTCCCTCAGGGAAAGTAGCTGACATCTCATCTAGTTTGTCCTTAATGTTTTCAATAATTTCCTGAGCATTGGATCCCTTTGTCTGGAATATACCCATACTCACACTTGGATATCCATTAGTCTTGGCACTTGAGGCATAAGAAAAAGCATCTAATTCAATCTCCGCCACATCTTTTAATTTGAGGTACTCCCCATTGCCTAAGGCCTTAATTATAATATCCTCATATTGTTTTTCAGTCTTAAATCGACCGCTATATTTAATTACATAAGAGAAAGCTTCTCCATTGTTCTCACCAAGAGAACCAGCAGCTGCTTCCAAACTCTGCTCATTAAGAGCTGCCATTACATCGGTAGGAATAAGGTTATAAGCCGCTAATTTCTCAGGCTTCAACCAAATTCTCATCGAGTAATCCTGTGAAGAAAACACCTGCACATTACCAACCCCATTAACCCTCTGAATTTCAGGAGTAACATTAATTTTTAGGTAGTTAGCCAAGAATGTCGCATCATAATTTTCATTGGTTGAATAGAACGACATAAACATAAGTGCACTCGTTTGTTGCTTTTGAGTGGTCACCCCTGTCTGAATCACCTCTTGAGGTAATAAAGGATTCGCACGAGCTACCCTGTTTTGCACGTTAACCGATGCGATATCGGCATCTGTATCTTGATCAAAATATACAGTGATTTCAGCCGTACCAGCATTGGTAGCGGTAGAAGTAATGTAGGTCATTCCTTCCACCCCATTCACTTGTTCTTCGATCGGGATAATAACACTCTCCAAAATGGTTTCAGCGTTTGCCCCTGGGTAAGTAGCAGAAACCGTAATAGTTGGTGGCGCAATATCTGGGTATTGTTCAATAGGTAGGGTAGTCACCCCTAAAACACCTAATATTACTATAATGATCGAGATCACTGTGGATAAAACAGGTCTCTCTATAAACGTTTTTATCATGTCTTACAATTTAATCGTGAGATCCTTATATTACTTAAACAAGATTTCTAGTGGCTTAACTACGCTATCGTAAGAAACTTCCTGAGGAACGATAGCCATGTTTGGTCGTAGTTTACCAACACCTTCAGATACTATAACATCACCCTCTTCGACTCCTGATTTGACAACATACAAATTATCGATTCTATCTGTAATTTCAATTACATCAGCAGAAACTGTATTATCTTCCTTCACGTGATACACTAAGATCTGACCTTGTCTTTCGAAGGTTGCCGCTTGAGGAATTACTGGGGAATCAGTATAGGTTGAAGGAATTAAAATTTTACCACTATTACCGTTGGTAACGATTAGATTGGGGTTCTCAAAAATAGCTCGAAAACTTACCGTACCAGTGCTCTGATTAACTTGACCAGTGACTGTTTGGATTTTCCCTTTCTCTTTGTATATGCTACCATTTGCTAGCTCTAGACTTACCTCAGGGAAATTGTCCAATTTATCCTGAAGTGTTTCTCCCTCGGCGTTTTGGATAAAGTCAAGGTAATCTTTTTCATTCATAGAAAAATAAGCATATACCTCACTAATATCAGAAACCGTAGTGAGCGGAGTTGGATCTGCAGGACTTACTAATGACCCTACTCGGTAAGGAATAGCTCCAACATATCCATTGATTTGACTCTTTACAGTTGCATAACCAATGTTTGCTGCAATACTGTTGTGCGTACTTTTTGCCTGAGCTAATTTAGCCTTAGCAGTTTCAAGTTGTACATTACTAACAATTCCTTTCTCAACAAGAGGTCCTAATCTATCAACTTCAACCTGAGCCGCATTAACGGTTGCTTTAGCAGCCTCGGCTTCTTGAGATAAGGATGCTGTTTCAAGTCTAAAAAGTGTTTGGCCAGCTCGGACTTTCTCGCCCTCATCGACCAACACCTCTTTTATATAACCAGATACTTTAGCACGAATATCACTATTGACAATACCTTCTATGCTCGCCGGATAACTACTGTGTCCAGCAACCTGTTTAGATCCTACTTTCACTACTGGAAAAGGTAAGGCCTGTTGTGCTGCACCTTGTTGTTCTTTTCCGCCGCAAGCACCAAGAGTTAATGCTATTGCTATGGAGAATAATTTTAAATTCAATTTTGCCCTCATTTTTGTTCCTGATTGATGGTTATTAATATATTATTTTTAAGTTTTTTCAAGCTTTCAATCATACTTTCTAAAAACTCAATATAATGGGTAGAAAATCCCATTTCTCGTTGTTGTTCTTCCTTTGTTAATGAACAATTTTCAAATTGTAACTTCTTATACTCTAGAACCTTCATGTGAAGTACCTTCTCACGCTCCCATGAGGCTACTTTATCATCCAATCGGTTCACCATGTTGTGTTCGGCAATCTTAAAATAACGCCTTCGATCTCCTGATTTAGTATAGTATCCAACCCTTCCCATAGTTTGTAATAATTGAAGATTAGTGGATACAGAACTCTTGCTCACCTCTAATTCTTCGACAATTTCATCGAAGGTGGCTCCAGAATTCCCTGTCAGGGCAAGAAATGCAAATATTCTTGAAGATAATGGTGAGAGTACATCTTGACTTTCAAAATACACGCCCATCTCCTCAATTAACTGCTTTTTAATTTTTAATAATTCCAATGGATTTGCCATAACTAAATTTAACGAGCACAAAAGTACACTTAGTTCGGTTTTAACCGAACTAATCAAAGTTAATAATTTGTTAATTAAAAGTTAATCGCCTTATCACATTGCTAATCAAATAGTTAATTAACTAAATTTATAAATTATTATCGCTGAATATCGACATGTTTAACAATCTTTACCCCAGTAAATTTGGGTACTATGCAAATATAAATTCAGGTTAAAAGTGTGAAATACTTTCTAAATCAAGGAGTTTCTTATTTGGCTAGTATGCCTTTTTCGTCCACAAGAGGAATATCAGCAATATTTTCTTCAGAAAGTTGATAAGGTTCAAAAACAAACTTTTTCTCAAAAAGTTTCCCATCCTTAAAGAAAGTTAAAAAGAACTCATTGGATAATTTAAATACTTCTTCTTGGAGTAACTCAACCTTGGTTGCAGATTTTGGTTCTAGAGTTCCAAAACCATGTCTGATTGTAGATGTTTTTAATCCGTCTCCATAACCTTTAGATACTAAAATAGTAGCTTCTAAAGCCTGTTTTTGGTTGTTAATCAAATACACCCACCAATCCTTATTTAACTTTTCTTCATCCCACTGATGAATCGCAACCACAAAAACATCCTCTGCAATAGGAATTTGTATATCCTTTTTCACTATAACACTGATTTAAATTGCTTTAAGAAGCGAAGGTCATTTTCACTCAACAGACGAATATCTGAAATCTGATGCAATAACAGTGCTATACGGTCAATACCCATTCCAAAAGCAAAACCAGTGTACTCTTTAGAATCGATTCCACAATTTTCCAATACATTAGGATCCACCATACCACAGCCCATAATTTCAAGCCAACCAGTACCTTTAGTCATCCTGTAGTCAGTTTCAGTTTCAAGACCCCAATATACATCTACCTCAGCACTAGGCTCGGTAAATGGAAAGTATGATGGACGTAGACGAATCTTAGATTTCCCAAACATTTCTTGAGTGAAAAACTGAAGAGTTTGCTTTAAGTCAGCAAATGAAACACCTTTATCTATATACAAGCCTTCCACTTGGTGAAAGAAACAGTGAGAACGTGATGAAATCGCTTCGTTTCTATACACGCGCCCTGGTGAGATCGTTCTAATAGGAGGTTTGTTATTTTCCATATAACGTACCTGTACCGAAGATGTATGTGTTCTTAGAAGAATATCTGGATCAGTTTGTACAAAGAAGGTGTCCTGCATATCTCTGGCAGGGTGATATTCTGGTAAGTTTAAGGCAGTAAAATTATGCCAGTCATCTTCAATCTCAGGCCCTTGGGAGACATTAAAACCAATACGTGAAAAAATATCAATGATCTGATTTTTAACTAGAGATATCGGGTGTCTTGATCCCACTTCATATGGCATCCCAGGTCGAGTTAAATCACCATATTGAGCAGTGGAACTAGCACTATTTTCCAAGGACTCCTTAAGAGAAGTTACCTTGTCCTGAGCAGCATTTTTTAGTTCATTGATCACTTGACCAAATTCTTTCTTCTGCTCGTTAGGTACATTTTTAAACTCTGCAAAAAAAGCATTAAGAACTCCTTTCTTCCCTAAGTATTGAATTCTGAAACTCTCTACTTCCTCTAATTGATCGCTTGAAAATGCATTTACCTTTTCAATATGTTCCTTAATGGTCGATATCATACGTCTTGTCTTTGAATGCGCAAATTTAATTATTCTTAATAAAATACCTTCTTTACTTGAAGTAATTATTCTAACGATCTCCCTAAATTAGATTTCGGGATCAGTCTAAGTAGCCGTTCTGTGTAAAATACTGTACTAAAGCTTCTTTCATTAATACAGATTGTTCACCTGCCTTAAGATTAGGTAATTGATCTTTAACAGTATAATGGGGCCATCCATCCTCATCGTAGAAATCAAACTCGTAATAGCCGTAGGGCTCTAATAATTTACAGATAGCAATGTGCATTAGGTTTAATTTCTCATCCTTTTTAAACCCTCTATTTAACTGCCCTAACTCCTGAACTCCAACAAGGTATATAATGGATTCTAAATCTAAGTCTTCACCCTCCGAGAAACGATTAGAGAGCTTCTCCACTAGTGTGTTCCATTTCAACTTCAAGTCCTCATCTCTTGCCATTTCATAAATTTTACTGCAAAAGTAATCAACTAAATTCACATTTGTTGCCTTAGAACTTCTATCGGCTAAAAATATTATATTTGTTAAATTACTTGAGTGGATATAGATGAATTACATTGATATTATTATCGGAGGATTATTACTTTATGGAGTTGTCCGTGGCTTTTTAAAAGGATTTTTTATAGAGGTCGCCTCTATACTCGCTTTTATTATTGGAATCTATGGTGCAATTCATTTTTCATACTTCATAGGTGACTTTATGAAGCAGGAAGTACAGTGGGACCCTAGCTATATAAGTCTTATTGCTTTCGCGCTAACCTTTATCATTATCATCATCGCTGTTTCACTTATCGGGAGATTACTAACCAAGATTGCTAATTTTGCGGCCTTAGGATTTATAAACAAGCTCTTCGGAGCTGTTCTTGGCGGGGTGAAGATTGCCATCATTTTGGGCGCAATACTAGTTTTTATTGATCGTGGAAATCAAAGTTTTGGGCTGATAAATCAAAATACATTGGAGAGTTCTATTACCTATGGGAAGGTAAAAAGTGTAGGAAATTACATTTTTGCTTGGGTATTACGTGAGGAGCCTACCTTAGAAAAACTCAATTTTGATTTTGACAACAATCAAGTTCCCTTGAAACAAAATCCACATAGTCAACAAGACTCTATTTAAGCTTTTGCTAAATGCTTTAAACTAAAGAAGCACCTCTATGAGATGCTTCTTTATAAAAAAATATCAACTGAATTTAATCCAGCTTATATATTTGCATGATGTATTTTAGTATTCCATCTAAATCAATCTTAAGATCAATTAACTTTCCAGTTTTGATGTCGAATACCCAACCATGAACCTTTAAATCGTGATCACGAACCGCCTTTTGAATAACCGCAGTTTTAATCAGATTCACACATTGCTCTTGTACGTTAAGCTCAACGAGTCGATTGTATTGTTTTTCAGGATCTTCTATGGCGTCTAATTCTTTTTGATGTAAACGATATACATCACGAATATTTCTCAGCCAAGGATTTAAAACTCCTAGGTCAGCCGATTGCATAGCAGCTTTAACTCCACCGCAACCGTAATGTCCACAAATTACTACGTGTTCCACATTTAAATGTTTCACAGAGTATTCTACCACAGACATGGCATTTAAATCCGTCCCTACAACTAAGTTGGCAATATTACGATGTACAAAAACTTCCCCAGGTCCCAGTCCCATAAGATCTTCTGCGGTAACTCGGCTATCGGAACACCCTATATATAAAAGCTTAGGATCTTGGCCTTGACCAAGCTTACTAAAATATTCAGGGTCTAATTCCAATTTATGGGCGATCCACTTTTTGTTGTTCTCAAATACTGCTTCAGTGTTCATTATGTTTATTTTTGACAAAAGTATTAATTTTTAATGTTGATTATGCGACTTCTTTCTTTGTTTTTGATGACAAAAGAGTAGAAAAATTGTTAGGATTTTCTACAATTCCCTGTGCTGTGATCAGTCTGACCCCTATGTTTTTCTGCTTTGATGTATACGCGAAATCATCTAGTATTTCCAGAATATCATAGTTAAGTCTGACGGTTTTCCTCACATCCAATTCCAATACAGCTTGTTCTGGCAATCTATTTAACTCATTTAAAATGGCTCCTTTGTTTAAAAAGGAAATCTCCTCTGCAAGAGTCATTTTTACTACCTGTCCACCGTTGTCCTTTTGTTCAACTTGGAGAAAATGAGAATTCTGATAACTATTGATTAGGATCGTAATAATACCTACTGCTAAACCAAGACCAATTCCAATTAAAAGGTCAGCAAACACCACACCAAGCACAGTGATTATAAAGGGAACAAATTGTGAAGCTCCAAGTGATATCATGCGCTTAAACAATTCTGGTTTTGCCAATTTATAGCCGACAATTAGTAAAACGGATGCCAATACAGCAATTGGAATCATATTTAAAAAAGTCGGAATTAAAATCACCGAAATCAATATTAAAAAGCCATGAAGAATAGGTGATAATTTCGTTTTACCACCTGCGTGTAGATTTGTTGAACTCCTTACAATTACTTGAGTGATTGGAAGTCCTCCAATAAAACCTGACAACATATTACCTGCTCCTTGAGCCAAAAGCTCTCTATTGGTAGGTGTAATCCTTTTCTCTGGATCCAATTTATCGGTTGCCTCTACACATAATAAAGTCTCAAGACTAGCTACAACAGCAATGGTAAAGCCTGTGATCCAAACCTCTGGATTGCTAAGAGCAGCAAAATTCGGAAAACTAAACTGACCTATAAACGAATTAAAATCCTCTGGAACAGGTACATTAACTAACTGATTTCCTGAAATTTGTAAACCAGAAACGGATTGAGAAAATAAAAAATAAACAACCCCAACTACAACGGCCACAAGTGGACCAGGAATTACCTTAAAAATGTCATGCTTTTTAACTAATACTTTATCCCAAAGTAATAGAATTCCTAGTGATAATACTGAAATAATCACCACACTTGGGTTAATCAAACTAAATAGTTCACCTAAACCTTCTGCTGATACTGCAGATGAATCGATTCCAAAGACTAATGGTATCTGCTTTACGAATATAATGATACCAATACCGGCTAACATTCCTTTAATAACAGAAGAGGGAAAATAATATCCAATAACACCTGCTCTGAGTATCCCAAGGAGAATTTGTAGCGCACCACCAATGACAACAGCTACAAGAAAATTTTCAAATCCTAGATTTGCAATTGCTGCGAATACTATCACGGCTAGGCCCGCAGCTGGACCACTAACACCAATAGAAGAACCGCTAAGTCCTCCAACAACTATTCCTCCGATAATTCCAGCAATAACACCTGAGAATAAGGGTGCACCACTTGCTAGTGCAATTCCCAAACACAGAGGTAAGGCCACGAAGAAGACTACCAGCGATGCTGGTAAATCATTTTTTAAATTTTTGAACATACCTATACATTTAGCCCAGTTACTAACCGAGCATTTTTTTTATTATACTTAAATTTTTAACCTAAAAATTAAGCGATATGTTCAGGAGGCGGTGATAAGACATCAATCACCATGTCATAATTATGTAAGATGTAGAAATGATATTCAGATCTTTTCTGCTCCAAACTTGCCATAGCCAAATCTGAAGATTTATGGTAAGGCAATTCTTTGACTTCCTTCAACTGATTCGTAGAACTATCAGTCTTCTCCTCTTCTGCAACATTAAAAAACACTGCCACATCCACATTACTCTCGATGACTTTAACTACCGCAGGGGCAATCAAAAAGGCTCCGAAAATTATCAGAAAAAAACAAGAAAGTATCTTCTTTTTTGGATTCAAAGTAGGAGTTTAAAATTTTATAATGCCAAATATAAGGCATCGAAAAATAAATTTTGTTAACTAAAAATTAAAAATCTTTTATAATTCTAAGATCACCTTGAGGTAACCATCCCACCTTCCCATCAGATAGGCGGATTTTCTTCCATTGCCCCAAGGAATCAAGCACATTGACTTTGGTCCCTTCATGCAACTGAAAAATTTCTTCACTTCCCAAATTTGGCTCTGAAGTCACGGATGTTTCCTTGGCAAATATAATGGCAAGAGTTTTACTGTTTTGAATTGTATACTGCTTGTAAGCTCCTAAGGCAGCTCCTATAGCGATAAGTAGCATCAAAAAGCTCAGCACAAAATAAAGACGTTTCCACCTGTGATAACTCGAGAAATAGTACAAAAGAAACATCACTACAAAAAGCACCATAAACAGGATAGAACCAATAGCCCATGTCCTATGAGAGAACACATCAACTGTAGAAGACACCAATCGATCGAATCCAGTTTTAGGCATCTCATCAATGGAATCAATGGTCATGTTTTGGGCATACTTCAAATTGTTTAATATATCCTCATCCCCAGGGTTGAGTATTAAGGCTTTTTCATAATAATAGATACTCGGAGCGATTTGGTTGAGCTTGTAATAGGCGTTGGCTAAATTGTAATACAATTCAGCGGAGTGTTGTCCACTTTCTGAAATTTTCAAATAACCTTCAATGGCCAATTGGTACTCTCCCTTGTTATAGAGACTATTAGCCTTATCAAACAAATCCATGTTCCCTTGCTGGGCAAATGTTGGCAAGGCATAAAACATCAAGCCTAAAAACAACGTAAATCTGAAGCTTTTTAATATGGCTTTTTTCATTTTTTGAGTTGTTTATCAATTTTAGAAATCACATCAGCAGATCTTTGGTAATCTTCTTCCATAGCTGCCTTACTAGAGGGAGAATAACGCGCCAATTCACAACTTTTTAGAATGGAAATAAAGTCATCAACCACTTGATTCTCTACGCCACTCTCCAGTAGTAATTCACTTATTTTCTCCTTGCTAAACTCAGAGGTAACTATTTTTAATTTCGCTTTGAGATAATTGTGTAAAGCTCGCTCTAAAGACTCGTAGAAAGCTTCTTTGTCTCCTATATTTCTTTTGGCCACCGAAAGGTACTTCTTAGCAAGTTTATTAGCCTTTCTAACACGATTTCCAATGACATCACCTGCCATTTCAGCTCGTTTTTTACCAACTAGGATAGCTATTGGTATTATTAACAATGGCAGGAGTAACAATAGGTAGTACAAAGTGGACCCAAAGAATACTGATGTTAATTTTGGAGATAAGGTCGTGGAGAGTTTAATAAATCTAAACTGATTTTCGTCTGCTCCAACACTTTGTTTCACTACTCCAGTATCAGCCGTATCCACGTTATTGGTAGGTCCTTCAAATACATTGACTAACAATTGTTGTGAAGTCAGTGTATTGTACTCTCCTTTAACGGGATCAAAATAAGAAAATGCCACACTTGGAATTGGATACTTCCCTTTGTACTGTGGCACAATGGTATAATTATTAGATTTCGTACCCCTACTTCCTGAGAGTGTCGTAGTGACATCTTCCACTAATTCAGGCTCGTACACCTCCAATGAACTTGGAAGAATTAATTTTGGTAATTCAAAAAGTTTTAAATTCCCAGTTCCTGTAACTTGTATTTTCGCAGTAAGTGATTCGTTAGCTTTTAGATCTGATTTTGAAGTTTCCACATCAAAGTTAAATTGACCTACAGCACCTGTAAATCCAGCTGGTTTTCCTTGTTCAGGCAGTGGTTTTACTGTAAGGGTGCGTTTACCTGCGGTAACGGTTTTATTGATTTGGTTGTACAAACGACCACCAAATATATCTCTTCGGTTGGTCGGTACATCAACTGTAACTTCTAGTGCTAGAGGTTCAATCTCAAGTTTCCCAGATTTTTGAGGATACAACACCGTTTTTTTCAGTATCACATACCTGTATTGCTCCCCCTTATAAAGACCTGTTTCTACTTGATAACGGCTCACCCTAATATCTTGAGACCAAAAATTGTTATAAGTTGGATTGGCCTTAGGAACAAAGTTAGATACATTGATCCGTGGACTCACGTATAATTTATAAACAACACTAACAGCCTCATTTAAATAAGGACTCGAATTAGAAACCTCGGCAACCAAATGCAGATTATCCCCCGCTATTTCATTTGCAGAAGGGGGAGCATTAGGATCATTTACTGCCTCAGATACGGTTATCGTAATTGGAGTTGTTTTATAGATATCCCCCTGGATTTCCACCTCAGCTTGCCGTATAGTAAAGGTCCCTTTGGATTGTGGATTTAATATATAAGAATAGGTTTTTGAAAATGATCTTTTCCCATTTACCCAAGAGTGACTTACGGATTGGTTTGGTCCCATAAGTACTTGAAAACCAGCGAAAGAAGGTGGCACGAAATTATCTCCGTCCTTATTCATGGTAAATTCGATACGCAGTCGCTCATTGACGCCTAATTCAGATTTACTGACTTTTGCCTCAAATTTAACCGCTGTATCCTGAGCTGTTAATACTCCAGTAACACATGCAAACAATAGTAATATATAAACTTTATATTTCATGGTTGTTTACCAGTCTTTTTCATTTTTAATCGGTTTACCTTTCACTTCTTCTGCATTGATTCGCTCACGAACTTTTTTCTCCTCATTATTCATGGCCTCAAGGATATTCTTTATTTGCTGTGGTGATAGTTGATTTGGTCGAGGTGGTTGTTGATTTTCTTGGGGTTGTTCATTGGGTTGTTTATCACCTTGATCAGGTTTATTATCCTGAGGCTGCTCTTGACCTTGATCCTCTGGCTGATTTTTATCCTTCTGATCCCCTTGCTCATCCTTTTTATCCTCCCCCTTATTGTCGTCTTTCTTATCCTGGTTATTTTGTTGATTATCTTGATTTTGATCTTTGTTGTCTTGATTTTGATCCTTTTGATCATTTTCATCTTCCTTATCCTGGTTGTCCTGGTTCTGGTCTTGTTGCTTTTCACGCTCCTGCTTAGCTAAGGCCAAATTATAACGCGTCTCATCATCGGTAGGATCATTTCGTAGGGCTTCCTTGTAGGCTTCAACGGCCTTAGAAAACTCTTTATTCTTCATAAACACATTTCCTAGATTGTGATAAGCCTTGTGCTTTTCTGCTTTGTCTTGGGAATTTAAACCAGCCTCTTTGTAACGCATAAAAGCCTCTCCCATACTGTTGTTATTGTAATATAGATTTCCTAAATTATACTTAGCTACACTATTGCTATCATTCTCTGAAATAGCTCTTCTATAGGCCATCTCAGCCTGAATGTCATCTTGATTTTGTGTTAGATCTGAATTGCCCTGGAAGGTTAAATCCAAAGAATTTTCCGCTGCTTTTTCTTGTTGTTTTAGAAGTTTACTATCCTGAGCGGTAGCATTCACGCAACACAACAAAAGCACAGCCAACATTAGTAGCTCTGATGCACAGGTCTTGGACCTTGAATTTCGTAATGTTGTTTTCCTACTGATCATATCTCTTTTCATTAAACAAATTTAATTTTTGGATCCAAACTGTCTTGCGCTCCAAGAGAAAAATATCCAAAAATAGCAATAGAATCGCTGCTGCAATAAACCATTGGAACTGATCTTTAAAATCGGCAAATTGCTTAGATTCAAACTCAGT
Source organism: Galbibacter marinus (assembly GCF_000300875.1). Lineage (GTDB taxonomy): Bacteria > Bacteroidota > Bacteroidia > Flavobacteriales > Flavobacteriaceae > Galbibacter > Galbibacter marinus. The sequence goes on along the minus strand of NZ_AMSG01000010.1, from coordinate 61,446 downwards.
CTTGTCCATTTGGCTTAGCAGGTCAGTTACCTGTTCAATCACTGCAGTAGTATTAGTTCCATCTATATACTCACCATCTCCTTCACGTGCGATGGCACGAAGAACGGGTTCATTTAACTTAGTAATAACCACATCTCCATTATTGTCCTTTTTATATGAATCCACCACGCCATTTACGCGAATCGGCATAGGGCCACCTTTGGCAGTTCCTATTCCAATGGTGAATATTTTGATCCCTTCAGCACTAGCTTCTTCCACGGCATCCTTGGTGGCATTGGAGTGATCCTCTCCATCAGATACTAAAAACAGTACTCTATTGGTTTGGTCTTGGTCATCAAAATAAGTTGTAGCCAACTCTATAGCTTCATTAATAGCTGTTCCCTGAGATGACATCATATCAGTATTCATACTTTGCAAAAACATCTTTGCAGCTGAATAATCCGTGGTTATAGGCAATTGAGGATGGGCTTGACCAGCATAGGCGATAATTCCGATTCGATCTGAGGCCAAGTTGTTAATGATTTCAGAGACCAATCGTTTGGCCTTTTCAATCCTATTTGGGGCAATATCCTCCGCAATCATACTTTTGGAAACGTCAATAGCAAAAACGATATCCACCCCTTCGCGTTTAACAGTTTCCATTTTAGTTCCAATCTTTGGATTGACAAGTGCAATAGCCAAACAGCTAATGGCTAACAATATCAAAACAAGCTTTAAAGATGACTTAAAAGTCGATTTGTTGGGACTTAATTTATTTAGAGTTTCCGCATCAGCAAAGCGCTTCTGGGTTTGCCTTTGCCATATCCTGTAACCGATAAACAAAACCACCAAAAACGGGATAATCCCCAATACGTAGAAATAAATTTTTTCGTCTAATTGATACATAATTTAAACCAAACTTCTAAAAACCGTGTAACGCAATATGCTTTCTAATACCAATAATCCACAAGCAAAAAGAGCAAAGAATCGAAACTCTTCTTCGTAATTATAGTATTTGATTTCTTCTATATCTGTCTTTTCTAATTTATTAATCTCTTCGTAAATCTCAGAGAGCTTTTCATTATTGGTAGCCCTGAAATACACCCCTCCAGTCTGATCAGCTATATCCTTTAGGAGCTGCTCATCGATCTCTACCTTACTCATTCCATATCTAAAAGACCCATCAGGGTTATAGCCAACAGGAGTAAGGGCCATTCCATTGGTTCCAATTCCAATGGTGTATGTTTTTATACCGTACTCCACAGCTAATCCTGCTGCTGTTTCTGGTTCAATAAATCCTGAATTATTCACCCCGTCGGTTAAAAGTATTAGCACCTTACTTTTGGCTTTACTATCCTTGATTCTATTAACAGCGTTAGCCAGGCCCATTCCAATTGCTGTCCCATCCTGTAATTGACCATAGGTAATATCATTTAAGGCCTTAAGCACAATACTTTTATCACTGGTAATAGGGGTTTTTGTATAACTTTCTCCAGAATAGACAACAAGGCCAATACGATCATTCACTCGTTCTTTGATAAAATCAGCTGCTACTTCCTTTAAAGCTACCAACCTATTAGGCTTCAAATCGCGTGCCAACATACTTGATGAAACGTCAATCGCCATTACAATATCAATTCCTCGAGTAGTCTTAGTTCTTGTAGAAATATCTTCGCGTTGGGGTCTGGCCATGGCAGTGATAAGAGCAGCCAAAGCTACTAGACGCATTACAAACAACATCGGTTTGAGTTTTGTCAATATCGATGCGGTCCCTTTAAACCCTTGAATACTTGAGATTTTAAGGGAGGCAATTTGCTTTTTTCGTTTGAAAAAATACCACACCGTCGCAATTGGAAGCAACAATAACAACCAAAAGAACTGTGGGTTTACAAAATCTATATTCTCAAACATCATTCACTTTGGGTTTTAAAATCTATTGAACTAGTAATCTGATCCACTATCCTATCGGCGTATTTATCATTTTTTGGATATACCATGGTAAGCTGCTGAAAGCCTCCGTTTTGAACAAAACTCAAAATCACATATGAAACATTTCTAATGGTTCCCTTATCTGGATCTTCTAAGTTCAGAGTTCCGAATACTTTGTTCCCTTCCTTTCCAGTGGGGCTAATAAAATCCTCTTGTTTTACAATCATGTTTCGTGCCCCAGCATTTTCTACTCTAGCTATAGCTGACTCTATGGCCATTTGAGCGTCAAAATCCTCTTTTTTCTCATAAGTAGCCACATTGAGCTGTATAAAAAAGTTTCCGTGGATTTCTCCATAGGTATATCGCTGATTACTACTAGTACCCACTGCGCCATCCTGCTTTAAATTCTCTACGCGTTTTAAAACAATTGGTGTTTCTACATACATCGATGGATATCCATAAGAACTTCCTACCCACTGATTCTCTAATAAAGTCTTGTTAGGATGTCCAAAAACATTGTCCTTTATCGCATCAAAACCAAAAATATAGGTCAGCACCCCAATAGCAATCACCACCACTACCCCGCCTGCAAGAACAGCCTTTTTAATTTGCTTATTTTTCTTCTTCCTAACTATATCCTCAACATAGGCCTCTTGCTCCATAAGTTCTTCCTCTGTAGGTTCAGGTAAGGCTTGTTTGGTTTTCACCACTATACTTTCAACAGTTTTACGGTCACCCGCAACCACTGAATCATCTGGCCTTGACTTGGCAAACTTTACTAAATCAGCTGTTTTTAATACGTTTTTAAATTGGTTGATGGTATCGTTATCCAATTTTAAATTTCCAGAATCTCGAAGAAGTTCAATTTTTGAAATAAGTTCATCGGTGGTACTTTCCATTGCTGAGATTCGCGCATCCTCTTCCAAGTAATAACGTACGATATTGGTCAGTTCCGTATAGTATTCTTTATATTCAGATTGTATTAAGTATCTGGATTCATCTAATTTCTTTAATTCAGCCAATGCTCTATCATAGGGAGGTAATAATGCAATTTTTTCTTCTTCAGTGAGCGGTTTCTTTCTGATGATAAACCAATAAATCACAAACCCAATGGCCGCTACAACAAAAAAACCAATCAACAACCATATCCACCAATTTCCCGCTGGCTTATCCACCATCACCAAAGATTTAATATCGTACATCTTCTGTTTAGTGGTATCGACTACTACATTATTTACCTGAATGGTCAATGAATCGGTAAAGAATGCTTTTCCGTTAATCATTAACTGTTGTGTAGGTATGGTATAATGACCGGAATCAAATTGCGTTAAAGCATACTCTTTAATTAGTTTTAGTTTATCTTGAAGTATCACACTATCAGTGGGTCGTTGCTCAACCATCTCCAAGGGTATAAAGGTCTGGCCTTCTGGAAAAATAACCTCAGTGGTAGTATCAACCTCCACAGCAATGCGAAAGTGAATCTGTTCTCCAATCTTCATTTGGGTGGTATCCACAGTGGACGTGACCTCTGGGGTAGATTGGGATAACACCAACCCATGGCAAAGAAATACCAAAAGGATAGAAAACCTTAATTTCAATATGTATAACATTTTATTTAACACAAATTCAAACATTTCAATGTTATAAATTCCAATTATATATTTACTATAACCAATCAATTAGGAGTCGATTTTTTATAGTACTAATTATCCTCTTCTTTTAAAGTAACCTAGCAACTTTTTGACATAACTCTCATCGACACTACTGCTAATAATACCTGCGCCGCTTTTGCTAAAAGCATTTTGAAAGTAATCCACCCGCGCCAAATAAAGTGCTGCATATTGATTTCTGACATGCTTGGATTTGGTATTGACAAGTAGCAATTCTCCAGTTTCTGCATCTTCCATTTGAACAAATCCGATATTGGGCATTTCAGCTTCTTTTTGATCATAGATACGAATCCCAGTGATATCGTGTTTATTTGCGGCAATTTTTAGCGCTTGATCGTAATTATCACCCATAAAATCTGAAAGAATAAACGCAATGACTCGCTTTTTACTTACCCCTGACATAAAGCGAAGGGCTTCGTCTATATTGGTTTGCTTATTCTCTGGTTTAAATTCTAAAAGTTCTCGGATAATTCTCAAGACGTGAAATCTGCCTTTTTTTGGTGGAATGTAGAGTTCTATTTTATCAGAAAATAAAATTAAGCCGATTTTATCATTGTTTTGCATGGCAGAAAAAGCCAATGTCGCAGAGATTTCAGTAATAATATCTTTTTTGAATTGCTTAGAGGTACCAAAATTCTCAGATGCACTCACATCAACCAGCAGCATCATGGTAAGCTCTCTTTCTTCTTCAAAAACTTTCACATAAGGCTCATTATATCTTGCGGTAACATTCCAATCAATATTTCTGACATCGTCCCCAAATTGATAATTTCGAACCTCACTAAAGGTCATACCTCTTCCTTTAAATGTGGAGTGATACTCTCCCCCAAAAACATGATCGCTCAATCGGCGGGTTTTAATTTCAATTTTCCTGACCTTTTTTAGTAGTTCCTTAGTGTCCATTTGAATTTGAAAGATAAACTTAAAGTTCGTATATCAATATAATTATAAACTATGGTGATAAATTACTTCCTAAGGTACGTCTATCTCATTTACAATCTTATTGATAATATCTTCAGGAGTGATATTCTCAGCTTCAGCCTCATAGGTAATCCCTACTCTGTGACGTAATACATCGAGTACAACAGCACGAACATCCTCTGGGATTACATACCCTCTACGCTTAATAAAAGCATAACACTTAGCAGCAGAAGCTAAATTAATACTTCCCCTAGGTGAGGCGCCAAAACTAATGAGTGGCTTAAGCTCTTGGAGATCATATTTTTCTGGGTATCGTGTGGCAAAAATGATATCGAGGATATACTTTTCAATCTTCTCATCCATATAAACCTCGCGAACTGCAGTTTGTGCTCTTAAAATCTGTTCGATTGAGACAACTTGATTTACCTCGGCAAAGGAACCTTTTAAATTAGCCCTTATGATGAGTTGCTCTTCATTGAGTTTTGGGTAATCAATTACAGTCTTAAGCATAAAACGGTCAACCTGTGCCTCAGGTAATGGATACGTCCCTTCCTGTTCTACTGGGTTTTGAGTAGCCATTACTAAAAAGGGTCTATCCAAAGTGAAGGTTTCATCTCCAATGGTCACTTGTTTTTCTTGCATGGCTTCCAATAATGCGGATTGTACCTTTGCAGGAGCTCGGTTAATCTCATCAGCCAAAACGAAATTGGCAAATATGGGACCCTTTTTAATGGAAAAATCATTTTCCTTTATATTATAAATCAACGTACCAACAACATCAGCTGGCAATAAATCTGGTGTGAACTGAATTCTACTAAAACTACCATGAACGGCTTTGGATAGGGTATTAATCGCTAAAGTCTTTGCCAAACCAGGCACTCCTTCTAAAAGTATATGCCCTTGTCCAAGTAATCCGATTAACAATCTTTCAACCATGTGCTTTTGCCCAACTATGACTTTATTCATCTCCGTGGTCAACAAATCAATAAAAGCACTTTCTCGCTCTATTTTTTCATTAATTGCAGTGATATCTAATGTAGTATTTTGCTCCATTTATGTTAATTTTTTGTGGCATCAATATAACACCAACTATAATAGCATGCAAATTGAAAATTTATTTAGATTGACTCTGTTAACAATAGGTTAAAATATAAAGAGTAGCCCAAAGATTAGGCTACTCTTAATACTATTTTACAGATTCTTAACTATTGCAGGGTAATCTCACCTAATGCAGTAGCTTCATTATCGGTTACTACAACATCTGTAATTTCCACTTGAGCAAAAGCAGAACCTTCAGCTGGAGTTAAAGTAACGGTGTATGTTCCGGCAGGTACACCTTCTAATGTAAATGTACCATCTTCTCCAATAGTAGTGCTCAAAGTTTCATCTGAAACCACTACAGAAACTACAACCTCAGCATCAGCATTTAAAATACTTCCACTTATACTTCCACCCTCTAAGGCAACTTCTAAATCGGTGGTTCCAACATCGGTAATTTGTCCGTTTTCAACGACCACATCAGAGACACTCGTTAGCCTGTAACCTGAGTCAGTTTCAGGTTGTAAACTTACCTGGTAGGATCCAGCAGGAACTCCGTAGAGAACATAAATACCATTCTCATTGGTAAAGCTACTAATGGTATCATTGTCCTTTGTAATTACTGAGGCTATTGTCTGAAATTCAGACGGATTAACTACCCCAGTTATTTGCCCAGAATTAACCTTCCAACTTGCGTTGATTACTGGCTTGAGGATATACTGTGAAGATTCACCTGCTTTAACGACCGATTTATCGGCGTCAAAATCCAATACAATCTCATAGGTAAATCCATCTTCTAGCTCTGTGTCATCCAAATCAATTTTTAATCCAGATTGTTGAGCACTCGGGGTCGTTAATGGTACCTCTTCTGCGTCGATTACTAATGAATTCTGATCACCTAAAACAAGTCTAATTTGTTCTAACTCTCCAGTGGCTAGATCATTTTCTGCCAAAAGTACACTTGCACCTCCTGTGAGTTCTAACAAATCATATACTCCTGTGTTCACATCAGTTAAACTTTCCCAACCACCTTCACTTTCGTCGGTTCGGTTAATCATAACATCCTGAATGTCTACATTGACCTTTTCATAGTCACCAGGGGCATCTACTAGGCGTACTGTTACCTTGGCCATTCCGTCACTAGGTAGATTTGAATCGTCGTCATCATCACTACAACTACTTGCTATAAATAATAGAGAAAAAAGAATTAGTAGGGAACTTGAAAATCCTTTTACATGTTTCATAAAAATTAATTTTAAAAATGAATTAATAATACGTTTGATAAAAAATGCTTCAGTATATATACGGACATAATACATTTTTTAGATTTGTATTTGGATTCGCTAAACTTATCACCTAAACTATCATACTTACAATTAAGAAGTTATAAGAATTCTAATCTATCTAGCTTTTCAAAAAAGTTCGATTTTCTAGTAATTAACCAAAACAATTAATCCATAACTACTTTTAGTTAATTTGTACCTTTGAGTTTTAAAAATCAAAGGATGGCTAAACTTAAAACGACCTTTTACTGTCAAAATTGCGGTGCCCAATCTGCTAAATGGCAAGGGCAATGTTCTTCATGTAAACAGTGGAATACTTTAGTAGAAGAAATTATTCAAAAGGAGGATAATAAGTCTGGGTGGAAACCCACAGATTCTTCATCCAAGCGTCTTGCAAAGCCACTTCTAGTGCATGAAATTGACGGGAGCCAGGAAATGCGTATGGCAACGGGAAGTTCTGAACTTGACCGTGTTTTAGGCGGAGGAGTCGTTCCTGGCTCCGTAACCTTATTAGGTGGAGAGCCTGGAATCGGAAAAAGTACCTTACTACTTCAAATAGCACTAAAACTTCCCTTTAAAACCTTATACGTCTCAGGAGAGGAAAGCCAAAAGCAAATCAAGATGCGTGCTCAGCGTATTCATCCCGAGAGTGAAAATTGTTTTATTCTAACAGAGACCAAAACACAAAATATATTTAGACAAATAGAAGGCATGGATCCCGATATTCTTATTATTGATTCTATTCAAACCCTTCAAACAGATTTTATTGAATCCTCAGCAGGGAGTATTAGTCAAATAAGAGAATGTACCTCCGAGCTAATTAAGTTTGCCAAACAATCAAATACTCCAGTAATTCTAATTGGGCATATTACCAAAGACGGACATATTGCAGGGCCTAAGATTTTGGAGCATATGGTGGACACGGTTTTACAATTCGAAGGAGATCGCAACCATGTTTACCGAATTGTGCGTGCCTTAAAAAATCGTTTTGGGTCGACATCTGAGTTGGGTATATATGAAATGTTAGGTAGCGGGTTAAGAGAGGTAACCAATCCTTCAGAACTTCTAATATCCAAAACAGATCAGGAGTTATCAGGTACAGCCATCTCTGCAACCTTAGAAGGAATGCGTCCACTGATGGTTGAGATTCAAGCTTTGGTAAGTACCGCTGTCTATGGGACTCCACAAAGAAGTACCACAGGATTTAATGCAAAACGTCTTAATATGCTTCTTGCGGTTTTAGAAAAAAGAGCTGGCTTCAGACTTGGAGCTAAGGATGTCTTTTTAAATATAACAGGAGGTATTTCCATCGATGACCCAGCCTTAGACCTGGCCGTTATTGCTGCGATACTTTCAAGTAACGAAGATATTGCGCTCGAGAAGGATAATTGTTTCGCAGCCGAAGTTGGACTTGCTGGTGAAATTAGGCCAGTCCAGCGTGTGGAGGCTAGGATAATAGAGGCTGAAAAATTAGGATTTACTCGGATTTTTGTATCCAAACAAAGTAAAATCACCTTAAAGAAAACAACTATACAAATACAGAGAGTAAGTAAAATCGAAGATTTAGTGTCTTTTTTATTTGGATAAAAAAGCCTCTGAATAAACAGAGGCCTTACTACTAACTATTTGGCAAGCTAGGGAGGCGCTTCACTCCCTTTATTGTGACTTATGCTGGTCCACCACTGATGATAGTTTCATCGGCATAAGCTTTGAATTTTTCAAAATTCTTATTGAACGCATTTGCGAGTTCATTTGCCTTAATGTCATATGCTTGCTTATCTTCCCAGGTGTTTTTAGGACATAAAACTTCACTTGGAACATTAGGACATTGGTTTGGATAGGCGATTAGAAAAGTAGGATGAATCGTATAGGTTTCACTAGAATAGGCTCCTAATTTTCCAGACATTGCTGCCTGGATCATAGCTCTTGTATACTTTAATTTCATACGAGAACCTACACCGTACGGACCACCAGTCCAACCTGTATTAACTAGCCAAACATTTACATTGGCGTCTTTTATCTTTTTACTGAGCATCTCAGCGTAAACCGTGGGGTGTAACGGCATAAAAGGTGCTCCAAAACATGCGGAAAATGAAGGAACTGGTTCAGTTACTCCATCTTCTGTTCCAGCGATTTTAGCCGTATATCCAGAGATAAAATGATACGCTGCCTGCCCTGGGGTTAATTTCGAAATCGGAGGAAGGACGCCGAAGGCATCGGCTGTTAGAAAAAATATGTTTTTCGGATTGTTCCCAATGGAGGGTACTTGTATATTTTTTATGTGATGAATTGGGTAACTAACCCTGGTGTTTTGAGTAATGCTTGTATCGGTATAGTCAACCTCTGCTTGTTTATCCACTATAACATTCTCTAACAGTGCTCCTTTAGTGATAGCTCCATAAATATCAGGTTCAATTTCTTCAGAGAGATTGATCACTTTGGCGTAACACCCACCCTCGAAGTTAAATATGTGATTATCTAAGGTCCAACCATGCTCATCATCTCCTATGAGTTTACGTGCAGGATCTGCTGAAAGCGTCGTTTTTCCAGTTCCAGAGAGCCCGAAGAAAATTGAAACATCTTCATCCTTACCAACATTAGCACTGCAATGCATCGGCAGGGTGTTTCTAAAAACAGGAAGTATAAAGTTCAATGCCGAAAAGATACCTTTCTTAATTTCACCAGTATAACCAGTCCCTCCAATTAATATAATCTTCTTAGTAAAGTTTATAATGGTGAAGTTTCCTTGACGCGTACCATTAACAGATGGATCTGCTTTAAATTCCGGTGCATTGACGATTAACCAGTCTTCCTTAAAATTTTCTAGTTCATCCTCACTAGGACGCAAGAACATATTATAGGCAAACAGATTACACCAGGAGTATTGATTGATTACCCGAATGTTCATTCGATAATCTTTATGAGCGCATGCATAACAATCGCGAACGTAAATTTCTTGAAGGGACAAATAGTCTACCATCTTATCGTACAAAGCATCAAATTTCTCGGGTAAAATCGGTTGGTTTATTTCTCCCCACCATACCTTATCACTAGTAATCTGATCCTTTACAATAAATCGATCCTTAGGAGCACGTCCCGTAAAAGTTCCAGTATTGACCGCCAAGGCACCTGAACTAGTCTCCACACCCATCTTATTATCGATAGTAATTTCGTGTAAATCTTCAGGATGTAATTGATAATTCACCAAGGGGCTGTCGATTCCGTATTTTTTTAACGAAATCGTTTTCGTAACTAAAGTTTTTTCCTCAGTCATTGTGTTGTGTTTGTTGTTAGATTGCACAACAAATGTATAAAAATAATCCAACTACAACGTTTGAGGCTGTGTTTTTTTACAGATTTCTCAGTTGAATAAACTTATAAATCAACACACACCAAGCAGCAATCAACAAAGCACCTCCTATTGGAGTAATAAACCCGATTTTTCTAAAATCAAAACTCGTCAAGCTATTTGTAGACAATCCATAAATCGATCCAGAAAAAAGTATAATTCCAGCTATTACCAAATACATTATTGTAGTTTTGGTGGAATTACTTAATAATGTATTTCCGCCGACAAGTAGAAGAAGTAAAGCGTGGTACATTTGATACTTCACACCTGTTTCAAAAGTTTTTACCGAATCGGGGTCTACTAAATTTTTTAAACCATGAGCACCAAAAGCCCCTAAGATCACCGCCAAGGCGCCGAATACAGCACCCGTAATTAAAATTCCTTTATTCATTGTTTGATTTTTTTTGTTATAAATACAACATTTTAATACATTAGTGTGAAATTTTAAACCAAAACTATGAGAACCATTCTTCTAATCGGTGCAGGAAAATCAACTTCCTATTTATTGCAGTACTTACTGCGCAACGCTGAAAAAGAACAGTTACATATTTTAGTTGGGGATAAAGACCCAAACAATGCTATAGAGCTGTTAAATAATCACCCACTTAGTACCGCTATAAAATTAGATATTTTTAATGAGCAACAGCGTGTAAATGCCATAAAAAAAGCGGATTTGGTGATATCCATGCTGCCGGCAAGATTTCATATTCAGGTGGCTAAAGATTGTCTTGCTTATGGGAAAAATATGGTTACTGCTTCCTATGTAAGCCCAGATATGGAGCAGCTCGATTCACAGGTAAAAAACAAAGGCCTTATATTTCTAAATGAAATTGGAGTAGACCCTGGCATAGATCACATGAGTGCCATGAAGGTCATTGATGAAATTCGATCTAAAGGCGGGAAAATGTTAATGTTCGAATCCTCTACGGGTGGGTTAGTTGCTCCAGAGAGTGATACCAACCTATGGAACTATAAGTTTACTTGGAATCCACGCAATGTAGTGGTGGCAGGCCAAGGTGGAACCGCTAAATTTATACAAGAAGGAAAATTCAAATACATCCCTTATCACAGACTCTTTAGAAGAACCGAATTTATAGATATCGAAAATTATGGGAAATTTGAGGTGTACGCCAATAGAGATTCTTTAAAATACCGAAATGCATACGGACTTAAAGATACCCTCACCTTATTTAGGGGTACAATTAGAAGGGTGGGCTTCTCCAAAGCCTGGGATATGTTTGTACAATTAGGTCTTACTGATGATTCGTATACCTTGGATAATTCAGAGCGTATGACCTATCGGGAGTTTATAAATACATTTTTGCCCTATTCTCCAACGGATTCAGTAGAGCTCAAACTACGGCATTATTTAAAAATAGATCAAGACGATATTATGTGGGGAAAATTAACCGAACTCGACTTGTTTAATCAACAAAAGACAATAGGTATTGTAAATGCCACTCCAGCACAAGCCCTTCAAAAGATACTGGAAGAAAAATGGACCTTAGATAAGGATGATAAAGATATGATTGTGATGTATCATAAGTTCGGGTACGAGCTAGAAGGTAATAACCATCAGATTGATTCGAGCATGGTAGCCATTGGGAAGGACACCAAATACACTGCTATGGCAAAAACCGTAGGATTACCCTTAGGTATCGCCGCGTTAAAAATTCTCAACAAACAAATTACCACCACTGGGGTTATTATTCCAATTTTAAAAAATGTGTATCAGCCCATTCTCGAAGAACTAGAAAATCACGACATTATATTTAAAGAAAAAGAAGTTCCTTATATCGGATACAATCCTTTAAAAGACGCCCGCACAATTTAAATTAGAGTTTGGAAGGTTATAATTTTTCTAATACCTAACTTGCAATAACGAACTTTTAAATACAAATTCGAATGCGCAAAACGGCCTTAATTACAGGAGCAAGTAGTGGTATTGGAAGAGCCACAGCTAGGATATTTGCCGATAACGGCATTAACCTTATTATATGTGGACGACGCAAGGAACGGTTAGAAAAACTACAAAAACAGCTCCGAGCTAAAGTAGATATTCATGTTCTCGATTTTGATATTCGAGATAAAAGCGCTGTATTTAAAGCATATGATTCGTTGCCAGAAGAGTTTTCTAAAATTGATATATTAATTAACAATGCTGGAAATGCTCATGGTCTTTCTCCAATCGACCAGGGAGATATTGATGATTGGGATGCTATGATGGATATTAATGTAAAAGGATTACTCTATATAAGTAAGGCCATTATTCCCTCGATGATTAAAAACAACACAGGTCAAATTATCAATATTGGTTCAACCGCTGGCAAGGAAGTATATCCAGGGGGCAATGTATATTGTGCAAGTAAGCATGCCGTGGATGCCATTAACCAGGCCATGCGAATTGATCTTAATCAATATGGCATACGCGTTGGTGCCATAAACCCTGGACTGGTCGAAACTGAATTTAGTGAAGTTCGCTTTAAAGGAGACCGTGATAGGGCAAAACAAGTATATCAGGGTTACACACCCCTTACAGCAGAGGATGTTGCAGAAATTATTTATTTTACCGTAAGTCGCCCGGCGCATGTCAATATCGCTGATTTAATCGTGATGCCAACCGACCAAGCCAGCAGTACTATAGTAAACAAAAAGTTGCTTTGATTTAAATCCAAAAAAATCAAAAAAGGTTAAATCTTTTTGTACGTAAATCGTAACGTCCTATATTTAAGAGCAAAAGGAAACCCTTGCTACAAACATGATTAATAAACGACTTTTAATTAAAAATTTACTTGCTCATAATGATGAGAATAGTTTTTATGACAAGAAAAGGTTTATCAACATTGGGGACAAACAAGGCAAGGCAAAGTTTATCAAGCACATATGTGCTTTGGCTAACTCTAATCCCAAAAACAACTCTTTTATAGTAATTGGTGTTGAGGATGAGGATAACAGTATTGTAGGGGTTGATTTTTTTGATGATAGTAAGATCCAAAATCTTGTGAATGCCTATATTCAAAATCCCCCAATGATCGCATATGAAAACATTCGTTTTCCGGATCTTCCGGAAGATAAGGTAGTAGGTCTTGTAACCATACGCTCCTCTGGAAAACTGGCTGCACTTCGTAAAAATATTTGGAAATACTGGGGAGGAACAGTGTTTTTTAGAGATGGTAGCATTAGCATGCCCAAGGTTTTCGACATTGAAATCAAAGACACCAATTCTGCTATTGTAGCGGAAATCGAACGACATGCTAAAAACAATATCGAACTCACCTTAGATGGGGTGATTGATTTTATAGTCAACCGACATGCTGCCCTGAATCCCAAGTACAAAGTTTTTAAAGAACAATTTATAGTTTGCTGGGCTGGAATTGAAAAAAAAATTGGAGAGGAGAAGTATTATTCCCGTGTAGACATCGAACTTATCAATGAGCAGGTAAAACTTTTTTATTCAGCACTTGATGAGGTACAAATTGAAATCGATGAACACCATTTCTCCATTACCGAATATCTACAACTTGGCCTACATAACAACAAGCAGCTTTATCCTTTGGAAAAAGTGGAAATCCAATTCAATGACAATGGCTCTTATAAAATAGATAGCACCTTGATCTTTGATCCGCCACTATATGATCGTAAAATGCTCTATCATATTTTCAATACCAACAACACTATTTTGGAAAAACTTAAAAAGAAACTGCCTTTAAGTACTCAGGACGAAAAAGATCTAAAAAACATTCCTGCTACTCATTTGATATGCTATTTAAACGGTTTTAGTGGCGCCAAACAAATGCTTGAGGATTACCGATGGTATGTAAAAGCCTATGATCGTATGACCTACAAATCCTTAAAGGAAGCCTTGCGTATTTTGCGCAAAGTCCAGTATGCTTAAAAACTCGGTTTGATCACTAAGATTGCTTTTCTTTTCCACGGTTTTTGGTAATTTTTGTGTTTTCCTAAGGTCGTTTCTACACTAAAGCTTAAATTTCCATAAAATTTGATATTACATGTCTAAACAAAACAGAACATTTGTTATAGGTGATATACATGGCGCAAACAAAGCACTCATACAAGTACTTAAGCGCGCTGAGGTTAAACCTGAGGAAACCTTGATATTTTTGGGAGACTATGTAGATGGTTGGAGTGAATCACCAGAGGTTATCAACACCTTGATTCAATTAAATAATACCCATAACTGCATTTTTATAAAAGGGAATCACGACGCATTATTTTTAGAGTGGCAACAAACCAAAAAGTACAATCAAAATTGGCTCCTTCATGGCGGTCAAGCTACCCTAGATGCCTACGACAAGATCGACAGAACCACTTTGAATATACATCTTCGTTTTTTCGAAAACCTAGATTACTACCACATCGATAAGCAAAACAGGTTGTTTGTTCACGCAGGTTTCTCAAATATCCACGGAGTTTCAAACGAGTATTTCCCAGAAATGGTATATTGGGATCGCTCACTTTGGGAAATGGTCCTTGCTATGGATAAATCACTTAATGAAGATGACTTGCTTTACCCACAACGACTTCGACACTACGCGGAAATTTTTATTGGCCACACCCCCACAATCCGCCTTAATCAGACAACGCCTATTCAAATGGACAAGGTCTGGAATGTAGACACTGGCGCGGCATATAAGAGCCCGTTGACTATTATGGATGTCGATACTAAAGAATTCTGGCAAAGCGATAATGTAAACACGCTTTATCCCGATGAGATTGGCAGAAATTAAAAAAGACATCATCTATTAAACAATGTCCTTTTCAAATTGGTTGGTTAGTCTACGTTAAAAATCTTATCGGCCACCATCAAGGGTTTTTTGCCATTGCCTTAATTCCTCCCAAAGACCGTTATAAGCCATCTCTGCTTGTTTAGGCCAGGTATCTGGTCTGTGTATTTCAAAGGCCTTTCCGCCTGATTTTAATATTTTCTTGCATCGTAGTACAGTAGTTTCTGAAAGATCCTTCCAAGTTTTAATACCGTTATTGTGGAAAAGCTCTTCGATTTTTGGCCCTATACCTTCTATAATTTTAAGATCGTCCTGTCTAACTTTTTTACCAAATACAGCCTTCACCTTAGCCGCATCAAAAGGTAAGACACTTCCAACAGAGTCCATCTCCCTTTCTAATTCTAATGATTTTCTACATTCGGCCAATTGCCCTTCTAAGTCTGCATATTTCTGCCTCCATTTTAACACTTGTGTGTTATCAACGTCTTTAATAACCTTTGTAGTGGAAGGGGCCGATTGCTTTCCTAATAAATACCCCAACAGAGCACATATTAGGCCGACAATTAAAGGAATAATAAAACACCAGTTCATAAAAATTATATTTTTAGTTTATTAATTCACCGTTATAACTATTCTTCTATTTTGAGCTCTTCCTTCTTGGGTGTCATTACCCGCGATAGGTTCTAGTTGGCCTTTGGATACTGTTTGAATCCGGATAGGTGCAATACCGTTACTAACCAAATATTCCTTTATAAATTCGGCTCGTTTTCTACCCAGTACTTGGTTTGCTTCCGCCTCACCGGTATTGTCTGTATGCCCTTCCACCAATATCGATACATTATCAACCTTGTCTAATGCCCTGACCATGTTTAGGTACTTCTCTCGTTGATTTTGATTTAATCGTATACTACTTTTTCCAGAATCAAAATACAATACAATTGGGTGCTGTTTAATGTTATCTATAATAGCCTGCGCATCTTTAATATTGGCATTTTCGGTGATAGCAATTGCTATGGGTCCCTCCACAATAGATTCTTCTTCCATTACTAAGACTTCTTTAGAGCTTCCATGAATATTTAATTTCTTAGAAGACACCCCTAAAGACAACAGGTAGTTTTTTACAGCATTCGCTCTTGCTAATCCTAAATTAGGGAATGCAGAATTATTTTCTTCCATTGGATCATAAAACCCAGTGATATCCACAAACTTATTATTTTGATTGCCTATATATGATTTTAGAGATACAACACCCTTCTCAATTTGGGATGAAACTGGTCTTTTAATAATGAAGTTAGATTTATTAAAATAGAAATTGGAATCTGACTTAAACAAGAAATCACCCGTTTGGTCTCTGATGATAAGTGGACTTGCTAAAGATGTTACATTTTCTTTAGCTCCATTTTCATCTTCAGCACCGAGGACATTATCAGACTCGCAGCAGAGGATCCAGTTGAAAAAACTACCCAAAATAATGGACAGCACTATACCGACTAGATATACAGGTTTCATTTCTATTTGGTTGGTTTGTAAAATATTACACTCAAAATTAGTTAATTTATTACAAAATCCCATCTATTGTCCAAAAAACTTTAACACTTTGCCTAGTTATACCGCTTCTAGAAAGAGATTTTGAGATTATTTTTGTACCTTTAATATTATCATAAATAGCTTTTATAGTTCTTGACAGAATTCTATCTTAGCCAAAAATACTAGTGCTGACGGTCATCTTGCCTTTTAATAACGACTTAAATCAGGATTTTAAAGTAAGTGCAGTAAAAAAATCACTCTTGGGTTTATTAGAGTTGATTTAAAGAATTAAAATAAAATATTATGTCACTACATAACATTAGATTAGAAGTAATGAAAACGATGGAAAAGAGAATTGACTCTTTTCTAGAGGATTACTTGATACCAGTAGATAAAATATGGCAGCCAACAGATTTCTTACCAAACTCTCAAGGAGATAATTTCTTTGAGGAAGTTCGACAATTAAGAGGTGAGGCAAAAGAATTGGGTTATGATTTTTGGGTAGTCCTTGTAGGAGATACCATTACAGAGGAAGCGCTTCCGACGTATGAGTCTTGGCTTATGGACGTAGAGGGTGTTGATCAGCATGCAAACAACGGATGGGCTAAGTGGGTAAAACATTGGTCCGCTGAAGAAAACAGACACGGAGACGTGCTCAACAAATATCTTTATCTCGCTGGTCGAGTAAATATGAAAGAAATTGAAAAAACCACGCAACATCTTATTGCTGATGGTTTTGATGCAGGAACAGATAGAGATCCGTATAAGAACTTTGTATACACTTCCTTCCAAGAGTTAGCCACTAATATTTCTCATAAAAGAGTGGGTCAACTTGCTAAAAAGAGTGGAAGCAAGATGCTATCCAAAATGTGTAATGTAATTGCTGGTGATGAAATGAGACACCATTTGGCATACCGAGAATTTGTGAAAATAATTTTAGAGTATGATCCAAATGAAATGCTCAACGCCTTTGCACATATGATGAAACAGAAAATTGTTATGCCTGCACAATTTGTTCGGGAAGCAGGTGAACCTATCGGAAGTGCCTTTGAGAATTTCTCCAATGCCGCTCAGCGATTAGGCGTTTATACAGCCTTAGATTATGTTGATATTCTAGAGCGTTTAAACCAGTATTGGGAGATTGATAAACTTAGAGAATTAAATGATCAAGGTGAACGCTCAAGAGATTATTTGATGAAACTTCCAGATCGACTAAGAAGAATCTCTTCTAGAATAGCCACCCCTGTGGATCAACATATCTTTAAGTGGGTTGAACCAAACGGAGTGATATAATAAAAACATCAAACACGATATAATCAAAATGCTGTAAATGATCTAATCTTTTACAGCATTTTGACTTTTAAATACCTTTTTACAAATCAAACTTTATACCTTGAGCAAGCGGGATGGTTGTGGTATAATTAATAGTATTGGTTTGTCTTCGCATATAAACCTTCCAGGCATCAGATCCACTTTCACGTCCTCCTCCTGTTTCCTTTTCTCCACCAAATGCGCCTCCAATTTCAGCACCACTGGTTCCAATGTTCACATTGGCTATACCACAATCAGAACCCTGATTGGACAAGAACAGTTCGGCTTCTCGAAGATTATTTGTCATAATGGCCGAAGAAAGACCTTGAACGACTCCATTTTGCATGGCGATGGCGTTTTCAAGATCACCATCGTATTTTATTAGATATAAAATCGGTGCGAAGGTTTCTTGTTGAACGATATTAAAATCATTGGATGCCTCCACTACAGCCGGCCTTACATAACATCCACTTTGGTACTCATTCCCTTCTAGCCTTCCACTTTCAGTAAGTACTACCGCTCCTTGTTCCTTGGCTTTTTCTAGTGCATCAAGATACATTTTCACTGCATCTGTATCTATTAGTGGCCCTACGTGATTCGCCTCGTTTAAAGGATCACCGATCTTTAGTTGCCCATAGGCTTCCACTAAGGCGTCTTTCACTTGATCGTAAACCTTTTGGTGCACAATTAGTCTTCTTGTGGAAGTACAACGTTGACCGCAGGTTCCTACTGCTCCAAAAACTGCTCCAATCACGGTCATTTTAATATCAGCATCTGGAGTGACAATTATTGCGTTGTTTCCCCCTAGTTCTAATAAGGATTTTCCAAGTCTACTTGCGACGGCCTTCGCTACAATTTTACCCATACGCGTTGATCCTGTTGCAGACACAAGTGGGATACGGGTATCTTTACTAAGTAGCTCACCTACTCGAGAATCACCGGTCACTAAACATGAGATTCCCTCAGGTAGACTATTATCACTTAGAACTTGGGATAATAATTTTTGACATGCCACGGCCGTAAGAGGAGTCTTTTCAGACGGTTTCCAAACGCATACATCCCCACAAACAAGTGCTAGTGCAGAATTCCACGACCATACGGCTACGGGGAAATTAAAAGCAGATATGATCCCGACAATACCCAGAGGGTGCCATTGTTCATACATACGATGTCCTGGTCGCTCAGAATGCATGGTCAAACCGTGCAATTGTCTTGAGAGTCCTACAGCAAAATCACAAATATCAATCATCTCCTGAACCTCCCCGAGTCCCTCTTGAAAAGATTTTCCCATTTCATAGGAAACCAGTTCTCCTAGTGCAGTTTTATTAGCCCTGAGTTTATCAGCGAATTGCCGTACGATTTCTCCTCGTTGTGGCGCAGGGACTTTTTTCCACTTCTCAAAGGCCGCGGTGGCAGTTTCAATTACCTTATTATAATCTTCCTTGCTAGAGGTCTGGACTTTGGCCATCAAATTTCCATCAACTGGTGATACAACATCAATCCATTCTCCGCTTGAAAACCAATTCGTACCAGTTGAACTTCCTTTATTTTCTCCTGCTATTCCAAGGATTTCTAAAACATTTTGATATGAGGATCCTTTTGTTTGAATTGTCATTTTTGTAACTTTTTTAATTCAATTTGTTAAATTTGACACCAATATAGGGATTCTTTCAGGAAATCAGTAGAAAAACATAGTTAATCCCATGAACCTATTTCATATAGGTACAACTTATACGGTGTTTATCCTAAAGCTTTATGGGAAAGCAGAAAAGTATTACTGATCCTCGGAGACAAAACCTGGAGCCACTGGCATAACGGTTCCGCAATTGTCACAGCTACGAAGATTTTCGTCTTTATAAAACTCATTAAAGTGTTTTAAAAAATCCTTTTCAATGTTATTTAGTGGGAAATAGACCTCATGTAATTTATGATTGCAATTATCACAGTACCATATTAAGCCATCCTCAATATCGAGATCAATTCGTTTACGTTCAATCACTAAACCTATGGAACCTTCATTTCGTTCTGGACAGTGAGGTACCTTAGCTGGATGTAGGTACATATCACCAGGTCCGAGTTCCATTGTTCTCTTTTTTCCATCTTCTTGTATGTGGACCCTTATATGACCTTCTAACTGATAGAACAATTCTTCTGTCTCGTTATAATGATAATCCTTTCTCGCGTTTGGACCCGCAACGACCATCACTATATAATCACCAGCATCCTGGTAAAGATTCTTATTCCCAACAGGTGGTTTTAATAAGTCTCTATTTTCATCCAGCCAATGCTGTAAATTAAAAGGAGGTTTGATCGCCATAGTATAAATTTTTAAAATCCAAAGTTAATCATCTTCACAAAAGAATTAAAAAAAGTTGACCTTTTTAATAAATTCGCATCGGTAA
This sequence comes from Galbibacter marinus, assembly GCF_000300875.1. Classification (GTDB taxonomy): domain Bacteria; phylum Bacteroidota; class Bacteroidia; order Flavobacteriales; family Flavobacteriaceae; genus Galbibacter; species Galbibacter marinus. The sequence continues at coordinate 41,292 of NZ_AMSG01000010.1, read as the reverse complement.
AAGTGAAAACACAACATAATTTTCCTTCTTATCCGTAGGAAAAACAAACAACACTTTGAATTTAAATGACATACTGCGTCAATCAAATTATTATTTTTTACTGCATTGCTCTTTCTGAAACTGTATAATTTAGTATCTTAAACTTTTAAATCATGTCTTTTATCTAATGAAAAAAACTATTCTTTTCATCTGCATCAGCCTGCTATTGTATGCTTGCACTGAAGGAAACAAAGCATCCAACGCTTCTGACCCAACACCTACCCAAACAGAAAAGCAACCATTTGCCATAGTAATACATGGCGGCGCAGGAACAATTTTAAAAGAAAACATTTCTGATTCTATGGAATTGGCCTATAAAACTGTTTTAGAACAATCAGTTCGCATGGGATATAAAATTCTTAACGATGGGGGCAGTAGTTTAGATGCAGTTGAAGCTTGCATTAGAATATTAGAAGATTCTCCACTTTTTAATGCTGGAAAAGGCGCTGTATTCACTAATAATGCCACTAACGAACTCGATGCTTCTATTATGGAAGGAAGAACTAAAAATGCTGGTGCGGTGGCTGGGGTAACCACCATAAAAAACCCTATTACCCTGGCTAGGGCAGTTATGGAGCAGTCTGAACATGTTATGCTTGCTAGAGAAGGAGCTGAAGAGTTTGCCAAACAGGTCGGAGTCACCTTAGTGGATCCAGAATACTTCTATACAGAAAGTCGAATGAAGGCTTTAAAGGTTGCACAAAATAAAAATAGTATTTCACAAACTAGCCTTTACGATCCATACGCAAAGGATGATAAATTCGGGACCGTAGGCTGCGTCGCACTAGACAAAGAAGGAAATATTGCTGCAGGCACCTCCACCGGTGGCATGAATAATAAACGCTGGGGACGCATAGGGGATTCTCCTGTTATTGGGGCAGGTACATATGCAAATAACAGAACCTGCGGAATATCTGCCACAGGATGGGGCGAATACTTTATTCGAGGGGTGGTTGCGTATGATATCTCTGCGATGATGGAATATGCAAACCTTGGTTTAAATGATGCTGCTCATAAAGTCATACATGAAAAGTTACCAGAAATGGGCGGAGACGGTGGAATTATCGGAATTGATCATATGGGCAATATTGCCATGGTATTTAACACCCCTGGAATGTTTAGAGCCAGTATTGATAAAACTGGAGATTTGTCCATCAAATTGTACAGTGAAGATTAGTAAATCAAACTTATAACACCCAATTTTAACTTAAAAGCCAACAAAATGTCTATCAAAAAAATTCTGTTTATTACTCTTGCAATAGTGCTTGTAGGATGTAAAGACAAAAAAGATACTGCCTTGGAGCAGCGTGAAAATTTATATGAATTTCGCCAATATATCTCCAATGTCACAAGCGGGGTTATTTCAACCCAATCCGATGTAAGGGTGGTACTTAGAAACCCAACGGCAAAGTTTCAAGGTAATCAGATTTTGGAAGATGACATTCTGAAAGTTTCACCACAAACACAAGGTAAAGTGGTTGCTCTGAATAATCAGAGCATTGCATTTGTTCCTGAGAATGGCTTTAAGCAGGATACTGAATATAGCTTTACCTTGGACCTAAAGGCCATTATAGACACCATCGATTCCGATTATAAGAACTTTACTTTCAAAGTAAAAACTATAAAACAGCAATTTAATATTACCACTGAACATCTTCAATCTTACAGCAAAGATTGGCAGTACGTACAAGGAATACTAAGAAGTAGTGATGTTATGGATCTCAGAACCGCCAAATCTCTAGTTAGTGCTTCTCAAAATGGAAAGTCCTTATCGATCAAATTCAATGAAGCTGTTAAAAAATCAACGCAAATCCCCTTCACTATCGACAGTATTCAACGACTTGATGAAGACTCAGAAATCGTGATACAATGGGATGGTTCTGATCATAACATCCAAGACAAAGGTGAGGCCTCGGTAACCATCCCTGGAAAATCCAATTTTACAATTGTAGATGTGTTAACCTTCGGGGGCGAAGACCAACACCTAGAAATCAATTTTTCAGATCCACTTAAAAAAGATCAAAACATAGATGGATTAGTAAGTTTACAAGGGGCAAACAAACTTTCATTTATCATAGAAGGGAATGTGCTAAAGGTCTATCCAGATCAAAAAATAAAAGGAGTTTCTGACTTAACTGTATTTGAAGGAATTGTCAACAGTCAAGGCAATCCATTAAAAAGCATACTACAGGAAAAGGTTGCTTTTGAACAATTAAAGCCACAAGTTCGGCTTCTTAGCAGTGGGAATATCCTTCCGAGCTCCAATAACTTGAAGATTAATTTCGAAGCTGTTAACCTTAGAGCAGTAGATGTAACTGTGATTAAAATTTACCAAGATAACATTTTACAATTTCTTCAAAATTCCGATTTAAACCAATCAGGGAGCCTTAGGAATGTCGGAAGACCTATTGCAAAAAAAGCAATTCAACTCCAAAATAATTTAACAAACAACTCAGGGGATTGGAAAGCATATGCCCTAGATCTTCGAGAGATCATTAGCCCGGACCCTGGTGCTATATATCGGGTCGAATTTTCTTTTGATAAAAAATATAGCGCATATACTTGCCAGGATAATAGCGATAATTTTGAGTTAAATAATTTTGAGGATTTCAAACAAGATATGCTTGATTCCAAACAATGGGATCCCACGGATGATTCATACTACTATGACAATTATAGCTACGATTACAATTGGAATGACAGGGAAGATCCGTGTACAAATTCATACTACTACAACAAGGAAGCTTCCACTAATATTATAGCAAGTGATCTTGCGTTGACCGTAAAGAAAGGAAAGAATGAATCCTATTTTGTAGCTGTAAACCATATTGTATCCACTGAGCCACTACCAGGTGCCAAAATAACCTTTTACAATTACCAACAACAGCCTATCGGGGACATCACAACCGATCAAACAGGAACAGCAATTTTTGACTCCCCTATGCCAGCTTATTTTGCGATTGCTGAAAATGACAATCAAAAGACCTATATCAAACTTAATGATGGAAATGCCCTATCTATAAGTAAGTTTGACGTCTCTGGTGTGGAGTTACATAAAGGCATCAAAGGATTTATATACGGAGAACGAGGTGTATGGCGACCTGGAGACACCATCCATTTGAATTTCATTCTCAACGATACCAAAAGCCCTATTCCATCACAACATCCTGTGGTGTTTGAACTCTCAGACCCTTATGGAAAAGTGATCGACAAAAAGACTAATATAGAGGGCGAAGGTGGTTTCTATAACTTTTCTACACCAACGAATCCCGAGGCCACCACTGGTAACTACCTAGCTAAGGTTAAAATAGGTGGCGCTACTTTTAGCAAACGCATTAAGGTAGAAACCATTAAACCAAATCGTCTTAAAATAAAGACTAGTTTTGATCATGAAATTCTAAGCTCACAACAACCTATAGAAGGAGAGCTTGAGGTGCATTGGTTACATGGGGCAATTGCCAAGAATTTAAAAAGTGATATTAATGTTCGTTTTTCTAAAACAAAAACTAGTTTCAAAGACTTTCCAAATTACGTATTTGACGATCCTACTTCCTCTTTTAATTCACAGGATCTCACCATTTTCAATGGTAGTGTTAACGCAGAAGGTAAAGCAAGTTTTAGTCTTAATCCAGAATTAAAAGGTAAAGCGCCAGGACAATTACAAGCTACTTTTATCACTAAGGTTTATGAGAACGGCGGTGATTTCAGCACAGATGTTACTTCTGTTTCTTACTCCCCTTACCAGACTTTTGTGGGATTAAAGGTCCCAGAAGGTGATCAAAGAAATATGCTGGTGACAGATCAAGATCATAATTTTGAGGTGGTCACAGTAAATACAGCCGGTGAGCCAGAGGCGGTGGAAGATTTGGAGGTTTCTGTGTATAAAGTCAATTGGAGATGGTGGTGGGATACCTCCCAGGAAAATTTGTCCACATTTAACAGCAGCAATTACCAAGAAAAAGTCTACAGCACCACTATAAGTACGAAATCCAATGGAAAAGCTTCTTTTAATTTCAGTATCGAATACCCAGAATGGGGAAGGTATTTAGTGCGCGTTGAGGATAAAAAAGGGATGCATTCAACCGCAGAGACAGTATATATTGACTGGCCAGGTTGGGCTGGAAAATCCAAAAATCAAGATTCAGAAGCCGCTACTATGTTAGTCTTCTCCACAGATAAGGAGTTCTATACCGTGGGCCAAGAAGCCATGGTGACTTTTCCTTCATCGCTGGGTGGCCGTGCACTAGTTACCATTGAAAACGGAAATGAGGTCTTGGAATCCTTATGGGTTTTAACACAACAGGGAGAAACTAAATTTCAATTACCTATCTCTGGGGAATATGCTCCAAATGTTTATATCCATATTTCTTTAATTCAACCACACGCTAAGACTGAAAATGATGCGCCTATACGCATGTATGGTGTGATTCCAATAAAAGTTACAGATCCAGAAACGGTTTTACACCCCCGCATCGCTATGCCTGATAAATTAGCACCCGAGGGCAACTTTACGATAGAAATTTCGGAGGAAAATTCCAAAGCAATGACATATACAGTAGCCATAGTTGATGAAGGGCTATTGGATCTAACTAATTTTATAACCCCTAATCCATGGGATGATTTCTTTGCAAGAGAAGCACTAGGGGTTAAAACATGGGATGTGTACGATCAGGTTGTAGGTGCATTCGGAGGACGAATAGACCAGGTATTCAGTATTGGTGGTGATGGTATGGCCTCGGCAGCAAGTACTAAAAAAGCCAATCGTTTTGAACCCATGGTCCTATTTTTAGGCCCTTTCCAATTAGGTCAAGGGGAGAAAAATAGCCATAAGATTCATGTGCCAAAATACATCGGTTCTGTACGAACTATGGTTATTGCTGGCAATGTTGATCAAAACGCCTATGGGATTGCAGAGAAAACTACGCCTGTAAAAAAACCACTAATGGTGCTAGCCTCTGCGCCCAGAAAAATAACACCAAAGGAGCGAGTGACATTGCCAGTAACGGTATTTGCGATGGAGTCGTCAGTTAAAAATGTCACCGTAAAATTAAAGGAAAACCCTCATTTTGAAATTATAGGTCAGGATACAAAAACGGTACAATTTGATCAACCTGATGAGAAAATGGTTTTCTTTGATCTTCAGGTAAACCAAATTACAGGAATAGGTGAAATTGAAGTTCTCGCACAGGCAGCAAATCAAAAAGCTAGCTATGAAATTGAGCTCGATGTTATCAATCCTAATCCAGTCACCACACAGGTTACTCCACTGACCTTAGAAGGGAATAAACAAGCGGATTTGGATTTTAAAACCTTCGGAATCACTGGTAGCAATACAGCAGAAATAGAGTTCTCTACTTTACCTCCAATGGATTTTACTAATCGCTTGCAATACCTTATTAGATATCCATATGGCTGTATAGAGCAGATCACCTCAGCTGCCTTCCCACAACTTTATTTGGAGAGCATCTTTGACCTGACATTTGATAAGAAAAAAGACATTCAACGCAATGTGGAAAAAACTATTGAGCGGTTAGGTAGATTTCAACTAGTAGGTGGAGGATTTTCATATTGGCCAGGCCAATCTTATGCCAATGATTGGAGCAGTTCATATGCAGGCCATTTCTTATTGGAGGCTGAGAAATTAGGATATGTAATGCCAATTGGATTCAAATCAAAGTGGGTACAATACCAACAACAACGCGCTAGGGCCTGGAGGTCTTCAGCTAATGGTTCCTCACTTGCTCAGGCCTACCGTCTGTATACTTTAGCCTTAGCAGGTCAACCTGACGTCTCTTCTATGAATAGACTTAGAGAAACTCCTAAAATCTCAAATTATGCCAAGTTAAGACTTGCTGCAGCATACGCCCTTATTGGTCAAGCCCAAGTAGCTTCCACTATTTTTGAAAATGCAAACATTAGCTACGATGCTGTAAATTACGACTATTACACCTATGGATCAAAAGAGAGAAATATGGCCATGGGATTGGAAACATTAGTACTTCTGGATCGAAAAGAACGGGCATTGGAACTGGCTCAGTCCATTGCAAAAGCTTTGGAGTCTGATCAGTGGATGAGTACTCAAACAACAGCTTATAGCTTACTATCCATGTCCAAATTTGCCAACTATATTGGGGGGAAAGCCATGAAACTCTCCTATACCATCAATGGAAAAAGCGAATCTATTACAACCGAAAAATCCTTAGCCAATCGTGCACTAGCAATCAATGAAGGACAACAAAGTATCCGCATCGATAACCAGGGAGATAACACCGTTTTTGTTAGATTGATCACAAGTGGAAAACTAGAGGTTGGCTCAGAAAAACCACTTTCGAGAAACCTAAAAACCTCGGTAGTTTACAAAGGACGTAATGGTGAGGCAATGGATGTTTCCCGGCTAAGTCAAGGAACAAACTTTATCTCTGAGATTACCATTACAAATACCCAAGGAGATGACATTAATAATCTTGCACTCACCCAGTTCATACCAAGTGGTTGGGAAATTGTAAACACTCGTTTTACAGACTTTGGAAACTTTAAAGAAAACGACCTCACGCATACTGACCTTCGAGATGATCGCTCTAATTTCTTTTTTGACTTAAAGGCGCATCAGAGCAAAACAATAAGATTGTTACTCAATGCTTCATATCTGGGTAGATATTACTTACCAGGGGTACAGTGTCAAGCCATGTATGATAATAATTATCTCGCTAGAACTAGTGGAATGTGGGTAGAGGTTACACAATAAGTAAGAACTAAAGGGTGAGATATAAAGGGATTAGAGGTATTACCAAAAATAATAGCATTCTAATAATAGTAGTGATAATTTTAGCTATTGCCTATTATTTTTGTTTGCCAAGCAGCTTGTTCTCTGTACCGAGTGCTACCGTAATTCAAAGTCGGGAGGGGGAGTTACTAAGTGCTAGAATTGCAGAAGACCAGCAATGGCGCTTTCCAGAAATGGACAGTGTTCCCGATAAGTTTAAAACCTGTATTTTAGAATTTGAGGATGCTTATTTTTATTACCACAAGGGCTATAATCCAGTCTCAATATTCAAAGCGTTATGGAGTAATATTAAAGCAGGCAAAATAGTTAGAGGAGGTAGCACTCTTACCCAGCAAGTTATCCGACTCTCCCGAGAAGGAAAAAGGCGGACCTATTTTGAAAAAGGTATCGAACTCATATTAGCCACCAGAGCAGAACTCAAATATACCAAGGATGAATTATTAAACTTGTACGCCTCTCATGCCCCATTTGGCGGAAATGTTGTAGGATTGGAGATGGCATCTTGGCGTTATTTTGGATTATCTCCAGATCAACTATCATGGGCGCAAAGCGCGACCTTGGCGGTTCTTCCCAACGCCCCAGGGCTGATCTATCCTGGAAGGAATAAATCAGCCCTTAAGATGAAAAGAGATTCTCTACTCAACAAATTATTTAAGAGTCAGAAAATAGATTCACTCACCTATCAGCTCGCACTTACCGAACCTCTTCCTGATAAACCTTTTTCCCTACCCCATCATGCTCCCCATCTATTACAAGAAATAGCTCTTAAAAACAAAGGTCATAAGATCACTACAACCATCGATTACCACTTGCAACTTCAGGTGAATAATTTGGTCAAAAGACATCACGGACATTTAAAACAAAATGGGGTTCACAATACGGCCGTTATGGTGATGGATATTTCAACTAGAGAAGTATTAGCCTACATTGGAAATAGTCCAACAAGTAGTGCCCATCAAAAGGATGTGGATATTATCAAAGCTCCTAGAAGTACAGGAAGTTTATTAAAACCTTTTCTGTATGCAGCTATGTTAGACAATGGAACCCTTTTACCCGAGGCATTAGTAGCGGACGTTCCTACACAAATCGCTGGATATCGTCCCGAGAATTATAGCCAGCAATACGTGGGTGCGGTGAGTGCTAGAAGGGCTTTAATACAATCCTTAAACGTTCCCTCGGTACGATTACTGCAGTCCTATGGTTTGGATAAATTTCATACCCAACTTAAAGGGCTCAAACAAGATTACATCGATAAACCTGCCAATTATTACGGATTATCTCTTATACTCGGAGGTGCAGAAAGCAGTCTTTGGGATCTGTGCAAGGCATATGCTGGCATGGCTTCCACAGTGAATCATTACACACAAACATCCAGTGAATATTACAGCAATGAATTTATTGACCCCATTGTAATAAAAGGGGAAGTAGCCGATTTTGGCCAACGTTCCTTACAACCACCACTTTTTGATGCCGGAAGCTTTTTTCAAACCCTTGAAGCACTAAAGGAAGTGAATCGTCCTGATGGAGAACAGGCATGGATGTATTATAAAGATGCAAGACCAGTTTCATGGAAAACAGGGACAAGTTTTGGTAATCGAGATGCTTGGGCCATAGGTGTAACCTCAAAATACCTTGTTGGAGTTTGGGTTGGTAATGCAGATGGTGAAGGAAGGCCTATGACAACAGGGGTGGGAAGCGCGGCTCCACTAATGTTTGATGTTTTTAATACCCTAGCGCAAAATCCCTGGTTTGAAACCCCTTTTGATGCCCTGACAGAGGTTTTTGTTTGTGCCAATAGTGGCTATTTGGCTTCCCCAATTTGCCCAGTTGAAACTACGGCGGTTCCTATAGCTGGAAGTCGTTTTAAAGTATGTCCCTATCATCGCCTAGTCCACCTAGATGATAAAAAGCAATTTCAAGTAAACACCTCATGTTATCCTATGGATAAGATGGTCACTACTTCATGGTTTGTCCTACCCTCCCTTATGGCCTATTATTACAAAACATCCAACCCCTATTATAAAAATTTACCGCCACTTAGGTCAGATTGTAAGACAAGTGAATCCATAGTGCCATTCGAATTTATCTATCCAAAGGATCAAAGTAAAATTGTGCTTACAAAGGGTTTCAATGGTAAAACCAACGAACTAATTTGTAAAATTGCGCATTCAGATCCTAAGGCGACGGTATATTGGTATTTAGACGACCATTTTATAGGGCAAACAAAACGATTTCACGAAATGGCTATATTGCCCAGTGAAGGTATACATCGTATTACCCTTGTCGATACCTATGGAAATCAGCAAAGTATTTCAATTGAAATTCAAAAAACACATTAAACCCAAGGAGTAAAAATCCATATTAATGTCGTATCTTCATGGGTAGTATAGAATCAATATTCCCAATGAACATTAAAACTTTTTCCAACCTCAACAGACAAGAAAACAGCCACGAAATTCGCAACAACACCTATGATCTTATCGTTATTGGAGGCGGAATCACAGGAGCTGGAATCCTGTTGGATGCTGCATCAAGAGGGTTAAAAACACTGCTTATTGAAAAAGGAGATTATTCCTCTGGTACTAGTAGCAAATCCACTAAACTTATCCATGGTGGTTTGCGTTATTTAAAACAATTTGACTTTTGGTTAGTAAAAGAAGTAGGAACAGAACGAGCCATCGTTCACAAGCTTGCTCCACATTTGGTACAGCCAGAAAAAATGCTACTCCCATTAGTTGAAAAAGGCTCCTATGGGAAATGGTTAACATCCATAGGACTTAAAATTTATGATATTTTAGCAGATGTCGAAGGTGAAGATCAGCGACAAATGTTAGATAAGAAGCAGGCCTTGGAAAAAGAACCTTTGTTACCGAAGAAAATTCTTAAAGGTGCAGGTTACTACGCAGAATACAGAACGGATGATGCAAGGTTAACTTTGGAGGTAATTAAAACTGCCTTAAGATATGATGCTGTGGCAATAAATTACACCGAAGTTCTAGAGTTTATCTATAAGGACAATCTGGTCAAAGGCGTGAAGGTTTTTGACCATTTACTTAAAGAAGAATATAAAATAGATGCTACCCACATTATCAATGCGACTGGACCTTGGGTTGATGATATTAGACATCTCAATAAAAGCTTACAAGGAGACACCTTACAATTAACTAAGGGTGTACATCTGGTTTTCCCACATGAAAAACTGCCAGTGACTCAGTCCATCTATTTTGATGTTCCTGATGGAAGAATGATATTCGCCATTCCAAGGGCAAAGGTAACCTATGTAGGGACAACCGATACGCTTTATAATAAAAATAAGGAAGAAGTGCGTACTGAGGTTGTGGATGCTATATATTTAATCGAGGCAGTGAATCACATGTTTCCAAAGGTAAACCTCACCCTAGAAGACGTGGTTTCATCTTGGGCTGGTCTTAGACCGTTAATTCAACAAGAGGGGAAATCACCTTCAGAACTATCTCGAAAAGATGAGATCTTTATATCTCCTTCTGATCTCATTAGTATTGCTGGGGGCAAACTTACTGGCTATCGAAAAATGGCAGAGCGAGCAGTTGATAAAGTCATCGATCGCATCGAAAAGCACAAGGGTGATTTACTGAAAAATTGCCATACAGATACCATCACAATAAGTGGAGGTCCATGGGAACATTATAACGAAGTTTTGCAGTACATCCAAAAAGTTTTTAAAAATATAGAACCGTTAGGATTTACCCAACATGATGCATGGTTTTTAGTCACCACCTATGGCAAACAGGTAGAGAAAATTTTAAAAATCTATGATAGTATAAATGAAAAAGACATCTACAAAAGACTAATTCAAGCTGAATTTCAATTTTGCACTGAATATGAAATGATCGCCACCCCTTCTGATTTTTTCATTCGTAGAACAGGGCGTTTATTTTTCGACATTCAAAGCCTAAAAGACCATTTAGACACTATATTACAGGCTTATAAGTACCATTTTAAAGTCAGGGATAGCCAAGTCGAGAAGGAGAAATCAAAATTATTGAATGCTATTAAAAACAGTGAGCTTCACTGATTTAAATGCTAATTAAACTTGTATTTAATTTAATTTAATTTATACACCAATTTTTGATTCTTTAATTCAACTAAGAGTTCATTGGATATCTGTACTTTTAGTTTTCTTGAAGGCATGGTCAATTTGATTTTATGTTCTTTTTCATGGACCACAAAATTCAAAGTACGATCTCCACTGTGATAGGAGAGCAAATCTTTTAAGTTTCTAATTCGCTCTTCCTTTAACTCGTTTAATTTCAAGTGAATTGTGAGTTTTCTAGCGTATTTCTCCAAGACATCTTGTAATTGTTCCATATTGTTGAACTGAATCCGCGGATCTCCTTTTTTACCAGTGTCTCTATTAACCCATCCTTCACGGATAAAAGCCTTAATATAGATAAAGGAATTGAGCATTAAGAAATGACGGAATCTAAGATATTCTTCTCCAAAGATCCTAAACTCATGTGATTCGTTGTAGTCCTCAACTGTAAATAACGCCCAACCTTTACCGTTCTTTGAAGTTCGATGTTGCACATCAGAAATAACACCAGCGAACGATATTTCTTTATTGACCAGTTCCTCCAAGTGGTTAAACAATCCGATATGTCCATTACAGAATACAGTGATTTCAGTTTTAAAATCGTCTAAGGGGTGTCCGGATATATAAATTCCCACGACCTCTTTTTCACGTCTGAGTTTTTCCATGGTTCCCCAAGTTTCACAAGGTGGAACCTCAGGTTCTGGGATCTGAACATCACTGGATTCCCCAAATAAACTTACCTGGGCTGAGTTTTTATTTTCTTGATATTTAGACCCATATTTCACAGCCTTTTCTAAAAACGACACTCCATCGCCTTCATGATGGAAATACTGCGCTCTATGCGTAGTTGAGAAAGAATCAAAGCCGCCAGCTAAGGCAAGGTTTTCAAAGGCTTTTTTATTAGCCGATCGAAGATCAATGCGCTTGGCTAGATCAAATACCGATCTATATTTTCCATCCTTTCTACAATTCACAATGGTTTCTACTGCTGCTTTTCCAACACCTTTCACTGCACCCATTCCGAATCGAATTGCCCCCATGTCATTTACAGTAAACTTATAAAAGGATTCGTTCACATCTGGCCCTAACACTTGTATTCCCATTCGTTTACACTCCTCTAAGAAAAAGGTCACTTGCTTGATATCATTCATATTATTAGAAAGTACCGCAGCCATGTACTCAGCTGGGTAATTTGCTTTAAGATAAGCTGTTTGATATCCAATCCACGCATAACAAGTAGAATGCGACTTATTAAAGGCGTAACTCGCGAAGGCCTCCCAATCTTTCCATACTTTTTCTAATATATCACGAGGATGTCCTTTTGCTTCCCCTCCATCGAGGAACTTAGGTTTTAATTCCTCCAAGAGGGCAAATATCTTTTTACCCATCGCTTTACGAAGCATATCCGCTTCCCCCTTGGTAAAACCTGCCAAAGTTTGAGATAACAACATCACCTGTTCTTGGTATACTGTAATTCCGTAGGTTTCATCCAGATACTCTTCCATCGCTGGTAAATCGTATTCTATGGGTTCATCACCGTGCTTTCTTCGAATAAAACTCGGAATGTATTCTAACGGACCCGGGCGATACAAGGCGTTCATCGCAATTAAATCGGCAAACACCGTGGGCTTTAGATCCTTCATATGTTTTTGCATCCCGGCAGATTCATATTGGAATATCCCAACAGTTTCTCCTGCTTGAAACAATTCATATGTCTTTTGATCATCTAAAGGAAAATCATCTGGATTTAAATCAATCCCGTGTTTGAATTTCACCAATTTGACCGTGTCCTTGATCAGAGTCAGTGTTTTCAGACCCAAGAAGTCCATCTTTAGAAGCCCTGCGCTTTCCACCACAGAGTTGTCAAACTGAGTCACATATAAATCCGAATCTTTGGCTATGGATACGGGTACGAATTTGGTAATATCATCTGGAGTAATAATAACCCCACAGGCATGAATTCCAGTATTTCGAAGCGATCCTTCTAGGACTCTAGCCTGATTTACCGTAAGTGCCTCTAGGTCATCCCCTTCGGAAATATTCTTTAGCTCAAAAACTTTATCTAGTTCTTCAGCCCGCAGACTCTCCTTTAACTTACTATCCTCCATCCCAAATATTTTACCCAATTTCATATTTGGAATAAGCTTTGCGATCCGATCGGCATCGTGAAGGGGTAAATCCAAAACTCTAGCAGTATCTCTAATGGAAGATTTTGCTGCCATGGTTCCGTAGGTGATAATTTGTGCTACCTGATTTGCACCATACTTGTTGATCACATAATCCATAACTCTGCTTCGTCCTTCATCGTCAAAGTCAATATCAATATCGGGAAGGGACACACGATCAGGATTAAGAAAACGCTCAAAAAGTAAGTCGTATTCAATGGGATCTAAATTGGTGATCCCCAAGCAATAAGCCACGGCAGATCCAGCAGCAGACCCACGACCTGGACCAACGGAAACATCCATTTCTCGGGCTGCGGCTATGAAATCTTGAACAATGAGAAAGTAACCAGGATAACCTGTGTTTTCAATAACACTTAGCTCGAAATCCAATCGTTCTTTAATCTCCTCGGTTATTTCAGCATACCTTCTTTTGGCACCCTGGTAGGTCAAGTGTTTTAAATATTTATTTTCACCTCTTTTTCCGCCATCAGTCTTGTCTTCCTCTACCTGGAATTGCTCAGGAATATCAAAAGCAGGTAATAGAACATCTCTAGCTAGCTCATAAGGTTCTACCTTGTCAATAATCTCCTCAATAGAGTAGATCGCATCAGGGATATCCTTAAATATCTCCTTCATTTCTTGACTACTCTTATAGTAATATTCTTGATTTGGCAGCCCATATCTATACCCACGCCCTCTTCCAATAGGTGTATTTTTTTTCTCCCCGTCTTTTACACAAAGTAGAATATCATGAGCGTTGGCATCTTCTTTACTTATGTAATAAGTGTTGTTAGTGGCTACAAGTTTCAGCCCATGTTTTTGGGCTAATTTGATCAAATCTCCATTGACACGATTTTCATCCTCTTGGTTATGACGAATCACCTCCACGTAAAGATCCTCACCAAATTGCTGTTTCCACCATAAAAGCGCGTCTTCAGCCTGAACCTCTCCTACGTTTAATAATTTCGAAGGAACCTCACCATAGAGGTTTCCAGTGAGCACTATAATATCCTCCTTATATTGTTCTACAACTTTTTTATCAATGCGAGGAACATAGTAAAATCCTTCTGTATAGGCAATAGAAGACATTTTAGCCAGATTGTGATAGCCTTTTTTATTTTTAGCCAACATCACTATTTGATATCCGTTATCCTTTACAGATTTATCCAAGTGATTTTCACACACATTGATGGTACAACCAACTATGGGTTTAATCGGTACTTGTGATGGCGGGATTCCAGCTTCTTCATCAGCCTTGTTTTGAGCTAATGCAGCTTTATTATGATTTCCTACTTCTTTGACAAAATGGAAAGCTCCCATCATGTTATTCATATCGGTAATGGAAACCGCAGGCATTTTGTTATCAGCGGTAGCTTTGACCAAATCTGAAATACTAGCAGTAGATTGTAGTATAGAGAACTGTGAATAATTATGGAGGTGTGCAAAGGTTGCTCCCTCGAGATCTTTAATGTTTTTATGAAGCTCTTCTTTGGATAATTCTTCATCAGGAGCCTGTTTGGCAAGTTTTTTTCGAATCTTATCCGAGGCTACTTTTAGGTTAATATGTTTTAATCCTATAAGCCTGATTGGCAAAGGATTCGCCTGTGTAAAATTTCTGAAATAATCCTCAGGAACATCCAATTCTTCTCGCGTAAAAACTTGCCTACGAATCAGTTCTAGAAAACAACGAGTTGTGGCTTCAACATCCGCAGTTGCATTATGGGCCTCCGCAAAAGGTTCTTCAAACAAAAATTCATGAAGTTCTGTCAAGGTCGGTAATTTAAATTTACCTCCTCTTCCTCCAGGAATTTGACACATACTAGCGGTGACCTCTGTACAGGTATCTAAAATAGGTAGGTTTTCCATGGCGTTTGCCACACCTAACCGATAGAACTCAGCACCCATAATATTGACATCAAAACCAACATTTTGACCCACTATAAATTTGGTTTTTTCGAGTGCCTTAGAAAACTTCTCTAATACCTCTTGTAATGAAACGCCTTGCTCCTTTGCAAGTTCTGTAGAAATTCCGTGGATTTTCTCTGCGTCAAAAGGAATATTAAACCCTTCAGGGTTAATGAGATAATCCTGATGTTCGATCACAGTTCCCATCTCATCGTGCAACTGCCATGCGATTTGAACAGCCCTTGGCCAATTATCAACATCACTTATAGGGGCATCCCATCGCTTTGGCAATCCAGTGGTTTCTGTATCAAAAATCAGGTACATATATCGCTATCTGTTTAGTATTGAAGATCTTAGTCAAATTGACTTTAAAAGCTTAAAAATACGTAATTTAAAGGGAGTTTAAAACAGAAACCAAAAAGAGTTATCAACGACAAATTCTTGAAAAGCTAAGCTTACAACTCTTTGATTTTTAATGATTTTAAAACAGCAAAAAATTATAGATTAATTTGTGGGTTTAATTATCTTTGTCGATCACATAAACCTATTATCAATGTCAATTTCAGATTTATATTCACCAGGTTTTAGAGAGAGAAACCGTGATCATTTTGCAGCAATCGTAAGAGTTGCCTTGTCCGATGGTGAAATTAATGCTCAGGAAAAAGCCTTTTTGGATCGCCTCGCAGACAACCTGGACATCTCAATGGAGTTATACTCAAAGGTATTGGAGAACCCTACCGCTTACCCGATAAATCCTCCAATATCCTATGAGTCTAGATTAGATCGTCTTTACGACATTGCTCGAATGATCTATGTTGATCATATCGAAGATGAAGACGAAATGCGCGTGATGCGAAGACTAGCAATTGGCCTTGGATTTCGATCAGAAATTGTAAATGACCTCACCAAAAAAGCACTTGAACTAATTCATGAAGGTGTTGATTTGGATGACTTTTCAGATGGCATAAGAAATCTTGTTCCAGCGTAAAATGGTGAACTTTATACTCTGACCACCTAAAGAAAAGCATCTTAAATACGGATTTTCTTTATGTGGTTAGTTGTATTTTGCAATAAACTCCTCAGCCTTGGCTACCATGTTTTCACTGCCACAGAAAAATGGGATTCGCTGGTGTAATTCCGTGGGCACCACATCAAGTATGGGCTTATATCCGTCGCTTGCTCTTCCTCCTGCTTGTTCTGCAATAAAGGCCATTGGGTTACATTCGTACAACAAACGCAACTTACCGTTGTTTGATAAACTACTCTTGGGATAGATAAATATCCCACCTTTTATCATATTTCTATGAAAATCAGAAACTAAAGACCCTATGTATCGAGAGGTATAAGGCCGATCCTCCTCTTCCTCTTGACAGTATTTGATATATTTTTTAACTCCTACAGGGAAATGAACATAATTACCCTCATTGACCGAATAGATTCTTCCATCCTTAGGATACTGCATATTAGGATGTGATAAGTAGAATGTTCCAATAGCGGGGTTTAATGTAAACCCATTAACACCAAATCCTGTGGTATAAACTAACATAGTTGAGGTCCCGTAAACCACATAACCAGCAGCAACTTGTTGCCTGCCAGGCTGCAAGAAATCCTCAATACTCACCGGGGTCCCAATAGGGGTAATTCTACGGTAGACTGAAAAGATCGTTCCAACAGAAACATTTACATCAATATTACTTGAACCGTCCAAGGGATCGAAAAGCACAACATACTTGTTTTGATGATTGTTATCCTTGCTATTTATAACCACAAAATCATCCTCCTCTTCAGAAGCTATACCACAGACAATTTCTCTATTGGTCAAGGATTGTATAAATTTCTCATTGGCCAGAACATCCAATTTCTGTTGATCCTCTCCTTGCGCATTTATATCTCCGCTTGAGCCGAGAATATCCACAAGCCCTGCTTTATTTACCTCGTAGTTAACTACCTTTGCCGCCAGACGAATGGCGTTGATTAATTTTGATAACTCCCCTGTAGAATAGGGGAAAGCCTTTTGATTTTCAATAATAAACTCCCCTAGAGTTTGATTTTTTTTGGTCATGATGTTTTTTAAGTTTTTCAGCACACAAATATCGGTATTTTTGTGAAACTACAACGTTTTCGTTAAAAATCATTTTTATAGTATTATAACTTTAAGTTATATTTGTAACAGATATGAAACACACAATTCGCATAGCAACAAAAAGTGATATGAGTCAAGTTCTTGAACTTATTAAGGAACTGGCTGAGTTTGAAAAAGAAGCAGATGCCGTAGTGATCACCAAAGAAGATCTGGAAAGAGATGGTTTCTCTGAGCATCCTTTATTTAAATGTTTTGTTGCAGAAATGGATGGCCACATAGATGGTATTGCTCTTTTCTATCCTCGGTATTCCACTTGGAAAGGAAGAACACTTCATTTAGAGGACTTGGTAGTTCGAGGTAATAAACGTGGGTTAGGATTGGGAAGTGCGCTATTTAAAGAGGTGATTGCTTATGGATCCAAGCAAGGTGTGAGACGTATCGAATGGGTAGTTCTTAATTGGAATGAAACAGCGGTCGAATTTTACAAGAAAAATGGTGCGTTAGTTTTAAGTGATTGGGATACCGTTCAAATGGATGAAAACGGAATAAAAAAATTTATAGCTAAGAATTCATGAGAATTTTCAAATTTGGAGGAGCCTCTGTTCAAGATGCACCTGGAATACAAAATGTAGTTAAAGTCCTAGAAACTGTTGGACATCAGAATACACTTTTGGTCGTATCGGCAATGGGGAAAACAACCAACGCTATGGAAGTGGTGGTAAAGAATTACTTCGAAGACAAGGGTAAACTTCAAGAAAGTTTTGATACCATTTATGATTATCACTATAAAATAGCCCTGGAGCTTTTTGAAACCAAACAGCATCCAATTTTTGCTCGATTAGATGAATTATTCGAGCAAGTTCGTGGATTTCTAGCGTGGAATAAATCTCCAAAATACAGTTTTGTTTATGACCAAGTCGTAGGTTATGGTGAACTCATCTCTACTAGTATTATTAGCGCATATTTAGCTAAATGCGGAATGACAAACAGCTGGCTTGATGTGAGAGATTGTATAAAAACCAATGACAACTATCGTGAGGGTACTGTTGACTGGGAACATACCCAGCAGTGTATCGCTGAGAAGGTAGATAAGAATAAGCTATATGTCACCCAAGGTTTCTTAGGTAGTGATGACAATAATTTCACAACAACCTTGGGAAGAGAAGGTTCAGATTATACCGCTGCAATTTTCGCTTATTGTCTAAATGCTGACTCTGTTACAATCTGGAAAGACGTTCCTGGGGTATTAAATGCAGATCCGAGGTATTTTGAAAATGCAGAATTACTTAACAAAATCTCCTATAGAGAAGCAATAGAACTTGCTTTTTACGGGGCTTCTGTAATACATCCAAAGACACTACAGCCCCTACAACGAAAAGAAATACCGCTACACGTAAAGTCATTTGCTAATCCGACAGCCGAAGGAACTGTAGTTATGAAAGGAGAAAGTATCTCTCCTAAAATCCCGTGTTTTATCGTTAAAAAGGACCTCGTACTTATGAAGTTATCTTCCTTAGATTTTTCCTTTATAGTGGAAGAAAACATCAGCGAGATCTTTAAATTATTTAGCGATAATCGCATGAAGGTTGATCTAATTCAAAATTCTGCAATTAGTTTTTCTGTTTGCGTTGACAACAAATTCAATAAGTTAGACGATTTGCTAAACACCCTAAAATCCAAGTTCAAAGTATCGCATTACGAAGACGTATCCCTATATACCATAAGACACTTTAACGATCAAGCAATAAATTCTTTACAAAATGGAAAGGAAGTATTGGTTGAACAAAGAACACAACAAACTGTTCAACTAGTTGTCAAGTGAAAAATACCATAATTATAAAAGCCTAAATCTGTAGGGGTACACCACAGATTTAGGCTTTATAAATTTAGTGACTTTAAGAAAGTTACAGTAAATCAAATTAATTTCGATCGATAATAGTCTCCTTCACTTGGGTTAGAATATTACTGTCCAAAATAATATTTAAACCATCTTCAGCGCATATCATAAATCTGTGAACCTCATTAGATCCTACGCTAACTTCACTACTCAAAGTATAATTATTCAATTGCAAAGTTCCAGCGACTAATCCTAATCCTTCTGCATTTCTATAATAAATGTTATAATAAGTCCCAAAGTCAAATAACTCAACTCCACCAAACACTGGAACACTTGTAATTGCTTTGTTCTTAACTACCATAATACTCGCATAATCATTGGTAACTGTTACATCTACATTTTCTAATATGCTAAAATCAACTTCACTCTCCCCATAAAGGTATAACACATCGGAATGCAATGGTAATTCCCACCGTCCATTTTGTGTGGTGTGGTTGGTCACAATCACTTTGTATTTTCTGGCTGGAACTTCAAAGATTGTTTTCCCTATTCCTACATCAGTGTGTTCAATAGTAGCCGCCGAACCATCTATGGGAATAAAATACACATTGAAGGATGATGGGATGGTATGCTCGTACAATGCTGGAAAATCACAAGTAGCCCTGCGTTGCATCATTGGTCTTGTTTCACTAGCCATCAATACATCCATATTCAATGTAACATTTTTTACTCCCAGTTCTACTTCTTCAATAAGGGCATCTGAATCTGAACTACAAGCTGCCATTACCACAGCTAAGACTAAAATTAACTTTTTCATTTTTTTGTAAATTATTTATTTGTTGTTTAAAATAAAGCACAAGAAAGCATGGGTCCAAAATAGATTTTTACCTACACATGAACGATTTTTAGAATCGAATAAAATTCCTAATTTTTAAGGTTCGGGTAGTTGGGGATACCATTAAAAATAATATTAAAAAGAGTGAGATTTTAGCTGCTCATCGATAATATTTACCACTTGTCGATTCCACTCATTTTTCCTTGTAACCACTTATTTTACAAGGGCTGGCAAAAGTAATATTTAAAAACAATACACACAAGAAAGAATAGTAATTTGTTATCTTTTTATCAAATTTCACCATAGATTTTTTTGATAATACACATTTATTAAATTAGACATTCAGCCAAAATAGAAGGAAATTAAAATTTTCTAAGATATACTTTTATACTATATTACAAACAGCTTTAATACGACAAAGGATTTTAGTCGCAAAAAGACCCTAGTATATTTATTAAAACAGAAAGTTCACATAAGATTAAGATTCTATAATACTGCAATCATTCTTTTTCTATATTTGTATGTATATGATAATTCATTGCTAAATGGGATTGGTAAGCGCAAAAGAAGTCGCTAAAGTTATAAAGGCAGATAAGTTAGGTGTCCTAGGAACTTTTAGTGGATGGTTTTTAATGAAGGTGTTAAATTTATCAACACTCAATGCTGTCTATGATAAACACAAGGATAAACAAGACTTGCATTTTTTAAACTCCATTCTCGAGGAGTTTGAAATTAATTTTGAAATCCCAGAAGAGGATTTTAAAAGAATCCCTAAAGATGGTGCATACATTACGGTATCGAATCATCCACTTGGAGGAATCGATGGAATTCTACTATTAAAATTACTTTTAGAGCATCGTAGTGACTATAAAATTATAGCGAACTTTTTGCTACACCGTATTGTTCCTTTAAAACCCTATATCATGCCAGTGAATCCTTTTGAAACACATAAGGATGCCAAGAGCAGTATTAGTGGATTTAAACAAGCTTTATCGCACTTAAAGCAGGGACATCCATTAGGAATTTTTCCCGCTGGAGAAGTTTCTACCAATAAGGATGGTAATCTGGTGGTAGATAAACCTTGGGAGCCAGCAGCAATGAAACTTATAAAAAAGGCAGAAGTCCCAGTTGTCCCTATATATTTTCACGCTAAAAACAGCAATCTATTTTACCGATTGTCTAATTTTAGTGACACGCTAAGGACCGCTAAGTTACCTTCTGAATTACTTAATCAGAGAAATCGAGTAATTAGAGTTCGCATAGGTAGACCTATTAGCGTGGAAGCTCAACAGGAATTTGACAACCTTCCAGAATTTACAGATTTTCTTAGAAGGAAAACCTATATGCTTTCCAACTCCTATGATCAAGATAGATTACTAGATAAAGTAACTACAAGCCTAAAATTCCCGAGATCCCCAAAAGAGATTATAACCCCAGTGGATAAAACTCTTATGGAACAGGATGTCGACAAACTCAGAGAAGAGGATTTGCGCCTATTCCAAAGTAAGAATTATGAAGTCTTTTTGTCTACCGCTCAAAAGATGCCAAATATCATCAGAGAAATTGGTCGCCTGAGAGAAATCACATTTAGAGCAGTGGGTGAAGGGACTAATCGCGCCATTGATTTGGACGAATTTGATTTGTATTACCACCATTTATTCCTTTGGGATAATAAAGAGAAGGCTATCGTGGGTGCCTATCGTATGGGCTTGGGATCCGAAATTTTTAAATCTCGCGGGATTGATGGTTTCTACCTCCAAGATCTATTTAAATTTGAACCCGAACTCTATCGGATGATGAGCGAATCTATAGAGATGGGGCGTGCATTTATTGTAAGTGATTATCAGCAAAAACCGATGCCTTTATTTCTACTATGGAAAGGAATCGTACATACCACTCTTCGCCACCCTGAACACAAATATCTCATCGGAGGAGTAAGTATAAGCAACCAATTTACAAACTTCTCTAAGTCCCTGATGATTGAGTTTATGAAATCTCATTATTGGGATCCATACGTAGCACAGTACGTACGCCCGAAGAAAGAGTTTAAAGTAAAACTAAAGGATGCAGATAAGGAGTTCGTCTTTGATGAAACCGCATCAGACCTTAATAAATTTGATCGGTTAATCGACGAAGTAGAACCAGGAAGTCTTCGACTACCTGTTCTTATTAAAAAATACATTAAGCAAAATGCAAAAGTAGTAGCCTTTAACGTGGATCCGTTATTTAATAATTCAGTAGATGGTTTGATGTATATCAAAATTGCAGATCTTCCCGAGAGTACGGTAAAACCCGTAATGGAAGAATTTCAAGCTGAATTAGAACGCAAACATATAGAGGAGTTAAAAAACAATCACAATGAGTCCTAAGGAGGCGTTAAACATCTTTAGTTTTGTTCCTGGAAAAAGGTGCCAACAAGTTGTTTAACCTCATAGAGCTTGTCGATATTAATAGTGTAACAAACCTTCTTCCCTTTTTGGGAACTTTTAATTAGTGCTACTTTTCTTAATTCGACAAGGTGCTGTGAAATAGTTGCCTGTGCCAGATCAATTTCCTTAACCATATCGTTGCAAATACAGCCCGGATTTGAACTTATAAACTGTAGAATTGCAATCCGAGCAGGATGCCCCAAGGCTTTAAACGTTTTTGATAGTTCGTTATGCTCCATTGTATGAGCTGCAATTTTCGTAAACCCCATAAATTCTATTCATCTGTTGTCAAAGTGGTGGTTTGGGGGCAGTCACGTATCTTTGCCATTATTCCTTTAATATACACCTAAGATAGGAGCTATGCTCCTATCTTTAGAACCAAGGCTTTCTACCTATTTGGTAAGTGGCATAAAATTCTGCATCTGATTTGGTGAGGTAAATAATTCCTTCGATCAAACCAATTATCATCGTTAATCCAGCACCCATTCCACAGGTAATACCTCCTAAAATTAAGGTGACGGCCAGCATAATAATACCCTCTTTATTATAGCCCAGAATAAATTTATGAATTCCAAAAGCCCCAAAGACAATCGCTAGTATTCCAGCCAATACTTTTTTATTATCACTTCCTCCAAAGGCATCTTTCATACCATCTGTAAACTCATTTGCTGATTGTTTTGCGCTTTCGCCAGTCTTCTTAGCAAAATCTTTTGCCTTTTCGTCAAAGTCTTTTTCGTTCTCGTTCATAGTGTTATCTTTAAATTAGTTAGTCCAGACTAATTTACTAAAAAAGTAGATACTTTAACAAAAAAAGACAGATTAACCGTAATATGCACCATTGTAGCGCATTTACCCCATCCAACTAGCGCTGAAAACATTACTCTAATGCGACTTTAGAGAGCAATATTCACCGATAAGGATATTTTCTATCTTACATCCTAGGTCAGTTTATGGGTCTATTTTTTACTGTTTTGGTCACCTGATCTTTAAAAAGAGTCGTAGGCATTACAAAGAATAGCCAAAATGTGCCAATTTCAATCTTTCAAAAAGAGATCATTGAAAAAGAAGTGATACCATAAAAAAAGTAAATCTAACTCACTGCAAATTCTTGTGTTATTTTATCTAAAATAGTTTGAGATAATTTAATTTTACTCTCTATAGTCCATCCAGCTATATGCGGGCTCAACAGTACATTATCAGCTTGGATTAAATACTTAAAAGCCTCAGGCATATCATCCCCAAATAAATTTTCAAAGGAAGCCTTCTCATACTCTAAAACATCTAAACCAGCACCTAAAATTTTTCCTGATTTTAAGGCAGCTACTAAATCCTCTGTAACCACACTTCTTCCCCTTGCTGTGTTAATCAGCCAAAATGGTTTATGAAATTCTTCGATAAACTCCTTATTGATCATATTGATCGTTAATCCCGTTTGTGGGGTGTGAAGGCTAAGAATATCGACCCGCTTTTTGAACTCCAGCATTCCAACTTGTCGTGCGTTCTGATCACCAACCCCTCCTAGGATATCATAGCAGATCACATCACAATCAAATCCTTTTAGTTTCTTAGCAAAGGCCTTGCCCATATTTCCGTACCCAATAATTCCAACTGTTTTGCCTTCAATTTCAATGCCTCGGTTTTCTTCTCTTTTCCAGATACCACCTCGCACCTGCTTATCAACACGATTAAGGTGATTAAGCAACGATAACAGCATTCCTAAGGCCTGTTCCCCAACAGCATTCCTATTGCCTTCAGGAGCATTAAAAAGACGAATATCCATTTCCTGAGCCTTATCAACATCTATGTTTTCTAGTCCTGCACCAACTCGACCTATGAACTTCAAATTTGTCGCTTTTGTTAAAAATTCTGCATCTATTGGAATACGACTGCGAATAATTAACCCTTGATAATCTCCTATTTTAGATATAATTTCATCCTTTGGTGATTTGTAGTCGATATGATTTTCATAACCTAGAGCTTGAAGTCCTTCTATAAGTAACGGATGGTTTTCATCCAAGTGCAATACTTTCACGATAAAACAATTTAAATTCTGTTTACAAAAGTATTAACTTTTCTAGGTTATTTTGAGTAAAGTTTTTTAATAGTAGGTATTGACCATTTTTCTCAGAGCACTGATTCGGCCTTGTTGCTGCCGAGCGTGGACTATAATAAAATCCTCTAAAGCTCCGTTTTTACCGAGATTTTGATCCATCATTTGGTTTAAAATTTCAGCACTCTTTTCCTCAAGCGTAAGTGCTTTATTTAACAAATACTTTATTTCTTTTGATTTAAATATCAGACAAAAAGTGATATGTGTTATATAATATATACTTTTTACTTTGGGAAGAAAAAGGTCGATGGGATTATTGGATTTAATATGACGGTGAAGCTCATTACAAAATTTTGATTTCGTGAAAAAACTAGTTTCGTAGAAAGTTTTCAAACCTTCAAAAGACATATAATATTGGCATTCATTATAGGTCTCCTTAAGCTTTATACTAACAGCATACAACTCTAGGGTGTTTCGCCTAATTTGATTATTATGTTCATTATTCTCGAAGTCACCCATTTAAGTAGTATAATAATGACAAATATACGCCAATTAAGGAATATAAGTCTTTACAAAAAAACAGAATATAAAGATGTTAGTGAAAATAATTATCCAAAATGCGTGAAAATTCGGTAAAGTTAACCCTCTCAGAAGCCGAGGATTAATTTCGCAATGGTAAAGTAAATTAAAATTCCAAAAACATCGTTACTCGTGGTGATAAATGGACCCGTTGCCACAGCTGGGTCGATACCCTTTTTATCCAAAAATATTGGAACAAAAGTTCCTACCAAAGCTGCAATAATAATCACTGCAATCAACGCTACACCAATGGTTGCGGACACCAGATAGGAGGTCTGAAACAAAAAATGGCTAATAATTAAAACTACCAGAGCGATTGCACAACCATTAATTAAACCAAGTATAAATTCTTTTCCTAGTCGTTTAAATAACTCACCTCTTATGGTGTCGTTAGCGAGTCCTTGTACAACAATAGCAGAGGATTGAACACCCATATTACCTGCAGTTGCTTGTATTAAAGGTACGAAACTAAGTAAAATTGGATTGGCCATTGCCCCTTGAAAACTACCGATGATACTAGCTGCCCCTAGCCCCCCAAACATTCCAATTAATAACCATGGAAGGCGCGCTTTAGTATGAACCCATACATCGTCATCCGCTTCTACATCCTGGGTAATACCCGCTGCCAACTGATAATCCTTTTCGGCTTCTTCTTTAATTACATCTACGATATCATCAATGGTAATCCTCCCCACCAATCGACCTAATTCATCAATAACAGGGATCGCCTCCAAATCATACTTGGACATCAATCTTGCTACATCTTCGGCTCTATCATGTACCGTCACATAATCCACCTTCGGAATATAAACACTACTAATTTGAGCCTTTGTCGAGGTAGTCAATAAATCCTTTAAGGATAATCGCCCTTTTAGTTTTTCATCGTTATCTACCACATATATTGAATGCACCCTAGTGACATTTTCAGCCTGTCGTCTCATTTCTTTGACACAGGTAAGAACATTCCAATTTTCATTTACTTTTACTAACTCCTTTGCCATAAGTCCCCCAGCAGTATCTTCATCATAACGCAAAAGTTCAACTATATCACGGGCGTGTTCTTTATCATCGATCTGGGCGATAATTTCATTTACCCTGTCCTCTGGAAGCTCGGCTATAATATCTACCGCATCATCGGTGTCTAGTTCACTTATTTCATCTGCGATCTCCTTAGCCGAGAGATTACTTAGAATCTGTTCCCTGATATTCTCATCGAGTTCTGTAAGAACCTCGGAGGTCTTTTCGCTATCAAGTAACTTAATAATATAGGTGGCATGCTCAAAATTGAGTTCATTTATGATTTCCGCAATATCAGCATAGTGAAAGTCCTCCATCTTCATTCGTAAGGCTGAATCAGACTTACTATCAATCAGGAGTTCAATTTCTTCAATTAATCCATCACTAAGCTTAAATGGAATCATAGGCCTATATATTTTCAGAATTCTTCCTTTTCTATGTCAAAGGGCATTCCATGTGTTTAACTTAAATCTTGTTCTACTAGTGTACAAAGTTTTATAAAATCTTCAACACTTAATTGTTCGGGTCGCAAATTGAACAGTTCTGTTGCTCTTAATTCTTCTGAAAGGTCAAATGGTTTTAAACTATTTCGAATCGTCTTTCTACGCTGTCCGAATGCTGTCTTAACTAACCTAAAATACAACTTTTCATCACAGCCAAGGTTAAAACCTTCTTTTCTTTTTAATCGAAGCACACCAGATTCTACCTTTGGTGGGGGATTAAAAACCGATGGCGGAACCGTAAATAGATACTCCGCGTGGTAGTATGTTTGAGTCAACACCGACAATATTCCATACGCCTTTGTTCCGTGCTTCTCACATATTCTTTGCGCAACCTCCTTTTGAAACATTCCAGTAAATTCTGGAATTTGAGATCGCCATTCTAATGCCTTAAACACGATCTGTGTTGAAATATTATAGGGAAAGTTTCCTGTAATAGCGAAGGAGTCATCCCCAAATAGCTTAGATAAATCATACTTTAGAAAATCTGCTTCTACAATCTTAAAAACGCTCTTAGATGGTTTTACTAATGGGTATTCAAGTAAAAATGAATCATTGAGATAAGCGATCGATTCTCTATCCAAATCCATGGCATATAAATCAACTCCTTTTGCTAATATGTGTTTTGTTAAAACTCCTGTTCCTGGACCTATTTCTAACACCTTGGAGTAATTTTCTAAACTTAACGTATTCGCAATTTTCTGTGCAATATTCTCATCTTTTAAAAAATGCTGACCAAGATGCTTTTTGGCTCTTACTGGATCTTTGCTATGATGGTGCTGATCTGGTGTTTTATAAAATTTCTTCTTTTTCAAAGCCTTTAAGTTTACGGAGTTTAATACCGAGAATTGAAAGTCCGGCAACAGATCTTTCGAAGGTCAAAAATACAGTTTCCTAAGCCAATGACCATAAAAAATACATCCTGAATAATTTAATGCTCACTTAACACCTGAAGTTCGGTGGTAAAACTAACTATATTATCTGAGAAATGCTGTTTTTCTTTTGCCCTAAAGTCCTGATCGAAATCTAAATAATACCGCTCAAGGGACGTTTTGTCTTTAGCATAATACTGAACCGAAAATGTCATACCACCCATTTCTTCATCCACAAGAACCCTCAAAATCCTAGCATTTGTAAAAAGATTAGTTTGCAACATTTTAGGAATATAGGTTTCTTTCATCCACTTAAGCCATTGCTGGTGTATGGCCTCATCTACATTTACAGTTACATTGTATATATACATAACATAATATTTATTCAGTTATTCAATTGTTCTTTTCTACTCCAATTGATCTCCACGAATGGCACGATAAAGTTCCCTTGCTTGAACAAAATAGATACTATCTTGATGTTCAAAGATGATACGTTCGAGTAGTTTTTTAGCCTCTTCAGGCATATTTCTCTTTTCAAAGTTCAAGACTCCTAAATGAAAAAGGGCATCGTCCATCAGAATACCATCCGGGTAAAATGCAATAATTTTTTCATAATTCATGACCGCTTTATCAAACTGTTTAGATTTTTCATACAGCTCTCCTAGCTTTAATAAGGCTTCATCTTCAATAGCATCTCCCTTGTGATTCTCCAAGATTTCGTGTAAAATGTTTATGCTTTGCTCAGTATTGTTTTGATAGGCCAGCAAATCTGCTCTGGCATATAATTTAAGGGCTGTATGGGTGGAATCCTTCTGTATGTTATCAGAGATCAATAGTTTTAATTCCAGAGCATCATTGGCAATTAATTGTGAGGTTGAAGATTTTAAAACATTTAACTGAGTTTCTGCCCAAGCAAAATCCCCTTTGTAAAAGCTAGTTTGAGCAACTTTAAATCTAGCATATTGACCCCTTACATCATTTTTCAGATCCTTTTGAACCTGGGTGTAATAAATAAGGGCTTGATTAAATTTCTCATCGTACACTAATATATCAGCAAGGGTAATTTTTAATTGTGCTTGCATAAAACGATCTTTTGACAATGTCAACGCTTGTCTTAAAAGTTGATGAGCATTGGAAGATTCTCCCAATTGAAAGGCTAAAAATTTTGCGTATTGACTTTGAACTACCAGCGTGTTTACCGTATTCCCATATTCATTTAATAAGTCTTCAAAATCCTTTTTGATAGAATTGTATTTACCTTTTTCACCCTCTGAGATTTTCAAGTTAATTAGAGTCAATTTCGCTTGAATAGTTAATTGCAAATCCGTTGACTGTTCTATTACAAACTCGTAAATAGCTCGCGCGGTATCTTCATCTTTATATTCCAATGCCAAAACTCCCAAATCTACAATGTTTTGAAGGCTACTTGCTTGAGAGCGTTTATATACTGCCTTTTGCTGTACAAAAGCATTTCTGTAATCCTTTTGTTGTACAAACATCCAACTCAACATCTCATTCCACAGTACATCAGGATCAGATTGAGTTTTTCTTAGCAAAGTTTTTTTAAACAATATATTGTTTTCACTTTCGGGATCCTCAGTGACAAAACGGTTGAGATTCCTTTTAATAGTGGGAGCTAAATTTGGGCTCTTTTTGATCAGCTCCAGAAACATCGTATACATGAGTTCAACCTCTCCACGTTCACCATAAATGGTAGCAAGATCATAATTGAAATTCAATTGATCATTGAGCTGCATAGCCTTTTTATAACTACTAATAGCTTGGTCCAAAAGAGTTTTCGATCTAAAGGTTCTTCCAAGAATATAGGCGTAATTGGGATTGTTATCTATCAAAGAAATTGCCTTGTCGTAATAGGTGTTTGCTTTGTTGTCATTCCCCATAAGATGGTAATTATAACCAACCTCCACATAAATAACAGGGTTAACCTTATCACCTTTGGCAGCGTCCAAGAGAAGTGCTTCCGCTTCTTTATATCTTTCTAGTTGCTGATAGGTCTCAACAAGAGGAACAATCACCCCACTATTATGAGGGTTATTTTTATAAAATCGTTCATAGTAAACTACGGCTTTCTCGAAATTACCCTCTTCAAAATACTGACGTGCGATGATTTGATCTTGAGCATAGGACTCAAAATTCGCCAGAAGTATCAAAATGAAAATAATTAAAGTACGCATCTCTTGAACAATAATAAGAACGACAGCAAATTACAACGGAAAATTAGGTATAAAAAAGTTTTCTTAAATTATTGCCTCCAATTGGACTATCTTAGAAGAAAGTCCGGAATACTCCGGACTTTGCAATTCGGTGACTTGCTATTAACCAACTTAATAATAGATTTTGAAAAAATCTTCTACATCACCGTATTCTAAAAATAACGAAAATTATTGTATTCACCTAATTAGATGTTATAATTTCACAAACACACTAGTTTTGAGGTAATTGTGATTTTAATCGATTTTATCAAAACCTGTATATGGAACCAATACTTCTGGAATTTGTATTCCATCCTCAGTTTGATAGTTTTCTAAAATACCAGCCAGTATTCGTGGTAATGCTAATGAACTTCCATTTAAAGTATGTGCCAATACATTTTTTCCTGATTCGTTTTTGTAACGAAGCTTTAAGCGATTCGCTTGAAAGGATTCAAAATTAGAAACAGAACTCACCTCCAACCAACGCTCTTGTGCAGTGGAATATACCTCAAAATCGAATGTTAAAGCAGCAGTAAATCCTAAATCACCACCACAAAGTCTCAATATTCGATAAGGTAATTTAAGTTCACGCAACAGTTCCTGTACATGAGCCACCATACCATCTAAAGCTTTATAGGAGTTATCAGGATGTTCTACTCGAACTAGCTCAACCTTATCAAATTGATGCAGTCGATTTAGACCTCTAACATGCGCCCCATAACTACCCGCCTCTCTTCTAAAACAAGGAGTATAAGCTGTGCAGCAAATTGGAAAATCTTTTTCTGCCAACAATTGATCTCTGAAAAAATTAGTGATAGGAACCTCAGCAGTGGGAATTAAATATAGATTATCCTCACCGATGTGATACATTTGACCTTCCTTATCTGGTAATTGCCCTGTCCCATAACCAGAAGTTTCATTTACTAAATGCGGTACTTGGTATTCGGTATATCCAGCTTGGGTATTCTGATCTAAGAAATAAGCAATAAGAGCACGCTGTAATCTCGCTCCTTTTCCTTTGTATACGGGAAAACCTGCTCCTGTTATTTTCGCTCCTAAATCAAGATCAATAATATCATACTTCTTCGCCAGTTCCCAATGAGGCAGTGCTCCTTTAATTAACGTTGGCACCTCACCTTCTTTAAAAATCTCCTCGTTATCCTGGTCAGAATTTCCAGCTGGCACAGAAGGGTGCGGTAAATTTGGAATCGTATATAGTAGTGATTGAAGCTTCTCAGCAGTTATATTCAGATTCTCACCTAGTGATTTTGATTCCTCTTTTAAAACAAGCGACTGGGCCTTTAATTCATTAGCCTTATCTACCTGTTTGGTTTTAAACAAGTCACCTATCTCATTTGACAACTTTTTGGATTGCGCCAGGGTGTTGTCTAAATTGGACTGTAGTGTCCTGCGCTTTTCATCCAAGGCGATAACTTCTTCCACAACGGAAGTTGCGTCAATGTTTCTGACTTTTAATCGCGTGATGACCTCCTCCTTATTGTCTCTGATAAATTGTAACTGAAGCATGGAAATACTCTATTAAATTAATTTTCAAATATGTTGTTTTTATGATCCTAACAAAATTTGCTATAATCAAAGCAACAAATTTAAAGCTTTCCCTTTATTAACCTGCTTATTTAGATTCTTTTTTATACGGAAAGATCCATGGTTCATGGCCGAAGTAATGCCATGGTTGAGCAGCTAAATCAACATTGGGTTTCACAAAGTCTTGCCAAGGTCCACCGTTTATGCTTACCCTGCTCCCACTGGCAAACACGCTCACCTGATAACCTTGATCCTTATATTGTTTTTTAAGTCTTTGTGCAAATTGCCAAATCATATCAGGTTTACTTCCGATAACTCTACGTTGTTTAGCAGATAAGTACTCATTAAGATCAACACTATGCTGTTTTTTTGTTTGGTGGTTAAGTACTTTAAATTCGATCATTCCTGCCTTACTCCTAAGCATCATTCGCCAACTCATTCGATGCCCTTCCTCAGTCCAAAGTACAGGTTGGGGTATAAACAGATGTCTAATAGGTAATGCGATCTGAATAATTGCGTACATGGCAAAGAGCATTACAACCACTTTGTGGTAATAAGGTTTTTCTATTTGTCCATCTATAAAAAGTGGTTTGCGCTTTAAAAAAATCTTCCGAATTGTTTTTGGCTCAAAGAAAAATATACACAAGGCCAAAGACATATAAGGAAATATCCCTATCTGGAAGATCACAGAATTAAACAAATGAAATCCAACTGCGGCTACAAATGCCCATTTACGCGTTTTCTTTATAAGAAGTAGGGGAATAATTAAAAAATCAAAGGCAATGCCGCTGACCATTAAAAACCAATGTAACGACTCGTTTTGAAGCAAGTCCCCCACTAGGGGATAATGTATTTTGGACCCCATTAAAACCTTAAAGAAAGAAAGATCAAGCCATCCAGGGTAGAGTTTAGCGATAGCTGCATAGGTATAAACTACCAAAAGTTGAAAAACGATTAACCATTTACACCAACTATACATCCAAATCTTCTGTTGCTCTGGGCGCCTTTTCACATCCATCGACAAATACGAATGTGCTGGGAGGACCATCATAATTAAACACAGTAAAAGCAAGAGGTAATAGTGATTGTTATAGGAGGCCTTTTGCATAAAATAAACTCCAGCCCACATAAGGGTAAATGCACTCATACTAAACCTGTAGCGATATCCAATCATCACGAGAAACCCTAGCAGTCCCATAATGGCAAAGTAATAGTACATTCCATTTCCCGAAAGGGGTTGTAGAAAATCTAATCCAATATAATTGAAGGTAAATTGAGGATTGACCAAGGTATCGCGTACCCATCCAGTAAAAATAGCTCCGACACTTTCCAAAAGGATAAGCAGACCAAAGATGACCCGAAATACAATCAGTGAGTTATTATCAATTTTAGTGAAAAGAAATTTAGTCAGCATGAAGCTTTTCTATATGGGAGAGTGATACTGCTTTATCCTTTTCCAATTGAAGTCTTAATTCTTCAACAGAATCAAATTTTTGCTCATCTCTCAGACGCTGCAATAGCTCAACACTCAAGGTTTCTCCATACAAATCCCCTTGAAAATCAAATAAATGTACCTCGATTGTTTGTTTATCTCCTTGAACGGTAGGGTTAAATCCTATGTTCATCATCCCATAAAGAAGCTTTCCGCGATAAAGAGTTCTAATAACATAAACCCCAACTTTAGGGATTAGTTTATACTTCTCTTCGATATGTATATTTGCCGTAGCAAATCCTAAGTCTTTTCCAATACCTCTACCACGAGTAATCACCCCACCGAGCATATAACAATAACCCAGATACGCATTGGCTGTCTTCACATCACCATCCTCTAAGGCCTTCCTAATTTTAGTAGAACTTACTGAAACTTCATTAACCTCCTCTGCAGAAATTTGTTCAACTTCAAAACCGTACTTCTCACCATAACTAACAAGGTCCTCAATTGTCGCAGTTCGGTTTCTCCCAAAGCGATGGTCATATCCGATAATAACCTTCTTTGCTTTAATATGATCTACTAATACTTCTTTGACATACTTCTCAGCGCTCAAACGTGAGAACTCCTTTGTAAATGGATGAATAATCAATTGATCCAATCCAGATTTTTCAAGTATCGCTATTTTCTCATCAAGAGTATTGAGCAATTTTAAATCTGTTGCCTGTTGCAACACCATCCTTGGATGTGGAAAAAAAGTAAGTATAGTAGACCTCAGCTTATTCGCCTTGGCAATGGTGACCAGCTTATCGATGATTTTTCGGTGTCCAACATGTACTCCATCAAAGGTTCCAATGGTGACAACCGTGTGATAATTTTCGTCTTTGTCAAAAAGATTTCTTTTGATAATCACTTATGCGTTCTTTAATATTAAACTCATACCACAAAATAACGAATTTAAAAGAGAATAATTAAGGCTATAAGAGCGGGTATTTGTCTTTTTTTAAAATTAAGAGCGTAAATTTAACTATTTTTATTCCCTGACAGTAAGTAGAAATGGGCAAGTTTTCACGTTTATTCCTGGGGTTTTTGACCCTAATTTATTGTAGTTCAATGTATTCTCAACAAGAGGATGTATGGAGTAAATCGGTGAGTAGTGTGAAAAATAATCTCATCAAACCTACCTATACTCCGTCTTATTTTCAAGTAGAACTTTCTCAGTTTAAAAATCAACTTCCAACTAATCTAAATTCCAAGGGTTTACCTGCGGCTAGGTCTTCTAAAGCTATAATTAGTTTTCCAATCTCGGAAAATAATTTTGAACAATTTGAAGTAAAAGAGCACAGTGTCTTATCCAAGGCATTATCTGATAAATACCCTGAAATAAAATCATATAAGGGAACATCGGTTAATAATCCCTTAATACAAATTTATTTCTCAGTAGACCCTCAGGGTTTTCATGGATTAATAAAGGATAAAGCCAAAGGCAAAGTCACCTATATCAACCCAAGTAAAGACGAATCAGACACCTATTACCTTATTGATAAGGAAGGATTTAACACCAAAGAATTCAGTTGTAGGGTACAACAAAACAACAAACAATTTAGCGTAAACACGAACGATGAAGACCTAATGATGCGACCCGTCGATGACAGTACTCTTAGGACTTATCGATTAGCGCTAGCTTGTTCGGCCGAATACGCTGAATTTCATATACTGCAGGCTGATCTTAGTCCAACGGCCACAGATCAAGAAAAGAAAGCAACTGTACTCGCAGCTATGAACACTACTATAACGCGAGTAAATAGTATTTACGAAAATGATTTGGCAATCCACCTAGAGATTATTGAGGACAATGACCTTCTTATATTTTTAGATCCTGATACTGATGGACTAACCAATAATGATTCAGAAATAATTATCAATAACGAAATCCAAACACTTATTGACTCGGCAATTGGTGTAGCTAATTACGACATCGGTCATGTGTTTACTAAAACCAGTTCAGGTGGTGACGGAATTGCGCAATTGCGCTCTGTATGTACACCCAACAAAGCAAGAGGAATTACAGGTTTCTATTTCCCAGAAGGTGATGCCTTCGATATTGATTTTGTAGCTCATGAAATGGGTCATCAATTCGGAGCAACACATACCTTTAATAACTCATGCAAGGCCAATAGAACTAGTTCCACTGCGGTTGAACCTGGTAGTGGCTCAACAGTGATGAGTTATGCTGGGATTTGTCCAGATAACATCCAAGGAAATAGCGATGCTTATTTCCACGCCGTGAGTATTTCTCAAATATGGGATAACATCATATACGGAAACAGTGATTGTGCTACAGAGTCTGCCATTGCCAATCAGGCTCCAGTGATTTCAACTTTATCAAATTACACCATTCCCGCTAGAACAGCCTTCGTTTTAGATGGGGATGTTAGCGACGTGGATGGGGATGTGTTGACATATTCATGGGAGCAACAGGACAATGAGGTTGCAGTACAACCTCCTTCCGCTGAATCAAAAGTTGGACCCTTATTTCGCTCACTCCCTCCTAATACATCCTCGAAACGGTATTTCCCCTCTAAGGAGGCGTTACTCACAAACGATCTAACCCCAACTTGGGAAGTAATACCTGAAGTTTCTAGAGATTTGAATTTTTCATTATTAGTGAGAGACAACAATCCAGAAGGAGGACAAATTGCGCGTTCAAATCTTGTTGTAACGACCGTAGATACTGGTGAAACTTTTGAGGTCACATCTCAAAATACCACAGAAACTCTGCGTGGTGGAGAAGTATATACCATCAATTGGAATGTGGCTCAAACCAATGCACTTCCAATTCAGACCGATTTTGTCGATATATATCTTATCCTCGAATCAAATCTAGAAACACCCATTGTACTAAAGGAAAATACCGAAAATGATGGAGAGGCAAGAATTGTAATTCCTGGAGATATCAATAGTACAAATGCTAGAATTATGGTCAAAGCTGCAAATAATGTTTTCTTTGCCATAAACAAAGCAGTCCTTTCAATTAGTCCAGCTAACTATGCATTGATATTTGACAGTCTTGAATACCAAGTCTGTCAGCCAGAAGATATAGACATTCCTTTTACCTATCAGACCTACTCTGGTTACAATGAAACCACGACGTTTTCTGTCACAGATGCACCTGTTGGATTAGTAGTTAGTTTTAGCCAAAATCAAGCAAACTCTACAGACACCCAAGTAACCATAAGTATAAGTGGCACAGAAACTCTTGACTCAGGAACCAGTGTTTTAACTGTAATTGCAGAATCCTCCACAGGAGAACCAAAAGAGTACCCTATACAACTTTCAATGTATAATGTAACAATGGATCCTCTTGTTTTAAAAACACCAATGGATCAACAAACTGATGTTCCAATTCAAAGTATCCTAACTTGGGAAGATTATCCAAATGCAAGTCAATTTGAAGTCCAAGTATCTACGGCTCCAGATTTTAGCATTTTACTTGATAATGGCCTTGTTAATACAACAGAATTTGCCGTAGATGACCTTGAAGCTACCACAACTTATTACTGGAGAGTAAAACCAATAAACACTTGTGGCGATGGAGAATTCTCCAATACTTTCAGTTTTACAACCATCAACATCTCATGTAAATCCGAAAACAACACTGATAATGTAACAATTTCTTCTATGGGAGCATCCTCGGTCACTAGTGCCATCGATTTTCTTGAGGCAGGAGAAATTAATCAAGTTAGTGTCTTGGTTGATATCACACATTCTTGGTTAGAAGATTTAAGTATTTCATTGATATCTCCTTCAGGCACCACTATTCCATTATTAACTCAACAATGCGGCAATCAAAAGGATATCAATGTAACTTTTACCGATCAAGGCACCACGATCACATGTTTATATGAAGTTCCATCTCTTAGTGGTCAAATAAGACCTGAACAACCTTTATCTGCCTTAAAAGGTGAGCCTAGTAAAGGTTTATGGCAATTAGTAGTAGAGGACAGCAACAGTCATGACGGGGGCACCATTAATAATTTTGGACTAAACATCTGTATAAGTGGCGAGTACATTACGGATTCAGATAAAGATGGTGTATTAGATACTGATGACCTTTGCCCAAACACACCACAAGGTGCTAGGGTCGATGTCAACGGTTGCGAAATTTTTAGCATCGATGAACAAAACTATCATCTAACTCTTACTGCTGAAAGTTGTATTGACCAAAATGATGGATCCATAAAAATAGATATTGTAGATAGCAGCTATGATTACACGGTGAGACTCACAGGCAATGGAACAGATCTTTCCGTAGATTTAAATCAAACTAGCAGCTTTGCTTCCCTGTCTTCTGGTAATTATACATTGTGTTTCACAGTGGCGCAAAATCCCGATTATCAGCAGTGTTTTGATGTAGTTATCGCTCAACCTGAATTACTCTCCGTTTATGCCAAACAATTAGAGGGCGATATATTAAGACTACAGCTCACTGGTTCAGACCTATACACCATAAACCTCAATGGAAACATATCTAGGACTAATAGACAGTTTATCGAGCTTCGCTTGGACAAAGACATAAATACCCTACGCGTTAGCACCAATAAAGATTGCCAAGGAACTTTTGAAAAGATATTTGTTTCCCAGCAAACGTTTTTAGCTTATCCCAATCCTTTTCAAAATGAGGTACAACTCCAAACTCCCTTTATGGACACCTCCTTTAAAATTTCGATATATGACCTCGCTGGCCGAAGGCTAATGAACCTAGATACCAATACAGACAGCCAAGGGAACATACAGTTAGATATCATTGGACTTTCTTCTGGCACCTATGTACTAAGAGCAGAAAACAAAACCATTTCAGAGGTTATTAAACTGGTTAAACGATAATAGGAAGTAAAAAATTAATAAATGAAAAAGATAGCTCTTATACTTGGTTTAGTGATCATCACATTGGCATGTAATAGCAAGGATGACAACCCTCGACCAACCAAACCTGAGGTAGCTACCCTTTTATTTCCTGAAAAGGATGAGACTTGTACCCAGGGTGTTCTTATTGACCAAAACAGAAGTAGTATTACATTTGAGTGGGAGCCCAACAAGGGAGCAGACAATTTCACCCTAACGGTTAGAAATTTACTTTCGAACCGTATCGAAACCTATACTACTAAAGAGACTTTTAAAGAAGTTGTCCTTTCAAGAAACACCCCTTATTCATGGTTTGTTATCTCTATAAACACTAAAAGTGGAGACAGTACCACTAGTAATCTCTGGAAGTTTTACAATGCAGGAGAAGGGGTGGTAAGTTACCCTCCATTTCCAGCCGAACTTATCAATCCGAAAACAGGTAGTACTTCTTATAATACAACCAATATTGAATTGACTTGGAAGGGCACTGATGTCGATAACGATATTAAAGAATATGAAGTCTTTTTGGACTCCCTCAGTCCGCCAACTAAAAATGTAGCTGTGGGATTATCCGATCAAACGCATACATTGGCGCCTTTATCTTCGAATGTCTATTATTGGTATGTCAACACCATAGATCAGTCTGGAAATCGTACTCCATCGAGTATTGGAGAATTTAGAATCGAGTAACTAAAAACTTTTTTTCAGGTATTATTAAAAGTATTCATCGTTATTTGTACCCCAGCGGTTGCAAAAGAATTAACAAGCTCTCTTGCTCTTTCAATACGCTCTTCTAGTTTAGCTTCCTCTTCTGGGCTCCACTGACCTAGCACATATTCTATTTGTCTACCCTTTGAGAATTCAGCTCCAATTCCAAAACGAAAACGGGAGTATTGTTGTGTTCCTAATTGCAGTTGAATATCTTTTAAGCCATTGTGTCCACCGTCACTTCCTTTTGTTTTCAGGCGTATAGTACCAAAGCTAAGATTAATATCGTCTGTTATGATTAAGATGTTTTCCAAAGGTATTTTTTCCTTGGTCATCCAATAGCGAACAGCCTTACCACTGAGGTTCATGTAGGTGCTTGGCTTTAGTAAAACAAGTGTTCTTCCTTTAAACTTATATTGGGTTATAGCCCCTAATTTATTAGACTGAAAACTTAGATCTTCTTTTTTCGCCAAATGATCTAACACTTTAAATCCTATGTTATGCCTTGTGTTTTCGTATTCAGAACCAATGTTCCCAAGGCCAACGATCAAATACTTTTTCATAACATCGTGGTCTTTACTACCGCTTTTAGTTAAAAGATTTTTTAGAAAACGTATCATATTGAAATGCTATATAATTTAAAAGGCATCCCAAAATGAGATGCCTAGTAATATAGTAAATACTTTTAAAAAACTTATTCAGCCTTTTTAGCACCAGCTGCTTTTTCTTCTTTAGCCGCATCTTGAGCAGCTTTCATCGCAGCACGTGATACTCTAACTTGACATACTACAGTGTTATCTGGGTGCATGATTTTGTAATTCTCATTTGCAACCTTGGTAACATATAATTTGTTTCCAATTTCAAGTCCTGAAATATCAGCTTCGATATAATCTGGAAGGTTCGCTGGCAATGCTTTTACTTTTAGTTTACGACTGTTAAGACGTAACACACCACCTGCTAAAACGCCTGGTGCAACACCTACAGTCCTAACTGGAATTTCAATAGTAACTTCTCTATCATCTTCTAATTGATAAAAATCAATATGTAGAATAGTATCAGTTACAGGGTGAAATTGAATGTCCTGTAAAATAGCATTGTAAGATGCTCCATCTTCCAATGAAATAACTACAGTGTGCGCATTTGGAGTGTACACCAAGTCTTTAAATGCTTTTTCTTCAGCTGAAAAGTGTAGTGCTTTATCCCCTCCGTAAATAACGCAAGGAACCTTTCCAGCATTACGTAAGGCTTTGGTCGATACCTTGCCCACGCTTTCTCTTTGAGATCCTTTAATTGTAATTGACTTCATTATATATAAAAAATTAATAAATTTTACATTAAAAATTTAGAGCTTATTGAAGTATTGTGATGCACTCTGTGCATTACATCTGCAAATAACTCTGCACAGCTGATAACTCTTACTTTATCACTCTGCTGTTTCAGTGGAATTGAATCTGTAACGATCAATTCAGATAATTTAGAGTTTTCAATTTTCTCGTATGCGTTCCCTGATAGCAATGCATGAGTTGCGATTGCTCTTACACTAATCGCTCCTCGTTCTATCATCAAGTCTGCAGCCTTTG
Organism: Galbibacter marinus; assembly: GCF_000300875.1. Taxonomy (GTDB): domain Bacteria; phylum Bacteroidota; class Bacteroidia; order Flavobacteriales; family Flavobacteriaceae; genus Galbibacter; species Galbibacter marinus. The sequence continues at coordinate 1,745 of NZ_AMSG01000010.1, read as the reverse complement.
TCAAAGTTCCTGCAGTATCAACCATATCATCTACTAGAACTACATTCTTTCCTGTCACATCTCCTATTAGCTCCATGTGTTCGATCACATTGGCTTCAGCTCTTTGTTTGTAACAAATCACTACGTCGGAACTTAAAAACTTAGAATAAGCATAAGCTCTCTTAGATCCACCCATATCAGGAGATGCAATGGTCAAATTTTTCAAATTCAACTCTTGCAAGTACGGCAAGAATACAGTTGATGCAAACATATGATCAACTGGCTTTTCAAAAAAGCCTTGAATTTGATCCGCATGTAGATCCATAGTAATTATCCTTGTCGCTCCTGCTGCCTCTAATAATTTAGCAACCAACTTAGCACCTATTGGGACTCTAGGCTTATCTTTTCTATCCTGTCTAGCCCATCCAAAATAAGGTATAACCGCTGTAATGTGTCTTGCTGACGCTCTCTTAGCTGCGTCTAACATTAACAACATTTCCATTAAATTTTCAGAACTTGGATTTGTAGAACCAATAATAAAAACGCGTGCTCCTCTGACAGATTCTTCAAACGATGGTTGAAACTCGCCATCACTATATCTTGTGAAGGCTACATTTCCTAATTCCGCTCCAAAAGCTTTTGCTATTTTCTCTGCTAAAATTTTACTTTGCGTACAAGCAAATATCTTTGGATCTGGCACCGAATAAGGCATTTCTATTATGTTGTTTAATAGTTAATTAAAGTCCGTTATACAAATCGAGGTGCAAATTTAGACATTTATTTCAACTGATGAAGGATAAATCTTAGTATTTTTAGTTTGCTTATTAGATTTTTTTTATAGATTTGCATCCCTAAAATAGCACAACTCTACCTGAAGCTTTTTAGATACGCTCGAGTGGCGGAATTGGTAGACGCGCTGGATTCAAAATCCAGTTCTTTCGGGAGTGTGGGTTCGATTCCCACCTCGAGTACTTTTAACATATCAAATGACATTAAAACCCTGTAAAACATCAGATTTTACAGGGTTTTTTAATTCCTTATATTCATTTAAATTCAATTGATATCAACCAAAACGTGCATCATTAGGGGACACTTTGGGTGTCACTACAGGTGCGCCCGAATAGATGTTAAATACTTATAAATCAGTATTTTGAAATTTTCATGTTTGCCTATTTTCAACTACCTTTAAAAGAGAAGAAGGTGTAACCTATGCAAGATTTATTATCCATATTATTTTATATCAGAAAAAGTAAAGCGCAAGATTTAGAACTTGGAACTATTTATTTACGCATTACTTATAGTGGTGAGCGTTCCGAATTAAGCACCTTTTTAAAAGTGAGTTTAGAGAAATGGAATGCCAAAGCCAAAAAGCTAATGGGTAGCTCTCCCGCTACCAAAGAAGTAAACAGAAACCTAGAAATAATTAAAAAGAATGTATATCGGGCTTATCAGGAAATGATGGATAAGCAACAGGTAATCACAGCTATGAAAATTCGTAATAGGTATTTAGGAAAAGATGGTACAAGAAAACATATTCTTGAAGTGATTGAAGAACATAACATAAAAATGGCAAAACTAGTTGGTAAGGATTATACGGCTAGAACCTTGCAGCGCTATAAAACAACCAAAAGAGATATATGCGATTTTAACAAAGCTACTTATTCTATACTTCCCCCCACTGGTTGGACAAAAAAATTAAAAATAAGTAAGATAATGGTGTTGAAAGAGGGCCGGGGGGCTTCATCGAGTTGTGCTACCGAAGTAGT
>NZ_AMSG01000009.1 GCF_000300875.1 Galbibacter marinus | reverse complement strand
GTCCTGGGTTCGAGCCCCAGTCGGGTCACTTCTTGGGACAAGTCTAAAAAAGGAAGACTTGCCCCATTTTTTTTACCATTTAACTTGCTGTTATTCTGATAGATAAGAGCGATCGCATAATTTAGGCTCGGAATTCGATGTGTTGTTCTGTCAAATTCCAAAAAATCAGGGAACATCGAACTCACTATTAACCTTTTTTTCCTCAATATCGCCGTTTTCATAGCGTCTATCAATGTTTGCAACCTTTTTTAAGGTGGATTCTACCTAATCTTTTATCTTCGTTCCGACTACTACCAAGTCATCTAATCTTCTTTCCAAAACCTCAATCTTTCCTTTGGCTAATTTCTTTACGTCTTGGAAATCGTCATCTGTCATTTCTCCATCGGCATTTTTTAAAATCGCATTTTGATAGCGTTTGTTCAACACATCAATTTCTCCTAGGATATTTGCTCGTTCCGTGTTTTGGGCGTATCCGTTCCTTGAACCCATGTAACCTTAGAAACATTTATTAAAATACGCTACGGAATACTTGCCATTCATTGTGTCGGGTATTTTGTTCTGCAACAAAACCGCTCAGTTTTCCCTGTCCACTTTCTACTGATTATACAAAATCGCTCTGTACATATTGCTCCCTTTTCCGATTTTTGCAATCATTTTTTATGCTTTGTTTCAATATTCCGTCTTTAAAATATCTCAAATTCATAAATATCTAAAAACCGCCCTTTTATCTTGCTCTCTTTACTATGTATTATTTTCCCACCCATTTTTGAATAAAACCCGTTAACATACGGCTCTGAATAAACTCTTAAAATTTTATAATTAAGTCTTTGGGCTGTTCGTTTAATAAAGTTAAAAGTTATCATGCCATACCCTTTTTCCGTGTTTTCAGGCAACAGCCAAAAATGGTCTATTTCAATAAATTTATCTTTAAGTATTAAAGCAAAAAATCCTACGTAATTCTTGTTGTCCAATATTTTAAAAACTTTATTTTCTCCAATATAGGATTTTGTTATTGTTAATTCATTAGTCCATAGAGCCATTTGCTCTTCGGTATAATTCCATTTTCCTTTTGATTTGAATGCTGTATCGGTCAATAACTGACTATCGTTAGAAGAGGCTAATTCAAATTTTAATATAGGTATATCGTTCATCTGGTATCCAATTTATTATGATGTATAAAAATATGATTTTCTCGTTGTATGGTATTGGTTTTACTATACTTCAATTTGAATAAAGATTTCTCTGTTCAGATATTTCATTTCAAATCAGTAGGTAAGAATTAAAACTTTTAGCAACGATTCTTTCATTTCTACCGTTGGTTTGTCCTATTTATAAGGTACGCAGATGCTTTTTTCTCTTAAAAATTGGCGTTCAATAACCTTACAATCTGATTGTAATTGAATGCTATTCCCTGAAACTGACAATGGATTTGCCGATAGACACGTATAGGCAAAACTTCTTGCCTTATGATAAGAAGCCTTAAGTCATTTAGCCGTTATATTTGCAGTATAAAACGTGAATGGCTACGGCGGTCTTTTACCTAAAACAAACCTTATATGAATCAAAAATTTGAAGCAGGAATTAACATCGCTATTAAGATACCAAAAAGTAAATACGAAAAAACAGTTTCTTTCTACAGGGATATACTGAAACTTGAAGTTTCAGAAAAAGCCATCGATAATCCTACCGTCTCCAAAACACACGAAGTAAAATTCGGAAATAATGTGATTTGGCTTGACTGTGTCGATAACTATACCCATTCGGAAACTTGGTTACAACTAACAGTTCCAAATGTAACAGAGGCGATAGGTTATTTACAGTCTAACGGTATCGAAACATGTGATGAACTAGAAGAGTTGCCAGAAAATATGCACTGGATTCAAGACCCCGCAGGTACAGTTTTCAACGTACAATAACGTAAAGAAGAATAAAACCTTAATTTCGTTTATTAAAAACCAAAGTTTGTTATCGTATTTGGAAGATAATCCTTAAAGGTTGTCTTCCCTGTCCATATATTGCTTTTAGCTGTATTTGAGTTGGTCTAAACGCAGTGTCCGTAAGCCTGCACGGGCTTTTATCCGTGGAAGCTGTTATGGATATCATCAGCTATATACGGAACAGGATTTGGAATACCATGCTGATTTTTCGGATGCCTATTTTCCCGTGCGAAATGGCATCCCAGGCGTAGAGAGAATAAATCAATTCTTTAAGGGAATTTTTTGTCTGCATCCAAAAGAATTCCTTTGTTCCCTCTTGATGAAACAGTACATCGGGATTTTGTTCGGGGCTTAGTTTTGTGGTTAGGTAATTATAGATTAATTATTTGGCGATGATTTTCACCAACTTATAATCAAAGTAGCTTGAAAATTTGGGGTCGATTTCAAATACAAAGCTGTTCAGCCCATCATAGCAGTTGATTTTGCCAAGTGTAAAGTATTGTTCGTCCTGGTCAGTTCTGCCGAAACAGTAGTATCGGTAGAAGTCGGAATTGCAGACATACTCGGTGTGCCCCTGCTTTTAATCCACGCAATTGCATTGGAAAGTAATTCTCGTAAATGTTTCCATTGGTAGACTGTCATCCTGTACACCTCCTCCATAAAACTCGAAGCATCGGTCGACAATTTCTTCTCCTGTTTCTGTATATCGGAGACTATTTTGTTTAATAGGTCTCTCATAATACTAAAGGTTTAAAATGAAGACAATATACCTTTGCATATTTTACGATTAGTGTCGAGCCTTTTTCATGAGACCGGACGAAGTCAGGGAAGATTTTTTTGGAAAACAATCTTTACCCTATATTTTGAGTTTTACTACTTTCGTATGAATTTGAGGCTATTAAAGTTTGAGTTGTTTTACCTCTAAATCGTTTTGATATGGACTGTCTTTTAATTGGTTCAATCGGCTCAAATCTTCCAAAAAAAGTTCGAGTCCTGTACCAGTGGGGTCACAAAAGCCTAGATTCCAAAATCTGTTGAGAAGAAAAAGACAACTTTTAGTCATGGTTCATATAGCGCATTTTATTAAAAAATTAAGCAATCTAAATAATTAACGTTGCTGTGAAGACCACTCCAACAAATCGCTATAGATGTCTTCTATTTTCTTTGACGAGCTACTTGTGTACAATTTAACCAACTCCTCATTAAAAGCTTAAGCCTTAGCCAAATGGGGTGAAAGACATAAGGCTATTCAAAAGTCTTAATCTATTGTTGTACTTTTTTAGTTAAACTTAAAGAGTCTAAAAGAGTATCTTTACAGTAAGCCACGGATTATTAAAAATCCAATAACAAATAAAAAATAAAAGTCAATGTATAAAGAATCCTTGATTCAAGTGCATGAGCGTATAAAACCACACATCCACAGAACTCCCGTTTTAACTTCACGCCTTATAAATTCACTGGCCTCTGCCAATGTTTACTTTAAATGTGAAAACTTTCAAAGGATGGGAGCCTTTAAAATGCGTGGTGCCACCAATGCCATTATGCAGTTGCCTGAGGATCACAAAAGCAAAGGAGTGGTCACACATTCTTCGGGTAATTTTGCGCAAGCGCTATCCTTAGCGGCTCAAAGCTTAGGAGTCCGCGCATATATTGTAATGCCTAAAACAGCTCCTCAAGTTAAAAAAAATGCTGTAAAAGACTATGGAGGACTCATTATCGAATGCGAACCAACATTAGAAGCTAGAGAACTAGCAGCAGAGAAAGTAGTACAAACTAAAGGTGCGACATTCATACATCCATCCAATGATTTAAATGTCATTTTGGGACAAGCCACTGCTGGAAAAGAATTATTGGAAGACTATCCACACTTGGATTATCTTTTCACTCCAGTTGGAGGAGGTGGTTTAATTGCTGGAACTGCCATTGCATCAAAACATTTTGGAAAGGGCTGTAAGGTTATTGGAGGAGAACCTATGGAGGCTGATGATGCATATCGTTCCCTGGAAAGTGGGCAAATTGAATCCAATAACAGTACGAATACCATCGCCGATGGGCTAAAGACTCAACTAGGATCTATCAATTTCCCAATTATTCAGCAGGGTGTAGAGCAAATTATTCGTGTGGAAGAAACTGAAATTATCCATGCTATGAAGCTTATCTGGGAACGCATGAAAATTATATGTGAACCTTCTTCTGCTGTAGCCTTAGCTTCCCTGTTAAAGAAGAAAAGTAACTACAAAGATCAAAATATCGGTATCATTATTTCTGGAGGAAATGTTGATCTTAGTGAATTACCTTTTTAAAGTCAAATAGGGTAATTGATATCTACTATCCATAAAAGAACATATAATATACTCCAAGAAATTCGGTCTGCTTAATATTTAAAATGTTATTTGATGCTTCATCTTCCTTAAAAAGAAGAAGCTGTTTACTGGTTTTTTCAATAAAATCATTGGCATGGGTAATAAGATTTTTAAGATCATCTTCAGTTCTCGCAGTACCGATATGTCGAAGGATAACACGTTTACGATTCTCTATCTTGTAAACCTGAACGGATGTAGAACCCTTGGAATACTTAATTTGCCTGATTTTAAGCATATTTGGGAATTTAGGTCAGCAAATTACAAAAAAATAAAAACTAACACGCAAGGTATCAGGTGATTAAAAATTGGTGAAAATCACCGCGGACAAGTCAGGAGCAACATCAGTTAACCAAAGATGGTCGCTCTTTTGTAATAAAAGATGATATTGAGTATGGATATCTTAATATAATCCCGCTCTGGGCTTTTGGATTAAACTACTAAATTTGATAATTAATAACATTCAAGTTCACCCAACAGTTAAACTAAGAAGCTATACTGTATACATGATACAACAGCTAGAATTTATGAATCTTAGGCTATAAAATCATATTTTGCACTATTGATTGAGCATTTTTTTAATATTTTGCTCATCCTGTTGTGCGATTGCGTATTAATTTTATTTTTTAGATTTATGCTATTACTTGTAGACGCTTTGTAGTCCCAAAATTCAAATTTGTAGTTGTATTGTGAATACCTTTAAACCAGATAATTAAGAGGCATTTATTAACTTTGGGATATCAAATAATAGTAATTATGAAAAATAGAATCCTGAAACCCATAACTATAATTATCTTTATAATATTTGGTACTCTACTAAATGGATGTGGTAATTCAAACCTTAAAGATATTTCTGCGGATCCAGAGTATGCACATTTAAGCAATAACATCTTTTTCACCAATCAACCACTATTCTACTACCAGTATAACAAAGATGGCGGGATCACTACGGATCATTTTTTAAGTCTTCACCCAAACGATTCTAACGGAACCAAAATTCAGGAGATCCCAAAAGGAAGTCACATCAAGGTTTCCAAAGTTTATGAAATCACATTAAAGGATGGAAACACCTTAACTTGGATTACGGGCGAAGTATTTCCAAGCCCGAACCAACCTTTAGCTTATGAAACCGCACTGATCAAAGGTGAATCATTCTTTGAACAGCGCAAGTAAACATATAGTCGTCAAATAGCAAAACAGCCAAAACTCGAATTATTGATTACAAAACCAAGTTTTAGCTTATTATGTACTAAGACCTTATTAATAATTTTTTATTCATTTTACATTTTAGCCTACAGACAAGACAAAAGGTGACTAATTTTATCCTGTTGACAGGACAGAATACACATGATTTTATCCTGTGTACAGGATAAAATGGAGTTATTAAAAACAATATTATTTCTTAAAAACACATTTTTTAGGACTCTGATAGCTACTTAAATCACCTTTCTCTTCTAACCATTAAGTTGTAATATCAATTATTAGCCTCACTTAAATTCTCCAACATCACTTTAGAAAGGTACTCCCTAAAAATAGCACCGCAATATGGATCTGTTCTATGTGGGTATCAATAGTTTTTTTAATCACCTAAGTACCTTGATAAACCACACTTAGATCTTTTGAAGTTAACATCAAGCACTAAAGCCAAAAAAGTTAAGCATTTCATCATATTTTTTTTTACTTTTGCCAACCATTCACCGGGGTGCTGGAACTGGTAGACAGGCATGGTTGAGGGCCATGTGTCCATTAGGGCGTGTGGGTTCGATTCCCATTCCCGGTACAAAACAGGAAAAGTGATTTGATTTATCGCTCTTCCTGTTTTTTCTTTAATAGCTAAGTTCAACGAGAGGATCAACCGTTTGCCTAAAAGCTTATTTAAATCAATGCCTTGCCGAATTTTAGTACTTTTGCATTTTAAATTAAAAGTGGGTTATTAAAAGATTTTAAAATAGGCAACCATGAATGTATTTGACCTTATCATAAATGATAAACAGCAAGTAGCCTTAAATGATGTATTTCTCAATCACACTAACACCGAGCAAATCCATCAGCTTATCAAGGAGCATCTGTACATTGAAGAATTAAGCAGTTATAACTTACCTGTAAACAATAAGGTATTGCTTAAGGGAAGTTCTGGTTGTGGTAAAACTATGACAGCCAAAGCAATTGCACAGTCGCTCGATAAAAAGATTCTCATTCTTAATTTGAGCAATGTCGTATGTTCACGCATTGGTGAAACCTCACAGAACATCAAGCAAGTTTTTGACAAAGCCGCTAGAGAAAATGCCGTTTTATTTTTAGATGAATTTGATCAAATAGGCAAAGCGCGTGGCGGGGATGAAAAAGATGTAGGAGAAATGCGAAGACTTGTAAACACTGTAATTCAACTCATTGATTATTACCCGGAAAATGCCCTTTTAATTTGTGCCACCAATCATCCAGAGATGATTGACCATGCCTTACTAAGACGATTCCAGCTTCAATTAAAATACGAATTACCAGAAACCAAGGTGTTAGATCAATATTACGACACCATATTGGATCGTTTTCCAAAAGAATTACAAAACATCCAGCGACTTTATAACATCTCATTTGCCCAGGCTAAAGACCATGCCTTTACCATGGTAAAGTCGGCATTAATAAGTAAGCTTGAAGCAAGTAAAAATTTAGCGGTATAATTAGTCAGCTATGAACACTTAAGTTTTTGTGATACTTTAGAATTCACGATTTATATTTTCTGAAAGCTACTTTGGTTTTTCTCACCTGTTTCTTGGTAAAATAATGTATCTTCTCGTTATATAAGAACCACCCTCCTATCGCTCCAATAGCACTTCCAATCAAAATATCGAAAAACCTGGTGATCATTAAATTATCTGGAGTCTCTAATAGGCTTATGTTTGGCTCAGCAAGTAAGATGGTTAAAATGGTGATAAACATCGCAGCAATTGCGTAATTCCTAACAATTAGGAACTCTACAGTGGTTTGAAGCAGCAGAATGCTAATACAAATACCTAAAATTGTGACATCAAATTGTAGGATGAGCCAGGTAAGTCCAAGCCCGATAAAGGTTCCTAAAACCCTTTGCATAGCCCGTGTCCAAATATGTTTTGTACTCACACCCTGCATAACCGCCATACAGGAGGTTGGAACCCAATATGGGTTTTCAAGTTCAAGTATTATACCCACTAACAAGGCAATAGCTACCATAACACTAAATATCACCGATTCTGTGATGTTTACATATCGATTTTTTCGCACCACCACTACTGTTGGAGCGTCACTGATCTTTTTTAAAAACTACGATGCTATACAGTAAAGCAATCAGAGTTGCAATCATAACACCTATGGCAAAGTTCCCGATACTACTGGAGATATCTTCATAGTGAGTTGGCATAGTGATAGCGATTGAAGCGACCATTATAAAGAAAAAATTACCTGGAGGTTTGGTGAGCTCTTAGCGGTCAAGCGCATAATGTACACCAAAGGTGTATAGTCCTAAAAACACAGGGGTTAGCCATAGATTAAAAACAAATATCAATCCAAAGGAAAAGGAAAGTATAAAGCCAAATCCACAAACCATCAGAATCACCATACGATTCACAAGCTTATTTGATTGGATGTACAAAATAATCAAGGCACCCAAAGAAGCTAGCTTTCCAGCCTCGATATCATTAATTAATAAACCTATCAACAAAGGAATACCCACGCAGGCCCCCGCCACAATCGGAAGGTGCCAGGAACGATCTGTCTTGTTAAATCTAAATAGTTCTTTCCACATTACAACTGCAAAATTACTCAAAAGTTTAGGCCTTAAATCTATTTGAGCCAGGTTATGTATTGACCACAATATTTAACAAGCCTTGTAATTACAAAGATGTTGTCTGGGGTAAATTGAGTTAATTAGACAATCTTTCAATGGCCTGGGAAAGCTTCTCTACCATATTTACGATTTTCCCCTGATTACACTCATAGATAAATGCCTGAAGACTCTCTGAGGTATGGGATTTAAAATCACCAACAATAACAAGTCTCATGCGATAGTTGGAAAACTTTTGTAGAACCTCTCCAGCGAGCCCTGTTTTTAAATCAAAGAATTTAGGGGTAATGGTATCCTTATGTAAAATCATGCGATCATAACCCTGAAAATATAGCGTCCCCACAAGATCGAGTCCATCAGACTCATTGTTTATTAGTAACTGATCTGATAAGACCTCCGCTATTTCAATTCCATTTTCGCTATGCTTCTTTACAACCACCTTTTTAATTGTTTTGATCAAATATAGTAAAGTTCAATACATTAGTAACAAGAAACCTCTACCCCAAAGGCTATGATTAAAAATTGTATTTTTGGGTATCTTTAAAGAATCCACCAACCAATCCATTATTTTTAAAATGACCAAAGACAACCTTATTACCTACATACAAAGCTTTGTCGATTTAACCACCCTTGAAATGGAATCCTTCACCGAATTATTCAAAGAAGTCCACCTTAAAAAAGACGATTATTTTGCACAACAAGGAGAGTTCTCCACTTCGCTGGGTTTTCTAAATAAGGGAGTCATGAGAGCCTTTTACCGGAACAGCTGGGGAAAAGAATACAATAAGACCTTCTTTACTGATTCAAATTTTGTGGCAGCCTATGTTTCCATAACCACAAAACAGCGCAATTCTATCAACATACAATGCTTAACTAATTGCAGAGTGCTAGTGGCAGATTATCAAAAAGTAAGCACTTTATATGCAAAGTATCCAAAGATCGAAAGTCTCGCTCGAAGACTAGCCGAATACAAATTTGCACTCAAAGAAAAACGAGAAATCGAACTAGCAACCTTGGATGCCAGCACACGTTATGAAATTTTCAGAAAAGAGCATGCTGGCTTAGAGAACCTCATCAATCAATACCATATTGCTTCCTATTTAAGTGTCACCCCTACCCAATTAAGTAGAATTCGGTCAAAATTTTAAAATCTTTACCTATGTAAATGCATCCTTGAAGCGGATTGATCAATTTTGCCAAAAATAAAACACATGATCAATCTGAAACATTTCATCATTATGGTATTTATCACAGGATGTACAGGTAATTACCTAACAGCACAAAAAAAAGTAGTAATGATTCTTAGCGCCGCACAGGCCATTAGCTTAAATGAAGGCGAAAAATCACGGCAGACAGGCGTGTTTTTAAATGAGTTTTACTTAGCCTACCACAGTTTACAACAACAAGGATATAAAGTAGACTTTGCTACACCTATGGCTCAAACTCCAAATATAGATAAAGAGAGTACAGAGGATAAATACTGGAAGGATAATACCGAATTAAAAGCCCAAGCTATGGCATTTATAACCAGGGATAGCGCTTTTTTAAACCCAAAATCACTTAAATACGTTCTTGAGCACCAAAACCATTACATTGGTTTAGTCATTCCAGGTGGCCAAGGTTTAATGGTAGATCTAGCTTATGATAAACACATACCTGAGATATTAAAACAATTTGCCCAAGATCAGAAACCAACGGGACTTATCTGTCACGCACCAAGCCTGCTAACTACTATTGCAAAGCATGAGAATCCCTACAAAGGATATAAGGTAAGTGCTGTATCACCTATAGAAGAATTCGTAATCGAACGCTTTATTATGAAAGGAAAACCTGAGGTGAGAAAAATAGGCAAGCGTCTACGCAAACATGGACTTAAATACCGTAGTGGATTACCCAAGGCTAATTTTGCTATAAAAGACAGAAATTTAGTTACGAGTCAAAACCCGTTTTCCTCATCTGCCTTCAGTAAATTATACAAACAAGCATTGATGGAATACCAAGATCGACATTAGTGATCAGATAAACTACCCAACCACGCATAGCGATGGATTGGGTTTTAAACCAGAATGAACCCCTAGTAAAAAAGCTTAACTATTTAGTAACAATTTTTGGTATAAGTTTGGGTATATCAAAATTTTACATATATTTGCTTATGTTATACATAATACATTTATATGAATTTACTAGCAGCAACATATGCTCCAATGAATGAGGATTTGAGTTTAAATCCTGAAATAATTAGCACCTATGGAGGGTTTTTAAAACACAACTCTATTAAAGGAGCATTTATCAATGGTTCCACCGGTGACTTTGTCTCACTCTCTAGCAAGGAACGTATGCAGCTTATGGATGCGTGGAGTACACAGCGAAGTGATGATTTTAAAGTTATAAATCACGTTGGTCATACTTCTTTAATTGAGGCAGTGAAACTTGCAAAACATTCGGCCATTTTAGCCGATGGTATTGCGGTGCTTGCGCCCTTTTATTTTACGATAAAATCGGTTGAAAAATTAATAGAGTATTGTAAAGAAGTAGCCAATGCTGCACCTGAGCTCCCTTTCTATTATTACCATATTCCAGTTTTATCAGGTGCCCAACTAGACATGAGGGCCTTTGTTAAGAGGGCTGTAGCAGAAATCCCAAACTTTCAAGGAGTTAAGTTCACCCATAACGACATGATAGACTTTCAGTTCTGCATTGAACTAAAGGATAAAATAAAACCTGATTTGGAATTATACTTCGGAATTGATGAAATGTTTGTCAATAGCATCGCTTTAGGAGGTCACGGTTGGGTAGGAAGTACTTACAATCACTTAGCACCTTTGTATCGCAGTATACATGAATGTCATAACATACAAGATTTCCAACAGGCGAATGAATTACAACGTAAAGCTATAAAATTTGTCCAAACCCTAGATGCGTTTGGAGGTTTTAACGGAGCAGGAAAAAGTTTTATGAGAGCTCTTGGAATTGACTGTGGTCCGAGCCGATCACCTCATATTACCTTAACAGATACGCAACTAACACAAGCGCAGGATCAAATGAAATCCATCCAACTAACGCCTGACGATTTTTCCCCAAACCCTTATTAAGTCATTTTTTTATACCTAAATGTTATACATAATACAATTAAGCTATCAATAATCAATAACTAAACTACACGTTTATGAAGAACCTCTATCATTTATTCAGGGCGAGAGTCTTGGCTTTAGAAAATCGTCTTGGCTTTGGAAAAAGCCTACAGATAATGCTCTTGATTTGTTCGCTGGTAACTAGTTCTGCATTTGCTCAAAGTAATCAGATCAGTGGAACAGTTTTAGACGAATTAGGAACACCCCTACCTGGAGCTACTGTTTTAATTAAAGGAACCTCCACTGGTACACAGACCGATTTTGACGGAAACTTTACAATTCAGGCCAGTTCGGCGGACGTTCTAGTGATTAGTTACGTAAGCTATAAGGCTCAGGAAGTTGTAGTTGGCAGTCAAACGAGCATTCAGGTGAGTCTTGAGTTAGATACAGCAATGCTTGATGAAGTAGTTGTAACTGGATATGGTAAACAATCTAGGGCAAAATTAACTACTTCGGTATCTAAACTCGACACGCGGGTAATGGAGACCTCAACGCGTTCCAACGCGGCTACCGCTCTTCAAGGAACCATTTCAGGTTTACGGGTGACCAACACTACAGGGCAACCAGGGTCTACACCTCAGATTGTGCTTCGTGGTGGAACAGATTTTAACGGAACTGGAAGTCCTCTTATTTTAATTGACGGGGTACCTGGAAGTTTTTATGGTCTTAACTCAGATGACATCGCATCCATTGAGGTATTAAAAGATGCTGCTGCTACAGCAATCTATGGTGCGCGGTCTGCTAACGGGGTTGTACTTGTGACCACTAAAACAGGAACACCAGGAAGATCTAGTATTAACTTCAAGCAAAAATACAGCATGAACCACAGAAGGGAAACCCCGGAATACCTAGGTGCTGCTGATTTTATAAGATACAATAGACAAGCTGTTGGCTATTACAGAGAGGCTATGAACAATCCTAATGCATTCGCTGCTTTTATCGACGGAGCTACTGGTTTTGGAACTGGGGGAAATACAACAGATTCTCCTTTTACCACACAATACTTAACTCCGCAGAATCGCTACCTATTAGGATATCCTGGATGGGGAACTGTAGCGGATCCATTAGATCCAAGCAGACAGATTTTGTTTATGGAAAATCAGGTAGGGGATAATATTTACCAGTCGAGCAGAACTATCGACAACTACCTCTCTTTTCAAGGTGGGAATGATAAAGGAACTTACTATTTAGGTCTTGGGTACTTAGATAATGAAGGACTTATATTAGGTTCTGGATTTAACCGTATCTCTGGAAAATTCAGTGGAACCTATAGAATTTCTGATAAGTTTAGAGTAAATTCTAATATCATTTATACCCATTCTAATCTAAAGACAAGTCCATTAGGTTCAGATGATACGGTATTTAGACGTTTTGCGGGTCAACCACCCACATCGCGTGTTTATAACAACAATCCAGATGGATCGCTTTCTGATGTCTACAATCAAGGAACCAACTCTGGTTTTGGAAACCCTTTGTACTACCAAGACAAATTTGTTCGAAAAAATTTAGAACAGCGTATGCAGGCTTCCGTAGGAATAAACTGGGATGTTATGGATGATTTAGAACTAGCAGTAACAGCTAGCCATTTTACTATCAACAACCACAATGATCGTTTCAACAAAGCTTATTTGAATGGTGGAACGCTTATTACCACTAGAAATGCTTCCACTGCACTGGAAAGAACATTAAGAAATCAGGTAACGGCTACTTTAAACTACAGTAAAGAATTTGGCAACCATACCTTTGATTTACTTGGAGGTACGGAATTCTACCAAGACAACTATTTCTCATCTTGGGCTGGAACTAAAAACTCTCCTACAGACTTCATCTATACTCTTAATGCAGGAAGTGAAGCTGATGGAGTACCATCCAGTGCTGAAACAGAACATAGAATCGTATCCTTATTTGGTCGATTGAACTATGATTTTGATGACAAATACTTGCTAAGTTTAACCTTTAGACAGGATGGTTCTTCTAGGCTAGGAAATGATAAATTCGGATTTTTCCCAGGGGCATCCTTTGCATGGAATCTTCACAGAGAGACCTTCTTTACAAATTCTGGCATCAGTGATGTAGTGACTACTTTCAAACCTAGAGTTAGTTACGGGGTCAACGGAAATATTGAAGTTCTTGGAAACTATCAGGTGTTTGGATCTTATGGATCCCAGGGCGTATATGATGGTCAAACTGGTTATGCGAATACGGGTCTAGCGACTCCTGATTTACAATGGGAACGTTCTACAACCCTAAACTTTGGTTTAGATTTAGGATTGTTCAACAACCGCGTTAGTTTAATTGGAGAGTACTTCATTAGAGATGTTAAGGATAAATTAGCTGGACTAACTCTCCCGTATTGGACTGGATTTAGCTCCATTACAACCAATAACGGAACCCTTAGAAATAAAGGTTTTGAATTGCAATTAAACGCCGATATTATCCGAACTGAAGACTTTACCTGGAATTTTGGAGCAACCATGGCTTCTATCAAGAACTACGTGGTAAAACTACCAGAGAATGATAATGAGAATAACCGTCAAGGTGGTTATCAAATCTACAATCCAAATTCTGGAGAATTAGAATGGGTTGGTGGATTACAAGAAGGCCAACGTGTTGGAAATGACATGATCGTTACCTACGTTCAGGATTATATCTATGCTGATCAGGCAGAGGTTGACGCTCATGCTGATCGTCAGGATGACTTACTTCCAGATGCTTACAAAAGATATCCTGGTGATGTTGCTTGGAAAGATTTTAACGGTGACAATATCATCAACTCGTATGACCGTAAGGTAATTGGTAGAACGACACCTGATTTTGTGGGTGGTTTTACCACAAGTCTTAATTACAAAGGCATCGGTTTATATATTAAAACGGACTTTGCCACAGGTCATATGGCTTATAACCACATTCGTGGTAAAGGGATTGCACAAACTCAAGGGAACTTAAATCAGGATGCACTTGTGTTACAATCATGGACACCTGAAAACAGAGATACTGACATACCTCGCTTTGTATTTACTGATGTTCAAGGAAACTTCTTTAGAGGGAATGAGCAAACTGTAAACAGTAACTTCTGGGAAAAAGCAGATTATCTCGCTCTTAGAGAAGTGACACTGAGCTACGATGTTCCAACATCAGTATTTGATGAGAAAGTCCAAGCACTTAGCTTGTATTTAACAGGAAGTAATTTACATTACTTTAAAAGTTTCAGCGGTAACTCTCCTGAAGAAGGTGGATACCAATACGGAGAATTCCCAATGCCTGTTACAGTAACATTAGGACTCAATTTAACCTTTTAAAGAAAGAAGACGATGAAAAATATATTAAAAATACTATTGGTGTTGTTACTAGTTTCGTGTGAGAGCGAACTAGAGATCACCGCACCGAGTGAATTGAACACCACTGGCTTCTGGACCTCTGAGGAAGGAGCTAAATCAGCCCACACAGGACTCTATGGTTCTTTTAGAGGTTCGATGACTAACTTTTGGTTACTAGGAGAAATACGAAGTGACATGTGGGGAGGGCAGACCTTTGAGTCTCCGTCTAACTTGCCACTTATTGAATCCAATATTACGGTTTCAACGGCCCCATTTGGAGGTTGGGCTGGTATTTATTCTAAGATTCATCAACTCAATGATTTTATAGCCAATGTAGCTGGGGTTACTTTTAGCAATCAGGCGCACAAAGAGCATATGTTGGGTCAAGCCTATGGCTTACGCGCATTTTATTATTACACACTGCTAAAAACCTGGGGAGCGGTTCCTATTTCCACAGCGTCATTAAAAGATATAGATCCTGCATCGCTGAGTAAACCAAGATCTTCTGAGCAAGAGGTCATGGATTTTATCAAGTCAGATCTTGAAATTTCTTTAGAACACTTTGGTTCAGATGCTTCTTTTTGGAACGGCAAACGAATCTATTGGTCTAAGGCAGCTACTTTGACTTTAAAAGGAGACGTGTACATTTGGTCTGGAAATCTATTAGGCGGTGGGGCTGCTGACTTTAATGAGGCTAAATCCGCTCTTAGTCAAATAGCTTCAATGGGGGTTTCCCTAGAGCCTGACTTCGCTAGTCTTTGGTCCACAGAAAATGAAGAAAATAAAGAGTTTATTTTTGCGGTAGATTATCAGCAAGATCAAGCTACAAATTACTTCTCTCTTCTAACTGGTAGGACTACGGAAATTCATCCACAGTTCGATCAGGATGCAAATCCAATGAATACCTTTATCACTAATGGAGCAAATCGTTACGGTCCATCGGAGAAGACATTACAACTTATAGATGACCCTTTAGATACTCGTAAGGATGCTACATTTATACAATTGTATGTCGATGACAACCAGGGTGAAGGATATAGCAACTACAATGCTGAGAAATACTTCGGAGCAGTGATTAATAAGTTTGTCGGAAGTGTGGATGGAAGTGTACGAATTGCAGACAACGATATTCCAGTATACCGTTATGCTGATGTATTACTACTATTAGCTCAGGCTAAAAATTTATTAAACGAAGATCCATCTACTGAGATTAACTTAATTCGCGAAAGAGCCTATGGCAGTAATTACGATGCTTCGATCCATGGATATATCAATGGTTCTAAAGCACAAAATGCCAATGCTATTTTGGATGAACGTTATAAGGAGTTTATCGCCGAAGGAAAACGTTGGTGGGATTTAAGACGTGCTGGAGATCAGTATGTGTTTGATAACAATCAATATTTAGATCAATCGCAACAGTACATGTTGGTATTACCGATTACTCTTGATATGATAGGACGAAATCCGATGCTAGAACAAACTAAGGGATACCCGCAATAAGAAGGAATAAGAAACCCTATGGTGAAATTTCCATTTGACTTATAGGGTTTTAAAAAATATCATAAAATCATGTGCAAGGTTAGAATTGGTTAGTTTTTTATTATGTTGTTGGAAGAAGGGAGTTAGTTAAACGGCTCCCTTTTTTAATTAACCTAGTTTTAAATCCAGGCCCACAATTATAATTACTTTTTCTTAAGAAAGATTTGATCAAAATGAGGCTCTAAATGCCTTCTCATCGCATTTCTAAAGGTATCTGGCGTGCCAGTTTTAAGGTGATCTAAAAGCATCTTATGATTGACAAATTCACCAGAGGAATACTGATAATCTCCATTGTTTTTTAATTGTTGCTGTTGGTAGTGATATTCAAATACTGGAAGCAATAGGTCTTGGAAGCGCTGCAGGGTTCTATTTCTTGAAATTTGATAGAGCTTTCCGTGAAAAGCGATTTCCTTGTCTAAAGAAAACTTATTTTTATTGTAATTGGCAGCAGCCTCTTCCGCCACAATTTGTTCGAGTTCTTCAATATCTTCTTCACTGACGTATTCAAATAAAAAATCCGCCATTCCCATTTCCAAAATCAACCGAAGTTCAAATAGACTTTTAAGTGTCTTTTCCCCTAGGAGATTTGGCTCTAAGATACGCTCGAAGTTATTGATAATATCAGGTTCTTGAAAGGTCATCCCTTTATGCTTTTTACTATCGATAAACCCAAGGGTACGAAGTCGTAAAAGCGCCTCTCTTACCACTGTTCTACTAACGCCTAAGGAGGCAGATAAATCCATTTCCTTTGCAATGGGATCTCCAGGCTTTAGATTGTTGTCTTTAAAATATTGCATCAAGCGCATCTCAACTTTGTCCACTAGGGATAAAGTATCTATAGGTCCTAACTCTTCTCTATTTTTCATTTTTCGATTTTATTTTTTCTAACTCTTTTTAACTAGCTCCTGCAAATCTACTATGGATTGTATTAAGTCCAACAAATATATATGTATTTAAATGTTAACATTTAAACATTAGCAAGATAACTAAAAAAAAGTTATATTTGTGCATTATGTTATACATAATAAACTATGAAATACGCAAAAATTTATAAAGACGCCTTATTAGATGATGTTATCCCCTTTTGGGAGCAGTATTCTCTAGACTCAGAACACAGTGGATATTTCACTTGTTTAGACTCTCAGGGCAATGTCTTTGATACCGATAAATTCACTTGGCTACAAGGTAGACAGGCTTGGATGTTCTCTCTACTTTATAATCAGGTTGAGGCTAAGTCATCATGGTTAAATATTGCTAAATCCGGGATCGACTTCCTTGAAAACCATGCAAAGGATTCGGATGGAAATTTTTATTTTTCCACCTCGCGCGAAGGATCAGCCTTAGTGCAACCTTATAATATTTTTTCAGATTGTTTTGCTGCCATGGCCTTTGCCCAATATGCCAAAGCTACAAATGATGAGGCTTATAGCGCCCTGGCAAGAGACACCTATCACAACATTCTAAACAAGCAACACAATCCAAAAGGCATCTATGAAAAAAGCACAGGAAACCGCCAGTTAAAAGGGTTTTCACTCCCTATGATCCTTTCGAATTTGGTCTTAGAGTTAGAACATATATTGGAAAAAGAGGAGATTGAACAAACTTTGGATCAGTGTATTAAAGAAATCACCAATGATTTTCTGGATTCCTCTTTAGGTATTATTCGCGAAAATGTAGAACTAGATGGCAGCCCTTCAGATACTTTTCAAGGGCGATTGATCAATCCTGGTCACGGTATTGAAGCGATGTGGTTTTTAATTGATATAGGTGTAAGGCGTCAAGATAAATCACTCATTGAATTGGCGGCCAAAACGATAATAACTACCTTAGAATATTCTTGGGATAAAGAGTTTGGTGGGATATTTTATTTTATGGATATAAAGGGGCACCCTCTACTACAATTGGAGTGGGATCAAAAACTTTGGTGGGTACACCTAGAAACCTTAGTAGCCTTAACAAAGGCTATGGAGCATATAGATGATCATAGATTAAGAGATTGGTATACTAAGGTACATCAATATAGTTGGGATCATTTCCCGGATCCTAAATACGGCGAATGGTATGGTTACTTAAATCGTCAAGGTGAGCCGCTTTTAGAACTTAAAGGCGGGAAGTGGAAAGGATGTTTCCACGTGCCCAGAGCAATGTACCAATGCTGGAAAACTTTTGAACGAATTGAAAATAAACAATAGATTACTATTTATGGAATACTTTAAATCATTTAGACCTCTAGGCGCGTTATGCGTGGCGTTTGCCTTAATTGTAAGTAGTTGTACAACGGTTCAAGAAACAGATCAGGTTACTGCTAAGGTGACCGATTTACAAATGCCGGTACTTACTCGAAAAGACAACAATAAGGTTGTAAAATTAAGCCTGCAGCTAAAGGATAGTGCTGCTTCTAAAACTTTGGTAGGTGTCCATCTAGATCTTCTAGGTGATTTACCAGTTTCAGCCATTGAGAATATCAGTATCTATAGCGATACTACCTCAAAGGTTGATTTCAAAAAGGCTACACTTTTTGGAAGCGTTTCTCCTGAGGATCAAAGTGTCGCTATTAAGGGCGATCATAAACTATCTCAGGAGCCTGAGAATTTATGGGTTTCTTTGGCGATAAAACAAGATGTAGACATCACAAAAACAACTGGTGTTGCAATACGCTACTTGGAGTTTAAAGATGGTTCTAGGCTTACTTTAGAGTCTCGTGACAAATCAAATGTATTAAATCTTGGAATTGCCCTTAGAAATAAGGGAGATGACAATGTTCATACCTATAGAATACCAGGTCTTGCAACAACAAACAAGGGTACTCTTATCGCGGTCTATGATATAAGATACAACAGTAGCGTCGATCTTCAGGCTCATGTAGATGTTGGTATGAATAGAAGTACCGACGGTGGACAAACTTGGGAGCCTATGCAGGTGATTATGGATATGGGAACCTATGGCGGTTTACCACAGGATGAAAATGGTATCGGTGATCCAGCAGTATTAGTTGATAAAAACACCGGAACTATTTGGGTGGCGGCATTATGGCTACATGGTAAAAAAGATAAACGTGCTTGGTGGGCCTCAGAACAAGGAATGACGCCAGAAGAAACAGGTCAGTTTATGCTGGTAAAAAGCCAGGATGATGGAAAAACTTGGTCAGAGCCTATTAATATTACCAAACAAATGAAAGATCCATCTTGGAAATTGTTCTTCAATGGTCCTGGAAATGGAATTACCATGAAGGATGGGACGCTTGTCTTCCCAGCGCAATACAAGGACGAAAATGCAATTCCTCATTCTACAATTATTTATAGTAAAGATGCAGGTGAGACTTGGCAGGTTGGTACGGGTGCAAAATCCGAGACCACAGAGGCCCAAGTGGTTGAACTAAGCGATGGTAGCTTGATGTTAAATATGAGAGATGACAGAAATCGAAAAGATCGAAATGATCCTCAAAACGGGCGTTCTATCGCTGTAACTACTGATCTTGGAAAGACTTGGACTGAGCATCCAACCTCTAGAAAAGCGCTTATTGAGTCCAACTGTATGGCTAGTATTATCTCTTTTGAAAGAGAAGGTCAAAGCGATGTATTGTTTTTCTCCAATCCAAACTCCAAAGTGGCCAGAGCTCATATGACCATTAAAACAAGTTTAGATGACGGCGACACTTGGCCAAAAGAAAATCAGCTTGAGCTATATCAACAAGCGGGGTACGGATATTCGTGTCTAACGCAGATCGATGAAAATTACATCGGAATCTTATATGAAGGAAGTGGCGATTTATACTTTCAAAAGATTCCAGTGACATCGCTTTTAAACTAGTGATGAATTATAAAACCAAATAAGACAATACTCCTGTATTTTTTTTCTCAGGGGTATTGCCTGTTATTAATCTGAAAAATCATAAACACCACAACAATGAGAACACCAAGACCTTATGTATTACAGGAAAACAATTGGAAAGACGTTAAAAGCCGAACCTATACCACGGCAGTACTCCCATGGGGTGCTACCGAGGCCCACAATTATCACCTACCTTATGGAACTGATAATTACTTAGCGGAAAATGCAGCCATACAGGCAGCGGCTATTGCTTGGGAAAAAGGGGCTCGACCGATTGTCTTACCAGTAGTTCCCTTCGGAGTAAATACAGGGCAATTGGATGTTCCTTTTTGCGTGAATATGAATCCCAGTACTCAGTTAGAAGTGCTTAAGGATATTGTACATATGCTGGATTTACAGAACATAGATAAGCTTGTGATAATAAACGCTCATGGCGGTAATAGCTTTAAGCCTATTATTCGTGAATTAAGTGCGCTTTATCCTAAGGTGTTTGTCTGCGCATTAAACTGGTGGCAGGCCAAGGATGGTAAGGAGTTCTTTGACGACCCAGGTGATCATGCAGGAGAGCTAGAAACCTCAGCAATTATGCACCTTTTACCTGAACTTGTTCTCGAGTTAGACCAGGCGGGTGACGGTAAGGCGAAAACTTTTAAAATTAATGCGCTCAATAACTGGATAACTACCCAGAGAAAGTGGACTTCTGTCACCAAAGATACAGGGGTTGGTGACCCATCAAAATCTACCGCCGAAAAAGGAGCAATATTTTTTAAGGAAACTACCCAGGTTATTGCAGAGTTTCTACATCAGCTTCACCATGCCAACACAAATGACATGTACCAGTAACCTTTAAAAAAAATTAATCATTCAATTATACAATACCATCTCTATGAGATATTTATTATTATTTTTCTGCATATTTTTCTTTTCACTTTCCATTGGGAATGATAAGCTATTTGCGCAATCCACTGAGTTTAAAGCAAAATTTACAGCAGAAGAATTAAAACAGGCGCCTGTGAAATTAATTCCATTTCCATCAGAGGTTCAGTGGGGAAGAAAAGCAGTGTCTGTGGAAAATATAAAGCTTCCTAAAGATGGAGAATTAGCGACCTCTGTTTCAAAAGCGCTCCATGGTATATTGGATGAATCTGGGATCACTGTCTCAAGTAGCGGGATACCCATTAAATTTATAGAAGATTCAGAAATCCCAGAGCAAGGCTATGATTTGGAAGTTAAAAAAAACGATATTACCATAAAGGCTTCTTCTGAGAGTGGACAATATTACGCCGCTCAAACCCTAAGGCAACTCATAGGGAAGGCCAATGGGAAAGCAACCCTTCAACTATGTCGCATTTATGATGTTCCTGCCTATGATATCCGGGGACTTATGATCGATGTTGGCCGAAATTATCAGACCATGGAGTTTTTAAAGCAACAGCTCGATATCATGGCACAATATAAGCTCAATGTTTTTCAATGGCATTTAACTGATCGACCAGCATGGAGGATTGAAAGTAAAGCTTATCCGCAACTCACCGGAGCTCAAAATCATCGCCCCACCAGAGATCCTGGGCTGTATTATACCTATGAGCAAATCAGAGATCTTTTCTCTTATGCTAAAGAGCGTCAAATAATGATTATTCCCGAGATCGATATGCCAGGGCATAGTGATTCTTTTGTCACTTCCATGGGTTTTAAAATGGAATCTGAACAAGGAATGGAAGCCTTAAAGGTGATCCTTAAAGAGTTTTTCACAGAAATACCACAGGATATGGCACCGATAATTCACATCGGGTCGGACGAGGTTGAAATTGACAATCCAAAGGAATTTTTAGATACTATGATTGGGTTTTGTAATGATCACGGTAGGGATGTCATGGTTTGGAATCCAGGTCTAGAGACCGATATGGATGTGATAAGACAAGGCTGGCGAGCAGAGAAAGTTTCAGGGGAGACTCCCTTTAGGGAAATTGATTCCTGGAATAGCTATGTGAACAATGGTGAACCTTATGTTCATATTCCAAAACTTTTCTTTAAACCCATTGGTGCGGGTTCAAACAACACTATCTTAGGAGGTATTCTTTGCCTTTGGAATGATGTAAATGTAAAGCAAGGTCCAGATATCATAAAAATAAACCCCCTCTACCCTTCTCTTTTGACCTACGCTTGGAAAACATGGACTGATGATGTGAGTGAAGCCTCAAGAGATTACCTAACAAAAATTCCTCCATACAACAGTCCAGAGCATACATACTTTGATGCTTTTGAGGATTACTTAATGGTACATAAAAAGCGATACTTTAAGGAATTACCATTTCAATATACCGCCCAAGCTCAAGCGCAGTGGAAGCTTGTAGGCCCCTTTAAGGATAGTATTACTGTTTCTCCTATAGAGTTACAGCAAGCCTTTGAAAATTCGGATTCTTTAAGGCTTGCCACTGGAAACACTATTTATATCCGTGATCGCTTTAAGTTAGGAGGGTATTTTCCAGCGGCTAAACCAGGTGAGGTATACTACGCTATGACAAACATATATAGCGAAACGGAAAGATTAATGCCTGCTTTAATCGGTTTTGAAACTCCCTATAGAGCCAATAGAGCCTATAATGGGATTCCAAAGGCTGGTCAGTGGGATGCCAATGGTGGGACATTTTGGATCAATGGTGAACAATTACCTTCTCCAAATTGGATTAATCCTGGCTGGAAACCCCAGGTAACAGAGGGTTGGGGAAACAAACAAGATCAAGAAATCGCATGGGAAGATGAGGAATTATATTGGACCAGAGAACCTGTATCGATCCCTCTAAAAAAGGGTTGGAATACAGTGATATTTAAAGTGCCAGGCAAAAACGGGTATCAAAATTGGATGTTCACTTTTGCTCCCTTAGATACTCAACCCATAAAATATAGCACAAGCATTAAAAATTAAACTTATGACCTCTAAGCTACTACAGACTATAAGAAAATTATTTCTAGTTTTCTTGATGGTACACATGGGTGTTTTCGCTCAAGAAAATTCTCCAACTCAGGTTGCATCCAGTACTCTTGAAAATATTCCTTCTACTGAAGAAGGTGAGCAGAGTATCGGATATGCTGGATTATTAGGTGGTCATTTCAATGAGCATATCATCGCCGCAGGAGGTGCTAATTTCCCTGATAAAATGCCTTGGGAAAATGGAGAGAAAAAATGGCATGATCAAATTTTCCTCTATTCTGGCGGTCAGTGGTCAACCTCTGAGCAAAAACTTCCAGAACCTTTGGCCTATGCTGCGAATGTTTCAACAGAAAGGGGAATCTATAGCATTGGAGGTGACAACGAAAATGGTCCGAGTAAGCGTGTATTGATCTTCACCTACGACGCCATTAAAAAGGATGTAGTTATTGAAAATGGACCTGATTTACCTCAGCCACTTGCCTATTCTTCGGCTGTTTATTTTCAAGGATATATCTATCTTATTGGAGGACTTGATACAAATGGTAGTACCAATTTGTTTTATAGACTTCACTTAGAAACAGGAAATTCGTGGGAGAAGTTACCTGATTTCCCTGGAGATCCTCGAGCATTGCATTCTGCGGTAGTTCAAGACGATTCTTTTTCTAAAAAGATATATGTTATTGGTGGAAGAAATCAGCAAAATGGACAAAAGTCTAAAGCTTTATCGAGCTTTTTATCCTATGATCTAAACACAGGGGTATGGCAGCAGGAAGGAACTATTGAAATTCAAGGGGAGCCTAGAGTTATTATGGGCGCTGCAGTGGAGCGAAGTGGATCTATGCATATTTTGGTCTATGGTGGATCAGATGAAAAATTATTTGATCAAATTGAGAACCTTTCTTTAAAGGCAAATGCTAGTAATAAGGACAGTATTAAAAATGCGCTTGTTTCTCAAAAGAACGATATTTTTAAAAACCATCCTGGTTTTCAAAACGAGGTTTTGGCATTTAATACCATGACCGATACTTGGTTTGTCTACGACACCCTAGAGACTCAAATACCAATTACCAACTTATCTTTTAAGGCCGACAACTTATTTTATATTGTCTCAGGAGAGGTTTCTCCTGGGGTTAGAACACCTAAGGTCTATGAATTTCACGCTAGTGAAAACACCAATCCATTTGGCTTTTTAAACTACGGGGTAATTGCTGCGTACTTTGTCATCTCATTGGGAATTGGACTCTATTTTTCATACAAACAGCGCTCCACGGATGATTACTTTGTTGGAGGCGGAAGGATACCATGGTGGGCCTCTGGTCTAAGTGTATTTGGGACGTTACTTAGTGCTATTACCTTTATGGCGATTCCAGCGAAGTCCTTTACCACTGACTGGTCATTTTTCTTTTTAAATATCGCAGCTATTGTCATAACACCTGTGATTGCTTATCTGTTTATTCCGTTTTTTAATAAGCTTAAAATTACCACAGCTTATGAATTTTTAGAGGACCGTTTCAACTATACCGCAAGAGCTTTTGGAAGTTTGTCTTTTATATTGTTCCAACTAGGAAGAATTGGAATTGTCCTACTTCTGCCGTCTCTTGCGATTTCGATCGTTACTGGAATCTCTGTAGAAACCAGTATTTTGATCATGGGAATCATTTGTATTATTTATACCACCTTTGGAGGTATAGAAGCGGTGATTTGGACGGATGTTTTACAGGTAATTATCCTAATGGGTGGAAGTATACTATCTGTGGTTTGGATTTTAACCCATACTGAAATGCCGTTTGGTGAAATGATTTCTTATGCGAGTGATAAACAGAAATTTAATATTATAGATCTGGATTTCAACTTTACGGAATCCACCTTCTGGGTAGTTTTTATTGGTGGTCTAGCCTCCGCTTTAGTGAGTCAAGGTACAGATCAGACTGTGGTCCAGCGTTACCTTACCAGCAGCGATTTAAAAAACTCTAGAAAAACCCTCTATACCAATGCCGTGCTCACCCTACCTGCAACCATTATATTTTTTGGTATAGGAACACTGTTATTTATATTTTACACTGAAATGCCCCAGCGCTTAAATCCAGCGCTGCCCAACAATGATTCTATCTTCCCATGGTATATTGTCAATGAATTACCTACTGGGGTTTCTGGGTTGTTAATCGGAGGGATTTTCTCTGCTGCTATGTCAAGTATCAGTAGCAGTTTAAATTCTGTATCAACGGCATTTTGTAATGACTTTTACAAGCACTTCTACCCCAAAGGGAGCGATAAAAATCTTTTAAAAATAGCACGAATAGCTACCGTAGCCATTGGAATTTTTGGAATTATATTCGCCCTTTGGATGGCTAATTCGAATATCAAATCACTTTGGGATCAGTTCTATAAATTCTTAGGTCTATTTACTGGTGGTCTTGGAGGAATGTTCCTTTTAGGAATGCTATCAAAAAGAGCCAATTCTAATGGCGTTATCATTGGTCTTGTTCTAAGTGCTCTTGTTACTTGGTTAATTAGCGTGTATACTGATATTAACTTTTTGATGTATTCTCTCATTGGTATGGTTAGTTGTTATGTGTTTGGTTACCTCTTTAGTTTAATGTTTAAAAAACCCGCCAATGCATAAGTTTCTTATCTGTCTTTTATTTTTAATAGTGGGTATAAAGGCCTATAGTCAACTCACTGTTGAGAAACACTTTAGCGACCACATGGTTTTACAAAGAGACCACCCTATTTCATTAAGTGGAAATGCCCTTGCAAATTCCCAGGTTACCCTTGAATTTGGTGAGGTTCATTTAAAGACAACAGCAGATAGTAATGGCAAGTGGATTCTACAGATGCCGGCGCAAAAGGCCCAGAACACTGGTGCGCCTCTAATTATCCGTTCAAAACAACAGCAAATCACCTTTGAGAATGTGGTCATAGGGGATGTATGGTTATTAATTGGGCAATCCAATATGGAATTCGCCCTTGAACAAGAAGCACATTTTCAGAGCGAAAAAAACTCACTTTTCAACCCCCTACTGCGATTTTACAATCCGAGTTTCGCGGGAAAATATGTCTACAACCGTCATTTTAAAGATTCTTTACTAACTCGTTTAACTCCAGAGCTTTTTTATTCAAATGTTCAATGGCAGTTAAGTGATTCCATAAGCGCTCCTTCGATGAGCGCTGTTGGGTATTACTTTGCTCGTGAAATTATAGCCTCAGAAAACATACCCATCGGATTGATGAATTTAGCTATTGGAGGTGCACCAATCGAAACCTTTATTTCAGAAAAGGGGCTAAAAGAGAACCCAGAATTTCATCATAAAGTATCTGGAAATTGGCTCTATAATGATGCCCTACCAGAGTGGATTCGTGAGCGTGGTCAGCAAAACGTGGGTAAGCGATTCATTTATTCAGATAATCATGGTCCAAACCATTCCTATAAACCTGGGTTTGCTTTTACAAGTGGAATTAAGCCGCTGAAGGATTTTCCTATTCGCGGGGTGCTCTGGTACCAGGGTGAGAGTAATGCTCAAGAAATTGACAGGGTCACAGAGTACAATATGCTACAAAAGTTAATGGTTTCAGAGCTAAGAGACCTTTACAAACAACCAGACCTTCCATTTTATTATGTGCAATTATCCTCCATAGACACCCTGCATTACAAAGGACAGCTTTGGCCTGAATTTAGAAATCAACAGCGTCTGTTTTTACAAGAGACTAAAAACACGGGGATGGCAGTTACCTCTGATGTGGGTGCAAAAAATGATGTTCACCCAAGGGATAAAAAAACGGTTGGAGAGCGATTGAGTCTCTGGGCATTAAGAGATCAATACCATCACAATATTACAGTATCGGGTCCATTAGTTAGCCAAGTCAAATACCGCGGCAATCAAATTATCATTGATTTTACTTCCGTTGGAAAAGGGTTAACATTTAAAGGTGATCGTCTTAAAGGCTTTTATGTTGACGGCAGGCCCGTAGAGGCGAAAATAAAAGGAAATAGTGTTCTAATTAAAGTAGCTAAAAAACCCGAAGAGGTAGCCTATGGTCTAGCTTCTTTTACGCGTGGTAATTTAATAAACAAACAGGGGCTTCCAGCCTCGAGCTTTATCATTAGTCTCGAGTGAAACTACATTGTGTAAAACATCAAAACACCATTTTTTTAGATGAGCATTTTAAAAGAGTGTATGAGTAAAGGTCTCCTTTGTCTTATACTTAGTACAACCCTTCTCTCAGCCCAGTATAAGGACATGGAGCTTAATTGGAAATCTATTGCTGATTTCAATGTCTTTGGAAGCCTAAATACATTTGAGGATGGAAAAATTAGGCGGTTTCCAGATTCTTTACAACAAAAGCTCCGAGTGCCATTGTGGAAACTCTCTGAGAATACTGCTGGGTTTTATCTTAAGCTAAAAACAAACGCACCTTTTATAAAAGTTCAGTATAGACCTTTAGGTGAACTCAGTTTCCCACATATGCCCGCCACTGGGGTTAGTGGAGTTGATCTTTATGTTAAAACCAAGGATGGCTTTAATTGGGTTCGTGGCAACTATAACTTTTCTCAAACCGTTAGTTATAGTTTTTCGAATATGGAATTATCCGAAGGAAAGCATGAGTTTTGGTTGTATCTTCCGCTTTTCCAATCCATAGCTGACTTTAAAGTTGGTATCCCTAAAGATTATAGCTTTGAACCC
Source organism: Galbibacter marinus (assembly GCF_000300875.1). Taxonomy (GTDB): domain Bacteria; phylum Bacteroidota; class Bacteroidia; order Flavobacteriales; family Flavobacteriaceae; genus Galbibacter; species Galbibacter marinus. The sequence goes on along the minus strand of NZ_AMSG01000009.1, from coordinate 100,461 downwards.
ATTGTTGAATCATCGAATCTAGATCCTATAATCGTTTACGGAACTTCTATTGCACAGGGCGCTTGTGCTAGTAGAGCTGGAATGGCATGGAGTAATATCTTAGGCCGCAAAACTCCTTATCCTGTGGTGAACATGGGATTCTCAGGTAATGGCCGATTAGAACCAACGGTGATTGATTATATTTCAAAGGTTAAAGCCAGCGTCTTTGTCTTGGATTGCATGGCTAACTTTACGAGTGGACAAAACATGAATCCTAATTTGGCACATGAGCGATTAAAAGCATCGATTACCTTTCTTAAAAGAAGGCACCCCGAAACTCCCATCCTTATAGTACAGCATGCTGGATATGCTGATGGTGCTATTCAAAAGCACAGACTTGTGACCTATAGCGTTCTTAATAAGGTTACTCAGGCTGTTTATTTAGAGCTAAAATCTACTTATGATGGACTATATATTCTAACTAAAGATCAAATCGGGCTCACCTCTGAAAGCTTTGTTGATGGGACTCACCCTAATGATCATGGGATGATCCAATACGCCAAGGCATATAAAGAAGCCCTGGATCAGATCCTTCGGTAGTTTTGAAAAATGGATTTTAATCTAGAGAACTAAAGGGGTATCTTTGTAAGGTTTTAAGGGGCTCCACCACTATTAAGGTTTAGTGAATATAGTGTGGATGTAAAAAATTGCATAATGGTGAAACAAGATATACAAACGCTCGATGATATAAAGCTTTTGGTTGATCAGTTCTATAGTAAAGTACGCGACAATGATCTAATAGGCCCTATATTTGATGGGGTCATAAAAGATAAATGGCCAGAGCATTTGGAAAAAATGTACCGGTTCTGGGAGACAATTCTTTTAGGTAACAATACTTATAGTGGAAGACCCTTCCCGCCTCATGCACATCTTCCAGTCACCCAAGAGCATTTCGATCAGTGGAAAGCATTATTTTTTATGACCGTAGATGAACTCTACCAGGGTGAAGTTGCAGATATGGCTAAGTGGAGAGCTACTAAAATTGCTGAAGTATTTCAGGCTAAAATCAGCTACTTCCAAAACCAGTAATTTCCGTGTGGCTTTGGAAGTATTTGATAGAGTGTATTTATAGAATATGCTTCAGAATATCGTCAGTCATTTGTTCAATTCCAAAATCATGTTCCCAATTCCAGTCCAATCTCGCTTGGGTATCATCAATGCTATTTGGCCATGAAGAGGCTATTTGTTGTCTAAAATCTGGCTTGTAAGAAATCTTAAAATCAGGATATCTTTTGCTAATAGCTTGATAGAGCTCTTTAGGGGTAAAACTAATGGCTGCAACATTGTAAGAAGATCGGATACTAATATCTTTACTTGGTGCTTGCATTAGTTGTATAGTAGCCTTAATTGCGTCAGGCATATACATCATAGGAAGAGACATATCCTCGGCCAAAAAACATTCAAAGTCTTCTTTGTTTACAGCCGCTCTAAAAATATCCACTGCGTAATCTGTGGTTCCACCACCTGCAAGGGATTTATAACCGATAAGTCCTGGATAACGGATACTGCGAACGTCCACACCGAATTTTTCGTGATAGTAAGCACACCAACGTTCCCCTGCTAATTTAGAAATACCATAAACTGTGGTTGGATCCATTACACAATGCTGAGGTGTATTATCCATTGGAGTGTTTTGTCCAAAAACTGCAATAGAAGATGGCCAGTAGATTTTAGAAATCGCACCAGTTCTACCGAGTTCCAAAACACTCAGTAAACTATCCATATTCAATTGCCAGGTAAATAAAGGATTCTTCTCGCCAGCGGCGGAAAGAATAGCTGCTAAATGATATATTTCTGAGACCTCATAGATGTCAACAAGCGATGCCAAACGATCCTTATCCATCACATTGAGGGTTTCAAAAGTACAATAATCAAATTTCTCAGCTGCAGCTTCATTAATGTCAGTAGCAATGATATTCTCTGCTCCAAATGTACTTGCCAAGGCAGCTGTTAATTCGGATCCCAACTGTCCTCCTGCTCCAGTAATAAGTATTTTACCCATTAAAATTTATTAATTTTAGTGAAAAGTAAGTAATTGAAAATTTATTGTTTTCGTTTACACAAATATCTCTATTTTTTTGACACCTCCTACCATTGTTAAAATATTTTTATTTCAAAGGTTTATATTTTTACTACGGAATTATGAAGAGTTTAAACAAATCCTTAAATACAATTTCTGTTTTATTATAAAACACCTAAACTATTATCAAGAATAATTTGAAAACCCACAGAATTTATTAAAAATCAGTCTTAAGTGGCTTATGGAAGTTTATAGTGTAGTTTTTGATCGCAATTCTGAAAGACTCCTGAAAGATAGAGACTACCTATTTAGTAATTCTGATATGGTTTGTCGTACGCTTTGACTATTCCAATTGGCAGCGCCATTTTTATTAATTACGACATTTCCAGCCTTATCAATCAGATAAGTCTGTGGTATGGATTTATAACTAAAGATAGTTGGCGGGCTGCTTATAGCTTGGTAAACAGGGAAATTGTATTGGTGCTTATCTAAGAATCCTTGAATTTTCTCCTTGGGTTCTTGGGATACAAACACAAAAGTTATTTGATCACCGTAATGGTTGTACAATTCTTGCATACTGGGCATCTCAGCTATACAAGGAGGACACCAGGTTGCCCAGAAGTTTAAAAGAACTACTTCCCCTTTAGTTTGGGTGAAATTAAAAGCATTTCCTTCTAAGGATTGTAAATCCCAGTGGTAAGTGTTTACTTTCTCCTGATCTTCGACCTGGACCACCGAGGGAGAAAAGGCTAATAGACGATTCATTTGAACTTTTATCTCAGTTCCTAAAGGGGTAAATAATATTACCACAATGACTGCTAAAAAAATGATGTTCTGAATCTGTGATTTATTGAGTTTCATTCTCTAGAAGTGGCTGTATAAAAACAAAGGCTTCCGTTTAAATTGGAAGCCCTTGTAAATTAAAAGTTCTATTAAAATCTTCAAGTCCTTCTTAGGGATTAAGAAGCGTTTTCTTTTTTAATAAGATTAAGTGCTGAACCTTCCTTGAACCATGCAATTTGCGAGTGGTTATAAGTGTGGTTAAGTGCAATTACATCTTTAGTTCCATCATCGTGAACAACCTCTACATTAAGTGGTTTTTCAGGTGCGAACTGATCTAGATCTAAGAAGTTGAACGTATCGTTTTCTTGGATTAAATCATAATCACTCTCATTTACAAAAGTAAGACCTAACATTCCTTGCTTTTTAAGGTTTGTTTCGTGAATACGTGCAAATGATTTTACAATAACTGCTGCAACACCTAAGTGTCTTGGCTCCATAGCGGCATGCTCACGAGAAGATCCTTCTCCATAGTTATGGTCACCCACAACTACTGAATATACGCCAGCTGCTTTATAAGCACGAGCTACATCTGGAACTCCGCCATACTCCCCTGTCAATTGGTTTTTAACAAAGTTTGTCTTCTTACCGAAGTCATTCACAGCTCCAATTAGCATATTGTTGGAAATGTTGTCCAAGTGACCTCTATAACGTAACCATGGTCCAGCCATAGAAATATGGTCAGTGGTACATTTACCGAAAGCTTTGATAAGAAGTTTAGCACCTTTTATTTGATCACCAATTGGCTTAAATGGTGTTAGTAATTGTAAGCGCTCAGAGCTAGGACTAACAGATACCTCTACACCACTTCCGTCAACTAAAGGCTCTACATAACCTGCATCTTCAACTGCAAAACCTTGAGGTGGCAATTCAATTCCAGCTGGCTCATCTAGTTTAACCTCTTGTCCATCTTCATTTAAAAGAGTATCGGTCATCGGATTAAAATCTAGTCGACCTGAGATTGCAATTGCAGCTACCATTTCTGGTGAACCTACAAAGGCGTGTGTATTAGGATTACCATCGGCACGCTTTGAAAAGTTTCTATTGAAAGAGTGTACTATGGTATTTTTCTCTTCTCCCTTTAAATCATTACGATCCCACTGTCCAATACAAGGACCACAGGCGTTGGTGAATATAGTAGCATCTAAGTCTTCAAATATCTTAAGGATACCATCACGCTCAGCAGTGTATCGAATTTGCTCAGACCCTGGGTTAATTCCGAAATCTGATTTTGCTTTTACTTTTTTATCAACCGCTTGTTTGGCGATAGAAGCCGCACGGGTTAAATCCTCATAAGACGAGTTGGTACAAGACCCAATTAGACCCCAATCAACTTTTAAAGGCCAGTCATTTGTGGCTGCTTTTTCACCAAGCTCTCCTACTGGAGTTGCTAAGTCTGGAGTGAAAGGACCATTTAAATGTGGTTGAAGTTCATCAAGATTAATCTCAATTACTTGATCAAAATATTGCTCTGGGTTTGCGTATACCTGGTCATCTCCAGTTAGGTATTCTCTGATCTGATTGGCAGCATCTGCAACATCAGAACGATCCGTAGCTCTTAGGTAACGCTCCATAGAATCGTCATACCCAAATGTAGAAGTTGTTGCTCCTACTTCAGCACCCATATTACAGATGGTACCTTTACCGGTACAAGACAGATTTTGAGCGCCTTCTCCGAAATATTCAATGATAGCACCAGTCCCTCCTTTTACGGTAAGAATACCAGCTACTTTTAAAATAACGTCTTTTGCTGAAGTCCACCCGTTTAACTTACCTGTTAATTTAACACCGATAAGTTTAGGGAATTTCAACTCCCAAGCCATTCCAGCCATTACATCAACTGCATCTGCTCCTCCAACGCCAATGGCTACCATTCCAAGTCCACCAGCATTCACTGTATGTGAATCTGTTCCTATCATCATTCCTCCTGGGAACGCATAATTCTCAAGTACCACTTGGTGGATAATCCCTGCTCCTGGCTTCCAAAATCCAATTCCATATTTATTTGATACTGATCCAAGAAAATCAAAAACCTCATTACTGGTTTCATTTGCTCTTCTCAAATCTTTAGCTGCACCCTGCTTTGCCTGAATAAGGTGGTCACAGTGAACAGTTGTAGGTACCGCTACCTTCGATTTTCCAGCCTGCATGAATTGCAAAAGTGCCATTTGCGCTGTCGCATCCTGACATGCAATTCTATCTGGTGCAAAATCTACATAATCCTTACCTCTTTCAAATGATTTGGTTGGCGTACCATCCCATAGGTGAGCGTAAAGTATTTTCTCCGATAAGGTTAACGGTTTACCAGTGAGTTCACGTGCCTTGTCAACACGCTGTGCCATGGTAGCGTACACCTTCTTAATCATATCAATATCAAAAGCCATATTAATTGTATATTTTTTAATTTGAAAGTCCTGCGAAAATACAAAAAACCACAGAGTTATTAAAGTTTTTAATAAAACATTCGGGAATTGGGAATGTTTTAAAAATACCACATTTTTAGGAGCTTAAATAGCGCTTAATGTAAGGAGTAGCAGTGGATTTTAACGAATTGGTAATTTAAGGCACTTGCAATGAAATGATCGTTAATTTCGATAGTGTTTGAAAATCAAATTATTGAGAAAAATACCCAATTTCTACAATGCAAAATCATAAAAATAGGTAAAAAGCTAACGCTTTCTAAAACAAGGATGTAATAATAGAATCTATAGAGACGTTTTCTGCTTCCGCTTTGTAATTTTTAAGAACTCTATGACGTAAAATCCCGAGAGACACTGCCTGAACATCCTCTATATCTGGAGAGAATTTACCATGAATTACAGCATGAGCTTTAGCAGCTAGAATAAGGTTTTGAGAAGCTCTTGGCCCTGCACCCCAATCCACGTATTCATTAACGTCTGTGGTGGCGAGTGGACTATTTGGTCTGGTCTTACCTACAAGGTTCACGGCATACTCGACCACATTATCGGCTACAGGCACGCGGCGAATGAGCTTTTGAATTTCAATGATTTCAGAAGGTGAAAACATAGGCTTTACCTGATAACTGTGATCCACAGTTGTTGATTTCACTACAGCTACTTCTTCCTTAAAACTAGGGTAATCCAATTCGATGGCAAACATAAAGCGATCCAACTGTGCCTCTGGTAGAGGATAAGTTCCTTCTTGCTCTATTGGGTTTTGAGTAGCCAGTACAAAATAAGGTAATTCCAAGGGATAGACCACGCCAGAGACCGTCACTGATCGCTCTTGCATGGCCTCCAATAAGGCGGACTGTGTTTTTGGAGGTGTTCTATTGATTTCATCTGCCAATATGATGTTGGCAAATACTGGTCCTTTTATAAACTTAAAGGATCTATTGGAATCCAAGACTTCACTTCCAAGAATATCACTTGGCATGAGGTCTGGGGTAAATTGAATGCGTTTAAAATCCAATCCCAGTACCTTTGCTATGGTATTTACCATAAGGGTTTTTGCCAAACCTGGCACCCCAATTAAAAGTGCATGCCCACCAGAATATATAGATAATAACACCTGGTCGATCACGGTTTCTTGTCCGATGATCACCTGGGCTATTTCATTTTTAAGTTTTTGGTGTTTAACCACCAAGTCTTTGGCGGCAGCTACATCTTGCATAGGTAAATTATTTCTTCAACCAGTTATTGGCAAAATCACAATCGCGGTTTCCTGGGGCTACACTTATATAAGTATCTTCAATTTTTCCTTCCATCCATTTACCGATTTCATTAAGTTGTTTTTCCTTAAGAGCCAATTCTTTAATTTTAATATAATCTTTGGCATAATCGGCTTTATGTGCTTCGTGTCTTGAAATCACCTTTAGGAGTTTAAACTGAATTCCAGTTCGGGTCTCCTCTAACAATGGTTGAGATATCTCGTCCCCTTTTAGCGGGTTGATTTGCGAATAAAGCGTTGGATCCATTTTGGTAAGCTCAAACTTGGTATCAAAGGTTTGTGGATTTCTTAGCACCCCACCTTCAAATCTAGTCTCTTTTTCATCTGAAAAATTACGAGCTGCCTCTGAGAATGTAAATTCCCCATCGATAACTTTTTGACGGATATCCGCTAGTTCCTTTTTAGTTTCTTCAATGGACTCCTGAGAAATCTTAGGACGAAGTAGTATATGACGAACTACTCGTTCCTGCCCTCTAATTTTTTCAACCTGTAAAATATGCCATCCAAAATCACTTTTGAAAGGCTCTGAGATCGCGCCTTCTGGAAGACTGAAAGCGGCATCTTTAAATTCTTGAACAAATCCAGCGTTTTTAGTAAGTACATATACCCCACCATTTTCACTCTTACCTGGATCCTCTGAATAAAGGGTTTGTTTAATGGCAAAACTAGACCCGTTTTCCAACACATCTTGTTTAAAAGAATTTAATTTATCGATGGTCTCTTGTACAGCTTCCTCGGTGGGCTCAGGGATTTTAACAATTTGAGCTATTTCTACCTCATCTCCAAATACAGGTAGCTCATCTTGGTCTAATCCATTATACCATTGGCGTACTTCTTCAGGAGTAATCTCGATTTCTTCAACAACTTTGGCTTGCATACGCTGAGATAGTTGTATCGCTTTTTCTAACTCAGTCATTTCTTCTCTAAGACTTTGCTCGCTATCTTTACGGTAGTATTGCAATAATTTTTCCATCGACCCTACTTGGCTGACAAAAAACTCCATTTTACGATCTACAATCCCACTAATTTCTGTGTCAGAAACCAATATACTATCTTGGATAGCTTGATGGGCATACATTTTATCTTCCATCAATCTTCCTAATACCTGGCATCTTGTGATATTATCTGTCGAAACCCCTTGGGTTTGCATATCGATAAAACTTTTATCAATATCAGATTCTAAAATCACATATTCTCCTACTACAGAAACAACACCATCAACCTTCTCCCTTTTGTTATCTACAACCTGTATAGTATCTACTGAAGCAGCAGCTAAGGTATCTATTTGGGCAGAGTCAGAAACAGCCAAAGCAAGATCATCTTGAGCTTCCAGTTCGGCAGTAGCCATGGATTCCGTGGCGTTATTTTCTTGCCCCATCATCGGAGCCACACTTAATATTGATAAATATAAAACAGTGAATAGTCCTTTCATTCTCATTGTTTAGAATCTTGTTTTAATTCAAAAATTTCAAATTCTTTATTTCCAGTGGCCTCATCTAAGAGCTCCCTTTCTAGGTTCTTGATAAAATCCAACTTTCTTTTATTCAATATAATCTTTCGTACTGTCGGTTCTACATACTCTAAAGGAGCTATGTCATTACGTCCAAGCACTTCATTTACAGTGACCAAATATACTCCTAAAGAATCGGAAAGCTCAAAGAAATGTGACTTTTTTAGATAACTTTCGCTATTGTCCATAGTGATCTTTGGTAATTTCTGTATAATAGAAGAGGACTTCACCCATGTACTATCATTGAGTGAATAGGACTTAAAGGTAATTGCAAGGGACTCCAATAGTTGTTTATCCTCGTGGTTAAACCGCCGGATTGCAGCGCGTAATTGATTTATATTATCATAATCATTTGCCACATTTATATACCGTATTTTCACCAAACGCTCATTGAGCTTAAAGTTCTCCTTGTGGTTCTCATAATAAGTCTCTAATTCCATATGAGAGACTTGTTTATCCATGGACTTGGCTACCAATCCTTCCTTATAAGCATTGATGTATAAATCAGCTCTGTATTGTTTTACCAAATCTTCAAACTCCTGTTGCTTCATCTCTGGAATATTCAGCTTTGCTCTTGATAGCATTAGTTGCTGTTGGGCCCAGTCCTGAATATAATTATTAGCCAAAATCGTGCTATCTTCAGGGGAAAGATTATCCGGTATGATTTTGTTCAAATCTGAAAGCACCAAATAGGACTCACCTACCCTAGCGATGGGATTCGCAATTGACTCTGATGAGAAGTAATTGCATGACGCTAGAAGGAGTATTGTAATCCCGATACTGATTTTATTCTTGTATGTTGATATCATGGGAAACCTTAATTCTGACAAAAATAATAATTCAGCCAATGTATTCAAGCATTTTAACAACGCTATAAGACAGTTTTAGCAAAGAATTTTTAGTTAATTTTGAAAACTAAAACAACTACGCGCATATGGAATATGTAAAAATGATATGGGATTTTATGGGAGAAGATGGTCACAGCACTGCCAATCATTTTGAGATCCACCTTAAAGAATTTTTATCACGAGATCAGATTCCTTTTAAAGAAATCGGAACAGAAACCCCTATAGAGAAAGGGCACAGCTTGGTTTATCTAATTGTGGAAATGGGTTATGTCGATCAGCTCAGAGCAGCTTTAAAACCTCATCGAGGACAAAAAGTTTCCCTATAACTGCACTTGAATCTAAAATTCGAATATTCTCTGCAATCTGACTATGATCATGAGCATTTTTTGAATACTCCTTAGAAAAATATAAAAGAGCATTTTAAGATGATCCAAAATGCTCTTTTTATATATTATAAAATAAAATTATTTCGCTCTATAATTACCTACTGTAATTAGGTGCCTCGTTGGTGATCGTTACATCATGAGGGTGACTTTCATTAATTCCACTAGATGTGATTTTCACAAAACGTCCATTTTCCTTTAACGCTTTGATACTTTCAGCACCACAATAACCCATACCAGCCCTAAGACCTCCTATGAATTGATGCATACTCTCCACTAATTCACCTTTATAAGGTACTCTACCAACAATTCCTTCTGGAACAAGTTTTTTAAGATCGTCTTCTACGTCTTGGAAATATCGGTCTTTACTTCCGTGTTGCATTGCCTCTACTGACCCCATTCCTCGGTAGGATTTATATTTTCTACCATCGTAGATAATGGTTTCTCCTGGCGATTCTTTAGTACCAGCTAATAGTGACCCTAACATCACACAATCAGCTCCTGCAGCAATAGCTTTTGGAATATCTCCAGTATATCGAATTCCACCATCAGCAATCACTGGTATACCAGTTCCTTTTAGAGCTGTAGCAACTTCTAAAACGGCAGAAAATTGTGGATATCCAACTCCAGCTACCACCCTTGTGGTACAAATAGATCCTGGCCCAATTCCAACTTTTACCGCATCAGCACCGTGTTTGACAAGAAATTTAGCTGCTTCACCAGTAGCAATATTCCCAACAATTACTTCGAGATCAGGGAACTCCTCTTTAACTTCTTTTAAAATCCCTACCACACCTTTGGTATGCCCGTGAGCAGTATCAATTACAATAGCGTCAACACCAGCGTTGACAAGAGCCTCTGCTCTTTCAAAAGCATCCGCGGTAACCCCAATGGCAGCCGCCACTCTAAGTCTTCCGAAAATATCTTTATTAGCTATTGGTTTTTGGGTAAGTTTTGTGATATCTCTAAAGGTAATAAGACCTACTAGTTTGTTATCACCATTGACAACAGGTAGTTTTTCAATCTTGTGCTCCTGTAAAATTTCTTCAGCATCGTGCAGGGAAGTACCTTCACCTGCAGTGACTAAATTTTCATGAGTCATCACCTCAACTATAGCACGATTGTTGTTTTTTTCAAACCTCAAATCTCTATTTGTAACAATCCCTTTTAGGTGACCGAATTTATCCACCACTGGAATTCCTCCAATGCTATGCTCTTTCATGCTATTTTTTGCATCCTCTACCGTTGCAGTTAAAGGCAAGGTAACTGGATCTATGATCATTCCGCTCTCCGCTCGCTTAACTCTACGAACCTTAAGGGCTTGCTGCTCAATAGTCATGTTTTTGTGCAGTACACCTATTCCTCCTTCTCTAGCCATGGCAATAGCCATCCTACTTTCAGTTACCGTATCCATTGCAGCGGATACTATAGGTACATTAATGGTAATGTTTTTTGTGAATTTCGTTTGAATGTTGACCTCACGCGGTAGAACTTCAGAATAATTCGGAACGAGTAGTACATCGTCGTAAGTTAATCCTTCGCCAACAAACTTTGCATTGTGAGCTTCCATATTGCAACTTGTCATTTAGTTGCACGCAAATGTACTGCTTTTTTTATTTAGATTTTAACAATTTAGCATTTTATTGCCATATGGATAATTTTGGCTTTAATATAAAGAATCTTGTAAAATTTAAGTCAAAACACTGCAGGTATCAATGATAATGACTAAAAACCTTAATCGCTTCGTTATAGGCGCTCTCAAAACTCATGGCGCCCACATGAAATTGAGCCTTTACGGCAGTAAGATAAGAGATCAATTTTTCAGTAGGCATATTGCCTGTAAGGGCATCGGCAGCCATAGGACAACCCCCATAACCTTGTATAGCCCCATCGAATCTTCGACATCCTGAGTTATAGGCCGCATCTACCTTTTCATGCCAAGCATGCGGGGTAGTATGCAAGTGCGCTCCAAATTCAATCTCTGGATAGGATGGGATTAGATTAGAAAACAGATAGTTTATAGAATCGGGCGTTGAACTTCCTACAGTATCTGAGAGGGAAAGTATTTTCACCCCCATAACAGAGAGCTTTTCAGTCCAACCTGCCACGATATCGACATCCCATGGATCCCCATAAGGGTTTCCGAATCCCATGGAAAGATAGGCAACCACTTGCTTATCATTCTTATGCGCCAATTCAAGAATTCGTTTTAGAACTTCAATACTTTCTGCAATGGTCTTATGAGTATTTCTCATTTGAAAGTTCTCTGAAATCGAAAAAGGATAACCTAGGTAAGTAATTTCTGGATATTTAATCGCATCTTCTGCCCCTCTTACATTAGCTACAATTGCCAATAGTTTGCTTCGAGTTGCACTAAGGTCTAACTGACCGAGCACCTCGGCGGTATCTCGCATCTGTGGTATTGCCTTTGGAGAGACAAAGCTTCCAAAATCAACCGCATCAAATCCACAGCGTAAAATAGCCTGAATGTACTGCACCTTTCTCTCTGTAGGAATAAAATCCTTTATTCCTTGCATGGCATCTCGTGGACATTCTATGAGTTTGACTCGATTCATAAATTTGTAAGGTCCTTAATTTTTTGCTGGGTTAATTCTGAAAAGGAGTTTATAAGCTCATCGGCCAAAGTTAAATCCTGCTGCCCAGAATTTGGGTTTTTATACCCTATGCATTTCATCTCTGCTGCTTTGGCAGCCCTTACTCCATTATTACTATCTTCAATAACTATAAAATGATCCGGCTCCTTATTATAAAGCTCAGCTACCATTAAAAATATATCCGGAAATGGCTTACTACGGGTAAGTGATTCTCCGCTAACTAAAAAATCAAATTTTGACCGTATACCAAATTTATCAACAAAGTGATGTATCAGCTTTTGTGCAGAGGAAGAGGCCAGCGACATTTTCACTCCCATTTGCTGCAATTGATCCAGCAGCTCAAGGGCCCCTGGCACCAATTGGATATCCAACTCTTTTATCTCCACGTACATAAATTCCTTGTGAAAGTTCATCAATTCTCTTGCGTCTGTTTGAATTTGAAAATCTGAACGGATCTTTTCCCACATAGGAACTGCAGCCATTCCGACTAACCTATGGTGATACGCAAGCGAAAACTCTAAGTTTAATTCCTCGAATACTTTTTTGAATATTTGTTGATGGGCTGGCTCGCTATCAATCAACACCCCATCCATATCAAAAATAAAATGATCTTTAATCAAAATTACATACGTTTTAATCAAAGGTAATCATCCTTTGCTGCTTATACAAGTACACATTTTAGCCCATTGCTATACTTATACCAAAAATCAAAGCCCTACAACAATATAAATATCGCGATACCGACAAAGACCACTATTTGCATCCATTTTAGCACCTTAGCAGCATTTTTCTGTCCCTTTAAATAACTGGATATTCTGCCCGATAAGAAGGCTAAGGCTGAAAACACAATAAGTGATACGACCATAAAAAGTAGTCCTAGCACAAAAAATTGCTTAACCATACTTAGCTCCTGATGAAATAGAAAACCTGGAAAAAATGCTAAAAAGAATAAGGCTACCTTAGGGTTTAACACATTCATCATGAATCCTTTAAAATACAAAGCCGTGAAGGATTGTAGATCTTCAGATGATGCATCAATTGAAATAGTAGCTTCACTCTTAAACACCTTATAAGCAAGTAGCAACAAATAGAACGCTCCCACAATTTTTAGAACAGTTAAAGCGACTTCTGATTGTTGGATTAATGAAGAAACCCCAAAGGCTACTAATGAGGTATGAACCAGGCAACCACTTATCAGTCCAAAAGTTGTTACTAGCCCGCTTTTAACTCCATGAACCATACTTTGAACCATCACGAATATATTGTCTGGACCAGGTGCCAAGGCTAAAAGCGCGGAAGCTAAACTAAATAGGTATAGAGTTTCCCAATTCAAGTTTTATTTTTTTAAAATAGCCTTATTGATGCTTTTTATAAGTCCTGGGCCTTGGTAAATAAATCCAGTGTAAATCTGCACCAATGAAGCTCCTGCCTCAAGCTTTTCAAGTGCGTCCTCTGCACTGTGAATCCCACCAACACCAATTATTGGAAACCCCTGATGGCTGGCTTGACTTAAAAATCGAATAACTTCCGTGGATCGATCTTTTAATGGAGCACCACTTAAGCCTCCTGTTTCTTTTTTATTTTCAGATTGTAATGCTGTCCTTGAAATTGTGGTATTGGTAGCGATTACACCCGCTATTTTTGTCTGGGTGACTATAGCAACAATATCCATAAGTTGTTCATTGGTTAAATCTGGTGCTATCTTTAAAAGAATTGGTTTCGGTTTATCTTTTGTTTTATTGAGCAGCTGTAATTGGCCCAGCAGTGCTGTTAATGGTTCTTTATCCTGCAAGGCTCTTAAATTAGGTGTATTAGGCGAAGAAACATTCACTACAAAGTAATCTACATATGGGTATAGTGCTTCAAAACATATAGTGTAATCAGAAATTGCCGCCTCATTAGGAGTGTTTTTATTTTTTCCAATATTTCCACCAATAAGAACACCTTTATTGCGCTTGAGTCGCTCTACGGCATCTTTAATACCTTCATTATTAAATCCCATTCGATTAATAATACCTTGGTCTTCTTTTAAGCGAAACAGTCGCTTTTTAGGATTCCCAGGTTGGCCTACAGGTGTAAGAGTTCCTATTTCGACAAAACCAAATCCGAAATTACTCAGTTCATTAAAAAGACTAGCATTCTTATCAAAACCGGCTGCAAGTCCAACAGGGTTTTTAAATTTCAAACCAAATACCTCTCGTTCCAATCTTTTATCCTCTACACAAAACATGGCGCGAATCAAAGCAGAGACACCTGGTATTTTGTTTAAAAAGGAAATTGCAGCAAAACTAAAATGATGTATTTTTTCAGGATCAAATTGAAAAAGTATCGGTCGAATAATTAATTTATACATAGGTACTTTGAAGTTTGCACAAAAATACTTGAAACCTAATAACTTCAAACTATTTTTCAGGGAATTATTCTCTTAGATCCAGTCCTCTCGTTTGGCAAGGGAAGTGATATGTGCTAAATGATGTTCACTGTGCCATGCATACATTGCAATTAATTGAACGATGCTAATTTCTTTTTTTTCAGGATGAATAAAAGTTCTCTTAAGTTGATCACTTGTCAAATTCTTCAACATATACACCCAACGAGCATGAAGAGATTCAATAAGACTTAGTGAGATATCAATATCTGCATCTTTGGCATCATGCAAAATGGCCCATCTATCCTCATGATAGACTTTTATTGTTGGCTTGTCTTCAGTAAGGGTCCATTTAAACCTTATATAGGCGTTTAGATGGCTATCTGCCATATGATGAATTACCTGGCGAACAGTCCAACCTTCAGGTCGATAAGGCGTATCCAACTGCAAATCATCAAAATCTTCAACCAGATTTTCGAGTTGCTGCGGGAATTTCTCAATGGTTGATATCCATTGTTTTATATTCCTATCGGTATAATTATCGGGAAACTGTAGCCTCCCGATTGGATATTTCATGGATTCTAAATCTTGTTTTGCCATACGGCAAATATAACAAACCCATATTGGGAATAAGCATCAGGTCTAAGCAAATTATTCTTAAAGTTTGGAAACTTATAATAAGTACTTAAGCTAAAGAAAATAACCTTAATTCAACATTGAATTTCTAAGCTCATATCAAAACCGCACAACATTGATATTACCTACACCACTACAGACTTTTAAAAAGCATGGTTCAATCAAAAAAATACAGACACTGAACTCTCTTTCAAACCAAATAATATACTGTTTTACTCAAGTAAAAATTCTTCAACATTCTTAGGGGTAATGATTTTAAATTTAGCTTGAGAATAGTTTGTTGAAAAGGTTGATGGGAATTTTGCTTTTGCCTTTTCAGACCACTTGAATTCATAAGCATGCAGGCTGTGGTAAGTTTCTTCAATGAAGTCTATTTCTTGTTGTTGAGTTGTGCGCCAAAAATAGTGATCAGCATCGATATTGTTGTACTCTCTGTGCTTAAGACGCTCTGAGATAACGAAGTTCTCCCATAAAGCTCCTACATCTGTCCTGGAACGAATAGGATTAAAGTTTCCGATTATAGCATTGCGAATTCCACAATCGTAAAAGTAAACCTTTTTACTTTTTTTAATTTCATTACGTACATTTCTACTATATGCTGGCAAACGGAAAACGACGAAAGTTTTTTCCAGTAGATCTACATATTTATCAGCCGTTTTAGGATCACTCCCGATGATTTGGGCGATTTCGTTATAATTTACTTCACTACCTATCTGTAATGCTAAGGCTTTTAAAAGTTTTGTAAGGATTAGTGGTTTTTTTATTTGGTCCAGCATAAGAAGGTCTTTGTATAGGTAGCTATTTGCAAGTAATTTAAGTAGCTCGCCTTCTTCACCGCTTTTTGATACGATTTCAGGGTAGTATCCATAAATAAGTCGGTGCTCTATCATTCTCCTTTCCTCTACTAAACCATGATGCTTTACCATTTCATCAAAACTTAAGGGATAAAGCATAAATTCATATTTACGGCCTGTTAGCGGTTCATTGATTTGACTTGAAAGTTCAAATGCAGATGATCCAGTAGCAATAACTTGGACGGTTTTTATCTGATCGGTGATTAATTTTAGAGTTAAGCCAATGTTAGGTATACGTTGAGCTTCATCAATAAAGACCAACTTTCTCTGGCCGATTACAGTTTTTAATTTTGTAGCAGTGGTATTAGTCAAAACGTCACGTATGTCAGCATCATCCCCATTAAGGTATAAATAATCTTTATCACGCAAAACACCTTCAACTAACGTTGATTTTCCAGATTGTCTTGGCCCAAAAATAATTATAGCCTTTCCCTTAAAGAGGCGCTTTTGTATCTTTTGATGCAGTGTACGATTTATCATATTTCAAGTTGTTTTCTAACAAATATATAATATTTATGGATTAAAATCCGTTTTAATCATGATATTTATGGATTGAAATCCGTTTTAATCATGATATTTATGGATTAGAATCCTTTATTATTATAATAAAAAGGGATTTGATTAAACACCCGCTATCCTACATTTTATATATTTTTGACGATGTCTTACTTTATAGTTGTATTAACAAGTGCCTGAGTTTTGGCCTCTAACAAATTACCTTTTTTATAGCTGATGATAAGAAACAACACAATCTGCACCTTTTATCAGAGTTTCCAATTTACATCCTCTCAAGGGCAAGAAACTCATGTAATCTCCATGCCTGAATATGTTTTATCCCTTTATTTTGTGGAAGTTGAACATCATCTAAGGAAACTACTATTTTAGTGTAATTATCTTCTATCATTTCAAGTGATGCGTACTCACGTTTAACCGTATGTTGGTCAACTATTAAATAAGCACATTGCACATACAAGACATCATTAGCCTTTTTCGCAACAAAATCAACCTCCCTATTTCGTATTAAACCAACATAGACCTCATAACCAGCTCGACGAAGTTCGAGATAAATTAGGTTTTCCAATTTATAACCAATTCCATAATCAAATCCACTAAATAAGTAATTCTTAAAAGCTAGGTCGTTAGCATAGTACTTACTCGTTCCTGAAATCGTATCTTTACCTTTAATATCGAATCGTTCAGCTTTATGCATCAAGAAGGCGTCCTCTATATACCCAATATAATTTGCAACGGTATCATAGGTGGTTTTCCTTCCCCTAGTCTCCATGAAATTTACAACCTTGTTAATAGAAACTAAATTAGAGGCGTTATTAACTAGATACACAAACACATCTTCCAACAACTTTGGATCTTTTACCGAGAAATGCTGGATAATATCACGCAACAAAACGGTGTCTATCACTGAAGCTGTGTAGTGCCTTTTAGTTTCTTCGTTTGACAAGCTAAAGAATTCAGGCAACCCCCCACTTTCCATGTAATTAACGAAAGATTGTTTAGTTAGTTTTTGGTTAGTTATCCCTAAGTACTCCCTAAAACTGAATGGAAAAACTTCAAAAGCAACATATCGTCCAGAAAGTAAAGTTGCTAATTCTCCGGATAGCATTTTTGAGTTTGAGCCACTTATGTACAATTCATATTCTGAAGTAAAATCTTGTGAGTATGAATTTACAAATCGCTCCCACTCTGAAATATTTTGTATTTCATCTATAAGCAAATATATTTTCCCTTCAGGATTAAGTTGTGTCTTGTATTTCTTAACTACTTCTTCTAAATCAGAATAATGAAGAACAAAATCAAAGTCTATAAACTCCTTATTAAAATAAAATATATTATTAGGATTCACACCATTAGACATTAACTGATTAGCTATTTGTCTTAGAACATAGCTTTTACCTACGCGTCTCTGTCCAACAATCACCTTAATAAGCTTGTTATTACTATAACTCAGAATATTATCCGTGTATGATTTACGCAAAAAACCAAGTGGTGGTAAATTCCCGTCCCAAAAATTATAATTTTCTCAATGCTTCAAATCTATCTTCCATACCTGAAATATATACTCAAGTATACAAATATTTCGTCTTAACTAGAAAATTTTATTAAATTTTGTCTAATCATCTTTTATAAAAGAATTTTTGATGTATTTGGACAATATTTTCGTCTATAGCTGAAAAATACAGTTGTAATTATTTCGAATTAAAGGTGGTTTGCAAATAATACATTTTTATCCCCCAACTATACTTTGAGTCATCCGCGTGAAACCAAGAAAGTATTAAAAAGGTTTAAAAAGTACACCTATTAAGTAGATGAGAATACCAGGGCCACTAATAAAGACTCGGTTAATCATTATACAATAAAACCTGCTTACTATCAATAAACAACACAAAAAAAAACGGAAGATCCTTTGTTGGAAATTCCGTTTTTTTGTGATTTATTATTATGTGATTTTCCTTTTTTAGGAATTATTTCACCTTCATAAGTTCAACATCAAAGATAAGAATCGCATCTGGTGGAATAACGCCTCCAGCTCCACGCGAACCATACCCTAAATGCGGTGGAATCACAAAGCGTGCTTTATCACCAACTTGTAATAATCCAACACCTTCGTCCCATCCAGAAATTACCTGACCAATACCTAAGGTAAAATCAATAGGTTGCTTTCTAGCGTATGATGAGTCAAATACCTGACCATCCTGTAATTGTCCTTTATAATGTACAGAAACCATTTGACCTTTTTCTGCTTTAGGACCGTCACCTTTTTGAATGATCATATAACGAAGACCAGAATCAGTACTTTCAAATCCAGCTGCTAACTTATCCAAAGCTTCCTCAGCTTGTCTTTTAGCCTCTGCAATTCTTCTTTCTCTTTCTCCTTCAAAGGTTCTAAAAGCTTCGATAGCATTCCACTTCTGAGCATCCTCACCTACGCGGACAATGGTAAGAGTTTCAAGTTTATCACCTTGTTCAATAGCATCCACTACATCCTGTCCACTCTCTACGAATCCAAAAACCGAATGCTTATCATCCAACCATGGTGTAGCAACATGGGTAATAAAGAACTGAGATCCATTGGTACCAGGTCCTGCATTGGCCATAGAAAGCACTCCAGGCTTGTCGTGTCTTAGTTCTGGATGAAATTCATCGTCGAACTTGTAGCCTGCATCTCCTGTTCCAGTTCCAAGTGGACACCCTCCCTGAATCATAAAGTCATTAATAACTCGATGAAAGTTTAATCCATTGTAATACGGCTGCCCTTGTGACTTTACACTGTTTTCCATATTTCCTTCCGCCAAAGCGACAAAGTTCCCTACCGTACCAGGAGTTTTATCATAAGTTAGCTTCACTAAGATCTCACCCTTAGTGGTACCAAATTTTGCGTAAATTCCGTTATCCATAAGTTCTATTTTTTTAAGATCACTCCCAAGGTCTTGGAGTAATTTTTGTTTTTTAAATAAAAAAAGCCCCACGTAAATGCGGAGCAATTTTATACCTATAAAATAATGAATTTGATTAAAGAGCGTTTACGCTTTTAGTCAAACCAGATTTTAAGTTCCCCGCTTTGTTTGCGTGGATAATATTTTTCTTAGCCAATCTATCAATCATTCCATATACTGAAGGCAATAAAGCTTCTGCTTCACTCTTATCTTCAATCCCACGTAATTTCTTAATTGCATTACGCACGGTCTTATGTTGATATCTATTTCTTAAACGAACGGCTTCGTTTCTTCTAACTCTCTTTAATGCCGATTTGTGATTTGCCATCTTACTACGTTATAAAATTTTTACAAATGTACAGATTTCTATCTGCTTAATTGTTTACCTGTAGTCCGTAGGGGAATCGAACCCCTGTTACCAGGATGAAAACCTGGCGTCCTAACCCCTAGACGAACGGACCAAAATTAATTGTGAAATTTTTGATTTCACGTTATTTTAAAGAACTCTTTTCTTTAGTAGTCCGTAGGGGAATCGAACCCCTGTTACCAGGATGAAAACCTGGCGTCCTAACCCCTAGACGAACGGACCATTATTTTCTCAAATGCGGATGCAAAAATACAACTATTTTTAAATCATGCAATAGTAATAATTAAAATTTTTAAAAATTTTGAAATTAGTACGCTTTTGCAAAGAGAACGCGCCTTTTCGAAGGCTTACCTGAGTAAATACAACTACCATTTTCCTCCTTAGCATCTAAGGCGATACAACGGATACTTGCTTTGGTCAATTCTTTTATTTTAGCCTCTGTTTCCTCTGTTCCATCCCAATGAGCAGACAAAAACCCTCCTTTGGTCTCTAATAAGGTTTTAAACTCCTCAAAAGTATCAACCTCTGTAATATGAGCATCTCTATAATCTAAAGCTTTTTGATAGATATTCTCCTGCATTTGATTTAGCAGCTCTTCAAGACGATCAACTATGCCATCCATGGATACAGATTCTTTAGTCAAAGTATCTCTACGAGCAACCTCAAAGGTATTGTTCTCCATATCTCGCATTCCGATAGCCAGACGAAGTGGCACTCCCTTTAATTCGTACTCATTAAATTTCCAACCTGGCTTTTGAGTATCTCTATCATCAAATTTTACCGAAATTCCCTTAGCCCTCATTTCTTTTATAAATGGCTCAACGCGTTGGCTAATGGCATCAAGTTGCTCTTGCCCTTTATAGATTGGAACAATCACTACCTGAATTGGAGCAAGTTTGGGAGGTAATACTAACCCATTATCATCGCTATGAGTCATAATAAGTGCTCCCATCAATCGTGTAGACACCCCCCACGAAGTAGCCCAAACATGTTCTTGTTTCCCTTGGCGAGTAGCAAATTTTACATCAAATGCTTTGGCAAAATTCTGTCCCAAAAAGTGTGATGTACCCGCTTGTAATGCTTTACCGTCTTGCATCAAAGCTTCGATACAGTAGGTCTCCAAAGCCCCTGCAAATCGTTCGCTATCGGTTTTTGTTCCTTTTATTACTGGAACACCCATAAAGTTCTCAGCGAAGTCAGCATAGACATTCATCATTTGTTCTGCCTCTTTAACTGCTTCTTCTTTGGTTTCATGAGCCGTATGTCCTTCTTGCCATAAGAATTCGGCAGTTCTTAAAAACAAACGAGTTCGCATCTCCCAACGTACCACATTCGCCCATTGATTGACTAAAATCGGCAAGTCCCGATAGGACTGAACCCATTTTCTGTAGGTATCCCAAATAATGGTTTCTGAAGTAGGTCTTACAATAAGCTCTTCTTCTAATTTAGCATCTGGATCCACTACTACCCCCCCACCATTTTCATCATTTTTTAAACGGTAATGGGTCACTACTGCACATTCTTTAGCAAAGCCTTCTACATGGTCCGCTTCTTTACTTAAAAACGATTTTGGAATAAATAACGGGAAATATGCGTTCTGATGTCCTGTTTCTTTAAACATTCGGTCAAGCTCCGCTTGCATCTTTTCCCATATGGCGTATCCATAGGGCTTAATGACCATACAACCCCTAACTGCAGAGTTCTCAGCGAGATCCGCTTTTACAACCAGTTCGTTATACCATTTCGAATAATCCTCTTCTCGACTCGTTAAATTCTTTGCCATGTTACAGTAGTTTGGCACAAATCTTGTACCTTAGTTAAATGAAATGAATAGTTTGGCAAAACTAACTATTTTTGTTATGTTCAACAATAAAAAATTGCAATGATGAAAGCACCATATACACATATTAACTTTAAAGCATACTCGGTTGTTTTTGTCATCGGCATGCTCTTGAGTTCTTGTGGCTCATACCAACAAGCAACCTACGGAAGTACTGATGGCATATATTCAGACAACAACCAAGGCACCTCTACAGAGTCTGCGCCTCAGACTAGACAAACGCAAAGAAGCGATCAAAATGCTACTAATCCTGTTGTTATCAGTGATTATCAAAGCTACTTTGGAAGCCAAGCCGAAGTTTTAGGTCAGGCCATGGAATACAGAAAAGAAAATGAAGTCTTCACTGACGTTGATAGTTACAGCAGCGCCGCAGTTGATAGCACAGCAATAGTACAACAATACACAAATAACTACAATGGAGGAAATCCTGGTTGGGGTGACAACCCTGAGCAAACCATCGTAAACGTATATAACAATTTCGGATGGAGTGGTTATTACGGATGGAGTGGCTATTATGGTTATGGTGGCTACTATGGATGGGGAGGACATTACCCATATTGGGGTCCATCCTATTATGGATGGGGATGGGGTAGTCCCTACTGGGGTTACGGATATAGAGGATATTACAACCCCTATTATGGATATGGCTCGTACTATGGACATTATTACTATCCATATCACAGACCTCATTATTCAAGAAGTTATGCTTATACAAACTCAAGACGAGGATATTACGCTAGAACAAGCACAGCAGTTAATAGATACGAAAGAACTTCAAGCAGAGTCTCTGATGGTTATTCTAGAACCTCGAGAGGATATTCAAGATCATCTGATCAGAATGGATATCGTCAAGGTCAAAGAACCTCCACTAGAAATAGTGGCTACTCAAACTCTTCTCGAGTTGGTGTAGATGGAAGATATAGCAGAAACCCAGGGTATTCTACTAGAAACAGTTCTAGAGGAACTGACAATTCTACCTATTCGAGAAACAGTCGTAGTAGTAACAACACCTACAACAGGTCGTCTCGCTCTACCAACTCTAATAGAAATTCAACCTATTCAAGGTCGAATTCCTCTAACAGAAGCTCAAACACCTACTCTAGACCTTCGACAACAAGAAGTAGTGGAAACACCTATTCGAGATCCTCTGGAAGCTCCTCTAGAAGTAGTAGCGGTACTAGAAGTTCAGGTAGTAGAAGTAGTCGAAGATAATTTTTAACAAAAAAATTACCCATGAAGAAATATATTTTAACCATAGCAGTCCTTTGGGCAGCAGGCTCAATATACGCCCAAAACAGACATGACGTTGCCCTTTATGGAGATGATGATTTAAACGGAACAGCGCGTTTTCAAAGTATGAGTGGAGCTTTTGGAGCCCTTGGCGGCGACCTTTCTGCACTTAATATAAACCCTGCAGGATCAGCAGTCTTTAACACTTCTGCTTTTACAGTATCAGCAGGATATTACGGGCTAAACAATAAAGGACGTTATTTCAATGAGCAGAATAAAACTGATGTTTCAGATCTACAGTTTAACCAAGCAGGTGGTGTATTTGTCTTTAACAACATGTCTAATTCTCCTTGGAAAAAATTCTCCTTAGCTGTGGGTTACGAACTTAACAACAGCTTTGAAAACGAGTACCTTATCAGTGGTAATGGCAATAGTTCCATTGCAGATTATTTTGTAAACAATGCCCAAGGGGTTCCTTTAAATGAGTTGGAAGTTTTTAGCGGGGAAAATGTTACAGATCGTTATATTGATTTAGGTTATAGCTATGGTTACCCAGCGCAACAAGCACTTTTAGGCTACCAAAACTACATCATTAATCCAGTAAGTGAAAATGAAGATCAGACCCAATATGTCTCCAACGCTGCTTTTGGCAATAGCCTTTACCATAATCAACATGTATACACCTCGGGTTTCAACAGCAAGTTTATGGTAAATTTTGCAACCCAATTTACCGATCAATTTTATTTTGGAGCTGGTCTTAACTTCCACAGTGTAGAGCGCGAAAAAATTACCCGTTTCGATGAAGAGGGTTACTCAGATGCATCGAACTTGCAATATGTACAATTTGATAACGAACTATTTACTTATGGAAATGGGTTTTCATTTAATTTAGGTGGTATCGCAAAGGTTAATGATTTGATCCGCCTTGGTGCGAGCTATCAATCGCCAACTTGGTATTCAATGACCGATGAGTTATTTCAGCGTATAAACACTGATTACTACCAGGATGCGTCTTCCACAGAGCTTCTCTATTCTGAAAACACACCACACACTACCTTAGTATTTCCAGATTATAAGATACAAATACCAGGAATATGGACCGGTAGTATGGCTTTTGTATTTGGATCAAATGGACTAATTAGTGTTGATTATCAATATCAAGACATGGCTAAGGCCAAGCTAAAGCCAAACAATGATGCCTATTTTGGAGAAGAAAATGAGTTGATCGCTGATGAGTTCAAGGCTACTTCCACGGTAAGATTAGGTGGTGAATATCGCCTAGACAAGCTCAGTCTAAGAGCTGGGTATCGCTTCGAGGAAAGTCCTTATGCAGATGGCTTCACTATGGGAGATCTCAATGGATACTCCGCTGGGATAGGATATACTTTCGGAACGTCTCGATTGGATTTAGGGTTTAGTCAATCTCAAAGAGACTACAATATCCCCTTATACGATACAGGACTTACCTCAACATCTTATTTTGATGAAAAAAGAACGCGGGTGGTACTTTCCTACACCTTTACCATGTAAAAAAAGAGAGAAAATTTAAAAAAATCAACGTTTATATAAAGTACTTTTGAGGTAGTCTGGAAGGCTTCTTTTTACAATATCTTCCCAGCCTGCCTCAAAACTTTCAACAGATAAAGCATCGCTACCGTCTTGAAAGTTTTCTACTCCCTGATGTCTTAAGCGAATACAGGTATAGGAACCTTCTTTAAATAAATCCCAACTCACTATGGAGACTCCTTTGCTGATCTCCGGATAGGTCCATGTATGACGAAGACGCCTTAGAGGTTCTACTTCTAAGATCTTACAAACATGTTTGAAATTCTCTCCACTGGGTTCGTAAAAATAAAATTCACAGCGATGTTTAAGTTCAAAACCATGCACCTTAAAATACCACTTCTCCATAATTTCTGGCTTTGTAATCGCATCCCAAATGGTTTCTATGGGAGAATTGAGTATAAGATTCACTTCAATAGCATCATTCATCGATTTTATTTTTAAATGTTTGTTAGCAAAACGAAAGTTTTGACTAAAAATTACAACTAATGTTCTTTAGACTGGCGTTACACCTAGTAGATCGCTCGAATTGTGAAGCTTAAGCTTTAAAACAACAAAAGCGATAGTGAATTAAAATAGGGATTCAATCCTAATTACGTATCTTTGCACTCAATTTTTAGAGATCGCGCCAAGGATGCATTTGTGAATGAATTATATTTGTACGGTCGGTTTCCCTAAAATTACAAAGAACAGTTAAATTTTAATTCTTTTTTATAAAAAACATGCACATGAAAATAGACAAAGCGTTAGAGGATCATTATGAAGATTTAGGAAATGATCACGTATCATCAGCAGCAGAAACACCTATGAGAGCCGATGCTTTTGAATTGTCAGATGATCAGAAAATAGAACAAATAGAGTCCCAGATGTATACCATTTTAGAAACTCTAGGACTGGACCTAACTGATGACAGCCTTAGAGGGACTCCAAGAAGGGTGGCTAAAATGTTTGTCAAAGAAATTTTTGCTGGGCTGCATCCTGATCGAAGACCAAAGGCCTCTACCTTCTCCAATAAATACAAATATGGAGAAATGCTAGTGGAGAAAAACATTACAGTATATTCTACCTGTGAGCATCACTTATTACCCATTGTCGGACGCGCACATATTGCCTATATTTCCAATGGTTCGGTAGTAGGTCTATCTAAAATGAATCGTATCGTCGATTATTTCGCCAAAAGACCACAAGTTCAAGAACGTATGACCATGCAGATCGTTCAGGAGTTACAAAGAGCCTTGAATACCAAAGATGTGGCCTGTGTGATCGATGCCAAACACCTATGCGTGAATTCAAGAGGAATTCGCGATATTGAGAGTAGTACAGTTACAGCCGAGTTCGGAGGTAAATTCAAAGACAATGCTGTTCGTAGAGAGTTTTTGGATTATATTAAACTGGATACTGAATTCTAAGATCTTTTTAAAACACCCCTGAAAATACAACGTATAACAAAAACGATCCAAAAGTAGCATGCAGGCATATCAAGAAAACGAGTTAAAAATCTACAATTCAATTTCCTCAGAAAAAGAAGTTTTTAAATCTATTACAGAAGGCTATATAGGCATGTATGTCTGTGGTCCTACTGTATATAGTAATGTACACTTAGGAAACTGTAGAACCTTTATCTCTTTTGATTTGGTTTTTCGCTACTTAAAGCACCTGGGATATAAGGTTCGTTATGTACGAAATATCACCGATGCCGGACATTTGGAAAATGACGCGGATGTGGGTGAAGATCGTATTGCCAAAAAAGCAAGATTAGAACAAATTGAACCGATGGAAGTGGTTCAACGTTATACGGTTGATTTCCACAACACCTTAATGCGTTTCAATAACTTGCCTCCAAGTATTGAACCCACTGCGACAGGGCATATTATTGAACAAATTGAGATTATAAAAGAAATTATCGATAATGGCTTTGGGTACATTGTCAATGGATCTGTATATTTTGACGTCTTAAAATACAATAAGACCAATCACTACGGAGCGTTGAGTAAGAGAAATATCGAAGATCTCATCCATAACACCAGAGAAACCGCAGGTCAATCTGAGAA
The DNA here is from genome assembly GCF_000300875.1 of Galbibacter marinus. Classification (GTDB taxonomy): domain Bacteria; phylum Bacteroidota; class Bacteroidia; order Flavobacteriales; family Flavobacteriaceae; genus Galbibacter; species Galbibacter marinus. Next base: position 74,155 of record NZ_AMSG01000009.1, on the reverse strand, counting down.
AAAAAATCCACAGGATTTTGCACTTTGGAAAAAGGCGGAACCTCAGCATATCATGCGTTGGCCGTCGCCTTGGAGCGATGGATTCCCAGGCTGGCATTTAGAATGTACAACCATGAGTTCTAAATACCTTGGAGAACAATTTGATATACACGGTGGCGGAATGGATCTTAAATTCCCACATCACGAATGTGAAATTGCCCAAGCACAAGCAGCCACGGGTAAAAGTCCTGTAAATTATTGGATGCATGCCAATCTCTTGACCTTAAATGGGAAAAAGATGGCCAAATCCACTGGAAACAATATACTTCCCAATGAGATATTCTCAGGGAACAATGATATCCTAAGCAAGTCTTTCACCCCTTCAGTAACGCGCTTCTTTATGCTTCAGGCACATTACAGAAGTATATTAGATTTTAGCAACGATGCCCTTTTGGCCTCTGAGAAAGGATTCAATAGGCTCCTTGAGGCCTACAACTCTTTATCACAGCTTGAGGTATCAAGCAGTTCGGATTTTGATGTTGCCAAGTGGAGACAGCAGTGTTACCAAGCAATGAATGACGATTTCAATAGCCCAATTTTAATTGCTCACCTATTTGAAGCAGTCAAACAGGTTAATCTTATAAAGGATAAAAAGGCTCAAATTACCCAGGATGACCTGAATCTTCTACAAAAGACCATGAAAGGATTTATCTTTGATGTTTTAGGTCTTGTTGATGAGAGTATCGCTCAGGATAGTTCCACTGAAAGACTCAATGGCACTATTGAGCTTTTAATTCAATTGCGCGCTGAGGCAAGAGCTAATAGAGATTTTTCTACCTCAGATAAAATTAGAGATGAACTTGCAGCCTTAGGAGTGGCATTAAAGGATGCAAAGGAAGGAACGACCTTCGATTTTCAGTAAGGGAAGTCTTTGGCCGAAAAAACTTTTAAAGTCATGATCAAAAAGATCATCATAGCCCCTTTTATTTTTTTAGTTAGGGTATACCAAGGGGTCATTTCTCCATTGACCCCAGCAGCATGCAGGTATTCCCCTACATGTTCTCAATACACCATTGAAGCCTTGAAAAAACACGGTCTCTTTAAAGGAGGATGGCTAGCTATTAAACGAATTTCCAGCTGTGGCCCTTGGGGCGGCTCAGGCTACGATCCCGTTCCTTAGAAAAGACCCTGTGTGTTTTTAGTTAGCTTTACTGTCTTTTGACAAATTTTGTCAAAATAACAATCATTTGTCCTTCGACCTTTCCTTCGATTTGTTCTGGATTATCGTGAACTAAACGAATGTTTCGAACTGCGGTTCCAATCTTGGCGTTTAAAGAAGATCCCTTTACATCAAGATCTTTAATTAACGTAACCGTATCTCCATTTTGAAGAATATTACCATTACTATCCTTATGAAGCTTCCCTCCTGCATCATTAAGATGATCACCCGATTCTTTTGCCCACTCTAATTCTTGTTCCTCAAGATAAATCATCTCCAAGGCGTCCACTGCCCAGCTTTCATTTCTAAATCGCTGAAGCATCCTCCAAGAAATCACCTTTATAGCTGGAATTTCACTCCACATCGAAATAGGTAATATAGGTTCCCAAAAAGTACTATCGGCCTCCTCTGTCTTATCTATCTGAGCGATACATTTTTCGCTGATTAAAATACTTCTTTCATCATTAGTCTGTCCATTATAATCGACCTGATACACCTTTAAGTTTTCAGTTGTGTTACTTAATTCACAACTACCTCCACTACGCTGTTTAAGATTTTCCTCTAAGCTCATATGATCAAATTTTAAGGCGCTAAAATAGCCAAAGCATTTAAAAGAAACTACCCCTTAGTTAAAACTAAAATTTTTGCACTTAATTTTACCGCAGATCAACTTTGAGATTCTTCGTATCTTTGCAGGGTACAAATACAATTGACAATGGATTTAAATAAAATACCACAGATAAAACACACCGATAAGAACAACTTCTTCCTTTTTGCTGGGCCTTGTGCTATCGAAGGGGAAGATATGGCTATGAGGATTGCAGAGAAAATGGCTGGAATTACTGATAAGCTAGGAATCCCTTATGTATTTAAGGGAAGTTTTAAAAAGGCAAACAGAAGCCGCATTGATTCCTTCACAGGCATAGGGGATGAAAAAGCTTTAAAGATATTAGCAAAAGTGTCTAAAGAATTTGGTCTACCAACGATCACCGATATTCATAAAGAAAGTGATGCTGACTTAGCAGCACAGTATGTGGATATCCTTCAAATTCCAGCATTTTTAGTTCGTCAAACTGATTTACTTGTAGCTGCTGCAGAAACAGGAAAAACAATTAATTTGAAAAAAGGTCAATTTATGAGCCCAGAGAGCATGAAACATGCGGTTCAAAAAATACTGGATTCTAATAATGAGCAAGTCATTATTACCGACCGAGGAAGCATGTATGGATATCAAGACATGGTCGTTGATTTTAGAGGAGTTCCTACCATGAAACAATACGCACCAATAGTCTTGGATGTAACCCATTCATTACAACAGCCTAACCAAAGTAGTGGTGTAACTGGAGGACGGCCTGAACTAATTGGCACCATTGCCAAGGCAGGTATCGCAGCAGGAGTAGATGGTATCTTTATGGAAACACATTTTGATCCAGCCAATGCTAAAAGTGACGGAGCAAACATGTTGCATTTAGATCTTGCAGAAAAGCTACTTACCCAGCTAACAGATCTTCGTAAAACGGTCAATAGCTTTGAGGATATAAAGCTTTAAAATAACTGAAAATCAATAAAATAATTATAATGCCATGCTAAAAAGTATGGCATTTATTTTTTCTCAAACTCTTTAAATGGCACTCCTAAAATTCTTTGGAGTACTTCCAAAGAACCGTTTAAAGGCTGCGCTAAAATGGGTCGCATTTTTATATCCGATCTCACCAGCGATTTCATAGATCGGCCGCTGGGTAGATTTTAATAATTCCTTGGCTTTATTCATTTTTTCTTTGGCGTAGAACTCATTGATGGAATATCCAAAAACGCGTTTGAATTCCTTCTTAAGCATGTATTCGTTAATGGCCATTTCTCTGGATATCTCACGTATGGACAGATTTTGATGTAAATTACTTAGCATCAATTGACGTGCGCTGTATAGTTTTTTAAGTACCTTATCCTGGCTATTTCCTTTTACGATCACCTGTCCTTTTTCGTAGATTCCGACCTCCATGGCTAAAAGTTCTAAAATCTTAGCCTCCGCATAGAGTCGCCCTGAGAGTTTTGAAAGGCCAGTAAGTTCAAAAGACATCAAAACTTCTAAAATTTCATTGGAAATAGAATGAATGACACCACTTTGGCCCAGAGATTTAAGAACAGGAAGTTGGTAACATCCTTTGGATTTTAAATAGTCTTTTGACAAACGAATTCTAAATTCTCGAAAAGGTCTTGCCCCGGAGATACGCACATACCCTTTAAATTGGGTATTTTCTACCGTATAGGCCTCTTGACTCTCGTGAATGATATCCGAACTGCCGCGCATGGAAATAATCTTCTCACCTTCTATTAAAAATGAAAGTTCTAAGAATTCCTGATCTTCTTCCATATAACACACAAGATCACGAATAAGCTCAAACTGGCTAAATTGTAACGCCACACCTTGGTGTTTAAATAACGATATACGTCCTTTTCCAAACTGCTTTTTAACGATATATTCTGAAAAATACTCTGAATTACTCCTTGATTCACAGGGCTTAGCAATTGAGTTGAGGAAACTCTCATTAAGCTTGGTGAGATTGAGCAATTCACAGTTTATAAAATCACGTCTTTTTTTCTCCATATCGCGTCATTAATACAGTAAATGCTTAGTTAAATTTGCATCCTGATTAATTTAGACCAAATATAAATAACATTATATTAAAATGAAACACATTCTTAGTTCTTTATTCATTATAGGATTTACTTTGAGCTCTCTAGCCCAAAATGGAACTATCTCTGGAACAGTAATTTCAGACCAAGGTTATCCCATCCCCAATGCAAATGTAATCATAAAGGGTACCAATCAAGGTACCAACACCAATAACACAGGTACTTTTAATTTAAGCTCACTGAGTTCTGGTAAGTACAGCCTAGAGATTTCTTATGTAGGGTTTCGATCAAAAACATTACAAAGCAATGTAACAGATAATCAAACTGTTGATCTTGGAACTATTATACTTATTGAGAACAGAGAAGTTTTAAACGAAGTGGTTTTAGAGGCCGAGCAGAAAAACAAATTCTATCGCGCGGAGAGTGAAGCCGTTTCAAAACTACCTTTGAAAGATATTGAAAACCCACAGGTGTACAACACCATTCCTTCAAAACTCTTGGAAGAACAAGTGGTAACCAATTTTGAATCAGCCCTAAAAAACGCTCCTGGGATCTACAAACTATGGGAATCCACAGGAAGAGGAGGTGATGGCGGTGGTTATTATTCCTTAAGAGGTTTTGCAGTACAACCAACGATGGTCAATGGACTACCAAGTTTAACCAATGGAACACCAGACCCTGCTAATATCGACCGTGTGGAGGTCATCAAGGGTCCATCTGGAACGCTCTATGGTAGTAGTTTAATCTCTTACGGTGGTCTTATTAACATCAACACCAAGCGTCCATATTTCGATGATCTTTCAGGTAGTATTGCATATACCGCTGGAAGTTATGGTTTAAACCGAGTTACGGCTGATGTAAACACCATACTTAGTGATCAGAAGAACATTGCTCTGCGACTCAATGCAGCTTATCACAAGCAAAACAGCTTTCAAGATGCTGGTTTTACTAAATCATTTTATGTAGCACCTTCCTTAGCCTTTGAGGTGAATGATCGTTTATCATTCTTTGTAAATACAGAATTTTACAACGGGCGTAGCACTAACCAAACCATGTTATTTTTAAATCGTGGTGCGGCGCTACATGTTAACAATATGGATGAGCTAGGTTATAACAATGAACGTTCGTATACCAGCAACGATCTTTATGTAGATACACCGACCTATAGCCTGCAAGGAGAAATGCGTTATAAACTAAGTGACAATTGGACATCACAAACTGTGGTATCTAGATCCAACGCAAAATCTGACGGTTACTACTCATACTTAACAGATATTACTGCAACGGTTAACGAAACTTCACCAATCACCCAAGGAAGTGTGTTTGCCAGATATACCAGTAATCAAAATTCAGAGACCATAGGTACGGATATTCAACAAAACTTTATTGGAGAATTCAACCTTGGTAACTTTAAAAACAAAATGGTAGCGGGTCTTGATTATTACCACCAAAAAGCCATTAATAGTGGAACTGGATATGCTGGACATGGTTTTGTTTATATCGGAGAAAACATCGATGAGTTTTCTGCGGTAGCACCTGCTCTTCACCAGGCTACTGGTGTTCCAATGAATCAGACACCAGGCACCGATGATACAGGTGTGTTATCACAAGCCGGAGCCGATGCTGGTATTGCCTTATTACCGAATCCTGGATCACAATTAAGTGAATCAGATCAAAAGGTATACAGTGCTTATGTATCCGATGTGATTTATTTTATGCCAGAGCTCTCTGCTATGGCGAGTCTTCGAGTAGATCATTTCTCAAATGACGCGCATGATCAAACAGCCCTGTCTCCAAAATTCGGTCTGGTGTACCAGCCTATTATTGACAAAGTTTCTGTGTTCGCAAATTATATGAACGGATTCTCTAATGTAGCTCCAAAAACTGTGGAAGATAACGGTAATGTGAGTACTATTAGCTTTGATCCAGAACAAGCAAACCAATTTGAATTTGGGACTAAATTAAATCTATTCTCTAACAAGTTAGCAGCAACCTTGAGCTATTATGATATTCAGGTTTCTAACATCGTGTTATCTACAGGACCTAATACCTATACTCAAGGTGGAGAACAAGTCAGTAGAGGATTCGAAGCTAGTATTGTCGCAAACCCAGTTGTGGGATTAAACATTATCGCTGGGTATAGTTATAACGATAGTGAACTTCAACGTGGCGATGCAGCATTCCAAGGGAGAAGACCTGAGGGTGCAGGACCTCAGAACCTTGCAAATCTTTGGGCAAGCTACCGTTTCCAATATGGAGGTCTAAAAGGGTTTGGTCTTGGATTTGGAGGAAACTACGCTGGAGAAAACAACATATTTGACAGAAATAATCTAGGGACATTTACCCTTGATGAGTATACCTTAATCAATGCTTCTGTATTCTATGAAACTGAAGATTTCGGAATCACCTTAAAGCTAGACAACATCTCAAACCAAGAGTATTATTCTGGTTGGTCAACGATCAACCCGCAACTTCCAAGAATGTTCTCAGCAAACTTTACTTATAAATTTTAAAACAAATCAACTAGAAACCCAACACAACTAAATAAAAAATGAAAAACACCATCATCATAGTACTCTGCCTAATTGGCTTCAGCGCCTTTGCGCAACAGGCCAGCGTCCAGGGCCAAGTAATAGGCGAAAACGGAAAAGGAGTACCTATGGTTACCATACAGCTCCTAGAGATTGCTAAAGGAACTCAGGCGGATGAAAATGGAAAATTTCGTTTAATCCAAATCGCCCCCGGCAATTATACTATACAATTCAGTAGCATTGGCTACCAAACTAAAACTCAACAAATCGAAGTTGAGACCAACCAATCTTTAAATCTTGGTCGTATAAAAATCCAACAATCCACAGAATCCTTGGATGAAGTGGTGGTAAGCGGAAACGGCCATGCTGATTTTCTTGTAAAACAGCCTTCCCAATCCTTGCGCCTGACTACCGAGGTATTGGACCTTCCACAGAACATTCAAATCATCAGTAACAATTTGATCAAAAGCCAAAATCTTGTGAACATGATGGAGAATGTGACTCGTAATGTCAGTGGAGCTCAGATGATAGAACACTGGGGAACTTTTGCTCGTATTAATATGCGTGGGTTTAAACTACCAGCCTTTAGGAATGGTTTAAATATTGAACTTCCATGGGGGCCTCTTGCTGAGGATATGTCCATGGTTCAGAATATTGAATTCGTTAAAGGACCTGCAGGATTTATGCAATCTGCAGGTGAACCTGGAGGGTTCTACAATGTGGTAACCAAAAAGCCAACAAGCGTATCTGTAAATCAACTCTCTGTAACAGGAGATACCTTTGGAAGCTATAGACTTAGTTTTGACTCAGGTGGGGCGCTTACCCAGGATGATAAATTACAGTACCGTTTTGTAGGGATGTATGAGGATGCACAAACTCACAGAGATTACGACTTAAGTGACCGTATTAGTATTGTTCCTTCACTTAGTTATAACATTACAGACAAAACAAAGGTTACTACAGAATTCACCTATCAGCAATCAAACCAAATCACTGGAGCTGCCTATATATTCGCTCCTGTTGAGGATGGTTTTGGAAGCTTAGATCGCGACTTTACTTACCTAGATGAAGATTTTCCTCAGAGTAAAATTGAAGAGGTGAGCCTTCTGGTAAATGCTACTCACGACTTTAATGATAAGTGGTCTGTAATGGGACAGTATATGTTCATGGATTACACCTCCACTGGAGCCTCTGCCTGGCCAGCCGCTGTGGTTGGAAATGGAGAGTTTTATCGTGGAATCAGCGTCTCGGATGCTGTTAGTACCAATGAACTTGGGCAACTTTACATTAATGGGGAATTTAATACAGGTGGCATTAAACACAAAGTCTTGGGTGGCTTTGATTACCGTCACTTAGAATATTGGGCAGACTGGAGCCAAGCCGGCGGAGGTCCTATAGATATTAACCAACCTTTCAATATATATAATCCTATATACGGTGAGGCCGTCTACCCTATTTTTGATAGAAGTGTTCCAGTTAAAGTTCGTGGAGCAGCAAACTATCAAGGTACCATCTACCGCTCTTTTTACCTTCAAGATGAAGCTTGGATGTGGAATGACAGAGTTAGGCTTACCCTTGCAGCTCGTTACAACAGCGCAAACATATTTGCCTATGGAGATCAAAGCCAAGATGATAAAATCACCCCTAGAGTTGGACTGAGCGTTAATATCTTACCTGATTTTACCGCCTATGCGTTATACGACCAGGCCTTCACGCCACAATACGGTCAAAGCTATAACAATCAGAAGTTTGACCCATTAGAGTCTGTGGACATTGAAGGAGGATTAAAAAAACAGTGGTTTGGAGGAAAACTAAATACCAGCCTTACTTTTTACCAGATTACCAAAAACAATTATTTAGTTAGTGATCTTGAGCATACTGATGAAAACGGTAATTACCGATTTTCAACTCAAACAGGAGAAGTACAATCCAAAGGTATCGAATTCGATATGCAAGGACAGATTACCCCAGCTATCAATGTGGTTTTTAATTATGCCAATACCGATGTGGAGATCACCGAGGACACTAACAAAGATAATATTGGAAATAGTATTGCTGGACATGCCAAGCACATTACCAATGGATGGGTGAACTACACTTTCCTTCCTGGGACAACATTTGAAGGCTTCGCAGTTTCTTTGGGATACCAATACCAGGTCGACCGTTCAACTTGGGCATGGAGCGCTGAAAACGAAGCCGTGTTACCTGACTACTTCCGCATGGATGGTGGAATCTCTTGGTCTAATGAGCACTTTGGAGTCAATCTAAACATCAATAACCTGTTAAATGAATACCTATACTCGGGCGCCGCTTATGCAGAGTATTTATACTGGCAGAGTGAACCTGGAACAAACGCAAGACTGACCTTAACATACAGATTTTAATAACAAACTAATAATAGAAAGAACCATGAAAAAATTAATTGCATTAACAGTATTACTACTGACCACGGCAAATAGCTTTGCCCATTATTTATGGATTGAAACAAAGGTTTCAGGCAGCATTGGACAAGAACATGTCGTAAAAGTTCACATGGGTGAATATACCTATGGGGTGGTTGAAGAGGTTCAAGGAGAAGCTTTTCAAGGGGTGAAAAACTTTACTCTTTGGGCAGTAAGCCCTTCAGGTAAAAAAATCCCTCTTAGCACCACAGCGCAAAAGGATCATTACAAAGCGGTTTTTACACCAGAGGAAAACGGGGTTTATACCTTACTTCTGAACAACGACCAAATTGATGTGATTGATTATTCTGAATATGATTTTGGTATTTTCAAAACACATTACCACGCTGTTGCTAATGTAAGTGTTGGTGAAGCGCAAAACGATACTGCAACTCAAAATGAAAACGGTATTACTGTTAAACGTATCGTAACTGCTGATGATCAGGTGAAATTACAATTGTTGTTTAAAGGACAACCACTTGCAAAGAGCGAAGTTAAATTATTTGTAAAAGACCTTTGGTCAAAAACATTGGAGACTGACCAAGATGGTTTTATAGAGTTTGGATTGCCATGGGATACGAAATATATCCTTGAGGCTACACATCAGGAAGAAGTTCCTGGCACCTACAAAGGTGAAGATTATGAGTTTGTATGGCACTGTGTGACCTACTGCATTCCAGCTTAAGGAAAAACAAAATTTAAGGTAAACAGCGCTGAGTAAATCTCTGTGCTGTTTCCTTGCTTTAAGATAATTGACAGATTAACTGAATAATATAGACCAATGACAACACTTATTCTCTTATTGACCTTTGCAGGCTTTTATGCCCTTTACAACACCTCATCTCGAGCTGAACTTGCTCAAGGCGGATTTGATGTTTGGTTAAGGAGTCAGTCATTATTAAAACCTGCTGGAGTTATACTTTTAGTTGGAAGTCTTATTCTCACTGTTCTACACAAAGGATTAGCTGCGGGGATACTGTACTATTTTGTTATCTTATCCACTATCGCAAGTCTAATTATTATCCTCTGTCCACTTAGAATCATGAATTACAAAGCAGTCGCAATAGTATTTATTGGGATTGTTATTGCTGAAAATCTTATCTTATAACCTATGCCAGCTAATAAAAAATACCTGACAACATCCCCTTGGGAGCGCATTGCAAAAATAACTGCTGGCTTTATTGGCGGTTATATGGTTAGTGTAAGTTTTCATTTAGCATTGGCTGTATGGCTTGATCATGTCAATGTGATAATCACCATGACTTACAATGGTTTTATACTTTGGGCAGTCCTAATGATCTTGGCGTTTTTGGCCAAAAATCCCTGGAAGTTATGGGGATTGTACCTGCTTTTAACAGCAGTGTTTTATCTTGCATTGCATTTTGGTAAAATATATCATCCTATCATCCCATCATAATGAATAATAGATCCTATAATATCCTATTTCATCTGCATACCATCAGTGGTATCATTATCAGTGCGATGCTTTTTGTGATTTTCTTCACTGGTTCATTTTCTTTTTTTAGAGATGAAATTGCGAACTGGCAAAAGGATGAGTATACCCAACCAATAGATCATGGTATTGTCAGTAGTTTAGATCCAATTATGGAATCTTTAAAAAAGGATTACGCACTCTATGGTAGAGATATTGAAATTGGTCGTCATTACAATGAAAGACGTGTAGATGTCAGCATGAGCGCATCGAAGGACAGTTTAGCTGCAGAAGAGGCTAAGGTTGGAAGCTTTTTTTACTTAGATACAGAAACCTTTGATACCTATAACTATTTAGAATCATATACCTTGGGTGAATTTCTGTATCGTTTACATTTTTTCGCTCAAATCCCCTACCCTTATGGATATTATACCTCTGGACTAGTTTCTTTCTTTTTTCTTTTTGCCATTATCACTGGGATTCTAGTCCATTGGAATAAAATAGTTAGCAATTTTTATACCTTTCGTCCAAGAGCAAAACTCAAAACCGTTTGGACAGATGCCCACACGGCATTAGGTGTTATTGGACTTCCTTTCCAATTTGTATATGCAGTTACGGGAGCATTTTTTATGCTTAATGTACTGATGGCAGCTCCAAATATCATGTTTTTATTCGATGGAGATCAGAAGGAGTTATACAATCAACTAGAGATGAGCGAGACACCACCGACACTCGCCTATGAAAAAATTGATCAGGTGCCATCGATAGAAGGGCTTGTACAACAGACTAGAGATAAGTGGAATAATTTAAATATCACTCACCTTCACATTTACAATTACGCAGACAGTAACATGAAAGTTACTGTGGAAGGTGAACTTCCTAAAGACGATAAATACACTGGAGTGGCTAAACTAAGTTTTAATGCCACTGGCGCTATTATAGGAGAAAAAGACCCTTATACGCAAAACACCTATTTAGATGGGGTAAAAAACATCTTATACCGCATTCATTATGGTGATTATGCCGGATACGGTCTTAGGATTATCAGTTTTGTACTTGGTATTATTTCCTGTTTTGTCATTCTCTCTGGAGTACTAATTTGGCTAGTAGCTAGAGAAAAGAAAAGCGTAAGTGAACGCAAAAGACGATTTAACAGAGCACTGGTCAATGTTTATGTTGCAATTTGTCTTTCCCTCTACCCTATTACGGCCCTAAGTTTTATTGCTGTTAAAATACATGGAGAGGTGAATATGTCATTTGTAAACGATTTTTACCTAATTGGATGGCTGATATTGAGCCTGTTCTTTATTTGGAAAAAAGACAATTACTTCACCAACAAATACTGTTTGTTACTTGGAAGTATCATCGGGTTCTTTATTCCTGTGGTAAATGGAGTGATAAGTGGAAAATGGTTTTGGCTAACCCTTAATGAAGAGTTCTTCCAATCTTTCTTTATCGATATGCTCTGGATTGTATTGTCAATTATAAGTCTATGGGTTTTCTTTAAACTTAAAAGAAAAGAAGATCCAAAAAAAGACAAGGTACAGATTAATGGAAAACCTATAAAGTCAACTACTGAAGATAAAGAAGTTCTTGTCTGATTAAAAAGGAAGGGACTGTACACTTATTGTGCGTAAGTTTTCGGCACTGAACAACCATTATTTGGACAAACAAGAAAAAGCTTATAATAAGACGTCTAAACATTTGTCGCTTACCTAAAAGGTCTACCTCTTAGTTTTACCTCTTTTTTGGATATCTTTCGTGGGCCAAAAATGGTGTTCTTTATCCAGAAAAACGATGTAATAAATTTCATCTTCAATGTAACCCACAACAACTTCTTTACTTTTTGGTTTAATATGTATTACCGCCCAATAAGAAGGTGAAACGTGTTTGGGCTCTTCAAATTTCGAATCTGGTGGAAATCCTACTTTGGTATATTGTTTTATCATCTGGTTTGCATATACTTGAGTAGTATTATACTGGCCAATTTGACGCATCATTTGACAGAACACTGATAATAATCCATCCCTTTCCCACTCTTCTACCGATTGACCTTGATTAATATCGAGTTTAACCCAACTAAATGTTATGGTTCTGATCTGCTTTCCTACCGCTTCACGTTTCCCTCGCTTTCTCTCGTATCTTTTTAAATTTTTACTCATAAACTTATCATTTACATTAATTTGATAAGTTCATCAGTAATATCTAACGTTTCTGCTGCACCAAATACACTATCTAGATATTTCTTCCTAAAATCAGAACTATTCCTAACTACACTAGCATTAAATTCCGACATACTATATAATTCAGAAGCCCCAAATTTATTTCTATCGACAAACCAAATTTGATCACGTCTAAACAAATCCTTATCTAATAGTACAGAGTCATGAGCTGTAAAAATAAATTGTGCATTCCTTATGTTCAATTTATGAAATAGCTCTAATAGTTTTTTAGTTAAATTAGGGTGTAATTTTGAGTCAATTTCATCTATAACAAGAATTTTACCAAACATTAAAGTGTCATACACTGCACCTAAAAGATAAATTAATTTTTTAGTTCCTTGACTTTCCTCTCGCTCAAAATCAAAGGCAACAGAATCTACAATAACATCATTTTGATCAAACTTATTATGGTAGGTAATAATGCTTTTATCTTTACTAGTTTTTATATTACTTATTTCTAAGAACCTAATTGCAAGAGATAACCAAGGTTTAAACTCAGGAACCTCACTTAATAGGTTTTTCGTAACATTTTTATAATGGCTGTCGTTGAGTCCACTTACCACATTTAAATTTCGAAACCATTTAAAAACAACACTAGCAACCTTCGTGTTATTCTGCGCCAAATGGCTCAAAAACAAAACATTTGTATTAACATCTTTTTTATACTTATTACCTTCTGGGAAACTTGAAGAATTGATTTTAAAATCCTTTACGTTTCTCTCAAAAAGTGGTGTTTCTGTATCAACTTTTTTAAACAACCACTCCTTTACAATTTCGTATCCTTTGATCTGAAAACCGTAACGGTACAATGTATCATTTTCTATTATAAAGGAAACTTCAAATGAACTTGGTGAATTTTCAGTTCCCTCAGATAACTTAAAATAATAATCCCTTCGTCCCCTATCCTCCTCCTTTTTTAAAGAATCTGCAAATGAATTATGAATTATTTTTTTCATAAATCCCATTGCGGAAATGAAATTACTTTTACCACCACCATTTTTGCCATAAATAGTCGCAGTTTTCAATAATTCAAAATTTTTATTAGTTTTTACGATATGAGTATCTCTGTGCTCTTTAAACGACTTAACTGTAGTCATCAAAAGCCTTGCTTCATCTTTGTAAGAAAGAAAGTTCGAAAATTTAAACTCTATTAGCATTATTTATAATTTAATAGCACAAATATACAGCTTAAAAATCTAAAAAATACCATTTAGTGGTAATTTTATCACTTTACACGTGATCTATACTAGCGTCTTACGTAAGGGAAAAAGCTTATAAAAAGCCAATCCCATTAAATTTTCAAAACCCATCAAACCAAATATAAAAAAAGCGCCCAACCAAAAAATGATAGTGGGCGCTCTTTAACAACCTAACCAATTAATAACATAACTTAACCTATCCGTAAGTATTCACTCTTGATTTGCAATATATTTTATATATCCTATTCTAATTTATTAATTATTCCCCTACAATATAATACATCTTTGGGAGAAAAAAAAGGTTTCCCTCAATTATTTTGGGGTGAATTCAAAGAATTAACACTCGCTTAAACTGTCATCTTGTCACAGCTTTTGAAATGGTATTTTTTTTGAGTTATGACTTTTTCAAAGTTTAAACATAAATTTCAAACAATATGACAACCGGAAATATTAATGTAGCCGTTGAAAACATCTTTCCGTTAATAAAGAAGTTTTTATACAGTGATCACGAGATCTTTTTAAGAGAGCTCATATCCAATGCTACCGATGCTACTCTAAAGTTAAAACACCTTACTAATATAGGCGAGGCGCCAGGAGTTGAATATGGCAATCCGCAAATTGAAGTGAAAATTGACCCAGAGACTCAAAAATTGCACATAATCGATCAAGGGATCGGAATGACTGCAGAGGAGGTACAAAAATACATCAACGAGGTTGCGTTCTCTGGTGCAGAGGAGTTTTTGGAAAAATACAAGGATTCTGCAAAGGATAGTGGTATTATTGGACATTTTGGTTTGGGATTCTATTCTGCTTTTATGGTAGCAGACAAAGTAGAGATCATATCAAAAAGCTTTAAAGATGAGCCAGCTTGTCATTGGACTTGTGACGGTTCACCTAAATATACTTTAGAGGCTTCTGATAAAACTGAGAGAGGTACTGAGATCATTCTACATATCAATGAAGATTCTAAGGAATTTTTAGAAGAGGGGCGTATTTCTGAACTCTTAACCAAGTACAATAAATTCATGCCTGTTTCCATTAAATTTGGAACGCGTGAAGAATCTAAAACCACTGGTGAAGGAGAAGATGCTAAGGAAGAAAAACTTACCGTTGATAATATCATCAACAATCCTAATCCAGCATGGACCAAACTTCCAGCTGATCTAAAGGAAGAAGATTACAATAGCTTCTATAGAGAATTGTATCCTATGCAATTCGAGGAGCCTTTATTTCATATCCACCTTAATGTAGATTATCCATTTAACCTTACTGGAATTTTATACTTCCCGAAACTTGGAAACGATCTGAACATACAAAAGGATCGCATTCAGCTATACCAAAACCAAGTTTTTGTAACGGATAATGTCGAGGGAATTGTTCCTGAATTTTTAACCATGCTAAAAGGGGTTATTGATTCTCCAGACATTCCATTAAACGTATCTCGTTCTTACCTTCAGGCAGATGGGAATGTGAAGAAAATCTCGAGTTATATCACTAGAAAAGTGGCGGACAAACTAAAGTCACTCTTTAATGAAAACAGAGAGGATTTTCAAAACAAGTGGAATGATATCAAAGTGGTAATTGAATACGGAATGCTTTCTGAAGATAAATTCTTTGAAAAAGCAGATAAGTTCGCCTTGTATCCTACTGTAGATGGTTCTTATTATACCTTCGAGGAACTTCAAGAGAAGATCAAAGACGCACAAACCGATAAGGATGGTAAAATGGTCATTCTTTACGCTAGTGATAAGGATGCCCAACACACTTACATCAATCAGGCTAAAGAGCGTGGATATGAAGTGTTGCTACTAGATTCTCCAATTGTAGGTCACTTGATTCAAAAATTAGAAACTTCAAAAGAGAATATTTCGTTTAGTCGCGTAGATTCTGATTCTATTGATAACCTTATCAAAAAAGATGAAGAGAAAATTTCAAAGCTCAGCGAGCAGGAACAAGAGACACTTAAAACTACCTTAGATGAGGTGATTCCAAAAGAGAAATTCACCGTACAGCTGGAGGCTTTAGATAGTAATGCATCGCCATTTACAATTACACAACCTGAATTTATGCGTCGCATGAAAGAAATGAGCGCTACAGGCGGGGGTGGAATGTTCGCCATGGGTAATATGCCTGAGATTTACAACTTGATTGTAAACACCAATCACGAATTAGTTGGTCAAATCCTAAACACAAAGACCCAGGCTAAAAAAGAACGCCTTATTAAGCAGTCGTTAGATTTAGCTAGATTGTCTCAAGGATTATTAAAAGGTGAAGAGCTTACGGATTTCGTAACGCGCAGTTACCAAATGATAAAATAAAGTGATGTTCTGAAGTTCTTTAAACACACTAAAAATGCGGAACTTCAGGTGAGAATCCCTATATAATACTAAAGGCTGTTTGTTTTCAAACGGCCTTTTTTTATCACTGTTTTCCAAAGATCTTGTCACTGTAAAAGGTAATTTTCGGCTTCTCACTTAGACAGATAAATCGGTAAATTGCTTTATTAATAAAGCAAAATGTTACCAGAATTGCTTTCTGCAGTTAACAATTTTTATAAAATCCACTTTACAAATAGCTAAAAGTATGTCCCGATTTCATGAGTATTTTTGTTTAATAAAAACACCATCTCTGGGTATATCATCCCAGTTTGGATTTTGACTTTGTGCATTAGGAATTTATAACGATTCTTAATACCTATACCTCTATTGTATCCAATCGATATTTTGTTTAACTTGGGTTTGTAAGGCGACACGAAATCCATTAACCCTCATCATTCCCACCACGTATGAAGACATTATTCGAAAAACTAAAATTAGAGAATCAGAAAGAAATCCTAATTATCAATGAGCCCGAAGGTTTTGCAGAGAAATTAGCCAAACTTGTAAATATTGATATCTATCAATCTCTCATCCAGGTTAATAAAATGGAATTTGCACTCCTTTTTGTTTCTTCTATAAAAGAGTTTGAAGATCAACTGCAGACCTTGCTTCCAAAATTAAAGGATGATGTTATCTTATGGGTGGCACATCCAAGGAAAAAATCTGAAAACTTACGCACTGACATCACCAATGATTATCAGTGGGACCCTCTAGTTAAAAAAGGTTACGATCAGATTAAGAGGTTGAAAATTGACTCCGACTGGGAAGCGCTCCGGTTCCGTAGGGCAGAATACATTAAAAAGTAAACGTAAAGTACTTCCTATTCTATACGCCTTATGCCTGTGCATCATTATTGTTTTTATCTTCTGGCCACTGGGCGTTTAAGTGATTAAAGGCACTGATGAGCTCATCAAGTTTCGCACGCTGCTTTTTTATCACCCTTGGCCTAAAGTACAACCAATTAATAGCCAACCACGTGAAAGTCATAAGGTAAGTAAAACATGCCCAGAATAGAGACATCATTAATGTGTATTCGATAAAATATAAAGACAAACCAATTGAGAGCATGGCAAAATAAAGAGAAAACATGGTGGTTTGCATAAACCTTTGTTTAACTACCAAAGCATTGAGATTTTGTATATACTCATGATTGGAGTCCGTGCTATCGATGGTTTTGAGATTTCTAGAGAATTTATTGTAAAATAAAAGATAAATCAACATGCCCAAAACGCAGATAACAATCCCAATTTTGGTTGTCACCAATTGAGGTTGAAAATAAAACCAAATAAAGAGAATAAACGCACAGGTAAGTAAAAGTATAATATTGGTAAAGGCTAGTTTACGCAGATTGGATTTTTTATACCGGCTTAATTTCTCTAGTAGTTCCTTGAAATCTGGTTGCTCACTTTTTTGTTGTTGCCATATGTTTTTCAAATCAATATTGGTTTCCATGGTCCTTAAATTTTTGCGTTAATTTTTCCTTTATTCTATGGATTTTCACCCGTACATTAACCTCTGAAAGTCCAACTATTTTAGCAATTTCAGATTGCTTGATCTCCTCTAATTCCAAGGAAATCACGATCCTATCAATTTCTTTTAGTTCTGAAATACATTTATAAAGAAATTGTATTTTCGGCTCTACAGAAACTAAAGTCTCCTGTTTTAGATCAATAGGAAGTGTGGTTTTTTTCATTCGATTCTCCACCTCTATATGACGTAAACAATTATTAGAAGCTATGCGAAATATCCACGTCCCAATATTGGATTCATTTCTAAATTTCGGGAGCTGTTTCCACACAATAATAAAAGTCTCCTGGGTTAAATCTTGGGCAAGACTATAATTGTTCACATATCCCATACAAACTCGAAATATCCGCTGCCAATATGTTTTATATAGTTTTTCAAAGTCCATTAATTCAAGCTTGTAAAATTGGTTAGTTGGTCAAGGTACCACTGGGGATCATCAAACATAATAAAATGTAGCCCTTTTTTAGCAAATTGAAGTTCCACAGTTTGAAGGTTTTTAAATTGATCATCGATGTTTCTTTTAAAATTCTCCATCCCAGGAGATAACATCACTAATACAGGACATTTGATGTTACCGATTTTTGTTCTTAAATCGGTATTTAAAAAATCGCAATACATCATGGCAAAAACATTCCGATCACAAGCCATTGTCCAAGAAAGGATTTCCTTTTGCTTGGTAGTATCTGTAACCATTCTAGGAATATTCGCTTTTTGCATTTGATAAAATTGCTCCTCTGATAGGGCAGTAATTTGGTTTACAATCTTAGAACAACTTGGGTTTTTTGAAGCTTTAAAATCAGGATTAGATAATGCTTGCAGGCTAGGAAGTCCATCTACAACAACGATTCGTTCAAGTAAATCGGGATAATCCGCAGCAATTTCCATCGCTAATACTCCGCCCATACTATGACCAACGAGTATTGGCTTTTCAATTGAATTGTCCTTTATGTAGCTTGCAATGGATGTTTTCCAATAGTTAAAAGTTGGGCTTCCTTGTGCTGGAACTCCTGCAAAACCAGCCATAGTAAGGGTATAACAACTAAAATCATTTTCAAAATTAGATATTGTCTGTTCCCACACCTTACCCGAGCATCCAAAGCCTGGAATGAAAATCATGGACTCAATCCCCTTCCCAGTCTTTAGAACCTCAAAAGGATATGTTTTGGTTTGACTAAAACCACTGCTGGTTGCCAAAATGGTGTAACATAATAATACAATAGAAATTCTCATAACCTAAATATTAAATGTGTTTAATTCAACTTTTAGATACGGGAATTCTTAAAATGTTACACTTAAAAAAAATAAATAGGAATTAAGACAACCTTCAGGGACTAGTTGTTCTGAGAGAAACTATGGGTTGCAAAAGTCCATAGTTCAGGAATAAAACCCTTTGAAGGAAAAATAAAAAACCTCCAGAAGAAGGTCGTGCAACGGAGCTTTCTAGAGGTGCTTGCCTTAAAATTAAGGCAAAAAAAAAGGGAGTCTAACCTCTCCCTTTTCCAACTTCAAAAATCTAATTTAAGATTACAAGCTAACTGTTTTGTAATAAGTGTTCCCTAAGTGGGTAACTTCTAATCTGTAAACTCTACGATCGTTAACAGAAGAGAAATCAAATCTTTTTCCTATGCTCTTTTTTCCCTGCAATATTTCTTGGTGTACTAATGAATTTGAAGTCTGATCAAAAACTTTGATATCGACAACAGATTCGTCAATGTTTAAAAGGTTTATACTAACAACATCACCATCTACTCTGAAATGAGGCTTGTAAGTTATTTCCTTTTTATCACTGTTAATTACAGTTTCGCTTTGAGTAACTACCACTGGGATGGTTTCTATTTTAGTAGCACTTTCTACTTTGAAATAGTAAGTTCCCTTTGGTAAATCTTTAAAGTTATATCGTTTAGTGCTTGTTGGTAACTCTTTGTATGAGTATTTGTATAAAACCACACCATTTGCGTCAACAAATGCGATATCAACTGGCTGAGAAGTTTTCTCTATAATAAGGTCAACCGTTCTGTCATCAACCTTTTTCACTTCCATGTCAAAATCTTTCGCGCTAACGGAGGCTAAAGTTGCAATACTCAACACTACAACTGCCAAACTTCTTTTAATTATGTTTTTCATTTCTTGCAATTTTAATAGTTGTTTTTTTCATTTTAACTACAGTACAAATATACCTCTGTAATGGGGCGTATACTACTTCCAAATTTTCCAGTTTATGTGCTATATTAACATGATTGCAATGTTAATTTAATGTTAAGGATAAAATAAGACATATTCTGGTTAAAATTTTGTATCTTGCAATTAGCTATAAATCGTGAATTTCACATTATAAACAACTGATTATATGAGTATTAAAAAACCAGCATTAGAGGTTATTAATCCAAGTTTCGGAAGTTCGTTCTCATTTATCAAGTTTAAAGAGAATCAAAATCAAAATACTTCGTATTGGCATTACCACCCTGAAATTGAATTAGTATATGTCAAAGGAGGAGCTGGAAAACGCCAAATTGGAAGCCATATCTCTTATTATACAGAAGGAGATTTGATTTTAATTGGATCAAATCTTCCACACTGTGGTTTTACCGATAAGTTTACTGGGAATGAAAATGAAGTAGTCATTCAGATGCTTCCTGATTTTTTAGGCACCCAGATGATGGACAAACCAGAGATGGCAAATATTAAATTACTTTTTAAACGCTGTAGAGGAGGATTGGCTTTTACGGGTAAGACCAAAGAGATCGTAGGTGAAAAGATTGAGGCTTTGGAAGGAATGAATAATTTCCAGCGACTTTTGGGATTTTTATCTATTCTTGAACAGCTTCAACATTCACCGGATTACCAAATATTAAACGCAGAAGGGTTTTCTCTTCAGGCGGATGTACAGGATAATGAACGAATCAATGTTGTTTTTAATTATGTAAAGACAAATTTTCAACGGCAGATTCCATTGGAAGAAATAGCAAATGTATCAGGGATGACCGTCCCTTCTTTCTGTAGGTACTTTAAACACATCACAGGTAAGACTTTTACTAACTTTGTCAATGAGTACCGTTTGGTGCACGCTTCTAAACTACTAGCAGAAAAACCAATCGGTATTACGGATATTTGTTTTGAAAGTGGATTCAACAACTTTTCGTATTTCAACAAATCTTTTAAAAAGTTTACAGGTAAGTCTCCTTCACAATACCGTAATGAGTTAAAGACGGTACTGGAAAATTAAAACCGGTAGTGGATAATTTTAAAACTACTACTGGTTTAATCATCTTTAGCTTTGATGCCTTTTTATAATAAGAAACACTTTACAGAATCTCATCAAGTAATTTAGCAAGTCGAAGTCCTCCTTTTTGGAGTTGTATTTTGACAGTATCAAAATGCTCGTACATATAGGTATACCCTAATTTCTCTCCTACCTCTACTGATTCATAGACCTGCTTTGCGATTTTTTGTGAATCAGCGACCCAGTCCAACAGATCTCCTTGGATGATAAATTCTTGTTGCTGCTTACTTAGAACAGGAAGGTTTTCACTTAACTCAGTAAAACTCATATCATAGGATTCGATCATATTGGTATCCCAAAGCCGATGTAGATTTGTACCTTTATTAAACCAGCGAACTTGGATATCATTCCCTCCTTTATCTTGGGCATAACCTACATGCATAGGCTGATGAAGGTCACCCACAAAATGAACTAATAATTTTAAGTAAAAGGCGCGCTGCTCTTTAGAGGCATTCTTATCTTGAACTACTTCAATACATTTTTGAATACCCGTTACTATATCTCCTTTTCTGTAGGGCTGATCATCACCATACTTTTTACCTGGAGCGATATTCACATAATGCCATGGCCCAAATTCTCTGTACCGCGGATCAGATTTAATATCATCCCCAAAGTTAGCCACTACCGCTAAACTTTGTCCATCAAGTATCTTATCAATCTTTTTTAAGGTGCTTTTTTTAATGTGTTGCTCGGCAACTTCACCTACGACTCTATGACCAGTCTTTCCCCAAAAAAAATCAGCAGCTGTCATTTGCTGCAAGCTCAACAATAGCACAAAAACTAATAAACGCATATCCTACTTTTTGGCAAAAATAAAGCTTTTAATTGAACCGTTGTTTGTTTAACAAAGATTTGCAATATTGTCTTAATGATGGTTCAAAGCTTCGTTTAAAAGTTATAGCATTAATAGCTAAAATGGTTGTATTTAATCTGTAACTATGACAGTCCAGTACTTTAAGGGGCTGCTAATTGTTAAATGTTCTTGTTCTTTCATATCTTTACAAAACATTTTAATGGAAAAATTATTCCACAAAAAAAGCCCTCTTTAAAGATCTAAACCCCATAACCTCAACGTATCAAAGAATGATGATAATATAACATAGATGTATTCTAGTAATAATAGACAACGCACATACACTTTAATTTTGATGATGTTTCTAAGTGTCAATCTTGGAATTAGTCAAATACCAGAACTTTTAAAAAAAGAAGTTCAGTATCGTGTTAAAAACCACATCAATCCATCAATTGCCGTAGGTTTAACAGATAGTACAGGTACACATTTCTACGTTCATGGATGGCGTGATCTTGAAAAACAAGTTAAGGCAGATCAACATACTTTATATGAAATTGGGTCCATCACCAAATCCTTTACAGGTTTACTTTTAGCTAAATATGTCGTGGAGGATAGTTTGAGTTTATCTCAAAAAGTGAATGAATTTTTACCTGATTCTATTGATCTTACAGACAAAAAAGGAAACCCAGTAACCCTTAAGAGTTTAGCTACCCATTCTTCTGGATTACCTAGACTTCCCTCTAATTTGGATTTATCTAATCAACTTAATCCTTATGCAGATTATGATCAATCTAAAATGTACAGCTTTCTCAGCCATCATATCCCAAGATCGGTAGGAGAAAATTTTGTGTATTCAAATCTTGGATTTGGGTTATTAGGAGATGTATTATCCACTTACAAGCAAATTGGATTTAGAACCTTAGTTCGGGATCAGATATTAAAACCGCTGCAACTCTCTGACACCTATTTTGATGTGAGCAGTGCTGAGAAACATCAATTAGCCAAAGGATATATAGGAACACAAAACGTTCCTCATTGGAACTTTAAAGTCATGGATGCAGCAGGGGGACTAAAAACCACTATCACTGATTTGCAACGGTTTGGAAAACAATTTTTGGAAACCTCATCGCCTTTTGCTAAAAGTAACAAGGTAGCCACCAAAAGCTATTTTACCGATAAAGATGGAAATCATTATGGGTTGGGTTGGTTTATCGATCAAGACGGGATCGTGTTTCACGGAGGTGGAACTGGAGGTTTTAGAACCTTTATTGCCATTGACCTTAACTCAAATAGAGTCATCAGCGTGATGACAAATTCAGGATCAAGCTCCATAGAAGACTTGGCAAAATATCTTATAAACCCCAAAGCATACCCTTTACAAATAGATAAAGAAGAGGTTGCTATATCCAAAGAACAATTACAGCCATACCAAGGCGAATATATCAATGATGGACTTGGGCTTAACTATAGCATCGTTCTAAAAGACGATCATCTTTATGCCAAACTCAATCAACAACCCGAATTTCCGATATTCTATCAAGGAGGTGAGAGCTTCATCTATAAGGTAGTTAAAGCTGAGGTGGTTTTTGAAAAGGATGAAAACAACACTGTGGTCGGCTTATTACTCAACCAAAACGGACAAGAAATTCAATTTGTCAAAACAAATCCCTAAAATAAATACATGTATAAAATTGCTTTTACTGATATTGACGGCACCTTACTTGGACCAGATCGTGAACTCACTCCTGCAACCATCGCTGCAGTAATTAAAATAAAAGATGAGATCCCTTTCATACTGGTCTCCTCTAGGATGCCACGTCAGATGTATCATTTGCAAAATGATCTTCAAGGTTTAGAACTACCTCTAATTGCTTACAACGGAGGTTATATTTCACATAAAAAAGAGGGATTGTTCTCTGTTGAAATTCCAATTGATATCTTGCAAAACATTGTGGATTACAATGAGAGCGATCCGAAAAATAAGGTTCACCTGAGTCTATTTCATGCCGATAACTGGTATGTGGAAGAAATGGATTATTGGGCTAAACGCGAAGAATCCAATACGAAGGCTAGCCCAGAGGTTAAATCCAACAGGGAGGTATTAGAGCTTTGGAAATCAACAAACCTTGGAGCACATAAGATTATGTGTATGGGTGATCAGGAAAAAATTCAAGGACTTTACAATTATCTTGAAGAAATCTTTTCAGATCAATTGCATTTGTACCGATCAAAGGACACCTATATTGAAATCGCCAATAAAGAAGTCTCAAAGCTAACAGGGATCAAAGAAGTACTTAATAAGTGTTATCCAGATATAACACTGTCAGAGACTGTTGCCTTTGGAGATAATTACAATGACATTGAAATGCTTCAAGGTGTAGGGCTTGGTGTAGCTGTTGCTAATGCTAGAGAAGAGGTTAAAAAAGTAGCAGATCAGATTACAAAACATCATAAAGAGGATGGTGTGGCCATAAGTCTACAAAGTATTTTTTAACTTTTATTTAAGAAACAAAGACACGTAATTTAGACCTATTACTTAAATTCTAGAATTTGAAAACACAATAATAATGAAAAAATTAATATTTTCCTTAGCTGCAGTTCTTGTATTGAGCTGTACGCCAAAAGTAAGTGACCTTGCAAGTGAATCTGCTATAATGGTGGATATCGACCTTATTAATGTCACAGATGACAAGGTAGTTGTCCAGGTTAATCCAGGTAGATTTACTAGTGAGACCGTCAATTTTTATATTCCAAAAACCGTTCCTGGGACCTATAGCAATGACAATTATGGGAAATTCATAGAAGATTTACAGGCACTTGATTACGATGACAATCCTTTAGCAATTGTTTCGGTGGATGAAAATACTTGGAAAATAGAGAACGCCACCCAACTTGATAAAATCACCTATAGTGTAAACGACTCCTTTGATACTGAAACACAATATGAGGATGCCGTATTCTCCCCTGCGGGTAGTAATATTGAAGAGGGCGAAAATTACTTTATGAACATGCATATGTTTGTGGGGTACTTTGACAATTTAGAAGAGCGTCCTTATCAAATTCGTATTGCTCATGAGCAAAGCATGAGCGGTAGTACTTCTTTAAAAAAGATAGAAACAACTTCTGATAATCCCAATACGGATACTTATATTGCCAACCGCTACTTTGAAGTGACTGATAATCCAATTATGTATTCTAGAGCGGATTCTGAGACCTTCTCTGTAAACGACATTACCGTGACCCTTTCTGTCTATTCACCTAACAAAGTATACTCTGCCCTTAGTATCAGCGAGGAAATGGAAGAAATGATGAAAGCTCAAAAAGCTTTTCTTGGGCCTATTAATTCTACTAATAGCTATCACATTCTACTTTTCTTAGGAAGTATGCAACCTGGAAGTCCAACAGGATTTGGAGCTTTGGAGCATCATACTAGTACCACCGTGGTATTGCCAGAGACCATGCCTAAGGAAGCACTTGTAAAAACAATGACCGACGTGGTCTCTCATGAGTTTTTCCATATTGTAACTCCTCTTACTGTTCATTCTGAAGAAATTCAAGACTTTGATTACAACGATCCTCAGATGTCTCAACACCTATGGATGTACGAAGGAGTTACCGAATATTTTGCCAATCTATTCCAGATCAACCAAGGTCTTATAGATAATCAGGACTTTTATGATCGTATGGGTGAAAAGATTGAAAATTCTAGAAATTACAACGACAGCACTTCTTTTACCAAGATCAGTAAAAATATTCTGGTTGAACCATATAAAAAAGAGTTTGCAAATGTTTATGAAAAAGGTGCTCTAATCGGTATGTGTTTAGATATCATCATAAGAGAACAAAGTCAGGGTGAAAAAGGCATTCTTTGGCTAATGAAGGAGCTATCCAATGAGTATGGGATGGACAAGCCGTTTAAGGATGATGAATTGTTTGATAAAATCGTCTCCTTGACCTACCCTGAGGTAAAAACCTTTATCGAAAAGCACATCAAAGGTGGTGAGCCAATTGATTATAACACTTTCTTTGAGAAAGTTGGTTTAGAATCCTCTACAGTTTTAGAACCTACCATGTTCTTTATACATGGACAGATCCCGTTTATTGATGTCAATCCACAAACCAAAGCCATTTTTGTTAGAAATACTACCTTAAATTCTAGTATGAATGCTCTTGGATTACAAAGTGGCGATATCATTAAAGAAGTCAATGGGACTGAGTTTACTTTAGAAAGTATCCAAAATGTAATCATGCAATCTATGGCTTGGCAAGCGGATTCTGAAATCAACCTTACCGTCGAGCGTGATGGTGAAGAGTTAGAACTCCATGGAACACTTGGCACTCCCGTAATAGAATCTGGAAAAATTCAAGAAACTAAAGATGCTACCCAGGTTCAAAAAGACTTAAGACATTCTTGGTTAAAGGAATAACACCTGTTAGAACACAAAATCAACACCCAGTATCCTAATAATAGTTTACTGGGTTTTTTGTATGGAATATATTTATCAGAACATGACACAAGATTCTATAACGGACAGTGCTACTATTGATGATGATAATTTGATCTAAACTATTTTATTAGAACGACTCTAAAAAAGATTGTAATCGATTAAATTCTAACACCTTGCAAACCATCTTAAGTATTTAGAATTTTTTTTATTCAATATTTTGTAACATTTTCAGCATTCGTTACGTATAATCCCTACACACCCATTGTATTTTATTTATAAATCAGTCAGAGAATAGATGAGACAGCTCAAAATTACCAAACAGGTTACAAACCGTGAAACCGCTTCATTAGATAAATATCTTCAGGAGATCGGTAAAGTAGATTTGATTACCGCTGATGAAGAGGTGGAATTAGCACAGCGTATTAAGGCTGGTGACCAAATTGCACTTGAAAAACTTACTAAAGCGAATTTACGTTTTGTGGTATCGGTTGCAAAACAATACCAAAACCAAGGTTTAACCCTACCCGATTTAATTAACGAGGGGAACCTTGGACTTATTAAAGCTGCGCAACGTTTTGATGAAACACGTGGTTTTAAGTTTATTTCCTATGCCGTATGGTGGATTCGTCAATCCATACTACAAGCACTTGCTGAACAATCTCGTATCGTAAGGCTTCCTTTAAATAAGATTGGTTCTATTAACAAGATTAATAAAACGTATGCTTTCTTAGAGCAAGCACATGAGCGTGTGCCTTCTGCAGAGGAAATTGCAAAGGAATTGGATATGTCTGTCAACGATGTGAAAGAGTCCATGAAAAACTCTGGTAGACACGTATCGATGGATGCACCACTTGTTGAAGGAGAAGATTCTAACCTTTACGATGTACTTCGTAGTGGGGAGTCTCCAAACCCTGATAAGGATCTATTACACGAATCACTTCGTACAGAAATTGAGCGTGCTTTAGAGACACTTACACCAAGAGAAGCGGATGTTATTCGCTTGTATTTTGGATTAGGAGATCAGCATCCAATGACTTTAGAGGAGATAGGAGAAACCTTTGATCTTACTCGTGAGCGTGTACGTCAAATTAAAGAAAAAGCGATCCGTAGGTTGAAACATACCTCAAGAAGCAAGATTCTCAAAACGTATTTGGGTTAATAATTGGGAAAAAAATTGTATTTTGACTGCTTTAAAGTTAAAAACGCAATTAAAATATAGAAGATAACAACAGTTTATCATAACTGTTCGTTTTTTGATTGATGAATGAACTCCGGCTGATTACCGGAGTTTTTCAATTTTAATCCTTAATGGAACCACGCCGCTGCTACGCTATGGGCTCCTTTATTTCAACTATTGGAATGTTACTAATAACCAGCCATCGATCTGATTCAAAAACAGAGACAATGGTTGAGAAGAATTTAAGATACTTACTCTCTAAAACAACTTTTGCAATAGCTATGTTCCCCATTTGCTCAAGTGACTCATAATGTATGGTCCTCGGACTTCCACCAAAGGTTTTCTTATCTACTAAATCTAAATACTCCGTTTTTGAGATTACATAAATTCCTTTTTCTTTAAAAAATCCGTCTTGAATATTCTGATAAGCTGGATGTACTACTTTATCAAGCAGCTCCTTATCATTGGTATCTCCGCCTTTAACAAAGGCTTCTATGGTTTGTTTGATCTGTTTCATAAGTTATTGGTTTAATAGATTTATTATTTCATTTTTTTTGGATCTCACCGTAGCTTGCACAGCTTTCTGATCAGCCGTGCTATCTATGGTAAAACAATGAACATCAGTAATTCCGATATAACTTAAAATACGTCTAAGGTGAATCTCTACCAAACTCTTTTCTTCTGCGTTTTGTCCACCCATTGAACAAATGATATAGGCCTTTTTATTATTTAAAAGACCAGGGGTACTACCTTGATAGGTATATGTTTTTTCGACCCTCACCACCAAATCAAAATAAGCTTTTAGTGCCGATGGAATTCCGAAATTATACATCGGTACAGTTAAAAGCAGTATATCAGTATTATACAATTCATCGATCAGTTTATCGGAGAGCTCAAGTAAATTGGTATGAAAAGGCTTCCCAAAAAAACCCTCAAGGGTTTCTTGGTTTAAATGATCGATCTCATTATCGACTAGGTCTCTACGCTTTATTGTAGAAGAAGGATTTTGCTTGGCCCATTGCTGGATAAAAAAATCCCCTAAGGATCTAGAATACGATCCCTCTTTGCGAAGGCTGCTGTCAATTCTCAGTATTGATGTGTTCATGAGTTTTCTTTTAATAAAGACAAACTCGCTTTTAAGAATGTGACGAAAATCACAAATTTTTAAGTTTTACTTGATCTACGATGGAATAAATATTTCGAATTTGTCCTTTTGTATCGATATCGAGAATTTGACAATTGTACAAGCTATAACCCTCCCAAAAGCAAATAGCAGGCTGATGATTTAGCGTATGGAAACTGAACGTTTTATTGAATAAGAACTGCTGCTGGATAAGGTTTAATAATTTAGCGGTATTCTTAACACCTATTTCAACTGCTTTAAATACCCGAACATTTCTACCACCATCGGCAGTAAGTTTTATATCCTCAATCAATAGGTCTTCTAAAGCTGCAATATTCCCTTGGCCTAGTACCTCTTGATACTTTTTTAAAACTTCGGATTGAACAGTTGTTTTCTCTGGAGAGATAAAATCCTTCTCTTTTATGGTTTTACTGGCCCTGGAAAATAACTGTCTAGAGTTATCGTGCGAAATCTCTAGTAATTCTGCTATTTCTTGGTGTGAATATTCAAAACCATTTTTTAGAATAAATACGGCTCTTTCTTTGGGCTTCAGATTCTCAAGTAGTACAAGCATAGTATAGCCAGCTGTTTGCTGCTTAATTAGGTTCGTATCGGCTTGGTCTAAGGAAATCGGTTCTGGAAGCCACTGTCCGAAGGTATCTTTTTTACTTTGTCTATTTTTAAAGTTTATTGAGTGATTGATAACGCTTTTAATCAAAAAATTAGATTCATCTCTTATAGTTGATTTATCTAAAGAGATATACTTCTCAATAATATCCTGTACTAAATCCTTGGCATCTTCATAGGATCCAACGATATTATAGGAATAGGTTAAAAGTTTGCGATAATGTTCTTGCATGGTTGTTTTAACTAATAGACAATTAAAGGGGGTGGTCTGTGACAAGAATGCTTACAAATATTTTAGTGACATTTCTCCAATTACCATAATGCAAGCAGCTCTATACACTGTCTTTTATACGCTTCTACTTGCTAAAATACAAAAAAGGACTTCTCATATCATTTTGCTCGATGCATTTTATTTTTTACTTTCCTATTGGATTTAGTCTTAAAGGACAAAAGGAATCCACGAATTATAGTAGTTTGTTTTTTATATAATATCTTTGTGTATAAATCACTTGCAAAAATGAATAAGAACATGATTGCTCCTTCGGTGTTGGCAGCCAACTTTGCCAACCTACAATTGGATATAGAAATGGTAAATTACAGTGAAGCAGACTGGTTTCACCTCGATGTGATGGACGGTATGTTTGTTCCCAATATTTCCTTTGGGATGCCAGTGATTGAAGCCATTGCTAAATATGCAAAAAAACCCCTGGACACCCACCTAATGATTCAGGCGCCTGATCGCTATGTCAAAGACTTTGCAAATCTTGGAGTGACGAACCTTACAGTACATTATGAAGCATGTGTTCACTTGCATCGCTGTGTGCAATCTATCAAAGATCATGGTATGACTGCTGGTGTGGCGTTAAACCCTCATACCCCTGTAAGTTTATTAAAAGATCTTATAAAAGATCTTGATCTGGTGTTACTCATGAGTGTGAATCCAGGTTTTGGTGGACAAAGTTTTATTCATCAAACCTATGCTAAAATTCAAGAATTAAAAGAATTAATACAAGCTAAGAACGCCAACTGCCTTATCGAGATTGACGGTGGGGTAAACGATAAAAATGCAGCTAAGCTGATCAGTTGTGGCGCAGATGTATTGGTGGCTGGTAGTTATATTTTTAAAAGTGAAAAGCCAATACAGACCATTTCAAATTTAAAATCGATAATTTCAAAATGATACAAAAGGAGCTGGTGATTGTTGGAGGCGGTCCTATTGGGATTGCTTGTGGATTGGAAGCTAAGAAAAAGGACTTAGATTATCTTATCATAGAAAAAGGAACCATTGTTAATTCGTTGTTTAATTACCCGTCAAATATGCAGTTTTTCTCCTCTTCAGAAAAGCTAGAAATTGACCAGATCCCCTTTATTAGCAAGGAAGCCAAGCCAAAGCGCAATGAAGCCTTAGAATACTACAGGCGTATTGTTACCTCCAATGATTTAAACATCCAACTCTTTGAAAAGGTTCAAAACATTGAAAAGAACGAGGAAGATCAGTTTATCATTAAGACCGACAAACAAACCTACAGCGCAAAATTTGTAATCATCTCCACTGGTTTTTATGATATTCCCAATACCATGGGCATTAAAGGAGAAGACTTACCTAAAGTAGCTCATTACTACAAAGACCCTCATTTTTATGCTATGCAAAAGCTAGCTGTAGTTGGGGCAAGTAATTCTGCAGTAGATGCAGCACTGGAATGTTATAGAAAGGGGGCTGATGTGACCATGATTGTAAGAGGACCTGAAATAGGCCGAAGGGTTAAATATTGGGTAAAACCTGATATTGAAAACAGAATTGAAGAAGGTAGCATTAAAGCCTATTTTAACAGTACCATCAAGGAAGTAAAATCGGATCAACTTGTTCTTAATACTCCCGATGGAGAAATACGCATTGAAAACGACTTTGTACTGGCCCTCACGGGTTACAAACCAAATTTTAGCTTTTTAGAAAAAATAGGGATTCAGCTTTCAGAGGATGGTAAATTCTACCCCCAATACGACCAAGAGACTATGGAAACAAATATCGAGAACCTGTTTCTAGCTGGGGTAATATGCGGTGGTATGGATACGCATCTTTGGTTTATTGAAAACTCAAGGATTCATGCAAAGATGATTATGGACAGTATTACTCACAAATTGAGTGCACAGATTAGGTAAACTCAAGTTCAAAATTTATCATTTGCTTTATGGTCTTAAATAGATCGGAAAACTCTTTTTGAAACATCTGTGGGCTTTCAATAAAATGCTCCAAGCACACGGCGAAGAATTCAAACTTGTTTGTAAAGGCGTAGCTTCGAAGGTATTTACTTTGCAATAATTGATTCCGGAAATCAGTCTGCTTTAATAGGCGATCTATTTTTCTTATGCCTTGACAAAACACGAGAGAACTATTATCATCCGATTGTATAGATCCAAAATAAAGCGCATGTGCAAATTCGTGTACGCCAAGATTTAAATTGTCGTTTTCATTACCAATACCTGCAACAAAATCAGGCCAAGAGAATACAATGGTTTTTAAAAAGGGATTGTACTCCCCTAGATGATAATCTTGGTTAAGAGATGAAAAGTAAGGCCCCGGATAGATAATTATTTTTTCTACCGATTCAATTAAGTAATTGCGCATTCCGAAGGAGAGCATCACTGCAACAGATGAAACTGTTACCTTAACGTCCCTACTAACCTCAAAACCGTCTAGACCTATAAACTCCTTATTTTTCATAAAGACACTCAACCGGTGCTTAAAGATTTGTTTCTTATATGCGTCCAACCTATTGTAAAAAGGAGAGTGATGGTAAAGGACTAATATATCGTCAGTGAATAAGTTCTTAAGGTGAAAATGATTGTATACCACTAAGGGTCTACCATAGATTTTTGTATAGGCGAAATCAGTGAGGTTATAACCCCAGTACGAAAACAAAAACACGGCTGGAACCGCTAGTAGTAATGATGTTAGCATGAGAATGAAAATACAACATTTTGTCCTAATAAAAAAGAGGTTTTCCTCAATAGTCTGCTCATTTTCAATTATTTCACCCGCAAAGGCTTGAGCTTACTGCATTGGATAATTTTGTAAAAAAGATTATTTTCTTCCTTCAAGGGTTTCTAAAATAGAACTTTATTAACCAAAAAATTGTAGTTCTATTCAAAACTGAGTTACTAATCTCCGCAAAATATGCGGAGATTAAACCCCGTATTCTCCGCATCCAAATATCAAGTTAATGTTTAAACAAAAAAATATCGCTCTTATTAATTAATCTAAGAGCGATATTTTTTATCGTATAATCTTAAAAATGCAATGATCCCATGAATACGAGCTTACATTTTAAAGAGATTGATCAATCTAAAAATTCTAATTTATCCCAATCTATCTCCTTCGATTGATAGTAGTTAATATCCATCAATTCAAACCTGTGATGTTGTTTTGCGAGTCTTTCTTTGTAGGTATCCCAATTTCTTAATGAGTCTTGGGACCATCCAATTTCAGCGTAACCTAATATTCGTGGAAACATCAAATATTCCACATCCCTCATTGAGGTCAGTGTTTCACCCCATAAAGGTGCTTCTACTCCGTATATATCATCTCGATCAATACCTTCAACTAAGCTTGCTGGATCCCAGTCGTAGCCTGTTTCTACATTGATTAGTCCTGCCCAATTAAGACCAATCGGAGTCAGTGTATCGTACTTCATATCCATATAGGCTTTGGCAGCTTTAGAGACAATTAGTTTATTACCTTGCTTAACGGCAGCTTTAGCGTTTTCATCCTTAGCCCAAAACTGCACTAAGGTTTCATCCAAGAGTTCGGCATTGCTGATTTCATCCCAGCCGATTGCTTTTTTGCCATGATCCTTAGCTATTTGTTGTGCTTTTTCCATAAAGAAAATAAAATCTTCTGGCTCTGTAGAATGAGACTCATCACCACCTATATGGATGTACTCTCCTGGGGTAAGTGCTGCGAGTTCTCTAATGACATCGTCGATAAATTCATAGGTAATGTCTTTATCGATACACAGGGTACTAAATCCAACTTCGATTCCTGTATAAGGCTCCGTAGCCTTACCATCACAGTTTAGTTCTGGATAAGAAGCTAGAGCAGAATTAGTATGTCCTGGCATATCAATTTCTGGAACAATGTTTATGTATCGCTGCGCAGCGTATTGTACAATTTCTGTGTACTGCTCTTGAGTGTAGAATCCACCTTCTCCTCCACCGACTTGAGTGCTTGCTCCAATTCCGGTGAGTTCAGGCCAAGATTTTATTTCAATACGCCATCCTTGATCATCGGTTAGATGTATGTGAAGATTATTCATCTTATAGGCTGCGATATAGTCGATGTATTTCTTTACATCGTCAACACTAAAAAAGTGTCTTGCAACATCTAACATTGCAGCTCTATATTCATACAGCGGGTAATCCGTAATTTCTACCGCTGGGATCAACCAATCTATTGGTGACTCTTCATTGGCTACGATGGCCGAAGGCAGTAACTGTACCACTGTTTGCAGACCTCTATAAATCCCTGCCGGTGTACTGGCTTGCAACACTAATTTATCAGCTGAGACCTTAAGAGCATACCCTTCTTTTTGCGAAACCTGGTCGGATAATTTAATAACGACACCTTCAGATGGCTCTGAAGATGGTAGGGCATTTACTTTTAGATTAAATCCTGTTGCAGTTACCAGTTTATCCATAAATTCAACAGTTGTCTTTTGCAAGGTATCTTGAATATAAAACTGCGTATTGGAAGTAATCTGAAAAGTTCCTTCCAAGGCCTGTACGGACACTGGAGTGGGAATTAAGCTTCTTTCTTCCAAGCTTGCCTGAGGGGTGGGTTTAGCACAACTATAAACACATAGTGTTATAGCAGCAATACACCAAATTTTGAAATCAAAAGCAAGGTGATTCTTTAAATTAATTTTCAATTGTTTCATTTTGAGTTGTTAGTTTAGCTAATTTAAAATCTAAACACCGAGCTCTTTACCTACTTTTAGAAGTAAGTCTCTAGTTTTTATGATTCCTTCTTCCTCCGATAGAACACTCCCTTCATATTCAATCCCTACGAATCCTCTGTATCCTGAATCTTTGACCATTTTCATAACCCTCATATAATCAATATTAGTTTCATTACCTTGATCATCAAAATTATGTGATTTTGCACTGATAGCTTTGGCATAAGGGAGCATTTCTTCTATTCCCTGGTAACGTGGATATTCTTTTGCACAACTATAATTCTCACCGTACTCAATACAGAAATTTCCAAAATCAGGAAGAGTTCCGCAATTCTCCAAATTCACCTCTTGCATAACACCAGCAAGCCATGCTCCGTTAGAGGAGAATCCACCATGATTTTCTACTAAAATTTCAATATTAGCATCTTTAGCAAATTCAGAAAGCGTGGTAAGGGAATCTGCCCCTGCTTTGGCTGCTGCTTCCATTTCTTTACCACCTCCTAAGTTTACTCGAATCGCATGGCATCCTAAGAAATTAGCTGCTTCAACCCACTTATAGTGATTTTCAATTGCCTGTAGACGCTTTTTGGCATCTGCATCCGCTAGATTACCTTCTCCATCAATCATGACAAGGACATTTTGTAATCCTTCAGCAGCTGCGCGTTCGTTCATTGTGGTTAAGTAAGCTTTATCCTTAGCCTTATCTGCAAAAAACTGGTTGACATACTCAAGTCCTTCACAACCTAATTCTCTAGCTTTAGTTGCAAAATCCAAATTATCCATTTTTCCTGCATTCAACGCTCTGTGGAAGGACCACTGTGCTAATGAAATTTGAAAAAACATAGCTGCATCTTCGGCTTTTACCTGCGCAGGATCTAAATTATTCTCAGCTCCTGAAGCAGCTGCTTTTTTTGAATCTCCCTTACAGGCAAGTGTACCCATAAAGGCTAGCGCCAAACTAGAGGTCGCTGCTCTGTTGACAAACTGTCTTCTTTTCATTTTTAAAGTGTTAGATTAGTAAATCGATTGATTATCGCACATGATTGAAACAATAATCTTAAATAGTAAATGGTAAAACTATCATTTTTACAACAAATTAACAAATTTGACTAACCCGAAATTACAGATAACTACAACTATTTGAATGGGATAACCCTCAAGGTGATCTGCCATGTAATGCATTACTCTTCACACCTGATATGAAGAAGCTTTTTGGTTTACATCCTAAGTAGTTTTAGGATTTTTGCCAAAAAAATAAGGCTGTCATTACAACAGCCCTACACA
Organism: Galbibacter marinus; assembly: GCF_000300875.1. GTDB lineage: Bacteria > Bacteroidota > Bacteroidia > Flavobacteriales > Flavobacteriaceae > Galbibacter > Galbibacter marinus. The sequence goes on along the minus strand of NZ_AMSG01000009.1, from coordinate 38,909 downwards.
CAAACTAACTTGGAAAAAAACCAAAATTTATTACCGAAATAGCTAACTCTAAAATTTATTGTTTTGCAATCTTTTCAAATTGTATTATTCTAATGTTGGTACTTCAAGTTTTGAGAAATCAACCGATGGCTCTTGCCCATTTGCCGTTCTCTCAAGCACACTATCAATAGGGGTATTTTCACTAAAAAACCCACAATTCTTCATATAAAAAGTATTTCCGTCCACTCCACCTGCATAATCCAATCGCGCACCTTTTCTAGCAGTCGCATCTGCGGTGAATTTAGCTTTAGTAAGTTCATGCCACTGACCAGTGGTATCGTAAATCCATTGATTACCATAAGCTCCTTGTCTTTGGATGTAGCCCGTTGTAGTTACAAAATTCTCCAAAAAGGAATGAGGACGTGTCAAATAAGTAGAGGTATATGGTCTTCTAAAACTAGCGATAAGATTCCATTTGTCTTGGTTTGGATCAAAAAAGTAAGCGGTGTAATCGGTTGAATTATTAACCGATGGCTCTCCTTTGAGTAAAAATTTATAGGTAGTCCCCGCTTGCCAGTTAAAGACTTTATAGCTTTGCCCACCAGAACCTTCATTTCCAAATTCTCCAGTGTGAACTCCTTCACCTTTACCAAGCATTATAATCTTATAGTCCTCTGGAATTTCATCTGGGTTTTGCGTTTCATAGGGACTCCATACAGAGAATAGTACACGTCGCTCCTTATCAGAATTTACCTGCATTCCAAAATAACCTTCTCCAAACCCATTGGCCATAAAGTAAGAACCAATAACATCCTGGCCTGGAGCTACCGTAATTTCATTATAGAACCACAAAATATCTTTATCCTGAGGTGTTTCATAGGTAAGATGGACCGAGGGTCCTCTTTGTCCCCAATAAAAGTCATCCTCCACATAGGTTACGCCTTGTGCTGTAGCAGACCCTCCAATGTCAATGGTATTGATTAAGGCAAATTCATTTCCACTTTTTTCAATTCCCTGGATTTCAATCGCGTGATATCCGGGCTGATTTATATTAAATGAACCAACATTTATCACCTTAAATTCCGTATTATCTAAAACAACCTCCTTAGTTTGGCCATTAACACCAACCGATATGGTTGAACTACCTTGATTTACCTTGGCATTTAAACCAACATGAAGCTCCCCTTTATCTTCAAGAAACACATACGTATTGATCTTTGTAGAAGATTGGGTCCACTGCTGAATTCCTTGTTCATCAATGCGAGCGCTACTGTTTGTATTATTACTCACCACCCAACTGTTTCCTCCAGGTGGGATTTGATGGTTATAAGTAGCGGAGATCGTTTCCTTTTGGCTATTGCCATCATTATTGCAAGCTACAAGAGCCATAACTCCTATCAACATTGCAATTGTCTTGGTGGTTTTTAAAATTGTCATCCTCGGTGGTGTTAGTTAACCAGGCTACCATTGTGTACCCCATAGTAGCCTGGTTAAATAAAAATAAAAATGAAAAAAAGTTAAACTTAACCTATGTTATTAATCATTCTGAATCAAACTCGGTTGCGCATTAATCTGGCGCTCTGGAATGTATTCGATAACTCTATCATCGGTTGGTAGTATTTCGTAATAAGGATTACTACCTGTTAAATGAGTACCTGGATATCTACGATCCATAGTATTGTTATTTCTAAAGACATCAAATTTACGGTGTCCTTCAAAAGCAAATTCTAATCTACGCTCATCCAACACTACATCTAATAGGTCCTGACCTTCTGGAAAATCCGCTGCACTTTCGTAAACAGGTATTCCAGCTCTTTGACGAATGATATTTACATTTTCCAAAGCCTTAGCTTGGTTATTTTGCTTGGCATAAGCCTCTGCTTTTATCAAATATAATTCTGCCAATCGAGAAACCACAGGTGACCATAAATGTGGCACGCCTTCCTGTCCAGATGCTTTTAGAATATAAAACTTAGGATAACCGTTTCTTTTGAACATCTCAAAGCTCTTGGTTACATAAACTTTTTCATTAGATGCATTGGTAAAGTAGTGGGCTTGCTGGCCATCAACTTCCTCTTCTATTACCTGATAATTAACGCCTTCTTCGGTGAAGAAAGTTTGACCGTCTTGCTCAAAAGTTTTTCTAAACTGATACGTATACGTATCATTTATCCAATACACTGCTGGATATTTATTTCCGTCTTGATCAGTTTCATATTGAGGACTGATGAATCCTTTACGCGCATCCTCAGGATGTTCATTGATAAGTTCTAAATATGAATTCGAGGCATACATTTCACCCCAACCAGAACCCTCAATAGTTGCATAAAGTGACCCTACTGTATACCATCCATTGGTATAATCAGACTCTTCAGTATGGCGCAGACAAAAGATCGTTTCTGGATTATCTTCAGGGGTCATTGCAAAATAATCAGCTAATTTATCTTGAGGAACTAAAGAGAATTTTCCTGAATTGATCACTTTATCCGCATAAGCGATAGCCTGATCATTTTGTTCCATATAAAGATAAACTCTTGACAACAAAGCCTGAGCTGCTTCTTTAGTAGCGTAAGCATTTGTTTTAGTTACATTCATCAATGATTCAGCCTTTAGAAGATCGGCTACAATTTGATCATAAACCTCTCCTACAGTATTTCTATCTGGGATATCATTCACATCAGAGGTTAATTTTAGAGGAACTCCTAAGTTAGATGTTCCTTGTACATAAGGTCTACCGAGTACATTAACCAACTGAAAATAGGTATAAGCTCTTAGGTAGTAATTTTCACCTATCAACTGATCTGATTCTGCAGACTCTCCTTCGGTGGCCAGTTCTATTACCTTATTACATCCTACAATTGCTTTATAGCCAGAACTCCAAACATCATTTGTACGATATCCCGTGGTGATGTTGTGGTAATTGTAGGTATAAAACAACGGATCAGTGGTAGTACCACTTAATGAAACGTTATCTCCTGGATATTCGCAAAGACGATGCAACTGAGTTGCAAATCCATATCCATTACCATTTCCCTTTAATAAAGAATATGATCCTGCAGTAGCGGATACAAGACCGCCCTCACTCTCAAATAATTCATCAGAGGCAACAGAATCGTATGGAAATCGATCCAAATCACAGCTGATTAAACTCGCTGCTATTAATATGCTATATAGTACTTTTTTCATTGTTCTCGATTTAAAATTAGAATGAAGCAGAGATTCCGACAGTTAACCTTTTAGCCACTGGATATAAAGTATTGTAGGTTCCATCTACACCAACCTCAGGATCCATACCTGAAAAATCAGTAATAGTCCATAGGTTGTCACCTGAGATATACAGGTTTAAATTAGACATACCAAGATTCTCTATCCATTGAGAATCAAAGTTGTATCCTAATCGAACATTTCTCATTCTCAAAAAGCTTCCGTCTTCTAAATATCTAGAAGAAGTCTTGTTTGATAAATTATTACCTCCATATACTGGTCTTGGGTGTGTGGCAATATCCCCAGGAGCTGCCCAACGACTCCAACCATCGGCTAGGACTTGTTGATTGTAGGTAGGGTACGCTCCGTCAGCATCATACAACTCTCTACTGTAGTTGTAGACCTCATTTCCTTTACTATAGGCAAAGTTGGCCGAAAGGTTAATTCCTTTATAGCTGAAAGAAGTCCCAAAACCACCGTAATAATCAGGTGTTGAAGTACCCACTTCTTGTTGGGTAGCATCATTCCAGTTATTGGTAGTTGTCACCTCACCAGTCTCCTGATCAATTAGCTCCCAAAGTGGATCTCCATTTTCTGGATCAACTCCAGCCCATTTACGCATAAACCAGGTATTGATATCCTGTCCAACATTAAGACGTTTATTTCCGCGAATAATCGGCTCTCCCTGATAGAGTTCAGTAATTTCATTGGTGTTGAAACCGATATTAAAGTTTAAAGACCATAAAAAGTCTTGGCTACGAATCACATCTGCATCTACAAATAACTCAAATCCATTATTTTTCACACCACCAATATTCTCCCAAGAACCACTATAACCAGTAACTTCAGGAATAGTGATAAAATAAAGTAAGTCAGAGGTATCCTTTATATAATAGTCAAAAGTAAGTCCAATGCGATCCAGTAAGAATGCATCAAATCCGATATTTGTTTGATATGATTTTTCCCAACCCACATCAGGATTTCCTAATTGAGAAGGTGTGGTTACTGGAACACCATTATAGGTGTTTGTCAAGGCATATAAATCATATTGAGGGTATAATGAATTTGGTCTATTTCCGACCGCACCATAGCTGGCACGAAACTTTAACTCTTGAATGGCGTCCACGTTAAAGAATTCCTCATTGTGAACATTCCAACCCACACTAGCAGAGTAAAAGGTTCCGTATTGGTTGTTTTCACCAAAATTGGAAGCCCCATCTCTACGAATAGATAGCTGAGTCATATACCTATCATCAAAGCCGTAGTTAGCATTGAACAAAAAGGATTGTAATGCATATTCGTTTTTAAAACCTCCAACGCTCTTTGGCGTGGCTGCATTAGCGAGAATTTCAGTACCTGCAACAATACCAGCACCTGTGGCGGAAAAATCATCATATACATAATCATTGTATTCGTAAGCTGCCAAAGCTGTAAAATTATGATCACCCCAATTATTCATATACTTTACCATTTGATTGGTAAATCGCGTGATACGTTTTGAAGTTGACTGGCCTAACAAACCTCCATCTGCCATTCCACCGTTAGAGGCAGGATCAGTATAAGATTTGCTCTCTGATCTGTAAAGTGTATATCCATTGGTGGAGATAAACTTCAAATGATCAGTGATTTTAAATTCAATATCGAAATTTGAATATAAATTGAATACAGAAGAATTACCGTGGTTCCACTGCAGATCATAAAGGTAATTACTCTTATCCCTTCCAATCCATGGAACACCATTTTCCTGAGGATTTACAATTTCTCCAGAGGCATCATAAGGAGAATCCCAAGGCATATAAGTTTGCATTGCATAAAGCGAATGTTGTTTACTTTCTCTGGTATTATAATTAACAGCGATCTTAGGTTTAATAGTCAAACGTTCCCCGATTTCGTGATCGTGGTTGATTCGAAAACTTAACTTATCATATTGGTATCCTTTTATAGTACCTGTTTCATCATAATATCCAAGTGATACATATGTTTTAGAGTTCTCCTCACCAGCAGTAAAAATAAGGTTGTGATCTTGAACTACTCCAGTTTGAGTTCCCTGAGCAACCCAGTCGTAATCGCGATTAAGCAAATCTGGAGTGAACCAAGGATTATCTGACGGAATAAAACTATCTCCAAACTCCCCATAATGATCGTACATTTGAGCTGAGTTCATAAGGTCAAAATTCCCAGCATTAAATGTTGAAAATCCTGTTTTAGATATCAAGGTCAGTTCACTTCTTCCTTTTTTAGCACTCTTTGTTGTCACCACAACTACTCCATTAGCACCACGTGATCCATATAAAGATGTAGCCGAAGCATCTTTCAATACAGAAAGAGTTTCAATTTCGTTCGGATTTAAATTGGGAGTTCCATGCATAATCACCCCGTCTACAACCCATAATGGACTAACGCCACCATCAATAGATGACACTCCACGAATACGGATATCAGGTACAGAACCAGGCTGACCTGAACTTTGTACTACTTGTACACCTGCTACCTTCCCTTGCATCATTGTTGATACGTCGGTGGAGGTAACATCATTTAATTCTTCAGCGTCAATGGTAGAGACCGAAGCTGTTACTTCTTCTTTGGTTTGAGTTCCATAGGCAACGACCACCACCTCATCTAGCTGAGCTGCTGAGACAGCCAAGCTAACTTGAAGCTCAGACTGTCCAGCTACACTAATTTCTTTATTTTCATAGCCGATATAAGAGAATACCAGCGTAGCATTTTCTGCTACATTCAATTCAAAAAGTCCATCAAAGTCAGTAGCAGATCCTCGATTAGTACCTTTTACCAGAACACTAACTCCTGGAATGGGCACACCGGTTTCAGCATCTGTTACTGTTCCAGAGACTTGCTTATCCTGTGCAAAGGAAAACAAGAAACAGCACATGCCAATCCATGTAAAAAGATATTTCTTCATAATACTTCTAGGTTTTTAAGTAACAATTAGTTTTTCCGTTTAGTTATTATTATCATGTTTTAAAAATTTAATAAGAAATAGAAAGCTAATTTATTTCATATTAGGCGCTAAAGTAAAAATAATTTTAAAATAAACAAATTTTGGCGTTAAAATAACTTACGTATTGTTTTGTTATAGTTTTAACAGTTTTAATGAATTAGTCATACACGACATCGTTATAGGGTTGACAGCACCTTCCCGCGCGGCCTTATGAATAAATTTAAAAAAAGGGTAACGAAAGATTTTTGATTTACGTTTTATTTACTTTAATTTGTCAAGAAAAGTAGTATGGACTATTTTTATTGTAGATTAACACATCAGTTATAGTACAAATGCTTTAAACGAATATCATATGGAAAAGGATATCACAACCTATATCAACAAACACACAGAAAAAGAAATTAAGGCACAACCTAGACTATGGAATGAAACCTTTTCTTTACTGGTAGAAACTAAGAAAGATATTGCATTATTTCTTTCGCCTATCTTACAACTGAAAGATTTAAGAATCATCCTCACGGGGGCTGGTTCGTCAGCATTTGTCGGAGAAGTTGCTCAAGGCACCATCCAACAGCAGACAAATTTACCTACACAACTTGTAGCTACTACTGATTTAGTAACACATCCTGAGGCCTTTTTTATAAAGCAAAGACCGACGCTTTTAATCTCCTTTGCTAGATCAGGGAATAGCCCAGAGAGTTTAGAGGCTGCTTCCCTTTTAGATCAGCACTGTGACAATGCATATCACCTTATTATTACGTGTAATCCAGAAGGTAAACTTGCTAATTTTGACACTAAGAATCCTCTATATAGTATTCAGCTTCCTGAGGAGACCAATGATAAGAGTTTAGCTATGACTAGTAGCTTTACAGCCATGTTATTAACGGCCCTTTTGGTTTTTGACATCGATAACATCGAGAGCAAACAACAGGCCGTAACTAATATGATTGCTATTGGAGAGGATCTCCTAAAGGCCGAAGATGTCTTTAAAGAAATTGCCAAGAGTAACTTTGAACGTGTTGTATTTTTAGGATCAGGTCCTATGGTAGGGATCGCTAGAGAATGTCACTTAAAGCTTCAGGAACTTACCGATGGCCAAGTGATCTGTAAACACGATTCATTTTTAGGTTTTAGACACGGTCCTAGAGCTGTTGTAAACGCCAACACCCTAGTGGTTTATTTATTCTCAAATGACCCTCATGTTTTTAGATATGAAAAAGATCTTGCTGAGGATATTGCACGTGATGCGAGAAAAATTCAATCACTGACAATCACAGATGAGCCTACACTTGAATTGGAGAATTCTAAACATATAGTAACATCAGCCTTTAAACATTCTGATAACCTTAATGCAGTGCCTACTACTTTGGTAGGGCAGCTATTAGGTCTTCATAAATCTCTAACACTTGGCCTTGATCCAGACAATCCTTCTGTATCGGGAGCTATCAATAGAGTTGTCCAGGGTGTTACCATCTACAAAAGAAAAGAAAAATGATCTTAAGCGTCTGTCCAAATCCATCGATTGACACCTATGCTTGGTTGGAGAATCTAAAGCCAGGGCATTCGAATCGCATTACCAAATTGGAAGAATTTCCTGGAGGGAAGGCGACACATATTGCCATGGCATTACAGGAATTGGGACAGAAAAATACATTAATGGCCAACTGGGCTGGTAATACTGGCCAGTGGATACAACAGCAGTTGGATTTACGTGGAATTAACATTAGTGGCATTTCCATCGAGGGACAAAACAGAAAATGTTATACCTTTAGATCTAACAATCCAACATTTGCCAATACCGAATTATTAGAACCAGGTCCTGTGTTTAATTCAGACCATTGGAATGAATTTAAAACAGCCTTTGAAAAAGAAATTAAGGATCACGAGCTGATCTGCCTTTCTGGTTCATGGCCAAAGGGCGCTCCTAAAACAGCTACCAAAAACTTGATCGATTGTGTCAATAAGGCTGGAAAGAAAATAATAATCGACTGCTCTGGGGATCAACTTAAGGAGAGTATCTCTGAGTCCTTTTTCGGCATTCACTTAAATGAACATGAAGCGAGCGAACTGCTGGGAACTGATTCTATTGAGCAGATCATAGAGAAACTAAAGGAAAAGGTGGAACTTATAGCAATCACCAAAGGAGCTGAAGGTTTATGGCTTTATTACATGGGTGAACTTTATCATTCCAATGTAAGTTTAGAAAAAGTTATTAGTACAGTTGGCGCTGGAGATTGTCTAACGGCTGGGATTGCTTATGCTGTGCACAACAATTTCTCGAGTGAGCAGATAGCTGCTTACGGAGCCTCTTGTGGAGCTGCCAATTGTTTACACGAAGAACTTGGAGAGCTTCGAAAAGAGACGGTAGAGGAGCTGCTTAAAAAAGTAGTAGTGAAAAATATTAAACTTAATACATCAAATTATGCCGACTAAGGAATTATTGGTTATCGGAGAGCTGAATGTCGATTTGATCTTAAACCAGATCGAAGGGTTTCCAGAAATTGGAACCGAAATTCTAGCGCAAAAGATGAACCTTACCTTAGGAAGTTCGTCAGCCATCATGGCTGCAAATGCTTCAGCTATTGGAGTAGATACTTATTTCTGTGGCCTTATAGGAACGGATGATTTTGGAACATTCATCCTTAATTCGTTAGATTCAAAAGGAGTCAAAACAGATTTTATACAAAAAACATCAGAACATCAATCTGGAATCACTGTAGTGATGAGTTATGATCAGGACCGTGCCAATGTCACTTATTGTGGGGCAATGGAAGCTTTAACATACCAAAAGATTCCATGGGCTGATCTTACTGGCTTCAAACACCTTCATCTCTCTAATTTTTTTATTCAAAAAGGAATACGACAGGATATTGTCAAAATATTTGAAAAGGCGAAAAGCTTAGGACTCACCACATCATTAGACTTACAATGGGATCCTGAAAATCGTTGGGATTTTGATTTTAAGAATTGTTTGCCACTTGTGGATATATTCATGCCTAACCAGGCTGAGTTGCTGGCATTAACTAAAAAGGAGAGCCTCGACCAAGGACTTGAGGCCATTGCTCCCTATAGTAATATTTCGGTGATAAAACTAGGAGATAAAGGAAGTTTAGCCGTAGAGAATGGAAAACGTATTTCTGCAGCTGCTTTTACCAATGATAATCCAGTGGACACTATTGGAGCTGGGGATTCGTTTAATTCTGGATTCATCAAAAAATACATCAGCGGAAGCTCTCTTGAGCAATGCCTTGAATACGGAAATTTAATGGGTGCATTAAGTACGACCGCTGCTGGTGGTACTGCTGCATTCTCTTCTATAGATACAATAAAAAAGACCTTAAAGGAAAAATTTAATTCTGAATATTAAACCAATGCGATTAAAAGAAAAATTACAACAATTTACCAAAGAAAAACGTGGTTTACTAGCCACTAATTATTATAATTTGGAAACCCTACACGGGGTGTTAAGGGCTGCTTCAGAATTAAATGAACCTGTGATTCTGCAACTCACCCAGAGCTCCATCGATTATATGGGCTTAGAGACTGCAGTTAAACTCGGTCGCGCTAGCCTGGAGCAATTTAATGTGGAGGGTTGGATCCATTTAGATCACGGCGGCTCCGTTGATTTAGTTCAACGATGCCTAGATGCTGGATTTGATTCAGTGATGATCGATGGAAGTGAATTGCCATTTGAAGAAAATATAAAAATCACCCAAGACGTGGTACAGCGCGCTAAAGCATATGGCGCTCATGTAGAAGCTGAATTGGGTTATGTGGCAAAGTTAGGACAAGAGCATGGTGCTCAAGGATTCACTCAGCCACAAGAAGCTAAAGATTTTGTAGAGGCAACTGGCGTTGATGCCTTGGCTATCGCCATTGGAACTGCGCATGGTTTCTACAAGCAAACACCAAAATTGGATATCGACCTATTAAAGGCGATTCATGAAGTAACACCCTCTACTCTGGTGTTACACGGGAGTTCTGGAGTTCCTCATGATCAGGTACAACAGGCTATTAGCAACGGTATTTGTAAAGTCAATCTAGCTACTGAAATTAAAAATATATTTATGAAAACCTTACAGAACGAGCTCAGCAATAATGATGAGATCGATTTGAGAAAGGTATTTCCTAAAGCTACTTCCCAGGTTACAGATCTGGTAAAAACTAAACTCATCATGATAAAAAACTATTCCGATGCTTAAACCTTTTATCGATGCACATGTCCATTTAAACACTAGGTCGGAGGCGAAGATGAAGCTGGCTCAAAAGTACGATGCTCGCTTTTTGTCAATCAATACCGACATTCCATTTTTTGACCCGCTTGAAGAGCAACAACAGATCGTACACGATCTGTTAGAGAAATACCCTGGTAGTATTCGATATTTTACCAGTTTTGATACTACATATTGGAATACACCACAGTGGTTGCCTCATGCTATGAAGCAAATAAAATCAGGGCTTGAAAAAGGAGCTGTAGGTGTTAAAATCTGGAAAAACATCGGTATGGATCCTGGTGTCAAGGATCAGGATGGAAACTTTGTCCTTTTAGATGATCCGCGATTTGATCCTATTTACCAGTACTTATCGGAAAATAATATACTTCTGATCGGTCATCAAGGAGAACCGAGAAACTGTTGGTTGCCTTTGGAGGAAATGACCGTGGATTCAGATAGAAATTATTTTTCAGCGCATCCTGAATACCATATGCATTTACTTCCAGAGTATCCCACTTATGAGCAGCAAATGCAGGCAAGAGACGCTGTCTTGGATAAATTCCCAAATTTAAAATACGTTGGGCTTCACCTATTCAGCATGGAGTGGTCTATTGACCAAGTCGCTGAAAGACTAGATAAATATCCCAACAGTAAAACAGACTTAGCTGAGCGTATTTGTCACGTTCAACTTCAGGCAAAAGAAGATGCTGAAAAAGTTAAAGACTTCTTTATTAAATATCAAGATAGAATCATTTATGGTACTGATGTAATTGATGATGGTAGCATGAATGAGAAAGAGCTTATTGAAAGATTTGAAAGCCTGTGGAACAGCCATTGGGATTTCTTTGCTACTAATAAAACAATGACTGCCCCAGAATTTAAAGGGGAATTTAAGGGACTTCAATTACCAGAAACGGTTTTACAAAAAATATTTTACCAAAATGCTGTGGATACCTATGGGTTCTAATGGGCATTTATTAAACACTTTAACTCCAACATTATGAATGACAATAGAAGAAATTTTTTAAAAATAGGATCTCTTGCTGGTTTAGGAATTGCCAGTGGAAGTGTTCTTGCAGCTTGTCAAACCAAGACTGAAAACAATACGATAGTAGCGGCTACTTCAGCCTCTTCGGGGCAACAAAACGGAAGCCAAATTTTTAATATGTCTGGCTATAAGGCACCAAAATTAGACAAGGTTCGAATCGGATTTGTCGGATTAGGAATGCGTGGACCTCATGCAGTTAAACGTATGAGCTATATAGAAGGTGTAGAAATTAAAGCACTTTGTGATATTCGTCCAAAGCAATTGGATAAGGTTTTAGAATCCATAAAAGGAACTTCACACAAACCTGATTTATATTCTGATGGTCCAGATGCTTGGAAAAAAATGTTCGATCGTGATGATATCGACCTTCTATACATAGCAACTCCTTGGGACCTTCACACTCCTATGGCCGTTTATGGAATGGAAGCTGGAAAACACGTAGCTGTAGAAGTTCCTGCAGCCAAAACTGTGGAGGAATGTTGGCAGCTAGTGGAAACTTCTGAGCGTACTAAAAAGCATTGTATGATGCTCGAAAATTGTTGTTATGACTTCTTTGAGCTACTTACTTTAAATATGGCCAGACAAGGTTATTTCGGTGAAATCATTCATGGTGAGGGCGCTTACATTCACGACCTTGTGGATCTAAACTTCGAAAAGGAAAACGGTTATGAAAGCATGTGGCGTCTTAAAGAAAATATCGGTAGAGACGGAAACTTATATGCCACTCATGGATTAGGTCCTATTTGTCAAATCATGAATGTAAACAGAGGGGATCAAATGGATTATTTAACCTCGCTTTCTTCTAATGACTTCAGCATGCACCAACGTGCTGTTGAACTTGCCAAAGAAGATAGTTTCTATCAAGATTATACTGGTGCTGACTTCCGTGGTAATATGAACACCACTATGGTAAAAACTAAAAACGGTCGTAGCATAATGATCCAACACGATGTTAGCTCACCGCGACCTTATTCTAGAATTCACCTAGTAAGTGGTACAGAAGCTATGGCTAGAAAATGGCCATCACCACAGCGAATCGCTAAAGGTCACAGCTGGTTAAAAGAAGATGAAATGAATGCGGTGGAAGAAAAATACACCCCTGAAATCATCAAAAAGGTTGGAGCACTTGCCAAACAAGTAGGTGGTCACGGTGGTATGGACTTCATCATGGATTGGAGACTTATCGACTGTCTAAGAAATGGACTTGCTCTTGATCAGGATGTATATGATGCAGCCCTTTGGAGTGCTTTTTCTCCTTTGAGCGAACAATCAGTAGCCAATAGAGCACAATCTATTGACGTACCTGATTTCACAAGAGGTGCATGGAAATCAAATGCTCCAGTAGATATTTCTCTTCAGGGTGCAGGGAACACCAATGTGCTTTTATAAAAAAATAAAGCAACAATTACATCATTTTTCAAATACATATGGCCGATTTTTTCGGTCATATGCTTTTTTGCCATACATTTAGAATTTAATTATTATTTTTACCAAGAACAATCCGTAAAAGTTCTATAGACTGTGCGGGAAATAAATTAAAAATTGCTAAATCACCAACAATGAAAATGAAAAAGACCGCTCAAAGAAGATCGTTCATTCTGCAAAAACTCGACGAAGTAGGCCAAGTAAATGTAAATGAGTTAAGTGAACTTTTAGGAGTGAGTGAGGTCACTATCCGAAATGATCTGGATAAATTAGAAAAAAACAATTTGTTGATCCGAGCACATGGTGGGGCGTTTAAGACCAACAATTTAGCATTGACCGTTACAGAGAAAAAGCGAATCAATCACGATATAAAAAGGGTGATCGGTAAAAAGGCTGCAAGTTTAATCAAAGAAGATGACAGTATCATATTGGATTCCGGAACAACAACCTTTGAGATCGGAAACAATTTAAGTCATTTCAAAAGGCTTACAGTAATTAGTAATGCTCTTGACATTGTCAATAATCTTGCTAACTATAAAAATCTGGAAGTATTCATGCCTGGAGGATATCTAAAAGAATTTTCCATGTCCTTAGTCGGACCAATGGCAGAACGTAATTTCAAACAACTTTATTGCAATAAACTCTTCCTAGGTGTGGATGGTATTAAACCTAATCTAGGTATTTTCACCCACTATATGGAGGAGGCTTATCTGAATCAGATTATGATTGAGATCGCAGAAGAAGTGATCGTGGTTTCTGACTCTTCAAAATTCACTCGTAGTGGCTTTGCTTTTATCAGTAATTTTGATAAAATCGATAAGTTGATTACCGATGAAAAGATCGATGAAGAAACAATTGAAATTCTTCAGAAGAAAAACGTTGAAGTTATTATAGCTAGACCCTAAACAAGGGATTCAAGACAACTGATACGGTTTTATTGGTTGTCGAATTAATCAGGTACAACTAATTACTAAATGTAACTCGTTTAAGCTGAAAACAAGCTACAGTTCAACTATATATTTGGCTTAGCGGTCATAAAGCTTGACCATATAATCTAGTTGCGCTCACAACAACAGAATCTATTTATCTGCACATCATAAGTAACTTCGTTTCTAATGTACTAGAATCAAAAGTCGTTTATTGGATTAGGACCTTGGTTTAAAAATTCCTATCGTACCGTATTTGGTCCTAAGCTCGTTGTGAGATGACTTAGGACGAATCTTAATAATTACCAGTAATTCGGCGGGAGTGGTTTCTCAAGCAAGAAACCCCATTAGGTCAGTGTGAGCTCCTCCAACCAAATTAGGAATGAGAACGTGAACACCTGGATAGGAACTAACTGAACAGTTATAACGGCTCTCCCTACCGAAAGCTACTGGTTTTTAAAGCCTGGGAAAAAATCAACACATAGAATGTTTTGAAGCTTCTACCTGTAATTGACTACAGGTAGAAATGGGAAATTTGAGCAAGGCAATCAATAAGAAAAATTGAGCGTAGAAATCCTTGTCAACACACTTTTTTTGCATAATTTTGAATGTTGTTTTAATAAAACGATAGTTTTGTTAATTCCTACGGCTCTCTGTCACCTGTCAAATGCACAGAGGGCCTATTTCTTCTATTTAATTCTCTTTATCTATCCCATATCCCAGGCTATATTTTAAGTTTATAATTAATCATTTTCTAAAATTTATTATTTAAAAATCTACCATTGAAAAAAGGGTGGAAATAAACTGGTTAACTAAATTTTTAGCCATAAGCAAAAAACAAGTTAAATACATTATTTCTACCATCATCGATGGTGCTACATTCAAAGGAAAGTTATACTTCAGATGCAGGATTATACAAACAAGGCATATATCCTACTATGTGAACTAAAGATTGAGTTCACTTAAATTACTACTAAATTGGCTTTTTTGGTTTCTTACTGTTCAACCTGTCAAATACCGACACCCTTAAACCATAAACAAGATGTAAGGACCAATTTAATAATGGTTGTGCAATGGTTGGTTGCTCTTTCATATTAAAGATTTCAAATGAAAAATCTAAATATTCAATAAAATTGGATCTTAATCAAAAAGGATAAATTACTGATATCTATCCTAACACTTAATTGTTGGCTAATATATAAAAAAATTATTAATTCGGATTACAATCCGAGAAGATATTTTTTACAAATCCCCTTTTTCTTATTAACAACTTACCAGAAAAAACAAAAATTACACACTGTAAGTTAGAACATTACTGATTTCCGATATACTTATCCATGATATAATTTGTTACTGGTTTTAAATCTTCGCCATTAACAGGATGTAATCCGTACCAGGAGAAAAATTGCAACGAATCCCTATCTACTTTGTAATAATAAGAACTTCCTACTCTTACTTCGCTCTTAGGAATCATTTTCATGTTCTCGTATAATTTTTCATCAAATCCAATAATCTCTCCAGCTTTGTCAATATTGAAGCTCAACTCACAAGAAATAATTTCAAAATGCGTGATTTTCCAGATCATACATTCAGGAGGAGGAGGACCGCTAGGATTATTCATAAATATAGTATAGGACAGCATCAAACATATAATTAGAATAAGTATGCCGATTAAGGTGCGCTCTGAGACACTGATCTTGGTAAGTCTATTTATAAATCCATTAAAAGATATGGGCTTATCTTCTAACAAAAAGCTTCGATAATCACTATAGCCTAAATACTGGCTCATCGCATCTAAAAGTCCAGGCTTTGGAGTTGAATTTTCTCTCTGTGACTCTTCTACATACTTTTGGTGTAATCTTGCGAAGGACCGTGAAGAGGTTCCCTCATGACACTTAAAATCTTCTCTGAATCTATTCTCAAGATGTTTGCAGCATGCATAAACAGAGGTTTGACCTGATTCTTCTTTAGCTTTTTTAAATATCTCTTTAATTAGATACTTTATCCGAGGATCCATAGTTTTTGAAATGTTAAAATTTGGGTGGAATCACTTTTTAATTGGAAGCTAAATTATATAAAACCCTTAAAATCTAATTACGGAAAACCTCAAATCAAATCCCTCGCTATAAAAATTCCATAAATTATTTATTTTAAATTTATTTTCTAGTTTGAGGAAATCCGTAGTATTTAACAAAACCTATGCCTTAGTTTTGAATTATTCTTTCTCCCTATATTTAGGTGGAGTTGTTGATTTTAAATTAAATTACAATCAGATGTTTAAAAAAGTTTTAATTGCCGAAGACATAGATACTATCAATCTTGGATTGATTGATGAGTTGAATAAATCCTTTGATTTTGAAATCCACCATGCAAAATACTGTGATGATGCGATTTTAAAATGTAAAAAAGCGATACTAGACAACGAACCTTATGATCTGCTGATTTCAGATCTTTCTTTTATGCAGGATCACAGGGATTGCATAATAAACTCTGGTGAGGAACTCGCAAAGGCAATTCTGGCATTGCAACCTGAGATAAAAATCATTATCTACTCTATTGATGATAGACCTCAAAAAATAAAATCTCTTTTGAAAAATCCTGGAGTGAATGGATATATATGTAAAGGAAGGGAGAGTTCTAAAGAAATGATTAGTACAATTAAAAATCTTCAAGAGAATGACACCTACCTTTCTCCAGAGCTAGTACGCATGTTAAATCAAGAACCAGTCTACGAGATCCAAGATTATGATATCAGTCTTTTAAAAGAACTATCCTATGGGCACAATCAAGATATTATCTCTGAGAATCTAAAAGCTCAAGGAATTCATCCTTCTAGTGTGAGCAGTATTGAGAAACGAATTAACAAATTAAAAATTTACTTTAAAGCTAAAAATACAGTTCACTTAATTTCGCAAGTGAAGGATTTTGGGTTGATTTAATTTATAGAAAAAGCCATGGTTACGGGATTCCGTAATAGGTATCCCTTGAATCAAAGTAATTTTACAACCACAATGATAATAGTTTTATTATTGAGCCATTATTACGGTGGTGAGGGTCAGTTAGTCCTGTGTTATTTTAGCACAGGACTTTCTTTTTATCACATCACTGCTGACCGTTTTAACTTCGCTCGGTTTTCTCCATTTGTTCTATATATCCTTGAACAGTCATACCTGTTCGTGATTTAAAAGCTCTTGTAAATCTTGAGATACTCCCAAAGTTTAACAATTCAGTTAAATTTGCATAATTATAATGTCGAACGTGTTTTTTAGTTCTGAGTATGCGTTCAAGCTCATCAACTTTTAAATCATTGATATAAGAGGTAAAGGTCTTGTCATAAGTATCCTTTATTATGATGGATAGGTATTTAGAGTTGGTATTAAGCTTAAGAGCCAAAGAACTAAGATTTATATCATCTAAATACTCCTTTTCCTTCTCAAATTTCTTAAGGTTATAAAGGATCGTTTCTCGGGTATCAGATGGGACATTTTGATCGTAGTATTTTTCACTCCTCGGTCGAATTTTCTCTGGAAGGTGGTATTGTTTATCAGAGCGTTTTTGTTGGTACCAGCGCCACATTGAATAGCCTACTAAAAAAACAACGAGTAATTTCCAAAGGAAGCTATACAGCTGTATCCTTGTTGACCTTTGATGAAGTGCATTTTTTTCGTTCTGTAGTTTGGCTAGGTTATACTCTTTATAAACGGTGGAAGAAAGCTCCTTGTATTTGTTATGAATTACACTATCAGCTGTAATTAGCCTTTGACTATAAAAGTTTTGACGCTGCTGATCATTTTCTTTATTATAATATTCAATCAAGAGCTTATAAGCCTCGAGAAACTGAGGGTTGATATAATTCTTAAGCGAAAAGGTCCTGTCCATGTCTTGAAAGTACAGGATCGCTTCATCGAATCGATCCAACTTCCATAGGCTTAGTCCGATATGCACTTTGGCAGAAGTCACATTGGCAAAATCCTCCTTTTTCTCAATCTCGGGAAGAATAGCACAGAGTGTATCAATGGCCTGGTGATAGGATTGTAAATGATAGGTATTCACGCCTTGTAATAATATAAAGTAAGGATCCATCGTATGATTAGCGATTTCCAAACCAGATTCAAGTCCCAATTGACAAAAATCGTTGCTCAACGAATAATTACCCAAATTACTATGACATAAAGCAACTGAGTGCAACGTATTTAAATAAGCACGGGGATGGTTGTCCATATAAAATTCCAAACAAGAATTAAAGAGTACTAAAGCTTCTTGGTAATCGCCTAAGTATTGTTTAATATGCGCAATACTATATGTTATTTTGTAGCGTAAATAAGGTGATACTTCAGCACTTGTAGCCAAATCATCAGCTTTTAGATAATATTCCAATGCCCGCGAGTACATTGTTTTTCTATAAAACACAACTCCCTTGGTTAAATAAGCTGTTGCTAGAAGGACACTGTCACGGGATTTTTCGGCCGTTATAACCATACTATCGGCATAAGACAAACGATGATTCTCTGGTGCATTATGCAATAAATTTTTATAGCCAGCAATAATTTTTTTAGAGTCTTGATTATATTTTGCTTTATGGAGATAAGCGAGCAAATAGAGCGTTCTTTGCGAAGAATCTTTTTCCTTTTTATACTCTTTCAGTAGCTGGCTATAACTGAAACTTAGTAAAGAGTCTGAAGAAATTTTTTCAGGACTTTGCACCAAAAGCAATTGTCCAAATAGCACTGAAATGATACATATCCATTTACTCATTACACGGTTAGTATTGGTTGGTTTAAGGGTATAAGATTAATGCGGAGATTATCAGTATTCTCCTAGTGTTCCTTACTAAAATACAAAAAATCAAATAACTATAGCCTCTATGTAGAATGCAAAGGAGTGATTCATATAGTTTTAGAACTCTACAAGAGCTATAAACTAAAAAAAAATAAATGGTCAATACACCTCAAAAAAATAAGGGTATATACTCGGTCATTTTCTGAATATGACCGCATCAAATTAAATCGACAAAACCACATAATATACTAATATATAGCATTTTGCAGTTTATCATAAAGTATGTAAAGAAAATGAATACATAATTTTTAAACTCTGATTCAGTTACTATTATGACTTCTCTTAATTCGGTCATATTCTGAATATGACCGACCTACATCTTGCTTAATAAAAAAACTGCTTTTAAGTTTGTTTAACATTTATGGAATGTTAGCTACTTACTGAGTAGCAACTTCATGGTTCTGATTACCCGGGTAAGATGAACTGAATTAATCATTCAGTAATTCTTAAATAATCAAAAATGAGAACACTTAAAAAATTATGTATGCTAATGGCTTTATTTATAATTGGCTGTAGCACTTCTAATGACCTTACTATAGGTTTAGAAGACTTAGAAACCGATGCAATTAATGCGGAAGAAACCTTTGGCGCAAATCCATTCGAGCAGATTGGGCCATTTTATCAACGGATGAGGACTACTTATAACCTTCAAAATAACATGAAGCTTAAAGACATCTACAACCAACTTAACCAAACCCTCTTAGCATATAATATCGAAGTAAAAGGGTCAAACAATGATTCTATGCCAAATGAAATTCCTAGTTATTTTTTAGCTGATGAAACTACTCTTTTAAGCATCATCGAAAATTCTGCGCTAAACGAAACCGCTAAAACAAGTTTGTATGAGTTTATGCAAGATCTTCTGAATTACAATGGAGATAATTATGATTTCGTATTAGCGCAAGTCTACAAATACGAATCAGAAACCATTAACAACAAATATCTCACGAGCTATGATAGACAAGTCATTCTAAGTTTCACCTCACTTGTTAAAAATTCTCATGGATATCAAAACGCGCTTGCACATCAAGCCAATGAAGATGAAGATGAGTTGGAAGATCAGGACTGGGATATTTCTGTTGGGGAAACAGTTGTGTATCTCGATATTTCACTAAGCGAATCTATTCAAGAAATGGTTCAGGCCATGTACGAAAGCTTTAAAGGGCTTTAAGGCATCCCCTCAGGACTTAATCAATAAAGAAACAGCTATCAAAAATTTATTGTTGATCATCAGTCTGTGAACAATCTGAAAAAAAGGTTGAGCAGAAGATTCCTTTATTGAAGATTGTTGTTTTGATCTGCATTTTAAGGGATCATATTATTCAAACTATTATAAATCAATGTAAAAGGTATGGCTCAGTATGTCTTCGCAATTTAGAATTGAAGGGTCTGTGGAGAGCGAAAACATTACCTGCCATACCCTAAGCGAAGGTGTCTCCTTCTCTAACTAATCTACACTCTTGTCATCAATTGAGGGAGACATACATCGCTTTTTAATTATTCTTTTAAAGTCTAGGCACCATAACCTTCTAGCACCATTTACAGGTAGAAGGAGAACACTTTAGAAGAATACCTGACCTATTTCCGCTGAAGGATTAAAGCAAATACAGGAAAACTCCTCACTCGAGGGTAGTTCCATGTAGATTTTCAGTAGGCTATTAATACAATAGAACAATCAAAACAAAATAATTCATAAAACCTGCTATTCCAATGTCGAAAAATTATCATCACCGTGGTGTTATTCACCCTCCATGGTTTTTGTACCACAAGTGCTACTTCCACATAGCTTTCTTATAAGCTTCTCAGAACCCATTATAACCGCCGTTCGAAGAACCATAAAAGGCGGTAGATCTTAAAATTCCTCGATTACAAAATAAAACCATATGGGCAACAAAATGCCTGAAAAATACTTGAGAACGACATGACAGCACTAAAACAAAACGAGATTACCAAATCATCTCAATTCTACGAAAACCTCTACCATGAATTTTTTTCAGACCTAAAAAATGCAAAGCATTTGATGACACAGTATTATAAAATCCGAGAAATCGCAAGAATTCAAAGTCTTGTGGTATCAGATTATAAAAAGGTATGGTGGTTACTGCAAAAGGATCCGAATTTTTCATCCGAAGAACTAAAGCAAATGAGTGGTAATTACCAGAGCATCCTAGAGCGTAGTTTGGAGAACACGGACCTTTTAATCTATGTCATTTCTACCTTTTCAGTAAGCATGACCGAATCAGAGCGAATAAAGCTAATTAGCGATGTAGAGACGAAGGTGAAAGAGAATTTAAAAGTGTTGCAGCACTACAACTTTCACAATGGACTTATCAGTCTTCAAAGAGCCAAATCAGCAGTTCAGCGAGAACATCTCATGTCACTATATGAGTTAAAACCCTTAAACCAATAAATTATGATAAGGAAAAAATACAGCCTTATAACCACCCTTCGGTTTTTGGGAATCTCTGACTTGCCAAGACTCATATTTAAAAGATAAAATACAAACTGATGTTTCAAAAACTCAAAAATATAAGCACCGCTTATAAGGAGGTCCGTAGAGTCTCTATTATAGCTATTTGCGCTAGTGCCTTAATGGGTATAGTAGCCCAAGGATTTAATTACTCAATAATAAAGCGTATGCAAAACCAAATATATGTGCTAGCCGATGGTAAGGTGATCCAAGCATATGCCTCAACAAGACTTATAAATATCCCTATTGAAGCCAAAGATCATATACGAAGCTTTCACCTCTACTTCTTTAATCTAAATCCCGATGACCCACAAATCAAACAAACCATAGCAAGAGCCTTCTATTTGGCGGATAATTCTGCTAAAAATGCCCATGAGAATTTAAGTGAGCAAGGATATTATACCAAACTTATAAGTAGTAATACAAGCCAACGAATCGTCATTGATAGCATTCTATTAAACTTAGATAAACATCCTTATAAATTTAAGTGTTATGCCACACAAAATTTAATGAGTAGCAGTAGCAAAGTTACTTTGAACCTCGTCACCGAAGGACAACTGAAAACCATCTCTAGAAGTAAAAAAAAATGCGCACGGTTTCTTGATTGAAAACTGGAAAGTCATTCAAAACAAAGAACTCAAAACCGAACACCACAGCAGCCCTTAAACTATAACTATAGCATCATAATTACCACCGAAAGCACAGGCACAGTAACTTTTAAATTTCTAACACATGCAACACAAGATCACCACATCACAAAGTAGATTTCTATTCATGTGCCCCCTACCATTAATTATATTAGTCTCTATAGGATTTTGGATTCTAGATCCAAGACAATCTTCCTTAATCCCTCAAATGAATATGGCCGAGAATTTCAATCGCCAAACACCTATTTCTAACCCAAATCTCTCCGCTATTGATAACCAGCTAAGTTATCACAAAGAAGCCGATGCCAAAAAAGTGACTTGGCACACCATGCAATTTAGTAACTCTGTAAGTAGTGAAACTATCAGGTTATCAGATATCTCGCTTTATATCCCATCAGAATATATTGCTAGAACATCAAGGGTAATTGGAAATACAGAAATACTTAAGAGAAAGCAACAACTACTCCGAAAAGCACAAAACCTAGTAGCCCATAATAATCCATTGCGACTTTCTGAGACAAAGAAAGAGCACAACTTTCATACAAATCCATCTTCAATTGTGGATCTAGAACAACTAGAAGAAATAATGATCCAACTCTCTAGCTCACAAATAAATGATATAGAGCGCACCCAGCTCAATGAATTATTAGAAACAGCATTAGATATTCAACATCCTAGGCGCGTAACTAAGCGAGTTGCCACATCTAAAAATGCTAAGGTTGAAGCATATTTTAAGCACACTTTCCCTGTTTGTGGTCTCGGCTCAGAGGCGCTTCCCACATCATATTTTGATAAAAATATTGGATTCAGTATCAAAAAAAGAAAGTATAAAAAAACAAAATGTTCAAAACACCATCGCTCGTTTAGTCGACACCAATAGTAGTGGGGTTTTAGAGAAAAAAAATTAAAAACAGACTATTAATCAGTATAACACAGATTGAAGAATTATTAAACTATTAACCATAAATTTTTTATATTATGCAACAAAACAATGTAGATTACCTGAAAGACCAAATTAAATATACTGGATTTGGAGAAAATTTATCAGACCAGCTATCAGCAAAAATTAAGCAGCAATTAGAAACCTTCACCCTTGATTATCAGACTTCCTATGGTCTAACCGACATGAAGGTAGAACTTTATTTTAGCAGGTCATTAACTCATGAGATGTATTTTTTTAATGCCTATGTGGTAAATCTAAAAGGTCCAGCTGGCAAAATGACTCAAACATTTTATATTAACAAAGGAAATAGTATAACATTAAAGGAGGCTTATAATTTGATGAGTGGTCGCGCCGTGCACAAGGTTTTCAAAAACAAAAAAGGAAAAAGCTATACATGTTGGGTGCAATTAGACTTCTTTAACACTACTCCAAACGGAAACTACAAACTAATATATTACCACGAAAATTACGGATTCAACTTAAAATCAACCATCTCCAGATACCCTATACTTGAAATGGAAATAGAGGAATTTAAACACAGTATTATTGCCTCGCTAAAAAAAGGTAATATGCAAATGGTAACCTTTGATTTTTCAGGTAAAGAAGAAATAAGGTTTATTGAAGCAAATCCTAAATTCAAATCAATTATTATGTATAATGATAAAATGGAAAAACAGTTCTGGAAACCAAAACCATCCACCGCGAAAAACTTGGGTGAAAAAGGAAGGAGACCAGAAAAGGAAACGGAAAAGAAGGTTAAACAAAAGAAGGGGAAGAAGGTAATAGAAACTCACAAGACAATGGCTCACAAGAATACTCCTAACCCTATCGAAATCCAGAATGTCAAACGTAAAATAAGACCTAAGAGCCCAAAGGAAGGCTAAGGTGTTTTGGTGTTACAACCTAATTTCCCCACCCCTTTATGGAAGTGCGTCCTAGAGATGGAATTTTAGTACGCTTTCAAATTGGTGGTAAACTCATGTTAGTTTATTTAACCTATTTGCTCTAAGGAATTAACTAAAATAGCCTAACTCAGTCTTTTGATCAGAAGTATTTAATTGAAAAACATAAATTTTCACTACATTTGAATTTCAAATATTTCTAACGGAATCGGTTGCGTTAAAATTATCATCTTATTACCATGTAGTAATTTGGATGCATTTCCAGAAGTTATATTTAAAAACAAACGGCAAGCTATAATTTTACTAGATCACACCAAACGACAAAGTCGATGGCACATGACATCTATTGTCTGGACTGAATTATTTACCAATTGACCTGATCATTTAGCGTGCTTTTTTGCAAACAAAGTAAAAGACTTTACAAGTGAAAAAAGAGATTACTATATACGACCTAGCCAAAGAGCTCAACTACTCCCCTTCAACGATTTCTCGCGCGCTTAATAATCACAAAAGCATTAGCCCTAAAACCATTAAAAAGGTCAAAGAGCAGGCGGAGAAAATGGGTTATCGGCCCAACACCCTAGCTGCTGGACTACGAAACAACAAAAGTAACACCATAGGAATTTCCATTTCAAGAATCAATAGACACTTCCTATCTTCCATGATTAGTGGTATTGAAGAAACGGCAAGAAAGTCTGGATTTAATGTCATTATTAGCCAGAGTGATGACAAATATGAAAATGAGGTCAGAAACCTAAAAGCACTCTACGATAGTAGAATCAGCGGGTTAATTGTTTCTCTTTCCATGGAAACAGTTAACACGGATCACTTCAAACCCTTTATCAATCAAGGAATTCCAGTTGTTTTTGTGGATAGGGTGCCACAAGGATTCAACACCTATAAAGTTGTGATCGACAACTATAGCGCTGGATACAATGCCACAAAACACCTAATCGACAAAGGTTGCAAACGCATAGCTCACTTCGCTGGTGCACAGCACCGAAATGTATACCAAGAGCGTAAAAAAGGTTATTTGGACGCTTTAAGAGAACACAACATCCCTGTAGATGAACAGCTTATCATTCATTTTAAAACCTTGAGTTTTGAAGAAGGGGAAAAAGCCACCAACAAATTACTAAAGTTACCCATTCCACCTGATGGAATATTTTCAGCCAATGACACCGCTGGAGTAAGCGCTATTTTATGCGCCAAGAAAAAAGGTGTGAAGATCCCTGAAGAACTAGCTATCATAGGATTTAACGACGACCCAATTTCTTCGATAGTAGAACCTGCACTTTCCACCATGAGTCATCCAGCTATGAAAATGGGAAAAATTGCTGCAAAACGTATCCTTAACCACTCCTATAAAAATCACGATGAAGAAG
The DNA here is from genome assembly GCF_000300875.1 of Galbibacter marinus. GTDB lineage: Bacteria > Bacteroidota > Bacteroidia > Flavobacteriales > Flavobacteriaceae > Galbibacter > Galbibacter marinus. The sequence goes on along the minus strand of NZ_AMSG01000009.1, from coordinate 13,968 downwards.
TTTCAGAAATCACCGTACTGAGGACCGAAATCATTCAACGCGCTTCCTCTGATAAAAAATGATAGGCTAAAAAGGTGTTTTTAAAGCGGATACCCTCTTTTTTATTTTAAATTAATTTAACGCAATCGGTTGCATAAATATTTTGTTTATAAACGAATTTTCACTTATTTTACTGTTTGAATATCGTTAACCAATCAAAAACAATCGATTTCAACATGAAAATAAAAACAATGTTTCACCAAAGGCATGTTTTAATGTGCTTCTTATTGCTGGGGTTTTACTCAACTGCTTTTTCACAAAGTGGTTATGGCCTTTGGCTAGATTATGAAAAAGTAAATGATGCTTCCATATTAAGCGACTACCAAAATCAGATTCGATCCGTTTATTTTCTCGGAGAAAGTGAAACACTGAATCTAGCGAGAGAGGAACTAAAATTAGGACTCAACAGTTTACTTGGCTCCTCTATTGATTTTTCATCTACAAATTCTAACAATGCATCAATAACAGTTGCCACGTTTGATCAACTAGAGCGAAAAACTCAAAGGAAATTAAAAAAAATTGACATTGCCAAAGATGGCTATTATATTGGCCATGATTCAGGGAAGATCGTAATTACCGCCAAGGAAGATATCGGTATTTTATACGGAGTATTTAACTTTATAAGGCTACTTCAAACTCAACAACCCATCGATAACTTAGCGATCTTGGATGCTCCAAAAATCGATTTGAGAATTCTAAACCATTGGGATAACTTGGATGGCACAATCGAGCGTGGATATGCTGGTAAATCACTTTGGAAATGGCAAAAGCTACCAAAATATATCGACCAACGTTATATTGATTACGCTAGAGCAAATGCCTCGATTGGTATTAATGGAACAGTACTTACCAATGTAAATGCCAATGCGTGGGTTTTAACACCGAGTTATATCGACAAAGTTGCTGCTCTTGCAGATGCTTTTCGTCCTTATGGCATTAAGGTCTATCTCACCGCCCGTTTTTCTGCTCCAATTGAAATAGGTGGTTTATCAACCGCAGATCCTTTAGAGGCTAAAGTACAACAGTGGTGGAAAACCAAAATTGATAGTATTTATGCTAAAATACCTGACTTTGGCGGGTTTTTAGTCAAAGCAAATTCTGAAGGACAACCTGGACCTCAAAACTATGGTCGTACCCATGTCGATGGTGCAAACATGATGGCCGAAGCCTTAGAGCCACATAATGGGGTGGTGCTCTGGCGTGCCTTTGTTTATTCCGAGCATGATGCTACTGATAGAGCAAAACAAGCCTATTCGGAGTTTGTACCCATGGACGGGAAGTTTAAAGAAAACGTAATTGTTCAGGTTAAAAATGGCGCCATTGACTTTCAGCCTAGAGAACCTTTTCATCCTATTTTTGGTGCAATGCCTAAGACCGCGCTTGCCATGGAATTCCAGATCACACAAGAGTATTTAGGATTTAGCACCCATTTAGTATTCTTACCAAAACTATATGAAGAAGTATTGCAAGCAGACACCTACCAACAAGGAAAAGGGTCCTTGGTGGCAAAAGTGATCGATGGTAGTTTGGACAATCATAAAATATCAGCAATTTCAGGAGTCTCCAATATTGGAAGTGATTTAAATTGGACAGGGCATCCTTTTGCTCAGGCTAACTGGTATGGGTATGGACGCTTGGCATGGGATCCTTATTTGGATTCAGAAACCATTGCTGAGCAGTGGCTAAGAAGCACCTATTCCAATGATAAGGACTTCGTTAAACCAATGACAGATCTACTGATAGAATCTAGAGAAGCCGTTGTCAATTACATGACACCTTTAGGGTTACATCATATGATGGATACGGATCATCATTATGGACCAGGACCATGGGTTTCTGAATTACCAAGACCAGAATGGAATCCAACCTATTATCACAAAGCAGATTCCAAGGGTATTGGATTTGACAGGACTAAACAAGGAAGTGATGCAATCGCACAATATGCCGATCCTGTTGCAAAGAAATTTGAACAACTTGACCAGGTACCTGAAAACTTACTTTTATGGTTCCACCATCTGCCTTGGGACTACACCTTATCTGACGGGAAAACCCTTTGGAACTCTCTTGGAATACACTATCAAAAAGGAGTAGATCAGGTAAGAGAAATGAAAAAAGTATGGGAGCAAATGAGCCCATATGTCGACCCTATATCCCACAAAGAAGTGAGTATGCTTTTAGACATTCAACTCCATGAAGCTATTTGGTGGAAGGATGCCTGTATGTTATATTTCCAAAAGCATTCTAAACTGCCATTTCCAAAAGCCATGGAAAAACCAAAACACTCTCTAAAACATTACAAATCTTTAAAACACCCATATGCCCCAGGGATATAAAGCTATGGGCGCTATAATAAAACACACATAGATGAATAATAAAATTGCAATAATAACAGGAGGCAATGCAGGTCTCGGATTTGCTGCGGCAAAAAAGTTTTGTGACAGCGGGATCACCACCTATGTTATCGGTCGAAACCCAGAAAAAACAAAAACCGCTTGCCAAGTCCTTGGATCCAATGCACGCCCTGTGATATTTGATTTAAATAACCTTGAAGAGATACCAAGGCTTGTGAGCGATATCTTAAGTGAAGCTGGAAGTATCGATATTTTGGTAAACAATGCGGGAATTAATATGAAGAAAGAATTTTGGGAGGTTACCGATGCAGAGTTTAATCAAATCATTCATACCAATGTTCTTAGTGTATTTGCCATCAGTAGAGAGGTTGTCAAACAAATGAAGACACAGCTCTCTGGAAGCATCGTAAATATCAGCTCCATGGCTGCACAATATGGAATCCCAAAGGTCATAGCTTATACTGCAAGTAAAACAGCCATTGAGGGCATGACGCGTGCCATGGCCGTGGATCTTTCCCAATATGGTATCCGAGTAAATTGTGTTGCTCCTGGGTTTATAAAAACCAATATGTCATCAAAGGCATTAGATAGTGATCCGGAACGTAAAAGCAAAGTACTCTCGCGTACCCCAATGGGAGCTCTTGGAGAACCCGAAGATGTGGCTAATGCTATTTATCACCTAATTAGCGAGCAGGCCAAATACACCAACGGTGTGGTATTACCTGTGGATGGAGGAAACAGTATTGGATTTTAATTCTTTTAATAACAATTGTATGTTTAAAATGCAACAGACCATGCGTTGGTTTGGTCCTCAAGACAGCACCACCTTGGCGGATATTCGTCAAAGTGGGGCACAAGGCATTGTTACTGCACTTCACCAAATTCCAACGGGAGATAGTTGGAGTGTAGAAGCTATTGTAGAAAGAAAGCAACTCATTGAAAAAGCAGGTCTTCAGTGGACAGTGGTAGAAAGCCTACCTGTTCATCCCGAGATTCAAAAAAGAACAGGAAACTATCAAACCTATATAGACAATTACAAGCAAAGTATTAAAAATCTTGGCGAGCTTGGAATTAAGATCGTTACCTATAATTTTATGCCAGTACTGGACTGGGTACGAACCGACCACAACTATAAGAACAAAGACGGTAGCTTAGCCCTTGGCTATCATCGGTTGTACTTTATTTACTTTGATGTCTTTTTATTAAAAAGACCAGGTGCAGCAAACCAATATTCCAAACAGGAGGTTTTGGATGCAAAAGCACTCGGAGAGTCCCTTAGTGAAAAAGAGCGTGAACAGGTATTTAAGAATGTACTTTTAGGTCTTCCAGGAAGTTCAGAAAACTTCACTTCCGATAAACTTTTGGAATTACTCCAAGGATTTAAGGATATCACTGCAGATGATCTAAAAAGCAACCTTATTGAATTTTTAAAACAGGTTGTTCCAGTAGCTGAAGCCTCTGGAGTCCAGCTAGCCATTCACCCAGACGATCCACCATTTTCGGTGCTCGGACTGCCAAGAGTGGTTAGTTGTGAAAATGATCTAGACCAGATTTTCAGTGCAGTTCCATCTTTTAATAATGGACTTTGTTATTGCACGGGGTCTTTAGGGGCAGTTTCTGAAAATGATTTAACAGCTATAATCGATCGATTCGGTGATCGTATTCATTTTCTTCACCTTCGAAATGTTCAAAGGGATGGCGACCATATTTTTAGGGAATCCTCACACTTGGATGGTTCCAACGATATTAATTCTATCATGGAAAAATTGGTTCTTTTAATGCAAAAACGAAAAATATCAATTCCGATGCGCCCAGACCATGGGTTCCTACATGATAGGGATAGGAATATAACGCATTATCCTGGCTACTCGCTTTTGGGAAGGCTAAAAGGTCTAGCAGAACTCAGAGGCCTCGAACAGGGAATTCTTTTTAAACTAATTCACTCACAATAGACACAAAAATGAAATCGACCAACCTTATAAAACCACTATTTTTAGCAGCCTTGATACTAGGTGGTATCCTAATAACATCTAGTTGTGAAACTAATAGTTCTATGGAAAATAATTCAAGTCTTATTAGTTTAAAACAAGCCTATAAAGACTATTTCCCAATCGGGGTTGCAGTGAGTCCTTCCAACTTTAAGGACAGTCTTGAGCGCGGTCTAATTTTAGAACAATTCTCAAGTATCACAGCTGAGAATGTCATGAAAGCTGGCCCTATCCACCCTGAGATCGATCGCTACAATTGGGAACAGGCAGATCAAGTAGCTAACTTTGCTAGAGAACACGGTTTAAAATTACGAGGGCATGCCCTTATTTGGCACCAACAGTACCCTAAATGGTTTTTTAAAGACCAAGATGGGAATCGCATTTCCAAGGACACCTTATATGCAAGAATGCGCTCTCATATCCATACGGTCGTAAATCGCTATAAGGACATCGTCTACGCATGGGATGTTGTCAATGAAGCCGTTTCTGATTCGATTCATAAAATTCACCGTGAATCCTCCCCTTTTTATCAAATAGCTGGGAAGGAATATTTAGTTAAAGCCTTTGAATTCGCTAAAGAGGCGGATCCAAACGCACTATTATATTACAATGATTACAATGCAGTTCGACCAGGTAAAGTCAATCGTATCCATAGTTTATTGCAGCAGATGATAGAGGATGGTGCTCCAATTGACGGAGTTGGTATTCAAGGTCATTGGTCAATTTACGAACCTTCCAAAGATGAACTCACCTCCGCTTTAGATCTCTATAGCTCCTTAGGACTGGAGGTTCAAATTACAGAACTCGATGTGTCGCTCTATCGGTGGGAAAAACACCAAAGACCTCTTAAGGAAGGAGAAAATAAAGGTTTTACTGATTCACTTGAGCAAAAGCAAATTGCCCAATACGAGGCTATTTTCGAAGTTTTCAGAAACTATAAAGATGTTCTAACTGGGGTAACCTTTTGGAATATATCGGATCGGTACTCTTGGCTTGATCACTATCCTGTGGAAGGTCGAAAAAACTATCCTCTATTGTTTGATACGGAACTTCAACCTAAAAAAGTATACAGGAAAGTTGTAAACTTTAACCAAGAATAATTCTTAACATTCTTTAATCATACACCATGAAAACAAGAAGCACGATTATTTATTTATTTTATTTAGGATTACTGCTTTCAGGGCTCCATAGTTTTGCACAGCAATCCTATATCACCCCCCAGCCCGTTGAAGGCGGTTTTGCGATCGTGGAGCAAAACACGGCAGCCCCCATCCTTTTTAGCAGCGCTGATTATCCTGGGGTTCAAAAGGTAGCACGCGAATTAAAAAATGATATTGAAAAGGTAACTGGAATTACTCCCAACCTAAGCAGTGAGCTAAGCTCTGTAAACGCAACTGCTATTATTATAGGTACCCTTGGAAAAAGCGAACTGATTAATCAATTAGTTCAGCAAGGAAAAATCGATCAGAGCGCCTTAAAAGGGAAATGGGAAAAGTTTATCACCACTATTGTTGAGGATCCCACACCTGGGATTCAGAAGGCACTTGTAATAGTTGGATCAGACAAAAGAGGAACCCTTTACGGGCTTTATGACCTCTCAAATGAAATAGGAATATCACCATGGCATTTTTGGTCGGATGTGCCAGCTAAAAAACACAAAAGTCTTTACGTTACCCCAGGGATTCACACCATGGGAGAACCAAAGGTTCAGTACAGAGGGATCTTTATTAATGATGAGGCTCCCGCCCTCTCAGGATGGGTTTCGGAGCATTACGGAAAGTTTAATGCTGAATTTTATGAAAAAGTATTTCAGTTGATTTTACGTCTTAAAGGAAACTTCCTTTGGCCAGCTATGTGGGGAAGAATGTTTTATGTCGATGATCCAAAAAACAAAGCAATGGCTGATTTATATGGCATCGTTATCGGAACATCACATCACGAACCCTTGGGTCGTGCTCATGCGGAATGGCAAAAGTTTGGAGAAGGTCCTTGGGATTACACTAAAAATGAGGAAAACTTAGATGAATTCTGGAGAGAAGGAATGCAACGTATGGATTCCACAGAGGTTATTGTAACTGTTGGAATGCGGGGTGATGGTGATGAACCTATGACCGAGGGCACCGCGATCGAACTTCTTGAAAAAATTGTAGATAGACAGCGAAAAATCATTTCTGAGGTTACCGATAAACCAAGTGAAGAAACCCCTCAAATGTGGGCACTCTACAAAGAAGTACAGGATTATTACGATCAAGGAATGCGCGTTCCAGAGGATATCACTTTGTTGCTTTGTGATGACAACTGGGGAAATATTAGAAAGCTCCCTTACCTAGATGCCGAGCCTAGAGAAGGAGGCTATGGAATATATTACCACTTTGATTATGTGGGAGGCCCAAGAAACTACAAATGGATGAACACCAACCAGATTGAAAGAGTCTGGGAACAAATGAATTTGGCCTATAACTACGGCGCCAATAAACTTTGGGTGGTAAATGTCGGTGATATCAAACCCATGGAACTCCCCATTAGTTTCTTTTTAGATTATGCTTGGAATCCTCAAAAATGGACACCAACTAAAGTTGCTCAATACTATAAAGATTGGGCAGAAAATACCTTTGGAGTCAAGCACAGTGAGGACATTGCAGATATTTTAAAGAAATACACCAAATACAACGCTAGAAGAAAACACGAACTACTAAGTCCTTCTACCTATAGCTTAAAACACTACAATGAAGCGGATCGTATCTTGAAGGAATTTGACGATTTGGTTAAAAAAACATTAGATCTAGCCGATAAGATCCCTGCTTCCTATCAGGATGCATATTACCAGCTTGTTCAATTTCCAGTGGTGGCGAGTGCTAACTTAAATCACCTTTACATAGCAGCCGCTAAAAATAGACGATACGCAGAACAAGGAAGAGTGATCGCGAATAAGTACGCTGATAAGGTAAAGGAGTATTTTGAAAAAGATTCCTTGCTAACACAATACTATCATACACAGCTAGCTGATGGTAAATGGAACCACATGATGTCACAAACCCACATTGGATATACCTCGTGGCAAGAGCCTAGATATAATAACATGCCCGAGGTAACCTATGTAGAATTACCAAAAAAAGCAAAGGTAGGTGTTGGTATAAGCGGTTCTACAGCATGGTATCCAAATACCAAAGACACCTTAGTATTACCAGAATTGAGCTTATTCAATCCTTCTGAATCTCAAATTACCCTTTTTAATGCAGGAAAGGATTCTTATAAATACAAAATAAAAACCAAGGATCGATGGGTGGACATTTCTAAGACAAAAGGAAAGGTTGAACAGGATCAACCTATTGAGATAAATGTCGATTGGAGCAAGGCTCCAATAGGTCAATATTCTTCATCAATCACCATTGAAGCAAATGGGCAGGAAATAGTGGTAAAACTACCTATTAACCACATTAATTTGAATCATGCCAAAGGGTTTATAGAACAAGATGGCGTGATTTCAATAAATGCCGAGAACTATACTGATCAATTAGCCAGTGATCCTTTTAAATGGCATGTTATACCTAATATTGGAAAAACCTCATCTGGTGTTACAATCAGTCCAGAAAAAATCGGACCTCAAGAAATTACTGAGACCTCACCCCGATTACAGTATGATTTCCATAGTTTTTCCACTGGTGAGGTAAAAGTACATGCGTACTTCTCGCCCACTCAAAATTATACCGATAGAGACGGTTTAAAATTTGGGATTGCAATAGATGACACAGCCCCACAACTAGTTAATTTTCATCAAGAAAACACCCACCGCGATTGGCAAATGTCTGTAGCTAATAACATAAAGGTTATCACTACCACCCATAAATTAGATAAAGCTGGAAACCATCAGCTGTACTATTATTTAATAGATAGTGGATTAGTGCTTCAAAAGATTGTAATTGATACCGGTGGACTTAAAAAATCATACTTAGGTCCTGAGCAAAGTTTCAAAAAGATTGATAAATAAGTGTACTTAATTAGCAATTAGCCCCCCATTCCTACGGTTAGTAATAAAAGCAAACCCGACTACTTTTCTTAGTAATCGGGTTTGATCTTTTTATGTTAATCTTTGCTATATCTAAGACCTATGCATCAATCTTAGCATACACAGCATTCTTTTCAATAAATTCTCTCCGTGGTGGAACCTCATCTCCCATTAACATGGAGAAGATACGATCTGCTTCACTACCATTATCTATGGTCACTTGTCGCAGGGTTCTATACTCTGGATTCATAGTAGTATCCCAAAGCTGTTCAGCATTCATCTCCCCAAGACCTTTATATCGCTGAATAACAGCACTACCTCCGTATTCCTTGTTTAACTCATCACGTTTCTTGTCATCCCACGCATAGGCTTTTTTGGCACCTTTTTTAACTAGGTATAAAGGTGGAGTCGCGATGTAGACATAACCATTCTCTATTAGTTCTCTCATATACCGGAAGAAGAATGTTAGAATAAGGGTCGCAATGTGAGACCCATCCACATCCGCATCACACATAATAACAATTTTATGGTAGCGTAGTTTCTCTAAGTTGAGTGCTTTGCTATCCTCCTCAGTTCCAATAGTAACACCAAAAGCGGTAAAGATGTTTCGGATCTCTTCATTTTCAAAAACCTTGTGTTGCATGGCTTTTTCAACATTTAAAATCTTACCTCTAAGTGGTAATATCGCTTGGAAGTTTCTGTCTCTACCTTGTTTAGCTGTTCCACCCGCCGAGTCTCCCTCGACAAGGAATATTTCACAAACTGCAGGATCTTGTTCTGAACAGTCAGACAATTTACCAGGTAATCCTCCACCGCTCATCACAGTTTTTCGCTGCACCATCTCGCGCGCCTTACGGGCAGCATGCCGGGCCTGAGCAGCAAGAATAACTTTTTGAACAATGGATTTGGCATCATCTGGATGCTCCTCAAGATAATTTTCTAACATTTCTGAAACCGCCTGAGACACAGCAGATGTTACTTCCCTATTTCCTAGTTTGGTTTTGGTCTGCCCTTCAAACTGAGGTTCAGCAACCTTTACAGAAACAATAGCTGTAAGACCTTCTCTAAAATCATCTCCAGCAATCTCAAACTTGAGTTTATCTAACATCCCTGATGCATCCGCATATTTTTTAAGGGTAGTAGTCAATCCTCTTCTAAAACCTGAAAGGTGGGTACCGCCTTCATGGGTATTAATGTTGTTTACATAAGAATGTAAATTTTCATTAAATGAGGTGTTATATACCATTGCAACCTCAACAGGGATATCGTTTTTCTCCCCTTCCATATAGATCACCTCACGAATTAGAGAATCTCTATTTCCATCCAAATACCGAACAAATTCTTTTAATCCTTCCTCGGAATAGAATCTTTCAAATACAGGCTCACCATCTTCGCCCTTTTGACGTTTATCAGTAAGGGTTAAAGTAATCCCTTTATTTAAAAAGGAGAGTTCTCGCATACGGCTCGCTAGGGTGTCATAGCTAAACTCTGTGATTTGTGTAAATATCGTATCATCCGGCTTAAAGGTCACCATGGTACCTCTAAGCTCTGTTTCCCCTATGGATTTAACAGGGTGAACTGCTTTACCTCGCTCGTAGTTTTGTTCCCAAATTTTCCCTTCGCGGTATACAGTTGCGGTGAGGGATTCAGAGAGTGCGTTCACACAAGAAACCCCTACTCCGTGTAATCCTCCAGAAACTTTATATGAATCTTTGTCAAATTTACCTCCAGCTCCAATTTTGGTCATTACAACCTCAAGAGCAGAAATTCCTTCTTTTTTGTGAAGGTCAACTGGGATACCTCGACCATTATCCTCTACAGTAATGGAATTATCTTCATTGATAGTGACTCGAATGGTATCACAATGCCCAGCCATGGCCTCATCGATGGAGTTATCCACTACCTCGTAAACAAGGTGATGAAGTCCTCTAGTCCCAACATCTCCGATGTACATCGATGGGCGCATACGAACGTGCTCCATTCCTTCTAAGGCCTGAATACTATCGGCCGAATAATTTTGTTTATTCAATTCTTCGCTCATAAATTTTCCTTTCAAATTATTCAATACGAAGGTTAAAGTTTAGTTGCTCTAAAACTTTTTTAAACCTTTCCTTCTATGCTAATTTAGGTAACTTCAAACATCAAATAAATGCTTGGATTGTATTGTTTGGAATACCTACAAATATACGAAAATTAAGCCGTAAATAAAAGCTTTTAGCCTCTGGAGAACGAAACTTATCAACATATTGTTAATTTCCGAAAGTTGCTTAAATTGCTTTAAAACCACCTTAAAACGCCTTTTAGGCGTTATAGAGGTTTTTGGATGCGGCCTAAAACACAAAAATCTCGCATAAGCGAGATTTCCGTGTCTTAAAACCGAAGTTCTAATATATAAAAAGCAATTTTTTAACTCTCATAAGCCTGGGTGTGCACTTTTGCAACTGCTCTACCAGAAGGATCGTTCATGTTCTTAAAGGCCTCGTCCCACTCTAACGCAATTTGAGTACTACATGCTACTGATGCTTCCTGTGGCACGCATAAAGCGGCGGCATCTGATGGGAAGTGATCATGGAAGATAGAACGGTAGTAAAATTCTTCTTTTGAGGTTGGCGTCTGAATTGGGAAACGGAATTTTGCATTTGCCAATTGCTCATCACTTACCTCAGCATTAACCATTTCCTTTAAAGTATCGATCCAGCTGTATCCAACACCATCAGAAAACTGTTCTTTTTGTCTCCAAGCAACACTCTCTGGAAGATAGGATTCAAATGCTTTACGCACTACCCATTTCTCCATTCGCTCGCCGTTGATCATTTTATCCTGTGGGTTTATGCTCATGGCCACATCCATGAATTCCTTATCTAAAAACGGCACTCTGCCTTCGATCCCCCATGCGGCTAATGATTTATTAGCACGCAGACAGTCATACATGTGAAGTTTGCTTAGTTTACGAACGGTTTCTTCATGAAACTCTTGAGCGTTTGGTGCTTTGTGGAAGTATAAGTATCCTCCGAAAAGCTCATCGGCTCCCTCACCTGATAACACCATCTTTATCCCCATAGATTTAATCACACGTGCCATTAAATACATTGGAGTAGAGGCTCTAATGGTTGTTATATCATAGGTCTCTAAGTTGTAAATTACATCCTTAATAGCATCCAATCCTTCTTGAATGGTAAATTTGATCTCGTGGTGTACAGTCCCGATATGATCAGCTACTTTCTGAGCAGCTGCTAAATCTGGCGACCCTTCAAGCCCCACAGAGAAGGAGTGTAACCTCGGCCACCAAGCCTCTGTAGAATCATCAGATTCGATTCTTTTTTCTGCATATCTTTTAGCAATGGCAGAGGTTACTGAGGAATCTAATCCTCCTGAAAGTAACACTCCATAAGGCACGTCAGACATGAGCTGTCTATGTACAGCAGCCTCCAATGCTTCTTTTATTTTATCAATACTTGTTTGGTTATCTTTAACCGCATCATATTCTGTCCAATCCCTAGTATACCATCTTTTAAATTGTCCATTTGAACTATGAAGGTAATGTCCTGGAGGGAATAATTCAATTTTAGTACATACACCTTCTAGTGCTTTTAATTCTGAAGCCACATAAAAGGTTCCGTTTTGATCCCATCCTATATAAAGTGGAATAATACCCATATGGTCTCTAGCTACAAAGTACTCGTCCTTTTCAACATCATATATGGCAAATCCAAAAATACCGTTCATCTCATCGATAAAGTCAACACCTTTTTCTCTGTATAGTGCCAAGATAACCTCACAATCAGATTCTGTCTTAAACTCATAAGAACCTTCGAATCTTTTACGAAGCTCTCTGTGGTTATAAATCTCACCGTTTGCAGCAAGAACTAGCTTCCCATCGCTACTCAATAAAGGTTGTTTCCCTGAAGCTGGATCTACAATTGCTAAACGTTCGTGCGCTAAAATTGCTTTCTCATCGCTATAAATACCACTCCAATCTGGTCCTCTGTGTCGGACTTTTTTAGACATCTCTAATAACTGAGGTCTTAAGTCCTCTGCACTTTCTTTTAAATCAAATGCGCATACAATTCCACACATAGCTTTCTATTTTTATAATTTGATGATTCTCAAATAATGATTTACAAGGCAAAATTGGTTCATTTGTTTCAATATAAAAACCAATATAACCATTTACCTTTCAAATTAAAACTTAAAAACAATGATTCAGTTATAAATGAAATAAATTATAAAAAAAATTAATATTGGTGTTAATAAAATGTAAGTTCTAGGTTGTTTTTGCCACTTTATAATTAAGTTTGAAAAGTATTTAAATCCTAATGTTCAATTAATAACAAACAACGACACTATGATAAAAACCATTATTGCAAGCCTTTTTGTCCTCACGATGATTTTTGGAGCAGAACTACAAGCTCAAAAGTTTAGCGGACTTGACAAAAGCCCGGCTGATATTGCTTATTTCCGACCTGAAAAAAATGCAGCTCCCCTAGTTAAAGTAGTCTACAGCCGACCACAATTAAAAGACAGAACCGTAGGTATCGACCTAGCACCTTTTGGCGATGTATGGAGAACTGGTGCTAATGAAGCTACAGAAATCAAATTTTATAAAGAAACTGGTTTTGGTGATCAAACCATCGCAGCAGGAACTTATAGTTTGTTCAGTATTCCTGGAAAAGATGAGTGGACTATAATCCTAAGTAAAGATTTAGATGTTTGGGGTGCTTATTCGTATAACCCAGATAATGACGTTGCTCGCATCACTGTTAAACCAAGTACCTCAGAGGAAAGTCTTGAGGCCTTTGGTATTACATTTGCTCCTAATGGAGACGCTGGCGCTCAGATGGTAATGGGATGGGATACTGTTCGTGTAGCAGTTCCATTATCCTACCAGTACTAAAAAACAGACCAAACAATGGTCCACTAGTTAATAAAAAGAGCGGAGTTACTTTAGTTAGTTTCTCCGCTATTTTATTATTCTAATTTTTCTTAGCGCTCTTATCCTCTTTGAATTAAAGAGTCAACTTCTAAGTATTTTGTTTTCATTTCACTCAAGGCAAAACAAGCAGCTGCAGCTGTTAATACGGAATAATCAAAGACTCCTTTAATTCCAGAGGAAAATGTCATGGACAGTGCAAATATCAGCAACAGATAACCGCTTAATTTTGCAAAGAGAGAGGTTTTAAATCCGATCAATAAAAAGACAGCAAATACTACCTCTAGAACTGTTGCTACAAATCCAATAGCTGGGATCATTGACTCAGGAAACCACGGGTTTATAAATGCTGTATAATCCAAAAATGATTCCCAAGTACCCCAATTAGAGATTTCTTCATCCCACAATCCAAGTCGATCGGCCACCGCTGATAAAAATCCTAAAGCGATAGATAAGCGAAGGGCTAGTTTAATGATATTCTGCATAATTTTAGTTTTATAAACCAGAGCATAAACCCATTGATTACGGCGTGTCGATGGGATGTAAGCTCCTTCTGTTAACTTTGCTCGGTTTGTATTCCTTAGTGGTGTTGGAGGGCTCTTCACCAATATCACATAAAGTAATTCAATCAAAAATAGGTTTTTTAGAATTACT
>NZ_AMSG01000008.1 GCF_000300875.1 Galbibacter marinus | reverse complement strand
AGTGTTTTTTAGCATTAGGATTTTTTTTTGCACTTAAGTGATGGTTTATTCCCTGCAAAAGTAGAAACCCTAACTTTCTATTTTTTAAATTGCGGTTTAAAGCACTTATTTAGAATGAAAGTATACCATCGCGTAATTAGTATTATATGTTTGTTCATATGCCTGTTCAATCTACAAGGGCAAGAAAGTAACTCCACTAGTTGTGTCTTATTAAGGAATCAAGCTAATGTCATTCCAATACAAAGTTTAGGCGGTAAAAAAATTGCGTATATTAATTTAAGTGACCAGCGTTTAGAGGTGTTTAAAAGCACCTTAGAAAATTACTTTCCTATCACTCTTTTAAATAAGGATGAATTTAATACTGATGCCCTTAGTTCTTACAATTATGTAATCTATGCACTGTCTGGAAAAAGCATTAATTGGGAATTGTTGTATAAGTTGTCTAAATTATCAACTAATACTAAAACAATTGCTGTTAGCTTTACACCCTTAACTCATTATAGCTTCAATGATTTTTTGTTTGAATCAGATGCCTTGTGTCAGCTCCCTGATAATTCTGTAAATAATCAACTGCAAGCCGGTTCTTTAATTTTTGGGGGCAGTGAATGCTCAGGTGTATTAACTATGCCTATAACTGATTATTATGGTAAAGGAAGTGGTCTTAGTATTCAAAATACCATACGATTAGGATACGCATTACCAGAGAAGGAAGGACTCGATTCTAACTACATCAATAATAAGGTTGATTCAATCATGAAAAGGGCTATTAACGAGCAAGCATTTCCTGGAGCTCAATTATTAGTTGCCAAGAATAACAGTATTATTTATCATAAATCTTTCGGATTTCATACCTATGATAGTGTTGTGCCTGTCTCCAATGAAGATTTATATGATTTAGCTTCTGTTACTAAAATTAGCGGTCCATTACCTATTCTGATGCAATTGGTAGATCAAGGAAAAATTGAATTGGATGAAAAGTTTAGTACTTATTGGAAGGACTGGCGCCGTCGTAAAGATAAAAAGGATTTAACCGTTAGGGAGGTGCTTGCTCATCAAGCTGGACTACAGCCTTATTATGTTTTTGTCAACGAAGTAATGAAAGATGGTGACTTTAGAAAAAGATTTGTTCGTAATGAGCCTAGTAGGCGATTTCCAACCCAAATTTACGATGGACTTTATATCAATAAGAATTTTCCTAGGAAAATGTACAGGATTTTAAATCGCTCCGAGGTATCACCAATAAAAAAATATAAATATTCTGGACTTAGTTTTATGTTGTATCCTAAAATGATTCAGCAGATTACAGGGGTTGCTTATGAGGATTATCTTTTGGATTCGATTTACAAGCCTCTAGGAGCCCGGCATTTTATGTTTAATCCAAAGGGCAAGTATCCAGATTCCTTAATTGTGCCTACTGAAATTGATACTATTTTTAGACATACTTTAGTAAAGTCTTGGGTTCATGATGAAAATGCAGGTCTATTAGGCGGGATTTCAGGAAATGCAGGACTTTTTGGTACAGCTGAAGATCTGGCCAAACTTATGTATATGTACCAATCTATGGGCACTTATGCAGGCAAGCGCATTATTTCTGAAAGCACTTTGAGAGAATTTACCACAATTCAGTATCCTGATAATGATAACAAGAGGGGATTAGGCTTTGATAAACCACTTATTGGTAATGCTGGATTGGATATTTCAAAAGCATCACCAGCACCAGAGGTGAGCCCTGAGAGTTTTGGTCATGGTGGATTTACTGGAACTTATGTTTGGGCAGATCCTATGCATCAAATTGTTTTCATATTTTTATCAAATAGGGTGTACCCAAATCGATCTCATTCTGCCTTATATCATTTAAATGTTAGGCCTTCCTTACAACAAGTTTTTTACACAGCGGGTTTAGATAACTAATAAAATCATCTTAGCAACTTTACATAAGAAAATGAAAGTTATTTCGTGTTGAATTGTTACTTTAAATCCTTATATTGGTTGCGAAAATTTAATTATTAACTATTTTATTTAAATTAATTTATGAGAATAGCAATCACCATGATAGGACTAGCACTACTTGGTTTTACCACATCCTGTCAATCCACGTCATCATTATTTAATGGAAAAAATTTAGATGGGTGGCAAGTATATGGAACCGAGAAATGGTATGTGAATGATCAAGGGTTATTAGTATCTGAAAGTGGCCCAGATAAGCAGTACGGTTATTTAGCCACTGAGAAAATCTTTAAGGATTTCGAAATCACTGCAGAGTTTAAACAAGAAGATAATGGGAATAGTGGAATATTCTTTAGATCTGATATTGAAGGAACAAAGATTTCAGGATGGCAAGCTGAAGTAGCACCGCCCAATCACGATACTGGAGGTGTTTATGAGTCTTATGGTCGTGGTTGGTTGATTAAGCCAGAGAAAGAAAAGGATCAGTACTTGAAGTTTGGAGAGTGGAATACCATGAAAGTTAGAGTAGTCGGTGATCATGTTACTACTTGGCTAAACGGACATCAAATGGTCGATTTTACTGATGAGAAAATTGGAGAAGCTACTGGTAAAATAGCCCTACAAATCCATGATGGGGGAGGTATAAAGGTTTTCTGGAAAAACATAAAAATCAAGGAATTGTAGAAGGTAAATTCCTGGTATAAATTATTAAAAGTGTTTGTGTCTGGAGCCCTCCAGATTCAGCACTTTTTTTTATGGCATTGTTTTAAAAAATGAAAATGGGTGCTTTTACTTAGCCTTAGAACCGAAGAAGGATTTCATAATGGTTTTTAAGCTGTAAAATCCCATAACAATTGCAGCAATTGCCAATAGTAATCCGACTATTAGCACTGGCCAATACCAAGGATGCCCTTGATTTTTAAAGGCCTGATAAATTACTATTGGAGCCGTAAACATCAACATTACCGTGTAAGCAAAATACTTTAAACTTGTTAATAGTAAGGCTCTATCTGTTTTTGGTGTTTTATCCATTTCGATAGGCATTAACTGCTTTTCGTACACTACCATTGGATGCTAATAGTTCTTTTGCTAGTTGGTGTGATACTCCAATTTCATCAACAATCATTTGAATGCCGCGGTTGACAAGCTTATGGTTACTCAATTGCATATCTACCATTTTATTTCCCTTTACGCGTCCTAATTGGATCATCAAGCTCGTTGAAATCATGTTGAGCACTAACTTTTGTGCTGTACCAGCTTTCATTCGAGAGCTGCCAGTTACAAATTCTGGACCTACAATAACTTCAATAGGATATTGAGAGACTAACGACATTGGACTATTTTGGTTACAGGTAATGCATCCAGTAATGATATTTTGTTGATTGCATTTCTCTAGGGCCCCTATCACATATGGGGTTGTTCCAGAAGCTGCAATCCCAATAACAGCATCATTGGATGAGATTTTATGTTTCAGTAGATCTTCCCATCCCTGTTCTTTACTATCCTCTGCATTTTCTACCGCTTTACGGATGGCCTTATCACCACCCGCAATTAATGCAATAACTAAATCTTCAGAAACACCAAAGGTTGGAGGACATTCCGAGGCGTCAACAACTCCTAGACGGCCACTGGTGCCTGCTCCAATATAGAACAATCTTCCTCCATTTTTTAGTTTAGGAACGATTGCTTTTACGAGTATTTCAATTTCGGGTATGGACTGCTTTACTATCTGGGGGACAGTTTGGTCTTCTTTATTTATATTCTGGAGCAATTCTAGAATTGACATTTTTTCTAAGTCGTTGTAATGCGATTCTTGCTCTGTAGTTTTTGTAAATTCCATTTGGCAAAAGTAAAGATTATTAGTTAATACTGTACAGAAAGTGCCGAGTTTATCCCTTATGTTGTGAAAACTGTTGAACCCTTAAATATCCTAATTAAATTGCTACCTCAAATTATCTTGCGGGTTATTTTAAAATATTTGGTTGCACTTTTGGATTCTTTTTCCTTGGGGCAATAACAAGGGTGACCTGTATTAAGTCATGTTTTTATTGTAGATTCCTCTCCAAGACTTGTAATTTAAGATAAGAATTCTCAAAATAAGGAAAATGAACTAATTTGTTTAGCGCGATTTTAAGTTCTCAGTGGAGTAGATAAATTGGAGCGATGATGTATTGTTAATAATGTAAGTCAATTGGGATATGGAAATAATTGCCTGCTGTGCATTCTGAAAATCTAGTAGAAGTGAATGTCCCATCTATTTTTGATATGTTTCCATTTCCCGTTGTTCCCAGATTCACTAGTTTAGGTTTCTGTTAATAACTAAGTTCCAAAAATGGTGAATTGTTGACCTCTAGTCCCATCGTCGTTGCTACAGCTAATTATGGTCAATAGAAGTTCAAAAAAGATATTTTTTATGTCTCAGAGTAAATTAAATAGTACCTTTTACGAGTTATATTGTTATGATGTATATTCCTTTACATAGGCTGGTCTTTGTTTTCTCTCCCTTTTTTTATCTCTGAAATTAATCTACAACATAGGTGTAGGTATCTTCTTGAGAGACCCTGAAATAGCCTAAAGCGTAATTTTCTGGATTACTCATATTAATTATATTTCCTTTTACCGTTGCAGGCTGGGTTACAAACGGTCCTAAACTTTCTCCAGACTGGGATATAAGTGTAAACATGTAATTATAGTATTGTTTAGAAATCCCATAAAGACTTACTTGAACCTGCTCAGATTGCTTTAGTTCCTCACTTACAAATATGGCAAACATTTCATTTCCGTTGAGTAAGCGATCTTCAATGACATTGATAGTATGATCATTTTCTGCCTCGAATTTATAGAAATAATAATTTTCTTCATCTGCTGGATCTTCAAAATACGCCTTAAGTTCAATATAGTCATTTGAAAATACAGTTCCGTCGTTCTGGGTGATGTATGCTAGATCTGTAACTGTTACCATATTTTCTTTACCCTGGAATAGCTGTTCCTGATATTGAATGATTAAGGTGTAAGACATATTTTCTTGAGCGTTGAAATGATCGGTAATATATATCCCTGAGTTTGCTTCTTCGATAAAATCGTATCGTTGGCCTTGATCGTTTTCTATATAAACTATTGCCCCAGTAGCGGGTGATACTTCTGATTCAAAATAAGGTGTGGTTTGACTCAATATAATTCGCTGAAGTCTACCATCGGTCTCCTTGCTCCAATTAATGGAAGCCTCAACTACAAGCCTAGGATCTTCAGTCTTTAGTTCAACGTCCACGACCTCTTCACAGGATATAAGCATCAGAGGTAGTAGCAAAGCGAATATATAACAAAGGTCTCTCATTTTAAAATCTAAAATTATAGGTTATGGAAGGTATAATGCCAAATATAGAAAGCTTTACAGCCTCATTTTGATTAGTCTCCAAGTCTTCTCTAAAAGAAAGAGAAGCTGCGTTCTTGCGATCATAAATGTTGTATACGCTAAAGACCCATTCTCCACGCCACCCACTTTTCTTTTTAGGTATTGGAGTATAGGTAGCAGAAAAATCTAGTCGATGATAAAAGGGGAGACGATTCTTATTTCGAGAACCGAAGTTTGGAAAAGTTGTGCCTTCATATTGGTATTGTCCAATTGGATAGGTGGTTGGTCTACCAGTTTGAAAAATAAAATTACCTGCTAAACTCCAGTTATCTGATAAACTATAACTGGCTGTAAGTGAAATGTCATGGGTTTTGTCGTATGGAGTATTATACCACTGACCTTGGTTAATTCCAGGTTCATCTGGAGTCCTTCCCGGAGTTTTTTGTTCTGATTTGGAAAGGGTATAGGATAACCAACCCTGTAAATTCCCTGAATTTTTTTTCAGTAATACTTCTAAACCATAGGCTTGTGATTTTCCATTTAAGATTACTTGTTCGATTGCTTGGTTGGCAATGAGATCCGCCCCATCAATATAATTAACTCTATTTTTTATGAACTTGTAAAACACTTCAGTTTCTATGGAGTAATTTTGTCTGAAATTTTTAAAATAACCTAAAGCATACTGATCGAGAATTTGAGGTTTTATATAAGTGCCACTTGGAGCCCATACATCCAAAGGAGTAGGGGAGCTAGTATTTGAAATAAGATGTAAATATTGAGACATCCTATTGTAACTCGCTTTAATGGATTGCGAGCCATCTATAAGGTAAGATATTGCAAACCTAGGCTCAAAGTTGTGGAAAGTCTTTAGGGACTCACTTTTACTTGAAGAAATTGTGTCTATAGGAGTTGCTTTTTCATAAATATCCAAAGTTTGATTGAATCTTACTGGCATATCGTCCTCATAGGTATAATATTCGCGTTGACCCAGGCGTATAAAATTACTAAAACGCAAACCGTAAGCAATGTTGATTTTATCAGATAGCTTTTGATCCACTTGAACATATACCGCAGTTTCGTTGGCATATTTATCAATTAATTTTAAATAGTTTACCCCAGAGGATTCATTTTGAGGTATGATTTCACCTGGATTGAATTTATAATAAATGTTTTGCAACCCATATTGCAATTCAATATCATTTGAAAGATAATGTCTTAAGTCGTATTTTACATTGAAATTCTGGATGTTACTATTCCATTTGAAACCGACAAAGTCCAGTGATAGCCCATAGTAATAATCACTGTATATCAATGAGAGATTTGAGAATAGTTTGTCAGAAAACAGGTGATTCCATCGAAGATTTGCCACTGAATTTCCATAAGAATTTTTAAAACTATCATCCACATCAAACACATCCCGTCCAAAATATCCAGAGATATAAATCGAGTTTTTGTCGTCAATTTTAAAATTAAGCTTTGTGTTTAAATCATAGAAAAAAGCGGTATTATCATTCTCTGTAAATTTTAAAAATAAATGAGCATAGGAACTCCTACCTCCAATTAAAAATGAACTTTTATCCTTGACAATAGGACCTTCAGCTAAAAGGCGCATTGAGAGCACACCTATGCCTCCAGTTAGATTGAAATCCTTACTATTGCCTTCTTTTTGATAGATGTCAAGAACAGATGAAACCCTTCCACCATATCGAGCAGGAATGCCACCTTTATAGAGCTTAACATTTTTAATAGCATCAGGATTAAAGACAGAAAAGAAACCGAATAAATGATCAGAGTTAAAAATGGTAGCCTCATCTAAAAGGATTAGATTTTGATCAGTAGCGCCACCACGGACATTAAAACCTGAGGAAGCCTCCCCAGCATTACTAACCCCTGGAAGTAATAATAAGGATTTAATTACATCGGTTTCTCCTAGGACAGCAGGTATTTTTTTTATAGTAGCAATACTTAAATTGTTGACGCTCATTTGCGGAGTTTCCACATTGAGCTTCTCAAGGTCTTCCTGCACTACTACCTCTTGTAGAAATTCAGTTCTAGGGGTTAATTTAAAATTTATTTTAGAAGACCTATCTAAGGTGACCCTTTGGTCGATGGACTGATAGCCAAGGTAACTCACCAGTACGCTGTGAGATCCTTTAGGGATTGTGATAGAGTAGAATCCATAAACATTTGTGGAGGTTCCGATGTTGAGTTCTGGAATAATTACATTTACCCCAATGAGTGTTTCATTACTATTGTAATCGGTAATCACTCCACTAAGTGTGATTTTATCCTGGCAATGCCCCATTAAAGCCACCAAAAGTAAGATGACTAGAATAAACTTTTCTCTATAATACATAGATTCAACCAATTGGTATCCTTAAAAATAAGAAAACCTCCATTGATAATGGAGGTTTTGATTTAATATTAGGAGTAGTTTATTCTTTTAACGATTAAAGCGTGTCCAAAATAGAATTAAAGGTTGTACTCGGACGCATAGCCCTGGTAGTCTTTTCAACATCAGGTTGATAATATCCACCAAGTTCTACTGCTGAACCTTGTGCCTGATTTAATTCTTCTACGATTACAGTTTGTTTTTCAGTTAGCGCTTTAGCTACAGGTTCAAAGGTAGACTTTAATTCTGCGTCTTGGCTTTGTTCTGCTAATGCCTGTGCCCAGTACATTCCTAAATAGAAGTGACTTCCTCTTGTGTCTAGTTCACCAACTTTTCTAGAAGGAGATCTATCCTGTTCTAAGAATTTTTCAGTTGCCTGATCCAAGGTGTTTGCTAAAACAAGGGCTTTGGGATTGTTGTTCACATTACCAAAATGTTCCAAAGAAACCGCTAGTGCTAGAAACTCTCCAAGAGAATCCCAACGTAAGTGACCTTCTTCCATAAATTGTTGAACATGTTTAGGAGCTGAACCACCTGCACCGGTTTCAAATAATCCACCACCGTTCATTAAAGGAACAATAGAGAGCATTTTTGCACTTGTACCTACCTCGAGTATAGGAAATAAATCAGTCAAATAATCGCGTAACACGTTACCTGTAACAGAGATAGTGTCCTTACCTTCCTTAATTCTAGCTAAGGTGTAAGCAGTTGCTTTTGCTGGAGACATGATCTTTAAGTCTAACCCCTGAGTATCGTGATCCTTTAAGTAAGTATTTACCTTTTTGATTAGCTCTAGGTCATGAGCTCTATTTTCATCTAACCAAAATACGGCTGGGGTATTGGATTCACGAGATCTGTTTACAGCAAGTTTTACCCAATCTTGAATTGGTAAATCCTTTACTTGACACATTCTCCATATATCACCAGATTCAACTTTATGCTCTAAAATCACAGTGCCTTGATTATTTAATACTTGTACAACACCATCAGCTTGAACTTCAAAAGTTTTGTCATGTGAACCGTATTCTTCAGCTTTTTGAGCCATAAGACCTACGTTAGGAACTGTTCCCATGGTAGTTGGATCAAGTGCACCATGTTTTTTACAAAAATCTATAGTCTCTTGATATACTGCTGCGTAACTACTATCTGGTATAACCGCTTTAGTGTCTTGTGATCTTCCTTGAGCATTCCACATCTGTCCAGAATTTCGAATCATGGCTGGCATGGAAGCATCAATAATAACGTCACTAGGTACGTGTAGATTGGTGATGCCTTTATCGGAATTCACCATGGCTAGGTCTGGCTGTTGCTCTAGTATTTGATCAATAGTTTCTTGAACAGCTGTCTTATCACTATCACCAAGTTCTTGAACTTTTTCTAATAATTCTGCCAATCCATGATTTGCATCGACATCCACCTTTTTAAGAATATCCCCATGTTTTTCAAACAAATCTTCAAAGAATACCTTTACTGTATGACCGAAAATAATAGGGTCAGAAACCTTCATCATGGTTGCTTTAAGGTGTACAGAGAATAACACCCCTTTATCTTTGGCATCTTTAACTTGCTTTTGTAAAAATGAAACCAATGCATTTTTGCTCATTACAGTGGCATCGATGATTTCACCCTCGAGTACTTGTAATTTCTCTTTGAGAACTGTGGTATTTCCATTTCCTTCCACCAACTGAATTTTAAGTGTATCAGCTGCTGGTATTGTTAAAGACTTTTCGTTTGAACAGAAATCTCCTTCTGACATGGTCGCCACATGGGATTTAGAATCTTGAGTCCAAGCTCCCATGCTATGAGGGTGTTTTTTTGCATAATTTTTAACTGCCTTAGGAGCTCTTCTATCCGAATTTCCTTCACGGAGTACTGGGTTAACAGCACTTCCTTTAATGCTGTCATATCTTGATTTAATATCTTTTTCCTGATCGTTACTTGGTTCATGAGGATAGCTTGGAATAGCAAATCCTTTTGCTTGTAATTCTTCGATTGCATTTTCCAATTGAGGGATAGAAGCACTGATGTTAGGTAACTTAATTATATTAGCCTCAGGAGTTTTAGCGATTTCACCTAATTCTGATAAATCGTTAGGAACCTGTTGGTCCGCATTTAATTTATCAGGGAATACGGCTAATATCCTTGATGCTAATGAAATATCCTTAGTTTGAATTGTTATGTTTGATGTTGCAGTAAAAGCTTTAACAACAGCTAACCATGAATAAGTTGCCAATGCAGGTGCTTCATCTGTTTTTGTATAAAGAATTTTTGGTGATTGTGACATTTATTTGAAGAACTAATTTTTGATTAAACTTCACAAATATACGATTTAATCCATTTTTTTGACCATAGAAAACAAAGCATTTACCCTTAAAAAGCAATATTTTAGCTTCACTGAGAAAACCCCTAATAAAAGGAGTGAAAACTAAGAAAATGGTAAATTATTAAGTGATTTTTGCGGAAGTAGTAACTTGAAATAAAAGAAAAAAGCCATATCAATACAATTTATGCTTTGATATGGCTTTCCTAGAAATAGATTTGTAAAATTTGCTTCTTTCTTTCGTTCTGCAACTTTACTACTCCATCTCTGTGAAACATTCTGTCCTCTTAATAATGTAATTAAGATCTAACTTCATGTTTCGATTCGTTGATTCTAAATTCCTACTAACACTTTAACTATAAAGTTACTGCACTTTCGGCACTGATCCTATTTTAATTTTTACATTAAAATAAAATTCAAACTTTCATCAAACCTAATTTGAAAATTACGTTGACAACCTATTTAAGAACAACTCGTTTTCCAAAAGCTCTATCAGCTTTCTTTAACAATAGTGTAAATATACAATCAAAATGAATACAAATCCAAATTATCAACTATTTATTAATCAACAGCTTATAAACCGGACTTATTAACAATTGTTAATAAAAAAACCACGTATAGCACGTGGTTTCTAAATCGTATTGTATTTTGATTATTTTCTAATCTCTTTGATTCTTGCTTTTTTACCAGTAAGACCTCTGAAGTAGAAAATACGAGCTCTACGAACTTTACCTCTTTTATTGATCTCAACCTTCTGTAGTGCTGGCATGTTTACAGGGAATATTCTTTCCACTCCAATAGTACCAGACATTTTTCTAATTGTAAAGGTTTCTGATGTTCCAGTACCTCTTCTTTGGATTACTACACCTCTAAAGAACTGAGTACGTTTTTTTTCACCCTCTTTAATTTCGTAGTATACAGTTATCGTATCTCCTGCTGCAAATTCAGGAAATTCCTTTTTTTCTACAAATTCGTCTTGTACAAATTTTACTAAAGGTTCCATTTCTTAATGTTTATAATAGATTAATTCAAGTAAACATTCACGATTCTCGTCAGAGGTTTAGCTGAAATCGGTTGCAAAATTAATCATTATTCATTAATATACAATTTTTTACAAATTATTTTTATCAAGTAAATCTGGCCTTCTTTCTTTGGTTCTCTGAAAGGCTTGTTCTTCGCGCCATTGTTCGATTTTTGGAAAGTTTCCACTCAGTAGTATTTCAGGCACTTTATGGCCTTTATAATCAGCAGGTCTTGTATACACTGGTGGGGCAAGTAAATCATCTTGAAAAGAATCTGTTAGGGCAGATGTTTCGTCATTAAGCACTCCAGGGATCAACCTAATAATAGCATCGCATAGTACAGCGGCACCTAATTCGCCTCCAGATAATACGTAATCACCAATAGATATTTCTTTGGTGACAAAAAGATCCCTTACGCGTTGGTCCACTCCTTTATAATGGCCGCAAAGTATTATTAGGTTTTTATAAAGCGAAAGTGAATTAGCAATTCCTTGGTCTAAGGTTACACCATCTGGGGTCATGTAGATTACTTCATCGTAGTTGCGTTGCGCTTTTAACTTCCTTATACATTTGTCAATTGGCTCGATCATCATCACCATGCCAGCACCTCCTCCAAACTGATAGTCATCCACGGTTTTATAATTATTGGTGCTATAATCTCTTAAGTTGTGAAAATGCACACTCACTAAATCTTTGTCAATGGCTCGTTTTAAAATAGAGGCATCAAAAGGACTTTTTAATAATTCTGGCAATACCGTAATAATATCAATTCTCATTTCACTTTACTTTTAAAGTACTGCAAAAGTACACCGAAGGTTGAAAGAAAGAAAACCTATTAAATAAAAAAACTCCTTAGTTGGGTGTTAAGGAGTTTAAGATCGTATTTTCTTGAATTTCTTTACTTAGATTTTGTGAGCTTTTGCTTATTGATTTCATCCTGTAATTGACGACGGGCCTTTTGTTCCCTCTCCAAAGCCTTTCTTCTGTGCTCTTCGTATTCTAGTTCCAACTCAGCTAAGGATTTCTTAGCATCTTGGGTTATGATGTTAGCATTTTTGAATTTGTAAACAAATAATCCTAAAATTAGTACTAAAACTACCACGATACCCCACATAATTCCTTTGTAGGCAGGTTTGTTTATCAAGGCTCCAAAAAATGAAATACTATCTTTTTCTTCGGTAACCGTAGCAAGATTATTGTTGCTTTCTGCTAATTGTGCATTTAATTCATTAATTTTCTTTTCTTGCTCTGCTGAAAGGTTTTTAGAAACCAGTAATTCGTTTTCTACACGTTTAACTGAGTCTAGGGTGTTATTCCTAAGAATGTACAACCAATTTTTCTTAACAACCTTGTAGTCTTGATAGTTATTTGATTTTTGAAAAATATATTCAAATTGATTTTCAATACTACCTGTGCTCAATGATAGTTTCTCCTCGTCTTCTTCTTGGGCTTGGAGGGTAAAGGTGGTTAGGAAAATTAGAATTACTACTTTAAAGAATTTCGTCATCATCGTCAATGCGTTAATAATGTTTATTTGGGGTTATTAATCCGTCGAATGTTTATGTGCAAACGAGCACAATATTAAGTTATTGTTCGTAAAAATAAAAAAGTTTATTGATGTTTTAGTCTTGAATTATGAATCTGATTGATAATCAGTGTATTTTATGGGAATTACTAACCGTAAAATTCTATGAAAATTACTTAGCAAAGCTCCTGTAATTAATCGATTAATCGCCTTTGAAGAGATTGTATTGTAAGAAATAACGATTGTATCTAAAACAAACATTCCTTAAAAACATTTGTTTTCGCATCTAAGATTATAAAAACAACACCTTAACTGAATGCTAAGGTGTGTCATAGTTTAATAATAAGTATATCGTCTAACCTTTGCTATATGTTTAGCAAGCCGCATCACTTGATGACTATAACCAAATTCATTGTCATACCATATATACAGTGTTATGTTCTTCCCATCACTAGATACAATGGTTGCGCTACTGTCATATATGGCAGGGGCGGAAGCTCCAATAATATCACTAGATACTAATTCATTGTTCAAGGAATATTTGATTTGCTCTACCAAATCACCCTCGAGGGCATATTTTTTAACAATGGTGTTTACCGCACTCAAAGAGGTTTTCTTTTCCAATTCAAGTTGAATAATAGCCAATGATCCGTTGGGTACGGGAACCCTAATAGCGTTGGAGGTTAATTTACCTTTTAACGATGGAATAGCTTTTGCAACAGCGCTCCCAGCACCTGTTTCAGTAATTACCATATTGATAGCAGCAGCTCTTCCACGACGATATTTGTGATGCATATTATCTACCAAGTTTTGATCATTGGTATAAGCATGTACACTTTGCAAGTGACCTTTTTTAATTCCTAAGCTTTCTTCAATTACCTTTAGTATTGGGGTAATAGCATTTGTAGTGCAAGATGCAGCGGAGAAAATAGCATATTTATCCAAGGGATATTGCTTTTGATTTACTCCATAGATGATGTTAGGGATGTCTTTTCCTGGTGCAGTCAGGAGAACCTTTTCAACGCCTTTTGCCTTAAGGTGTTTATTGAGGGACTTTTTATCTCTGTAGGCTCCAGAGTTGTCGATAAGTAATGCCTTTTCAATACCATAGGAGGTATAGTCCATTCCCTCTGGAGTTTTACTACTGATTAAATAAACGGTTGTACCATTAATAATGAGCGCTTTTTTTTGCTCATCGATGGTAACTGTCCCTGGAAAAACACCATGAACAGAATCGTGCTCTAATAAGGATGCTCGTTTAAGAAGAGCTTCTTTGTCGATCTCCCCACGGATTACGATCGCTCTTAGACGTAATTGTGATCCTAAACCAGTGCTATGCATGAGTTCTCTGGCCAATATTCTGCCAATGCGGCCAAACCCAAATAGTACGACATCCTTTGGTTGGATAGTACCTGAATTTTTGGCATGTCTGAGCTTATCAATGACAAAGGCTGTAGTGTCTAATAAACGATTTTCGCTCATATGGTATTCATAGGTCAGTTTCCCAAGATCAATCTTAGAAGGAGGTAGGTTCATGTTCTTAATGGCCTGGGCAATATCGACAGACTCAAAAATGGACATGGGTTTGTTTACAAAATCTCCAGCATACTTGTACAAATGCATGACATTACTAACATTTTGGTCGATGAGCGGGTTTCTGAATAGAACCAGTTCAATAGCATTTTCATACCATAAATCACTTACAATTTTAATAAGCTCGATGCTGGCTTTACGGCGGTCAGCCTGAAAAGCTAATTCTTTTTCATACGAAGTTGTTGTGGTTACCATTGTTGTTATTTAGCTTGTTTGAAATATCTTAATGGTGGCAAAAGTATAGATTTCAAACGTTTTCGTAAAATATTATAGCTAAAAAAAAGAGCTTCCTCGACGAAGCTCTTTGTAAATAAAATTTAAAATCTTTTAATTGCGGTAAATCAATCTTTCGCGTTCACCGTTTTGATTGATAAATACTAGCGTCATTACTCCGGAGCGCTGCGCTCTAGCCACTGCACTTTTGACATCTTCTATACTCTTAATTTTATCATCATTTATCCCTACTAGGAGTTTTCCTTCCAAGCCAAGACGACTATTGTAGTTATTAGTGTCAAAAATTAGCACCCCATCTTGCCCTTTGAAACGATCTTTAGAGGCCTCGGTTTGTTCTTGAACAGAAATTCCTATTTCTTCAATGGTATATACATAGGCACTGTTGCTTAATAGTTCGACCGTCCTATTGATGGTTTCTCCATCCCTTAAAAGGTGAAGCTGAACTTTATCGTTTGGTCTTTTACTACGTAAATAGCCTACCAAATCAGAAAATTTCCTGATTTTAATGTGGTCGATTTTTACAATAATATCGCCTGGTTTAACTCCTGCCTTTGCAGCGCCAGACTTTTTAAAAACCTCACCGACTAACAAGCCTTCAGATTCTTCTATACCGCTAGCAAGACCTTGACCAGTGCTTAAATCTTGTATTCTAACACCAAGGCTGCCCATCTGAACATTTCCAAATTCCATTATGTCATCTACCACCTTTTTTGCAATATTACTTGGTACTGCGAAGGAATATCCAATATATGAACCAGTTTGGGAAGTAATAGCGGTATTAATACCTATTAAATCTCCACGAGTGTTCACTAAAGCACCTCCACTGTTTCCAGGGTTCACAGCTGCATCGGTTTGGATAAAGGATTGAATATTGTTATCACGACTATTTAAGTCACGAGCTTTGGCACTAATAATCCCAGCTGTAACGGTAGAGGTTAGGTTAAAAGGATTTCCAACGGCTAATACCCATTCTCCAAGTTGGATTTGGTCTGAATCGCCGAAGGCTAAATAAGGTAAATCTTCTGCTGCGTCTATTTTAAGTAGCGCGATATCCGTTTCAGGGTCTGTTCCTATTAGTTGTGCCGTATAGGATTTGTTATTATTTAAGGTCACCTGAAGTTTTGTGGAATTTTCAATAACGTGATTGTTGGTTACAATATATCCGTCTGGAGATATAATTACCCCTGAACCAGTTCCCACTTGAGCACGAGGTTGTCTGCTATTTCCATAAAAGAAATCAAAAAGTGAACTTGGACCTTGACTTAATGTCAAGTTTTTAACGTGTACTACGGCGTGAACCGTTTTGTTTGCCGCTTCAATAAAACTTACATCATCAATGTTGTTAGGGGATGACGGAGTGTAGTTGGCGGTAACAAATTTAGGCTGATTACTTTGGTTTTCTAATGGGAAGGTTTCATTTTCAAAAGCAACTTTATAGATACCTAAAGTAAGTGCTCCACCT
Organism: Galbibacter marinus; assembly: GCF_000300875.1. Classification (GTDB taxonomy): domain Bacteria; phylum Bacteroidota; class Bacteroidia; order Flavobacteriales; family Flavobacteriaceae; genus Galbibacter; species Galbibacter marinus. The sequence continues at coordinate 124,977 of NZ_AMSG01000008.1, read as the reverse complement.
AAAACAGATACAAATAAAAGTGTAAAAAAGTTTTTCATTACGATTGATACATGATTAAATTTAACATTTAAAATTAGTTTATATAAAAACTTCAAAAATAACTTTAACGCACTTTAACACTACTTATAACAGGCTTAAAAGCGTATATTTGTTTTTCAGTTAGAACTTTGTTAAAATTTAACAATTGCTTTAAAGGTCTAGGGAGAAATGTAATATTTGCTCTTCCAACAAGAACGAATTATATGGACGATATGGAGGTTAACTTTTATAAATATCAAGGGACAGGAAATGACTTTATCATGATTGATAATCGCCGAGGCGATTTTCCAAAAGACAATGTTGATCTTGTTCGGTTCCTATGTGATCGTAAATTTGGAATTGGAGCCGATGGCCTCATTTTACTTGAAAATGCGAAAGAAGTAGATTTCGAAATGGTTTACTATAATTCTGATGGAAACCCTAGTTCAATGTGTGGAAACGGAGGACGTTGTTTGGTGGCATTTGCTAATTTCTTAGGGGTAATTCATGAAAACTGTACCTTTAGTGCTGTAGACGGTCTTCACCAAGCAAAAATTGAGGGCTCCATAGTGAGTCTTGCCATGACAGATGTGGAGAAAATTGATAATTTTGGCACACATAGTTTTTTAAATACCGGTTCTCCTCATCATGTTCAGATTGTAAATGGTCTTAAAGACTTTGATGTAAAAGTGGAAGGGGCTAAACTTAGGTATGGAAAATACGGTAATTCTGGAAGTAATATCAACTTCGTACAGCCAATGGACGAGAATTCCTTTATGGTAAGGACTTATGAAAGAGGAGTAGAGGATGAGACGCTTTCCTGTGGAACGGGTGTTACAGCGGTGGCACTAGCAATGCATGAAAAAGGATTAGCAACTTCCCAAGAAATACAATTAAAAACGCCAGGAGGCGATTTAAAAGTTTCTTTTATCAAAGCTGACTCAGGATATCACTCTATTTTTTTAGTAGGCCCCGCTACCCAGGTTTTTAAAGGAACAATTACAGTATAATGATAAGTTTATCAGGAAAAAATATCTTTTTAAGAGCTCTAGAACCAGAGGATCTTGATTTTCTTTTTGCCTTAGAGAATGATGAAAAGGTTTGGGAGGTCAGTGAAACTTTAGCACCGTATTCAAAATACATTTTAAAACAGTATTTAGCAAACAGTCACAAGGATATTTATGAAGCCAAACAACTAAGGTTGGCTATATCTGACTACAACAACAACCTTATGGGGCTTATTGACTTGTTTGATTTCAATCCTAAGCACCGAAGAGCTGGGGTAGGAATTATTGTTTTAGAAGAAGCAAATAGAAACAGAGGTATAGGGAAAGAAGCTTTATCCTTACTAATAGAATACGTCTTTAATCATTTAAACTTACATCAACTCTACGCCAATATTTCTCAGGAAAATAAGCCAAGCATTCACCTGTTCTCTAATTTAGGTTTTGAGAGAATAGGAGTTAAGAAAGACTGGCACTACGCCGCAGGGAAATATCAAAACGAAATTTTGTATCAAAAGATCAATCACTAATGTACATACGAAAAATACTTATTGCAGTTGTTATAATAGGAGCTATCGCGGGGATGGCTTTTGCTTATTTTGTATATAATGCAGTCTTTGTCCCTAATACAGCTTTTGAGAATGAAAAAGCCTATATATATATACGCTCAAACGACGATTTTAATGCGGTAATGGATCAACTGGATCCACTTTTGAAAAATAATAACACCTTTTTGGCTGTTGCAAAGCGTAAATCTTATGTGACTAATGTACGATCAGGCAAGTACGCTATTGAGAAAGGGATGAATAATAATGATATAATTAATAGTCTCAGAAGTAGAAATATTCCTGTTCAACTTTCTTTTAACAATCAAGAAACCCTTGAGCGCCTAGCTGGTAGGGTTTCAACTCAAATCGAAGCAGATAGTCTTTCCTTGCTAAAGGAATTTGAAGATACTGAATTTCTCAAACAAATAGGCCTTAATCCTGATACAGCCCTGGCAATGTATGTTCCTAATAGTTATGAGTTTTTTTGGGATACCTCGGCAGAAGAGTTTAGAGATCGCATGTTTAAAGAGTATGAGCGTTTTTGGAACCAAGAAAGGCTTACTAAGGCTGAGAAAATTGGACTTACTCCTTTGGAGGTGGTTTCATTAGCTTCCATAGTTCATAAGGAGACAGCTAAGGTAGATGAACGCCCACGTGTAGCTGGGGTTTATATGAATCGCTTAAAGAAAAACATGCTTTTGCAAGCAGATCCCACTGTGATCTATGCCATTAAAAAAGAATCAGGAAATTTCGACACAATTATTAAAAGAGTTTTATACAAAGATCTAGAATTAGATTCTCCATTTAACACCTATAAATACGCTGGAGTACCTCCGGGACCGATTGCAATGCCAGATATCTCAGCTGTGGATGCTGTGTTAAACTATGAAAAAAATGATTATCTTTATTTTGTTGCGGACGTTGAAAATTTCGGGTATCACAAATTTGCCAAAACCCTTGCTCAGCATAATCGCAACAAACAAGCATATGTTAAATGGATCAATTCAACAGGTATCAGGCGGTAATTTTAAATTAAGATAGTTTTAACGTATTGATTTTCTGTTTATTAAAAAAACCGTATATTTGCACGCTCAATTTTAAGCAATCACTTTAGCTGATGTAAGTCTTAAAGAAATTATTTGTAATGAATAAAAAACAAGTATTAAAATTCAATGTTTTAGTAGCTGTTTTAGTTTTGACACTTATACTTAGTTTCGGCTTTTCTGCAATTCAAGAACGAGAAGTCACTCTACATGATGCAAATAGGGTATCGGGGTTACTAGCCTACACGGTAAGTATGGAAGAGGACCCAATCATTAAAGAATTCGAACAACCTCCATTTTTAGGAAAATCTTTTAACGGATTTAAAGAGGCCTTGGCCTTTAAAGAATCCAGAGGAGATTATTTTACTGTAAACCAGTTTGGTTATATGGGGAAATATCAATTCGGTACTTCTACCTTGAGAACCATAGGGATTCATTCTAATGTTGATTTTTTAAATGATCCTGAGCTTCAAGAACGTGCTTTTATCACCAATCTTGAACGAAATAAATGGGTTTTAAGAAGAGGTATTAAATGGTATGTTGGTCGTGTTTTCAACGGCGTTGAGGTTACTGAGTCTGGGATTTTAGCAGCAGCTCACCTTGCTGGCCCTGGGAATGTGAAGCGCTACTTACGTACCCATGGCGCAAGTGGGTTCGAGGATGCAAATGGTGCCTCTATACGATATTATATGAAAAAATTTGCAGGATACGATGTCACTCATATCAAAGCTGAAAAAGCAGCTAAGATATAAAGCAGCACACTACAATTAAAACTATAGAGCCTTGGAGACCACTTCAAGGCTTTTTTTATGCTTGTTCCTAAGGCTTTGTAAAAGCTTAACTTGCATGTAATACGAAAATAGTAGGGCGTTTGTGTAAATCAACTGTCGAAGTCCTCCACTGCTTTACAGTTTTTGTTTTGATAAATTCCTGGGCTAAGGTAATATCTGTAGCAACAGTTAGAAGTGTATGTGGTTGCAATATGGAAGTTAAATCCTGTAATAGTTTGTTATTTCGGTACGGTGTTTCCATAAAGATTTGCGATTGACCAAGATCAATAGAACGCTTTTCCAATTGTTTTAATGCTTTCTTTTTGTCGGTCTTATCAATGGGAAGGTAACCATTAAAAGCGAAGCTCTGTCCGTTCATTCCACTTGCCATAAGAGCTAATAGAATAGAGGAGGGTCCAACCATTGGCACTACCTGAATTCCTGTTTGATGTGCTAGGGCCACCATTTCTGCTCCTGGATCTGCCACTCCAGGGCATCCTGCCTCTGAAATAACACCAACATCATTCCCCTCTAAGCATGGCTTTAAATAGTCTGATAGTTGCTCAGGGGCAGTGTGTTTGTTTAAAGTTTCTAACCGCAGATCTTGTTGTGATTTTGAAGGGCTAATTTTTTTAATAAATCGTCTTGCCGTTTTCTCGTTTTCGACGATAAAGTAGTTAGTTTTATCTATGAAATCCTTTACTGCAATTGGTAATACTTCCATAGGATCGTTTTCGCCCAAAGTGGTAGGAATAAGGTATAGTTTTCCAAATGTGTTTGGTAAAGACATATTGATTAAATTTTATGACCTTATCTGTTAATCTTAATGTGATTCAATCTTTTTGACCACCAAATCAGTAGCTTGATCTAAGAGCTGAAAAACATGTTCGAATCCTGAATCACCACCGTAATATGGATCTGGAACTTCAATGGCCTGTGGATTGTTTAGAACTTCCAGCATAAGTGTGACTTTTGCTTTGTCAGAAGTGTTTTTGGCCAAAGAAACGATGTCATTGTAATTCGATCTATCCATTGCGAATATGTAATCGAATTTATCAAAGTCCTCCGCGGTAAACTGCCGAGCACGTTGATCGGTTATATCAATTTTATATCTAGCTGCCGTTGCGATAGATCTTTTATCAGGCCCCTTACCAATGTGATAATTAGCTGTTCCTGCGGAATCTACAGTTACCTTGTCTGAATCAACTTTTGATTTTAAAATACCTTCGGCTAATGGAGAACGACAAATGTTTCCCAAACAAACCATTAAAACACGTGTCATTATTGAGAGAATTTTTGATTTAAATCATCGATGTATTTTCTGAATTGTTTATCAGTTTCTGCTAAGTTATCAACCGTTTTACAAGCATGTAGTACCGTAGCGTGGTCTCGTTTGCCTATTTGAGATCCAATACTTGCAAGAGAAGCTTTGGTGTACTTTTTGGCAAAGAACATGGCTAATTGTCTGGCTTGAACGATGTGACGCTTTCTGGTTTTAGACTGCAGGGTTTCCACATCCATCTGGAAATAATCTGAGATCACTTTTTGAATATAATCAATAGACACTTCCCGTTTGGTGTTTTTAACGAACTTCTCAACAATCTGATTCGCTAGTTCAAGAGTTACCTCTTTTTTATTAAAAGAGGATTGTGCTATAAGAGAAATAATGGCACCCTCTAACTCACGAACGTTTGATTTGATATTGCGAGCTACACAATCGATAATCTCTTCAGGCATTTCCACCCCATCTCTATAGAGACGATTCTTTAAGATAGAAACCCTTGTTTCGTAATCTGGATTTTGTAACTCTGCCGAAAGTCCCCACTTAAAGCGAGATAGTAAACGCTGCTCAATATCCTGCATATCTACAGGGGCTTTATCAGAGGTTAAAATCACTTGCTTACCGTTTTGGTGAAGGTGATTAAAAACGTGAAAGAAAACATCTTGTGTTCCAGATTTTCCTGAGAAAAACTGAACGTCATCAATAATTAACACATCAATGAGCTGGTAAAAATGTATAAAGTCATTTCGTGTATTTTTCTTTACTGACTCTATATATTGTTGTGTGAATTTCTCCGCTGAGATATACAACACAGTTTTTTCTGGGTATTTATCTTTGATTTCTACACCTATAGCGTGTGCAAGGTGGGTCTTTCCAAGGCCCACACCTCCAAAGATAAGTAATGGATTAAAAGAAGTTCCACCTGGCTTGTTGGCTACAGCCATTCCAGCTGAACGGGCAAGACGGTTGGAGTCTCCTTCTAAAAAGTTGTCGAAACTGTAATTTGGATTTAATTGTGATTCAATTTTGATATTCCTGATTCCTGGAATTACAAAAGGGTTTTTAAGTTCTGGGTTTTTATGTTTAACTGGAACATCCAATTCTTGTGGTTGCATATTAGCCCTATTAGAACTAGGTATGCTCTCAGTGAATGGCTGTTTGTTACCATAAGTGTTTTCCATACGGATCACATAAACCAATTTGGCATTTTCCCCTAATTCACGAGTCAGAGCTACTTTTAACAACTTCACGTAGTGTTCCTCTAGCCATTCATAAAAAAATTTGCTCGGAACCTGAATACTTAGCGCCTTATCAGTTAACTTTACAGATTTTATGGGCTCAAACCAAGTTTTAAAAGCTTGGGGTTGTATGTTGTCCTTTATGAAGTGTAGACAATTTTCCCATACAGATTCTGCAGTTACGTTCATTATTCAGTTATATTTTTAATAGTTTATTAGGATTGATAGTAATTAGAAACACTGAAATCAACTATCCTATAAAGATTAGACAAATATGTGAACAAATTCTTGAAAAAAAAAATGAAAGCCTATTGATTATGTGCTTTTTTTTTCTAATGATTGTTAACTATTTTATCACACTTTCTTAACAGTTGTAAAATACATTTTTTAATGGAGAAAACAAATAAAATTAACATTAGAGTTAGATATAGCGAAACCGATAAAATGGGGGTTGTATATCACGGCAATTATGCACAATATTTAGAAATTGCTCGTGTTGAATGGTTGCGTTCACGTGGGATATCTTACAAAGAGCTAGAAAATAGTGGGGTTATGCTGCCAGTGGTTTCATTACAGATAAATTATAAAAAGTCAGCACGTTATGATGACTTATTAACAGTAGAGCTTGAGCTCCTTAGATCTCCGGGTGTAAAAATTGAATTTGATTACAAGATTTGGAATGAAGATAATCAAATCCTTGCAGAGGCAAATACTGTTCTCGCTTTTATCGATGCTAATACTTTTAAACCCATTCGATGTCCTGAATATATATTGGAAAATCTATAGGAATTTTAGTCCTCTGTGTTTTCGATTTTCACTTCATATAGATGGGCAAAGGCAGCTTTAATATCTTCGGCTTTTGATTGCCTAATGCCGATGATGATTTCACAAGAAAGATGCATTTTTTGATCAAGTATATTTAGATTTTTTTCTTTAATAACACGCATCACTTCATTGATGTGTTTATATTCGAATTGGAGTTTAAAGTGAATATCGATGGTCTTTTCTACAATAGTAGCTTTCTCAAGTGTCATTTGTGCTGTAGTACGATAGGCATTAATAAGACCACCAACCCCTAATTTTACGCCTCCAAAGTACCGCACAACCACTATAAAGACATCTGTTAGGTCGAAAGATAATATTTGCCCGTGTATTGGTGCTCCAGCTGTGTTAGAGGGTTCTCCGTCATCATTGGCACGATACTGAATTTTGTCTTTGTGGTATCCCAGTTGCCAAGCATAGCAGTGATGGCGTGCACTGGAGTGAAGACTTTTTATTTGTTCTAAACGCTCCTTTGCGTCTTCTTCCGATTGTATAGGAAAAGCATAACCGTAGAATTTGCTACCCTTATCCTTAAAAAGGACTTCCTCAGTTGGTTCTTCTATGGTCTTGTATTGATCGTTCAAATTTGATTTTTTACAAACTTAAGGTAAATGTTAGAATGTGCAATTGGTAATAGGGAGTGAGTTTTACAAATTTGCACTTCAATGAAGTATTGTAAATGGAAAAAAAGCTGATCTCATCTACTAAGCTAATTACTCGCAGAAATGGTAAAGATTTACTGTGTCGTTTGCGATTTGATATTGGGATGTTAATTTGAAGTTTCGCATCACAGGAGCCTTGGTGCCGCTGCCTAAATTTTGGGTGCTCGTAAAAATTCTCGCCTCGTCCCATAACTGACTGTCAATGAAGCTTTGTAAGGTTTTTTTCCCGCCTTCGATAATAACGCTTTGGATTTTAAGCCTGTATAGTTCAGCTATAATTTGTTCCGCAATGTTTAAGGTAAAATCAATAGCCACGAAAGAAGTTTGAACGAATTTCTCACTTGGTAAAGGTTCTTTATCAGAGATAAAGAAAATCGTAGGAGTGGAATCATCCCAAAGATGTAGGTTTTTTGGTGTTCGAAGAGAAGCGTCTAGTACTAAACGAATAGGATTATTCCCTTTCCAATCCCGTGCACTGAGTTGAGGATTATCCGAAACCACTGTTTGAGTACCCACTAAAATCGCATGTTCTTCTGTTCGCCATTTGTGCACTAATTGGCGAGAAATTGTATTTGTTATCCAAAAAGGCATTGGTTCTCCTTTTGTCTCTTCAGGACTTATATAAAAATCTGAGGTTTGTGCCCATTTTAAAATTATATAAGGTCTTCTTTTCTCTTGGACACTAAAAAAACGCATATTTGAGGTTATACATTGTTCTTCCAATGTCCCCAAGATCACATTTACCCCAGCGCTGGTAAGTCTCTGAACACCTTTTCCACAAACCTCTGTGTTAGTGTCCATAGTCCCAATGACAACTGTTGGGATATTATTCTTTATGATTAAATCTGCACATGGCGGGGTTTTACCAAAGTGAGAGCAAGGTTCTAATGTGACATACAGCGTGGCAATTTTAAGGAGTGATTTATCCTTTACATTCTCAATAGCATTGACCTCTGCATGATTTAGACCTGCGGGGCTTGTGAATCCTTCCCCTATTATTTTGTTATTGGCTACAATGACACAACCAACAATAGGATTAGGATAGGTGTTTCCTAGTCCATTTTTAGCAAGCTGAATTGCTCTTTTTATATAGATTTCATGTATATTCATGCCCAAATACTACAGGACAAAAATACTATTAAATAACAGTTGTGACCTAATGATAATTAGACAAATTCAACCCAAAGATGCAGCGACAATGGCGGACATTGTCCGCCAAGTGATTTTAGAGGTTAAAATTCCCACTATAGGAACTGCTTTTGAAGATAAATCACTGGAGGATCTTTATAGTGCTTATCAGGGTAAAGGAGCAGCGTATTTTGTGATTGAACACAATGGTGCGGTTGTCGGAGGAGCTGGAATTGATACTTTGCAAGGTGGAGATGAAAATATTTGTGAGTTGCAAAAAATGTATTTTTTACCGAAGGCTAGGGGGAAAGGGTTCGGTCGAAGACTGATTGAAGTCTGTTTAACTCTTGCTAAGTCCATGGGGTATGCGTACTGTTATATTGAAACCATGCAAACCATGACAGCGGCTCGTAGTTTGTATAAAAAAGCAGGATTTACAGCCTTAGAAAACCCAATAGGAGCTACAGGCCATTGTTCTTGTGAAATTTGGATGATCAAAGCGTTAAATTGAAATTTAAAATAATGAAATTAGCAGAACTTAAGCTGCAGTTTTTTAAAGAGTTGGCGAATTTGTATCCCAAGGAAGAGAGTAGGACTTTTTTTAATTGGATATGCCAGCAGCAACTCGGATTAAAACCATTTGAAATAAGTGTTAAAGGTGAACAAACTCTAAAGGATGAACAATTGCGGTTTTTTGAAAAAGCACTCGCTGATCTTAAATTAGAGAAACCCATTCAGTACATTTTGGGTAAAAGCTATTTTTACTCAATGGAATTTATGGTAAATGAACATACCTTAATTCCTCGGCCTGAAACAGAAGAGCTCGTTTCTATGATTATAGAGGATAACAAGACTCATCCACGACCCTTACGAATCCTAGATATTGGGACAGGTTCTGGGTGTATTCCTATTAGTTTGGCAAAGCACTTAACACATGCAGAGTTATACGCTATTGATATTTCTAAAGACGCTATCAAGTTAGCCAAAGAAAATGCAATGAAAAATCAGGTGGTGGTGAGATTTGGTGAGATCGATATTTTGAAAGCATCCTTACTCTCGAATTTATTTACAAAAGTGGACCAATTTGAAGTGATAGTTTCAAACCCTCCATATGTACGTGAGCTTGAGAAAGCTACAATGAAAAATAATGTTTTAAAATACGAACCTCAGAGTGCATTGTATGTCTCAGATGAGAACCCATTGCTTTTTTATGAACAAATCACTAAGCTTGCCGCTTGTCATTTGAAAACAAATGGAAGACTTTATTTTGAGATCAATCAATACCTAGGGGATCAGACAAAGGATTTAGTTATTAATGCTGGGTTTAAAGAAGTGGAGGTGATCAAGGACACTTTTGGAAATGACCGTATGCTCAGTGCAGTTAGATAACCATATAGCGATTTCAATTCACAGCTTTCAAAGAATTGAATCAGGAACTTGAATTAATTTTTAAAAAATAAACCTGCATCTATTACCTTTGTTTAAAACCTCTAATTAACCGTTTTTATTTATGGATATTCAAAAGGAAATTTCTGCGCTTCGTCAAGAACTCACTAAACATAATTACAATTATTACGTGCTCGATGCGCCTGAAATTACAGATTATGAGTTTGATATGAAGCTCAAAGCCTTGCAGAAATTAGAGGCTGAACATCCTGAATATAACGATCCAAACTCACCAACTATTCGCGTTGGGGGTATGATTACCAAAAATTTCAAGACCATAAAGCACAGCATTCGAATGTACTCTTTGGATAATTCGTATTCTAAGGAGGATCTAGAGGATTGGGAGCGACGGATTGCACGTGTTTTGGGGGATGAAACAGTTGAATTTACCTGTGAATTAAAATATGACGGCGCTTCGATAAGTTTGACCTATAAAAATGGAATCTTGGTTCGTGCCGTTACCAGAGGCGATGGTGTTCAAGGAGATGAGGTGACAAATAATGTTAAGACAATTCGATCAGTACCCTTAAAATTACAAGGCGACTACCCTGATGAATTTGAAATTAGAGGTGAAATTGTCCTGCCCTTAGAAGGTTTTGCTAAAATGAATCAGGAACGTGTAAATGCAGGAGAGGTTCCTTATATGAACCCTCGTAATACTGCTAGTGGAAGTTTAAAACTCCAGGATAGTAGTGAGGTGGCTAAAAGACCTTTAGATTGCTTGTTGTATAGTCTTGCAGGAACTAACTTAGGGGTAGAAAGTCAATTTGAAGGCCTTCAAAAAGCCAAAGAATGGGGGTTCAAAGTTCCACAGCAAGCACGCTTGTGTAAGAATACTGACCAAGTAATGGATTTTATAAATTACTGGGAAGTGCATCGTCATGAATTACCCTATGAGATCGATGGTATAGTAATAAAGGTGAATAGTTTTCATCAACAAGATGAGTTGGGGTATACAGCAAAGGCTCCAAGGTGGGCAATGGCCTATAAATTTAAAGCAGAGCAAGTTTCAACGGTGCTAAAAAGTATTAGTTATCAAGTTGGTCGAACCGGCGCAGTAACCCCGGTGGCAAATCTTGAACCCGTTCTACTTGCTGGGACAACAGTAAAAAGAGCTTCCCTTCATAATGCGGATCAAATTGAGAAACTCGATGTAAGAATAGGGGACTATGTTTATGTTGAAAAGGGAGGCGAAATTATTCCAAAAATTGTAGGTGTAGATCTTAGTAGGAGATCCGAGCATGCAATGCCTGTGGAGTATATCCAAAATTGTCCAGAGTGTGGAACGCCACTAATTCGAAATGCTGGGGAGGCTCAACATTATTGTCCGAACATCTATGGCTGTAATCCACAAATCACAGGACGAATTCAGCACTTCATTTCCAGAAATGCCATGAATATCGAAGGTTTAGGTGCTGAAACTGTAGCCCTACTAGTTAAACAAGGACTTATATCAAATTATGCGGATTTATACCAATTGACCAAAGAGCAGGTGATTCCCCTTGAACGGATGGCTGAAAAATCAGCCGATAATTTAATTCAAGGAATTGAAAAATCTAAGGAAATTCCTTTTGAACGGGTCTTGTTCGCTTTAGGTATCCGATATGTAGGTCAAACAGTTGCCAAGAAATTGGCTAAGGAATTTAAATCTATAGATGCTTTAGCTCAGGCAACTATCGATACCTTAGTTGGTGTTGATGAAATCGGAGCAAGAATAGCAGAAAGCGTCGTTGAGTTTTTTGATAGTAATTACAATAACCAAATTATAGAACGACTTAAAGGATATGGCGTACAGCTAGAAATCTCAGCTGAACAGTTGGAGGAAAGTAGTGAAATCCTAAAAGGGTTAACCTTTGTAGTTTCTGGAGTGTTTGAAAAAGTTTCTAGAAATGAACTCAAAGAATTAATTGAGAAGAACGGTGGAAAGGTAGGCTCTTCCATATCCTCAAAAACCTCTTATGTGGTGGCAGGTGATAAAATGGGGCCAAGTAAGAAAAATAAAGCGGATGCCCTCGGGGTTAAAATTATCACCGAGGACATGTTTTTAGATATGATCTAAGGCTTGTATCACTAGACATTTATACTAACTCCCTCAGATTGATTGGTATTGTTGTCGAAATAGAAGTCAATTCTGCCTAAGAATAGTCCAAAACACCCCACCTGGTTAATTAAGACATTTCGCCCTTGTCTGTTGGTGTGGATTGCAGGTTTGTCCATAAAAGTATGCGTGTGGCCACCGATTATTAAATCAATATCATCCGTGTTCTCGGCTAGGGTAATATCGGAAACCTTATCCTCTTGGTACTGGTATCCCAAATGCGATAGACATACAATAAGATCACAATTTTGATTTCTTAATTCTTTAGAAATGTCTTGTGCTTTTTCGATAGGGTCAAGATATTTGGTTTCCTTATAAAGCGGTTTATTCACTAGTCCTTTCAATTCAATACCTAAACCGAACACTCCGATTTTAATCCCTGATTTTTCAAATATTGAATAAGGCTTTACATGCCCGTCCATGACGGTATTCTCGAAATTGTAATTTGCATTGAGGATTTGAAAATCAGCATTAGGTAATTGGGCATATAGACCATCTATTCCATTGTCAAAATCATGATTCCCTAGAGTTGCCGCGTCGTATTTCATCATACTCATCAGTTTAAATTCAATCTCACCACCGTAAAAGTTAAAATAAGGGGTGCCTTGAAAGATATCACCAGCATCGAATAAAAGGGTATTAGGATTTTCGTTTCGAACTTGCTCAATTAGATGAGCTCTTCGAGCTACACCTCCTTGATTTGGATTTCTCGAATGCGTTTGGGGAAAAGGATCAATATGACTGTGCACATCATTGGTATGCAGTATGGTAATATGCTTTTTAGCCATTGAAGAGCAAGCCGATAGCGATAAACCAGCGGCACTTACAAAAATTGAACTTGCAAGGGTGTGTTGAAGGAAGGATCTTCTTTTCATGGTGAAATTATTTGATTTGAATGAATCGTTGGTCTACTGATGCTTTTAAGGTGTCAGTTTTCATGAAATAATCAATGATTTCATTTCTGAGCAGATATTCAATGTCAGTGGTATTTATGGGGTTTTTAAAAAAGTCCATATGATCCCCACCATTGGCTAAAAAATCGGAAGTCGCTACGAAATAACTTTTAGAAACATCAATAGGTTTTTGAGCAATGCTCGCATGTGCGATTTCTCCACGGTCATTAAGATGTAGTTCTAATTGTTTGCTAATTGGATGTGCTGTTTTTGATTTGGCTAGGTAGGATAGTAACTCTATGACCTTTTCGCCACTGAGCTCAAGAATAAGTACCCTATTTTCAAATGGCATGACCTGATAGGCCGTCCTGCGGCTAACCTCCCCTTGGGAAATAATAGCTCGAATCCCTCCGTGGTTTAAAAGAACAAAATCAATATTATTACCAGTGCGCTTTTCAAATACTGGATTGGATATTTCAAAGGTTAAATCTGCAATAAAGTTCCCGATGGAAGAATTTAATTCTCCGTCTGTTTTCTGCATCGTTTTTGGCGCATATGCCAAAGGAGTGTCTAGAATTTCTTTGATGTGATCTCTATAAGGGGTGATAAAAGTCTTAATGCTGTCAACCTCAGGGATACTATCGACCATCGCGATCTCTTTTCCATGTATTTCTCGAAGTTTAGTATCCTTTTGTTGACAGGAGATACAGAACAGAAAAGTTAAGAATATAACAAAATGTTGTGTTTTTATAAGCATAAGATTCTTTAATTTTACCACGTTAAGACTATAAAGTTTTACCTTTACAAAAATAAAGGAATTGTACATGATTTTTAAAGGTCTTAAAGAAAATTCAATAAAAAAAGCAATTAAGGCATCCAGCTTAAAATCAGAGGGTTATGATGATGGAAGCGGAGCAGTACGTTCATTGGCTATTATTATTAATTACGATACTCTGGTTGATTACAAGCCATTAATGGATATCGCCAAGGCTATTCGCATTAATAACGATAATATTTTTATAGCGGGTTATGTGGAAAAGGTGTATAAAAATGTCAATTATATGATTCCTGTATTTTCTAAAAATTCATTTGGAATTAATGGAAAGATTAAACAGGATGATTTACAAACGTTTTTAGACCGTCCATATGATATAGCCATAAATTATTATAGCAAACCGAATTTGTATTTAGAGTACGTTTCTACCCTGTGTAAAAGTGATCTTAAAGTAGGGGTCACAGAAGGGAGTGAACATTTAAACAATTTGGTATTGAAGGTTAATGAAAAGGATTATGATCAGTTTTCAAGTGAATTGGTCAAATACCTAAAAATATTAAAAAGATTATGATTATGTCAAAATTTCTTGGGACAGGAGTAGCACTAGTCACACCGTTTAGGTCAGACTTAAGTGTAGATGTACAAGCGCTTAGCGCTATCGTCAATCATGTTATTGATGGCGGTGTTGAGTATTTGGTGGTTTTGGGAACAACAGCAGAGTCTGCTACCCTAAGTAAAGAAGAAAAGCAACTTGTCAAGCAAACTATAATAAAAGCTAATCGTGGTAGATTGCCCTTAGTCCTTGGCATAGGTGGCAATAATACGGCTGAGGTTGCTCGAGAGCTTCGGGCAGAAGACTTGAGTAGCTTTGATGCGGTATTGTCCGTTTCTCCATATTATAATAAACCAACACAGGAAGGGATTTATAGGCATTTTAAGGCAGTTGCTGAAAGTTCTCCACTTCCAGTAATCCTTTATAATGTACCAGGGAGAACTAGTTCAAACATGTTACCAGAAACAGTTATCCGTTTAGCAAACGATTTTGAAAATATCATCGGTATCAAAGAAGCGGCAGGGGATATTGTTCAAGCCATGAAGCTTATAAAAAATAAGCCAAAAGAATTTTTGGTGATCTCAGGTGATGATATGCTTACCCTACCTATGGTATTAGCAGGCGGGTCAGGAGTGATTTCCGTAATAGGTCAAGGTTTACCAAAGGAGTTCTCAGCCATGGTTAGATATGGGCTGCGAGGAGACCTAGATCAAGCCAATCACTTACATTTTCAATTGATGGATATCATTGAACTGATATTCGAACAAGGGAACCCCGCGGGGATAAAGGCTGTGTTTGAATATTTAGAACTTTGTAGTGATGTCGTGAGACTGCCACTTGTGGAGGCTACAGCGGATTTAAAACAGCGTATTGGAAACTATATTAGTGTCTCGCAAATCGTGTGATTTGAAGACTACTAAACAAAACACCCGGCATCGCGTTCGGGTTTTTTTGCCTTTTAGCGTTAAAGATTTGATAAATTATAGTTCAGCCTTCTTTTAATCCGTTTTGCTGCCTTAAATTGGGCATGTAAAAATGTTTTTAATATTTAATATAATTACCTAATTTTGCCGAATGATTAAAAATTGGAGATTTACTTATTTAGCCTTTTTTGCCATTGTACTACTGAGTGGTTGTAGTGAATACCAAAAAGTGCTAAAAGACAGTGATGTCAAGAAGAAATATGATATGGCTGAGAAGCTATATGAAGAAGGTGATTATAAGCGAGCCATAAGAATCTATGAGCAAATCGTTCCACAATATGTTGGGAAGCCCCAAGGAGAGCGTTTGCAGTATTTTTATGCCAATGCTTATTATCAATCTGAGGATTATTACTTGGCAGCTTATCAATTTGAAAGATTTACCAAATCATACCCTCGAAGCGACAAGGCAGAAGAAGCTGCTTTTATGGGCGCAAAGAGTCAATTTTTGACATCTCCTAGATATAGCTTAGACCAAGGTGAGACGCAAAAAGCCATTGATAGAATACAGGTCTTTATCAATACCTATTCAGAATCCGAGTTTTTAGCTGAGGCTAATGAGATGATGGAAACCCTAAGAGCGAAATTGGAGAAAAAGTCATTTGAAATTGCAAAACAATATAATAGAATTTCAGATTACAATGCAGCTATAACTTCTTTTGAGATCTTTTTTGAAAATTTCCCAGGATCTATTTATAAGGAAGACGCTTTGTTTTACGACTATTTGGCGCGTTATAATTTAGCAGTCAATAGTGTTTATAATAGGAAAGAGGAGCGAATCGAAAGTGCCAGAGAAGCATATAGTGCTCTTAAGAGTGAATATCCAGAATCTAAATACATCGGAAGGTCCGATAAAATGTATAGCGACTTAGATAAGCACGCTACTGAATTACAAGAATTACTAGAACAATACACAGTAAATAATTAAATCAAAGTTATGAGCGAATTGAGAAACTCTGAAGCACCTATTTCTACCATTACCTATGATAGAAATGAATTGGATGCACCGACAAATAATATTTACGAGGCTATTTCAATAGTTTCTAAACGCGCCAACCAAATCAATGGTGATATCAAGAAGGAGTTGATAGAGAAGTTGGAGGAGTTTGCAACCTATACTGATAGCTTGGAGGAGGTTTTTGAAAACAAAGAACAAATAGAAGTTTCTAAGTTTTACGAAAGACTTCCAAAGCCACACGCGATTGCTATCGAGGAGTGGTTAAACGATAAAATTTATTATAGAAATACAGAAAAAGAGTAGGGCATGTCCATACTTAGCGGCAAAAAAGTTTTACTTGGAATTTCAGGAGGAATAGCCGCATACAAATCGGCTTTTTTGGTGCGTTTACTCATAAAAGCCGGAGCAAGCGTTAAAGTGGTAATGACGGAAAATTCGAAAGAATTCGTTACTCCTTTAACGCTTTCTACGTTGTCCAAAAACAAGGTGTATTCCTCATTTACAGATCCTGATCACAAGGAAGCTATGTGGAATAACCATGTGGATTTGGGGTTGTGGGCTGATCTTATGATCATTGCTCCAGCAACTGCAAATACTATGTCAAAGATGGCCTCTGGAGCTTCTGATAATTTTTTATTAGCTACGTATCTCTCTGCAACCTGTCCTGTTTTTATTGCGCCCGCAATGGATTTGGATATGTATTCTCACCCTACAACTCAAGAAAATATAAGTACACTTGTGGAAAGGGGTAACTATATGATTCCAGCAGAAAGCGGTGAACTAGCTAGTGGACTTGTAGGACAAGGAAGGATGGCTGAACCAGAATCCATAGTCAGTCTTGTTGAGAACCTTCTAAAATCCACCTTGCCGCTTTATGGTAAAAAAGTGCTCGTAACAGCTGGACCAACATACGAGGCGATAGATCCTGTGCGTTTTATAGGAAACCATTCCAGTGGTCGTATGGGATTTGAGTTAGCAAGTCACGCTGCTCAATTAGGAGCTGAAGTTTTTTTAATTGCAGGACCTTGCTCTTTGAACTTGGATAACCCTTTGATAAAATTAGTTCGGGTACAGAGTGCTGATCAGATGTACAATGCAGCACATCAAGTGTTTAATCAGGTGGATATTGCCATTTTAGCTGCTGCAGTGGCAGATTATAAACCTGCTGAGGTTGCTGATCAAAAAATAAAAAAGAAAACGGCCACTTTACATATTGATCTTGTTCCTACAAATGATATATTAGCATCCTTAGGTGAGATAAAATCGAATCAATTTTTGGTAGGATTTGCATTGGAAACACAAAATGAATTTGACAATGCAGTTTCTAAACTACAACGAAAAAACTTGGATGCAATAGTTTTAAATTCTTTAAATGATACGGGTGCTGGTTTTGGTAAATCAACAAATAAGGTTACATTTATAGATAAGAATTTAAATCGGGTTGCTTTTCCATTAAAATCAAAAGCGGAAGTAGCAATCGATATTTTTAACGAGATACGATCTAGACTTGATGCTTAAACCATTACTTACCTTAGTATTTTTTGTCTGCTTAAGCCTTTCTTATGCACAGGAGTTAAATTGCACTGTAATTGTTAATTCTGATCAGGTTAATCAAACCAATAAGCAAATTTTTAGGACCCTAGAGAAGTCCTTGAATGACTATGTGAATAAAACACAATGGACTAGTGCAAACTTTGATGCGAATCAGCGCATAGAGTGTAGTATGATGGTAACCATCACGCAATACGACAATAGTGCCTTTAGTGGGACCATACAAATTCAATCAAACCGTCCTGTTTTTAATTCCAACTATCAGTCTCCCGTTTTTAATTACCAAGACAAACAGTTCAGTTTTAAATATGTGGAGTTTGCACCATTATACTTCAACCCGAATGTCTTTGAGAGTAATCTTACGGCTGTTATTTCTTATTACGTTTATATCATTTTAGGTATTGATGCCGATACATTTTCAAAAGAAGGAGGGACACCATATTTCGAGCAAGCGCAGTCTATTGTAAACTTAAGCCAAAGTAGTGGTTTTAGTGGCTGGAAGCAAACAGATGGAAATAGAACGCGATGGGAGCTGGCCGATAATCTGCTCTCCAATACCTTTAAGGAATACCGTTTGGCACTTTATAATTACCATCGTCAAGGCATGGATGTATTGGTATCGGATCCTTTAGGAGCTAAAGAGAACATCCTAAACTCAATAACCTTATTGGAGAAACTAAATAATACCCGACCAAATTCTTTTGTGCTTCAAGCATTTTTTGATGCAAAATCAGAGGAAATTGCCAATGTTTTCTCGGGGGGTCCTAAGGTGAAAATAGCAGAGTTAAAAGAAAATCTCAACAGTATGGCACCCCTTTATTCTAAAACTTGGAGCCGTATCAAGTATTAATTTCTTAGCTTGCTTTTAAAATATAATTTATCTTTGGGATGCTAAAACTTAATTTGTATTGTTAACTAATCTGATTATAAAGAATTACGCCTTAATCGATCATCTGAATGTAGATTTTGACAAGGGGTTGATTTCCATTACCGGGGAGACTGGTGCAGGTAAATCAATACTTCTGGGTGGATTGTCCTTGGTACTTGGCAAAAGAGCAGATCTTAGTAGTATTAAAGATGCGACCGATAAATGCGTTATCGAGGCAAGCTTTGCCATTGGAAATTACAAGCTCGAAGATTTTTTTAATGAGCAAGATCTTGATTTTGAACAGCAAACCATTATACGAAGGGAAATCTTACCAAGTGGTAAATCTAGAGCCTTTGTCAATGATACTCCTGTTACCTTAGACGTATTGTCTTCTTTAGGGGGTCAACTTATCGATATCCACTCTCAACATCAAACCTTAAAACTCACCGATAATGATTTTCAGTTTCAGGTTATCGATGCTATTGCTGATGTGAGTGAAGAACTTAATCTTTACACTGATAAGCTTACAGATTATTTAGCCCTAAAGAAGGAGTTAAAATCCCTCATTGAATTTCAGCAACAGGCAGATAAAGATAACGATTACAATTCCTTTTTATTAGAGGAGTTAAGATCGGCTAAATTAAAAAAAGGAATGTTAGCTGATTTAGAAGCTACATTTGAACAGTTAAACAATGTTGATGAAATAGCTAACAGAGTAACACAATCATTGCAGTTGTTCTCAGAGGAGCAAATGGGAGTGTTACCAAGTCTAAATGAAATTAAAAGCAATTTTAATCGTCTTAGTGGCTTTGGTAAAACCTACAAAGATTTATCTGACAGAATTGATTCGGTTTTAATTGAGCTCGACGACGTGTTCAATGAGACCCTTTCCCTTGAGGAAAGCTTGGAGGCTGATCCTGTGGAATTAGAGAAGGTGAATGAGAAACTTCAACTAATCTATAACTTGCAAAAGAAACACAATGTATTAGAGGTAACAGAACTTATTGAAATCCAAGAGCAACTCGAAATCCAAGTCTCCAAAACACAGAACCTTGAAAGTGACATTAAGGAGATGCAATTAAAACTGATGACTAGGGAAGAAGCCTTGGATAAAATAGCGTTAGAATTACATAACAAACGCACTAAAGGAATTCCTGCCCTTAAAGATCATTTGGAAAACACCTTAGCCTCTTTAGGGATGCCAAATGCCCAATTTGAGATTGAATTAACCCCAGGTGAACATTATCATTCCAATGGTAAGGACAATCTTTCATTTTTGTTTTCTGCCAATAAAGGAGGGCAGTTTAATGAGCTCAAAAAGGCAGCCTCAGGAGGAGAGTTGTCACGCATTATGCTTGCAATTAAATCGCTTTTAGCGCAGTATATGCATCTTCCGACTATTATGTTTGATGAGATTGATACTGGTGTTTCTGGAGAGGTATCCAATAAAATGGCCGATATTATGTATCAAATGAGTAAGACCATGCAGGTATTCACCATTACACATCTCCCTCAGGTTGCAGCTAAGGGTGATCAGCATTATAAAGTCTACAAAGAGGAAGTGCAAGGGATTACTACTTCTCAGATGAAGAAATTAAACCAAGACCAGCGTGTGATTGAAATCGCAGAAATGCTGGGAGGTAAGGATATCAGTTCTTCGGCAAGAGCACATGCCAATGAATTGTTGATCAAGCGAAATTAGCATAACTTTGTGTGATGCAAAAACGCTTTAACACTCATATTGACAATCAGCTCCCTTTTTTAATCAACACCCCTATAGCTCTTGCGGTTAGTGGAGGAATTGACAGTATGGTTCTTTTAGACCTATGCGTAAAACTAAATCTCAATTGTAGGGTGCTGCACTGTAATTTTCAATTAAGGGGATCACAGAGCAAACAAGACCAGGAGTTTTTAAAACAGCAATGTGATAGTTATGGAGTTGATTTTTATACTGTCAGCTTTGAAACCGCTGCTTATGCAGAAAAGCTTAAGATTTCTATTCAGATGGCCGCTAGGGAACTGCGATATAACTGGTTTTTAAAGCAAAAGGAGCGGTTAGGTTTTTCATTCTTACTAACGGCGCATCATGCTGATGATAATTTAGAGACTTTTTTGATTAATCTCGGAAGGGCTAGCGGTCTGGAAGGATTAACTGGGATACCACAGGTCAATGATTATGTTGTTCGGCCTCTGTTACCCTTTTCAAGATCTGAAATTAATCAGTATGCCATCAAGCATAACATAGCATGGCGAGAGGATAGCAGTAATGCAGAGACTAAATACATTCGCAATAAATTCCGTCATGATATTATCCCTATTATCAAACAAATTAAGCCGGATTTCTTGGATAATTTCACCAAGTCATTACAGTATTTAAATCAATCTAATAGTATTATAAAATTGGCTGTGGAGCAAAAACGCGCAGAATTGTTCGTAGAAAACGGCGATGTAATTGAGATCCCTGTGGCTGGCCTTAAAAAACTAAATCCTTTAGATGCATACTTATATGAACTCTTTAAACCATATGGTTTTAAAAGTGAAGTTGAACTACAGCAGCTCTTAGATACTCTTTCTGGGAAACAGCTTTTTTCTGAAAGCCACCGCTTAATTCGAAATCGGGATCATTTGTTGTTAACGACCTTGAAATTTAATGATTTAAGTCAAAGATTTACCATTGAACAACACCAACAAGACATAAGCTATCCAATTCATCTAAGGATTGAGCAAATCAACTTAAAAATACCCATTTCTCAAGATGAGGTGTTAGTTGATAAAGATAAGTTAAAGTTTCCGCTTATCCTTCGTAAACGAGAAAATGGTGACTACTTTTGTCCATTTGGAATGCACGGGAAGAAGAAACTCAGTAAGTATTTCAAAGATCAAAAGTTTTCTTTATTGGAGAAAGAAAATCAGTGGTTACTCTGCAATGGCGATAATGAAATTATATGGATTATTGGGCAACGTGCCGATGACCGCTTTAAAATAACAGAAAGAACAATAGAAATATTAAAAATAACATCCCTTCATGCGTAATTTAATAGCTGTTTTACTACTATTTTTCACCAACTTTATTTTTAGCCAAAATCAAGTACAATGGAATACCTCTGTTGAGGCTGTTTCAGATTCTACCTATACTCTGATAATTGAAGCTGACATATTAGAAAACTGGCACCTTTATGCGGTAAACCAGCCGGAAGATGAGGAGCCAATGATTAATCCCACAACCTTTACATTTCAAGGGGAGGGTGTTGATTTTAAGATCATTGGAGAGATAGAGGAAGGGGAGCCTATTACGGAAATGGATAAGATTTTCGAACAAAGACTATCATATTTTGCTGACAAGGCAGTTTTTAAACAACAAATTCAGGTTCTAAATCCAAACCTTAAGTCTATTATCGGGGATGTAGCCTATCAGGCATGTGATGATAAACAGTGTATTTTTGATCAATATGATTTAGGTTTTTCTCTTGATGGAAAAGCTGTAGTGATCGATAAGGAGGTGGATGCAAAAAGCTTAGATTTAGCCCAAAGCCTAGAACTTCCATTAACCAACACCGAGTTATTAAAAACAAATCATCAAAGCGATAGTTCTTCAAGTAGCGGCTTGTTTAATTTATTTGTTTTGGGCTTCTTAGGAGGACTTATAGCACTGCTCACCCCGTGTGTGTTTCCAATGATACCTTTGACGGTATCCTTTTTCACCAAACAAAGTAGTAACAAGAGAAAGGGTATATCTAACGCCATACTATATGGAGTGTTTATTATAGTTATATACATGGCTCTTAGTGTTCCATTCCACTTTTTGGATACTATTGCACCTGAGATACTGAATAACATATCGACCAATGTGTGGCTAAACGTTATTTTCTTTATAATTTTTGTAGTTTTCGCGTTTTCCTTCTTTGGGTATTTTGAGTTGACACTGCCTCATTCTTGGGGAAATAAAATGGATAGTGCCTCAGGTGCAGGTGGGATTATTGGGATCTTCTTTATGGCTCTTACTTTGGCTATTGTTTCTTTCTCCTGTACAGGGCCGATATTAGGATCGCTCCTAGCTGGTTCACTCTCTAATGATGGTGGCGCTACTCAATTAACTGTTGGAATGACTGGTTTTGGATTGGCATTGGCGTTACCATTTGCTTTATTTGCTCTTTTTCCCAATATGCTTAATTCACTGCCTAAGTCTGGTGGATGGATGACAACCACTAAGGTTATTTTAGGATTTTTGGAATTAGCAATGGCATTTAAATTCTTATCCAATGCAGATTTGGTCGAGCACTGGGGAATCTTAAAACGTGAGGTGTTTATCGGGATTTGGATTATAATATTTATCCTTATGGCTTTATATATTTTCGGATTAATTCGTTTTCCACACGATGGCCCGCGTAAAAAACTCAGTTTCTATCGCATGTTTTTCGGAATAGCGGTACTTGGATTTGTTGCCTATTTAATACCAGGATTATTCAATACCCCGCAATCAAATCTAAAACTACTCAGTGGTTTTCCACCTCCAGTGTTCTATAGTGTTTATGAAAAGGAAAGTGATTGTCCTTTAGGGCTAACTTGTTTTAAAGACTTTGATCAAGGTCTGGCTTATGCCAAGGAGAACAACAAACCTATCTTACTTGACTTTACTGGATGGGCATGTGTTAACTGTCGTAAGATGGAAGAGAATGTATGGAGTGAACCAGAGATATTTAGTCTTCTTAATGAAGAATTTGTACTGATTTCTCTTTATGTGGATGATCGTAAAGTTCTAGATGAAAGTGATCAGTTTAATTTCGAGCTTCCAAATGGCCGCGTGAAAAGCATAAAGACCATCGGAGATAAATGGGCGACCTTTCAGACTATTAACTTTAAAACTGCTTCGCAGCCCTATTACATTCAAATGTCATCTGATTATGAGCTTTTAAGTGGTCCTCAAAAATATACTGATGCGGTTACCTATTACCAGTGGTTACAAGATGGGTTAAATAATTTCAAAGAGTCCCGAGGGGGAAATTAACTTTTAAGTATCAAAGACCTCTTTGAGATTTAACTAATATTCATCTCTTTAATCACCTCGATGTGACCAAAATTAAGATGTTTGGGAAGTTTGTTGTCTTTGGGTAACACTGCTAAAAAACGATCAAAGTTCGAGGTGTACACATTTTTTAATAAGGGTTTGTGGTAACCTAAGACTTTAATGATTTCTTCTATAAACTCATTGTGATGTACTAAATCAGAACTTCCAAGGTGGAAAATACCACCTATTTCTCGATTGATAATATAGTGAAGTTGCTTGGTGAGTAATTCGATGTTAGTCACATTCATTACAAGGTCAGGGAAAACCTCATAAGCCTTGTGGTTCTCTATATAATACTTGAGTTCTTTGATCCTTGGAGAGTGACTTCCAAATACCATAGGCAATCGCGCGATCGAATAATTTTTTTCTGGCAACTGCATTAGAGCAGTCTCAATCTTAATTTTAAACTTACCATAAGGGCTCATGGAGAGCGTCTTATCAAACTCATAAGAGGGAAAGTTACTAAAGGCATCAAAAACATTTGCTGATGATAAAAATATGATCTTACTACCAGTGGCTTTGCAATAATCAACCACATCGAAATGGGTCTCTATTTGCGATTCAAAATCACCTCGAAGTGCAGAAATAATCACATCAGGTCGGACTCTTGAAAGAATTTCTATGAGGTCGTCATTTTGCATATCAAAGGGAAAGAAATGCTTATTGTTAGCATAAATCTTTCCCGTATGATAAGTTCCGTAGGTGTCAAAGTAGGAACATAACTCTTTGTAGAGTGCTCCACCTATAAAACCACTAGCTCCTAATATTAAAATCTTTTTCAAATATCTTTCTTTCATCGGTATTAAGAGAACTCAAACTGTGCTTATTTATTTTTGTAGAAAGGTAGTTTAACAACAGTTGCTGGAACCTGATTTTTTCGAATCTGAATTCCAATTGTGTTTCCAGGTTCAGCATACTCTACCGGGACATATCCCATACCAATTCCAATCCCTAAAGATGGAGCCATAGTCCCACTGGTAACATTTCCAATTACCTTTCCATTATTATCGGTAATCTGGTAACCGCTTCTAGGAATACCTCTTTCCTCTAATTGGAATCCAACAAGTTTATTGGTTAGCCCTCTTTCTTTCTGCGCTTTAAGGATGTCTGAACCTACGAAATCCTTTGTGAATTTGGTAACCCATCCTAATCCAGCTTCTAATGGCGATGTAGTATCATCAATGTCGTTTCCGTAAAGACAATACCCCATTTCAAGTCGAAGAGTGTCTCTAGCTGCCAAGCCGATAGGTTTTATACCAAAGTCTTTTCCAGCTTCAAAAACCTTTTCCCAAAGCTGTCCTGCTTCTTCATTTTTACAATACACCTCAAATCCACCACTGCCAGTGTATCCTGTTGCAGAAATAATCACATTCTCAATGCCCGCAAATTGTCCTACTTCAAATTGGTAAAATTTAATGGCCGAAAGATCTATAGTAGTTAGAGATTGCATAGCCTCTATGGCTTTTGGACCTTGGATAGCTAATAAAGAGTATTCATCAGAGATATTTCTTAAATCGGCGCCAAACTCCTCGTTATGCTGCGTTATCCACTCCCAATCCTTTTCAATGTTTGCAGCGTTAACTACTAGTAAATATTGATCTTCTTTAATCTGATAGATGATTAGGTCATCAACAATCCCACCTTGTTTATTTGGTAGATAATTGTATTGGGCTTTACCAACAACCAGTTTGGAGACATCATTACTACATACTTTTTGTAATAAAGCTAGGGCGTTTTGCCCAGAGACAAGAAACTCACCCATATGGCTTACATCAAAAACCCCTACATTGTTTCTTACATTTTCATGTTCAGCAGTTACTCCCTCGTACTGTACTGGCATATTGTAACCGGCAAAAGGTACCATTTTTGCACCCAATTCAATATGGACATTTGTTAAAGCAGTATTGTTCATTTTTAGTATATTTAAAAAATTGCTAGTTCGTTTACCTTACTATTGCAAAATTATTTAAATATAGTGAGCAAAAAAACTAAGCAGCAATAATTAAAGACACTTAATAGCTTAGAAATGCAGAAAAACGATAAAATTAAAATTCTGGTAGTAGGCTGTGGAAATATGGGAGCATCTCATGCCGCTGTCTACCATCAATTAAAAAACGATTTTGAGATTTGTGGTTTGGTCTCTAGAGGAGAAAGTAAACATGAATTAAACAAACAACTCAAAGCAAATTATCCTGTTTTTGACTCCTATGAGAAGGCTTTAGAGCAATCCAACCCTGATGCAGTTTGTATCTCTACTTATCCCGATACTCACATGGATTACACCTTGGCAGCATTTAATGCTGGTTGTGATGTGTTTTTAGAAAAACCCATTGCCACTACCACTCAAGGTGCTAAGACTTTAGTTCAGGCAGCTAATAAGACAGGAAGGAAACTTGTAATTGGTTATATTTTAAGACAACATCCATGCTGGCAAAAGTTTATTGAAGTAGCCCAAGGCCTTGGAAAACCACTAGTTATGCGGATGAATTTAAATCAACAAAGTCATGGATATATGTGGGATGTTCACAAGAACCTTATGAAAAGTTTGAGCCCTATAGTGGATTGTGGCGTTCATTACATTGACGTAATGTGCCAAATGGTTCGTTCTAAGCCAAAACAAGTTTCTGCCATTGGGGCGCGTTTAACAGAAGAAATATCTCCTGAGAATTACAATTATGGACAATTACAAATAACCTTTGAAGACGGTTCTATTGGATGGTATGAGGCTGGATGGGGACCAATGATTAGTGAAACTGCACATTTTGTTAAAGATGTAATGGGGCCAAAGGGAAGTGTTTCTATAGTATCAGCCACGGCCATGGAGCAGGGGACTACAGACTCTGTGGATCGACATACCAAGACAGAAAGCTTAAAAATCCATCACGCTGAAGTAGATAGTAATAATGAATTTGTGAAGGACGATCAATGGATTCATTTTAAGGATGAACCTGATCATTTAGAATTGTGCATGAGAGAACAACAATATTTTTTGAATGCAATTAGAAATGACATTGATTTATCAGAACATTTACAAGATGCTGTAAGTAGTCTTGAGGTGGTGCTAGCTTGTGATGAGTCGGTTAAAAGTGGAAAGACGGTATATCTTTAAGTTAACATGCGATTTGATTGAAAATTACAAACGGGAATATCTTTTAAAATATTCCCGTTTGTAATAAGTTCTAAAGACTGTTAAACCAGGACAGTTATCCTCTTGAGTTTAAATAGTTCTTTAGATCCTCAAAAGTGGATATTGCTATACTAGTTTTTTCTTTATCAATCACTGATTTAATTTGCTCTGGAATGGGTAGTGTAATATCCAGAGCCTTTTCAACGGTATCTAAAAATTTCACTGGATGGGCAGTCTCTAAAAACACTCCAGTGGTTTCTGGATTTTTTTCTTGATATTTCTTAAATCCCAAGTATCCAACACCTCCATGTGGGTCGGCGATGTAACCATTATTTTTATAGATCTTTTTAAGAGCCTCTATGGTTTGGGAATCTGTATAACTTTCAGAGGAAAACAATGCTGACAAGGCATTAAAATCATTGTCAAATAAGTTTTGAATTCTCACGAAGTTACTTGGGTTTCCAACATCCATGGCATTTGATATGGTTTGTTTGGAGGCCTTAGGTTCATACTTTTGTGTATTCATATAAACTGGTACCGTGTCATTAATGTTGGTTGCTGCGATAAAGTGTTTTACAGGTAAACCGAGTTTATGAGCCATAATGCCAGCACATATATTTCCAAAATTTCCACTTGGAACTGAAAAGACTAGATCTTTGTGTTTATTTTTCAATTGTTTATACGCGTAGAAAAAGTAAAACATTTGCGGTAACCACCTTGCCACGTTAATTGAATTGGCTGAAGTAAGGTTCTGGTCTTTTAGTTCAGGATCTAAAAATGCCGCTTTAACCATGTCTTGGCAATCGTCAAAAACTCCGTCAACTTCCAAGGCCACGATATTTTGTCCCAAAGTGGTGAGCTGTTTTTCTTGGATATCACTTACCTTTCCACTTGGGTATAGTATTACCACATCAACCCCTTTCACACCTAAAAAACCGCTTGCCACAGCCCCGCCGGTATCTCCTGAAGTCGCTACTAAAACAGTGACTTGCTGGTCTGTCTTATTTTTATTAAAATACCCTAAACAGCGTGCCATGAATCGAGCACCAACATCTTTAAAGGCCATAGTTGGTCCGTGAAAAAGCTCCAGAGCATAAACATTGGCTTCCACCTTTACTGTAGGAAAATCAAAGCACAAGGTCTCAGCGATAATCTCTTTTAATTCCTTGTCTGGAATCTCACCATTGACAAACTGTTTGATGATCTCAAATGCAATTTCTTGATCTGAATACTGCTCTATATTTTTGATAAAAGAAGGATCTAGTGGTCTAATTTCATTGGGAAAATAGAGACCTTTATCTGGGGCAATCCCTTGGATAACGGCTTGTTCAAAGCTGGTGTTTGCTGTAGCCTTGATTTGGTTTAAACTATAATATTTCATTTTTCTTTTAAGCTATTTATTTTATTTATTTTTTAGCTGGAGACTCTGCTTCTCATAATTCTTTAACACCTTGCGTATTGATGCTGGAAATATGCAGATCGTAATCCACTCCAAAATCCTTGTAAATATTCCCCATAACTTTAGCTACCTCTTGGGCTATGTCTTTCCCTTTTGAAAGGGCGAATATTGAAGGGCCTGATCCAGAAATACCACTACCAAGTGCTCCAGCTTCTTTGACAGCTTGTTTTACCTTGTAAAATCCTGGTATAAGTGGACTCCTCATCGGTTCGATGATCTCGTCGTGCAGACACCGGGATAATAGGTCGTAATCTTCGGAGTATAAAGCGCTGACTAATCCAGCTAAATTTCCCCACTGAACAATGGCTTTTTTAAGTGGAATGGACTGCTTTAGAACCGAACGGGCATCCGCTGTTTTGACCTCTATCTGAGGATGTATAACTGTTGCATACAACTCACTAGGAGTATTTAATTTTAATACCTCCAAAGGCTCATATCCCTTTACCAAGGTGAAACCGCCCAAAAGAGCAGGTGCCACATTGTCGGCATGTGCAGTTCCACTTGCTAGTGCCTCTCCTTGAATAGCAAATTCAACTAACTGCGTTTGATTAAACGGTGCTCCTAGAATTTGATTAATGCCATAAACGGCCCCTGCAGCACTCGCAGCACTACTACCAATACCGCTTCCAGGTTTAATTTTTTTATTGATTTCAATTTCAAAACCAAAATCAATATCCAAATCTTTAAGCATGGCTAAGGCAGCCACTCCGGCTACATTTTTCTCAGTCTCCATCGGGAGTTGTTGCCCTATAATTTTAGTGATTCTAACCCCTGGAGTACTAACCTTTCGAATAAGCATTTCATCTCCAGTGCTTTCTAAACACAGTCCTAATACGTCAAATCCACAGGATACGTTAGCTATAGTAGCGGGACAAAATAATTTTATTTCATTCATCTTGATTACGATTCAGATATTAAAAGTTCCCAATTCGAATGATATCTGCAAAAATTCCAGATGCTGTAACTTCTGCACCTGCACCGGCTCCCTTTATTAGTAGGGGTTGCTCGTTATAACGCTGGGTAAAAAATAGAACGATGTTATCCTTACCTTCTAGGTTGTAAAATGGATGATCTTTCGGGATTTCTTGTAGTCCTACTTTTGCCTTTCCATTTTCGAATTGAGCGACATACTTTAAACGACAATTCTTTTCTTCAGCTTGACTATAAATCTTATCGAAATGAGCTTTATGTTTAACTAGCGACTTGTAAAAATCTTCAACGTTCGTAGTGTTTAAGCTTTCTTCAGGAAGGAAGGCATCATTTTCAATTTGTTCAATATCCAATTCATTTCCACTTTCTCGAGCTAGGATTAAAATTTTTCGCATCACGTCGATCCCGCTGAGGTCAATTTTTGGATCAGGTTCTGTATACCCTTCATCCTGAGCTTGTTTAACCACTTGGTCAAATGGAGTTTCGAGGTTAAAGTTATTAAACACAAAGTTTAAACTACCAGAGAGTACGGCTTGTATCTTAGTGATTTTATCACCTGAGGCAATCAAGTGCTTTAAAGTATCTATAATAGGTAACCCTGCTCCAACATTTGTTTCAAAAAGGAATGGTGCATTGTAACGTCTAGAAAGTTCCTTTAATTGAATATACTTCTTATAAGGGGAGGATGCAGCGATTTTATTACATGTTACCACAGAGATGCTGTCGCTAAGGTACTTATCGTATGTCTGAGCTACTTTATCATTGGCGGTATTGTCAACAAAAATGCTATTGCGTAAATTGAGCTCTTTAACTCTTTGATAGAAAGAATCTAAACCAGTTGTTTCTCCTTGGTCCAATTGGGATTTCCAATTTGCTAAATCAAGGCCACTGTCATCAAATACCATTTTCTTGGAGTTGGATATCCCAACTACGCGAATGTTTAATTTTAACTGCTTTTTGAGGTATTTTCTTTGAGTGTGGATTTGATCTAAAAACTTTTCTCCAACATTTCCAACGCCCATTACAAAGAGATTGAGCTGTTTTATATGATCTTCAAAAAATTGTTCATGCAAAGTGTTCAAGGCTTTTTTTACATCTTCCTTATTTATTACCGCTGAAATATTTCTTTCAGATGCTCCTTGAGCAATCGCTCTTATATTTACATTATTTTTCCCTAGTGCGCTGAACATACGACCACTAAGTCCTTGATGGCTTTTCATGTGATCACCAACTAATGCAATAATGGCAAGGTCATCTTCTACACTTACTGGATTGATTTTCTTAAGGCTGATTTCGTATTCAAATGCAGCATCTAAGGCCTCTTTTGCTTTAGGAGCGTCTTGAGAAGAAACCCCAATACAAATTGAATGTTCTGAGGAGGCTTGTGTAATGAAAACTACACTGACCTCGGCATGAGATAAAACTTCAAAAAAACGTTTTGAAATCCCTGGTATACCAACCATCCCAGAACCTTCCAAGGAAAGCAATGAAATGTTTTCGATATGGGTAATTCCTCGTACTGCACCTGGCTTGTCTTCAGTCTCCGAAGAGATTAGTGTGCCCGAATCCTCTGGTGCGAAGGTATTCTTTATATGGATAGGAATCTTTTTAAATAATGCTGGTTGAATCGTTGGTGGGTACAGAACCTTAGCTCCAAAATGAGAAAGTTCCATTGCCTCTTGATATGAAATACTAGGAATGGTGAAAGCTTGTTTAACAATCTTTGGATTCGCGGTAAACATCCCGCTGACATCTGTCCAGATTTCTAATTTTTTAGCACCAGATGCAGCTGCATATATGGCGGCGGTATAGTCTGATCCACCACGACCTAGTGTAGTGGAATTTCCATCTATCGACGATGCGATAAACCCAGGTGTTACAATAACGCTATAGCTTACTGTTCCAAAATAATTTTCACAGAGCGTATTGGTTGCTTTAAAATTAACATGAGATTTACCAAAACAGGTATCAGTCTTTATTAGTTGACGGCTATCCTTATGAACGCTATCGATTTTTTCGTTTATAAAATATTCACTGATGATATAAGAGGAGAGTAGCTCTCCATAACCCACAATTTTATCTAGTAATTTTGGGGTGCTTTCCCCAATTAGATAAGCGCCTTCTAGGAGCGTTTCTAGTACATTTAAATCACGTTTTACTGTGCTTATCACCGCACTTTGCTTGTTAATGTCAATCAGGGATTCAATAGCGCTAAGGTGGCGCTCTTCAATTTGTAGTAGGATTTCTTTATACTCTTCATCCTGGGCTGCAGCGAGTAGTGAAGCTTTTACTAAAAGATCGGTAACACCGCCAAAGGCCGATACAACTACAACCACTTTTTGCTTCTGTGAAGCTTTAAATACAATTTCTTTAACTTTTCTTATACGATCTGGACTAGCGACCGAAGAGCCGCCAAATTTTAATACTTTCATGAAAATATAGATTACAAATAAGTAATTGGTTTTGTTTTTGTTTAAAAATCAAACAAAATAGACTGCGGACGATATGAAATGAATTAAACCCCAAAAGGGGTAATAATGGTGATAGTACGAATAATAATAGCATTACATGTATTCCCTATTGGGAATATGGAAGTAGCTTCATGTATGCTTGTTAAATTTTTCACTGGTGTTTATTCGTATTAGTTTTCAAATGTAGTACATTTATGCAAGTAATAAAACCTAATTCTTATTATTAAAGATTTGATAATTTAATCAATGTTTTTTTAACAAATGAAGATATTTTCCTTAAATCAGATTAGGCAGGCTGATGAATTTACAATAGATCGTCAGAATATTTCTAGTGAACTACTAATGGAAAGGGCCGGTAAAGTGGCCTTTGAATGGATTCAATCGCAGTTAGGAGATTCAAAGGTTGGAATACATGTATTTTGTGGTGTTGGTAATAATGGGGGAGATGGGTTGGTTATCGCTCGATATTTATTGCAATCCGGATATTCGGTAAACATACATGTTGTTAATTTCAGTGATCAACGTTCAGAAGATTTTCTAACGAATTTCGATCGTATAAAAGAGATTAATATATGGCCTAAATTACTGAATGAAAATTCAAATTTGCCTGAAATTCCAGCAAATGACATTGTTATTGATGCTATTTTTGGTATTGGATTTAACCGCCCAAATGTTGATTGGATAGCTAAATTAATAAACCATATTAACCAAAGTAAGTCCTTTGTCCTTTCAATCGATATTCCTTCCGGGGTATATATGGAGAAAGCGACCCAAGAAGGAGAAGCGATATACGCGGACTACACCTTAAGTTTCCAATTTCCTAAATTAATTTTCTCGCTACCTAGCACTGGAAAGTACACTAGGTATTGGCAAGTTCTCAATATTGGTCTGGATGCTGAGTTTATTCAAAACCAAAAACCATTAGCTGAGTATGTTGGTAAATTTGAAGCTTTAAAGCGTTATCGTCCTAGAGATAAATACAGTCACAAAGGAACCTTTGGCCATGCATTAATTATTGGGGGAAGTTATGGTAAAATAGGAGCTGTTCTTATGTGCAGTGAAGCCTCCTTACATGCTGGGGCAGGCCTTGTAAGTGTGTTTGCCCCTCAATGTGGATATCAGATTATACAAAGTTCTCTTCCAGAGGCTATGGTGATTACCGATAGCCATCAAAAGCATATACAGCATATTCATTTTGATGTGGATCCATCGGTCATTGGAATAGGACCAGGGATGGGAACCCATCCAAATACTGTTGCAGCCTTTTCTACCTTTTTAAAACAAAATGATAAACCGTTGGTTATTGACGCTGATGGGTTAAATATCCTAGCTAAAAACTACGAGTTATTACAGTTCATAAAGGGAAAAGCGGTATTAACGCCACACCCCAAAGAACTAGAGCGACTAATAGGTCCTTGGGAAGATGATTTTGAGAAACTGGATAAAATGAAGGCTTTCTCTAAAGAATACCAAGTTATTCTTTTGGTAAAAGGCGCGCATACAATAACAGTATTCCAAGACCAAATGTTTGTGAACTCTACTGGAAATCCAGGTATGGCAACTGCAGGAAGCGGAGATGTTCTTACGGGACTCATTAGCGGTTTAATAGCTCAAGGGTATTCTCTACTAGCCGCCACTGTGTTAGGGGTATATATTCATGGTTTGGCAGGTGATTTGGCAGCTCAAAGGTCCAGTATAGAGGCATTAACAGCTACAGATATCATTGATTTTATTGGTGATGCCTTCATGGATCTTATTCGTGTGAATGAACCCAAATCATCTTCCTCAGATCAAAATCATCAAGAACCATAAAGAATTTAAAAGCTCGAGAGCCTTCCATAAAATGAATTTTGGAAACTAAGGTGTAATTACAGACTTTTGCTCTAACAACAAGCAACTCATGGAAGAATTTCATTATATAAGTTCCACCGTTTTAGATATTGAAACAATTTGGAACCTTACTCAACGTAAAACTAAACTCAGGCTCTCCGATGAGGCCAAAGTAAACATAGAGAAATGCCGAAAATATTTAGATCAGAAAATAGCTTCAGATAAAACTCCTGTTTATGGAATTAATACTGGTTTTGGTTCTTTATGTAATGTGAGGATCGCTGGACACCATCTCAATGAATTGCAACGAAATTTAGTGCGTTCCCATGCTTGTGGAACGGGTGAATTGGTGGACCCAGAAATTGTTAAGCTCATGTTGCTTCTAAAAATACAGTCATTGAGTTATGGTCACAGTGGTGTGCAGTTAGAAACGGTTCTAAGATTGATAGAGTTTTATAACGCTGATATTATTCCAGTGGTTTACACCCAAGGTTCTCTGGGAGCTTCTGGTGATTTGGCACCCCTTGCTCATTTGTCCCTTCCTTTAATTGGAGAAGGACAAGTGTATTATAAAGGAGAAATCACGGATATGGAATCTACTATGAACATAATGAAATGGAAGGCAGTGGAGCTTAAAGCCAAAGAAGGCTTAGCTTTGCTTAATGGTACCCAGTTTATGAGTGCTTATGGAATTTGGTGTGTGATGAGCGCATATAGACTTTCTTATGCTGCGGATCTAATTGGAACGATGTCACTTGAGGCATTTGATGGTCTGTCTCAGCCATTCCATAGACTAATTCATCTGGTGAGGCCTCATAGAGGTCAGATCAAAACCGCTGATCGAATTCGTCAATTTTTAGAGGGAAGCCAAATAGCTCAAAGTCCAAAGACACAAGTGCAGGATCCTTATTCTTTTAGATGCATACCACAGGTTCATGGAGCCTCGAAAGATGTACTAACGCACGTTAGAAAAGTATTTAAAACAGAAATCAATTCCGTGACGGATAATCCTAATATTTTTATCGATGAGGATTTGATTCTCTCAGGTGGAAACTTTCATGGGCAACCACTTGCTATGGCCTTGGACTATCTCGGTATTGCCTTGTCCGAATGGGGGAGCATTTCCGAGCGAAGAACCTTTCAGTTAATTTCGGGTCAGCACGGTTTATCGCCATTTTTAATTAATGATCCTGGTTTGAATTCTGGATTGATGATTCCTCAGTATACCGCTGCTAGTATTGCAAGTCAAAATAAACAATTAGCCAGTCCGTCTAGTGTGGATTCCATTGTTTCCTCCAACGGTCAAGAAGATCATGTAAGCATGGGGGCTAATGCAGCTACTAAATGCTTAAAACTTATCAATAATTTAAAGTCGATTTTAGCTATCGAACTTCTTAATGCTTCACAGGCATTAACTTATAGAAGACCACTTAAATCATCGGAAATTATAGAAGAATTATACGCTATGTACCGCGAGCGAGTTCCATTTGTGGCAAGTGATCGAGTCTTTTATCAGGATATTAAAAAATCAATTAAATTTATAGAAGAGATTCCTGTGAGTCCTGATATTTTTAAGGATTGATCATAGGGTTTAACTCATGTGATTGGGAAGTACGATACTTTGAATCCATTCACCTGCGGTTTCTACGTTTTTAAATAATTTCATTTTATTACCGTAGAAGTACTTTTCAATTTTAAAATTGTGCTTAAAGAGTTTATTTTCAGAAACTATAGCTATACCTTTAAGGGTTGGTAATTCTTTTAAGTATTTATAAACAGAAGGGTCTAGTGCATAAGAATTTTTTCTTAATGAGATGTACCCGAAATCCTTGTTGTTAAAGTGAATTTCCGCGATATTTATCAAAGCCGATATGTGTTCTAAATTAAAGTCAATCCCATCATTGACTATGCCCACGACAAGATTAGAATATACTTCGATATTCCCAAAATCAAGTTCATAGATCTTGACTAAATTGTACTTTGAAGATATTGCATTCATCTCCACAAAATTACTCCTATTTTTATCAGGGTAATAAAGTGTATGTTGATATTAGATGAATTACATTTTTTAGCAGTTAAGTTGTGCTTTTAAGCTCGAAATTAACTTATTTGTTTGCTTTCCAATGTAGTTTTTTCTCAATTGATTTAATCATCGAAGCTGCGATATCCATTTCCGTTGCAGTCTCAATACCTTCCAATCCTGGTGAAGAATTCACCTCTAGTAACAATGGGCCTTTTGAAGAACGAATAATATCCACCCCAGCAACATCGAGTCCCATAGCTTTGGTGGCTTTAATAGCAAGCTTTTTCTCCGCTGCAGTTACCTTAATAAGGGAAGCAGTTCCACCAAGGTGGATGTTGGCTCTAAATTCTCCTGGAGGTGCTTCTCGTTGCATTGCAGCTACAACCTTACCATCAATGACAAAACAGCGTATGTCTTTTCCGTTTGCTTCCTTTATAAATTCTTGTACTAAGATATAGGCATTTAAACTTTTAAAGGCATTAATAACACTCTCTGCTGCCTTCTTAGTTTCTGCAAGTACCACGCCTTTACCTTGGGTACCTTCTAAAAGTTTAATGATAAGGGGAGAACCGCCTACCATTTTTATCAGATCGTTTGTGTCTAATGGAGAATTCGCAAAACCAGTAGTTGGAATGCTTACCCCGTTTTTTAAAAGCAATTGAAGCGAGAAAAGTTTATCTCTTGATTGACGTATGGATTCTGCTTTGTTTAAAACAGCTACCCCTATGGATTCAAAATGTCTTGTAAGAGAACATCCGTAATACGTCATACTTGGGCGTATTCTAGGAATAACAGCATCGAGGTCATTTAAAATTTTACCTCCACGATAATGAATCTCAGGAGTATCTGCATCGAGTTTCATATAACACTGGCGGATATTGAGAAATTCAATTTCATGACCCATGCGCTCAGCAGCCTCAACGATTCTTCGATTGCTATAAAGATTGGGATTACTGGCTAACAATCCAATTTTTAAACCACCCTTGTTACTTATGGTATTTTTATAGCGTTTTCCAAGCTCTTCATCACTCAAATCACCCAACATAAAATTGGCTTCAGGATCCACAATAAGTCTTCCAATCATGGCTTCCCTACCAAGCAGCATTCGGTATCCCATGCTATCTCGGTTAGTCAGTGATAACTCTACATCCCAAGAATCTCCATTAATATGCAAATTGGTCTGGATGATGTAGCGATTTTCCCGATTACCAGTGGAGCTTTTCACTACTCTTTTGTCCAGCACTAGAGCCTCACAATGAATAACCTTTTTACCGTTGTTTTGTATAGGGTATACGTCAAAAGTTACCCAAGTATCGTTGTTGCGTTGAAAAGGTTGTATATTGACTGCGTGCAAGGCGGAAGTTTTTGCTCCACTATCCACGCGTACCTTGATTGTTGGAATGTCAAGTTCTGGTAAAGAAACCCATTCCTGGCTACCAATAATTGTTTTGTTTTCCATGTAATTTATTTCTCTGACGTATCCTCTAAGTTAAGAAGAATATTACGGTCAGTAAAATTATAAAAAAAACGTGTGATAGTGACATCACACGTTTTTATTTCCCTTTAAAGGAGAAAGGTTTTATGACTCGGTAGATTTCTCTACTTTA
The DNA here is from genome assembly GCF_000300875.1 of Galbibacter marinus. Lineage (GTDB taxonomy): Bacteria > Bacteroidota > Bacteroidia > Flavobacteriales > Flavobacteriaceae > Galbibacter > Galbibacter marinus. Next base: position 87,828 of record NZ_AMSG01000008.1, on the reverse strand, counting down.
GAGATCTTAATAGTCAGTGCATCTTTCTCTTCACTTAAGTCCATCTCAATACGATCTCCTTCCGCAATTTTTGAAGCGATAATTTCTTCAGCCAAAGCATCTTCGATGTATTTTTGGATAGCACGTTTTAGTGGACGGGCACCGTATTGTCTATCGAATCCTTTATCCGCGATATAATCTTTGGCCTGTTCAGATAGTGATAAATAATATCCTAAACCTTCGATTCGCTGATATAATTTTTCCAATTCGATATCGATAATCTTGTGGATATCTTCTTTTTCTAGAGGATTAAAGACTACCACGTCGTCAATTCTGTTTAAAAATTCTGGAGCAAAGGCCTTTTTCAAAGCATTTTCAATCACACTTTTTGAGTGTTCATCAGCTTGTGCTTGTTTGGCTGAGGTTCCGAATCCAACACCTTGTCCAAAATCTTTTAATTGACGCGCTCCAATATTGGAAGTCATAATGATAATAGTGTTCCTAAAATCAATCTTTCTTCCTAAACTATCGGTGATATATCCATCGTCCAATACCTGTAATAACATGTTGAAGACATCTGGATGTGCTTTTTCGACCTCATCTAAAAGTATAACTGCATAAGGTTTTCTTCTGATTTTCTCTGTAAGTTGACCACCTTCTTCATATCCGACATATCCTGGAGGCGCTCCGATGAGTCTTGATACCGCAAATTTCTCCATATATTCACTCATGTCGATTCTAACTAGAGCATCTTCGGAATCAAAGAGTTGTTTGGCTAGTACTTTAGCAAGTTGTGTTTTACCAACACCAGTTTGCCCAAGGAATATAAATGATCCAATAGGTTTATCTGGATCTTTAAGACCAGCTCTGTTTCTTTGGATAGCTTTCACCACTTTAGCCACAGCATTGTCCTGCCCGATTACTTTTCCTTTAATAAGGTCTGGCATTTGGGCGAGTTTTGAACTCTCAGCCTGGGCGATTCTAGTAACTGGTACACCACTCATCATAGAGACCACGTCGGCTACATTTTCATCTGTTACTATTTCTCGGTGTAACTTGCTGTCTTCTTCCCATTTTTCTTGGGCTTGAGAGAGCTCTCTTTCAATTCTTTTCTCGTCATCTCTTAGCTTGGCCGCCTCTTCATATTTCTGCTTTTTAACTACAGAGTTTTTGAGTTCTTTCACGCGATCTAGTTCCTTTTCTAAATCCAAAATTTGTTTTGGAACTTCCATATTAATAATATGTACGCGAGAACCAGCCTCATCCAAAGCATCAATAGCCTTGTCTGGTAAGAATCGATCTGTCAAATAACGATTCGTCAATTTTACACAAGCCTCTATCGCTTGATCGGTAAAGTTGACATTGTGATGTTCTTCGTATTTATCCTTGATGTTGTGGAGGATTTCAATAGTTTCTACTACTGAAGTTGGTTCCACAATAACTTTTTGAAATCGTCGCTCTAAAGCACCGTCTTTTTCAATGTACTGTCTATATTCATCAAGAGTTGTTGCTCCGATACATTGGATTTCTCCACGAGCCAATGCTGGCTTAAACATATTAGAAGCATCTAAACTACCAGTAGCGCCTCCTGCACCTACAATGGTGTGAATCTCATCGATAAAAAGGATGATGTCATCATTCTTTTCGAGTTCATTCATCACAGCCTTCATACGCTCTTCAAACTGCCCTCTATATTTTGTTCCAGCAACTAGTGATGCCAAATCCAAAGTCACGACCCTTTTGTTGTACAAAATTCGCGATACCTTCTTTTTGACAATACGAAGTGCTAGACCTTCGGCGATGGCACTTTTACCAACACCAGGTTCACCAATTAGTAAAGGGTTGTTTTTCTTGCGTCGACTGAGAATCTGAGAAACGCGCTCTATTTCTTTCTCTCGACCTACAACAGGGTCAAGTTTTTCTTCCTCTGCAAGTAGCGTAAGGTCACGTCCAAAATTATCTAAAACAGGTGTTTTAGATTTTTTATTGGTTTTTGGATTGTTCGAAGCACTTGAACCAAAGGGGTTGTTTCCTTCCTCGGCGGAACCAGTTTCATCCGAGAACGAATCTGCAGTAGGAGGATCTAAAAAATCGTCTTCACTTGTTATCATGAGCTTAAATTGTTCTTTAGCATTATCGTAATCAATTTTAAGCTTGTTTAGCAACTTTGTCGTTGGGTCATTTTCATTACGCAAAATACAAAGCAGTAAATGAGCGGTGTTTATCGAAGGACTCTGAAATAATTTAGCCTCTAAGAAGGTCGTCTTTAAGGCTCGTTCAGCCTGTCTAGTTAAATGCAAATTACGTTTATCATTTGCGCTTACTCCAACGGAAAGGTTGGAGGGGCTAAGAATTTCTACCTTCCTTCTTAAATGATCTAGGTCTACACTCAAAGCACTTAATATATCGATCGCTTTTCCGTTTCCATCACGCAAAAGTCCGAGCATAAGATGTTCCGTGCCTATAAAGTCATGCCCCAATCGCAGGGCTTCTTCTTTGCTGTAGGCAATAACGTCTTTTACTCTTGGGGAAAAATTGTCATCCATACTTCTTTCTTTCTACTGTTAAAAATACTAAATCAACTGTTAGTAGGCAAAAACCATACCTTAAAATGTTGTTATTTCACGTAGTTTTAGCTAATAGACAAAAAAAACTGTTTAAATCAAAAAAATACATATGCTATTTATTAACCTTTTTACCTTAATAATGTGTTGATAAAAACATTAAAAAACATCAGCAACCCACGCGAAAGCATCAATAAAATACGTATATTGGCACGATTTATAATTAAACAGAAAATAATATAATTAATATGGCGGAAGGAGAAAAGCTGATCCCTATAAATATAGAGGATGAGATGAAATCGGCGTATATCGATTACTCGATGTCAGTCATTGTGTCACGTGCTTTACCGGATGTTAGGGACGGTTTAAAGCCAGTTCACCGACGTGTGTTGTTTGGAATGCATGAGCTGGGTGTTAGATCGAATAGTTCTTACAAAAAATCTGCGAGAATTGTAGGTGAGGTACTTGGTAAGTACCACCCACACGGTGATAGCTCAGTCTATGACACTATGGTGCGTATGGCACAATCTTGGAGTTTGAGGTATATGCTTGTCGATGGCCAAGGTAACTTTGGATCGGTAGATGGTGACAGTCCAGCTGCGATGCGTTATACTGAGGCACGTATGAGAAAGATATCCGAAGACATGTTGGCAGATATTGACAAAGATACAGTAGACCACCAATTAAATTTCGACGATACTTTAAAGGAGCCTAAGGTGCTTCCAACAAGGGTGCCTAATTTGCTCGTTAATGGAGCCTCTGGTATCGCTGTTGGGATGGCCACCAATATGCCTCCTCATAACTTATCAGAAGTAGTAGATGGTACTATTGCTTATATTGACAATCACGATATCGAGATCGACGAACTTATAGAGCACATTAAAGCCCCAGATTTTCCAACAGGTGGAGTAATCTATGGTTATGATGGCGTTCGTGAAGCCTTTAAAACAGGTAGAGGACGTATTGTGATGAGAGCGAAAGCTCGTATTGAAGAGGTGAAAGGGAGAGAGTGTATTATAGTTACTGAAATCCCTTACCAGGTCAATAAAGCGGACATGATTAAAAAGACCGCTGATCTAGTTAACGAGAAAAAAATTGAAGGGATTTCTAATATCCGTGATGAATCGGATAGAAAAGGAATGCGCATTGTCTACATTTTAAAAAGAGATGCTATTCCAAATATAGTATTGAACAATTTGTTTAAATACACTTCGCTTCAATCATCTTTTAGTGTAAACAATATTGCACTTGTCAACGGTAGACCACATATGTTGAATCTAAAGGATATGATTCATCACTTTGTGGAACATCGTCATGAGGTGGTCGTTCGAAGAACAGAGTACGAATTGCGCAAAGCAGAAGAGAGAGCGCATATCTTAGAGGGACTTATTATTGCCTCTGACAATATAGACGAGGTAATTGCTATTATTAGAGGATCCAAGAATGCTGATGAGGCTCGCGCTAAATTAATGGAGCGATTCAAGCTTTCAGAAATTCAAGCCAAGGCCATTGTTGAAATGCGTTTACGTCAATTAACGGGTCTTGAGCAGGACAAATTAAGACTTGAATATGAAGAGATCCTAAAGTTCATAGAAGACTGTAAAGATATTCTAGCTCGAAAAGAGCGTAGAATGGAAATTATCAAAGAAGAACTAGAAGAAGTAAAAGCTAAATACGGAGACGAAAGACGTTCTCAAATCGAATACGCTGGAGGTGATTTAAGTATTGAGGATATGATCCCAGATGAGCAAGTGGTAATTACCATTTCTCACGCCGGTTATATTAAAAGAACACCTCTGAGTGAGTACAAGACACAGAATAGAGGAGGAGTAGGGCAAAAAGGATCTTCAACTCGAAATGAAGATTTCTTAGAGCATCTATTTGTTGGTACAAACCACCAGTATATGTTGTTCTTTACCCAAAAAGGTAAGTGTTTCTGGATGCGAGTTTATGAAATACCTGAAGGTAGTAAAACCTCCAAAGGTCGTGCGATCCAAAACCTTATTAATATCGAACAGGACGATAAGGTAAAAGCCTTTATTTGTACTAAGGACCTAAAAGACGAAGAATATATTAACAGTCACTATGTCATTATGGCTACCAAAAAAGGAGTGGTTAAGAAGACTTCTTTAGAACAGTATTCTCGTCCAAGACAAAATGGAATTAATGCTATAACGATTCGTGAAGATGATGAATTATTAGAAGCTAAGCTAACTACTGGAAACAGTCAAATTCTCTTGGCTGTAAAATCAGGTAAGGCGATTCGTTTTGAAGAAGGTAAAACCCGTCCAATGGGAAGAAATGCCTCAGGTGTTCGTGGTATAACCTTGGCCGATGATAATGATGAAGTAATAGGAATGGTTTCGGTAAACAACCTGGACGATAATATCTTAGTGGTTTCTGAAAATGGTTATGGAAAACGCACCTATCTAGATGACCCAGAAGATGGGGAGGCCGTTTATCGTATTACGAACCGAGGAGGAAAAGGAGTCAAGACAATGTCCATCACCGAGAAGACAGGTGCTTTAGTTGCCATTAAAAATGTCTGTGATGAGGACGATTTAATGATTATCACAAAGAGTGGTGTAGCCATTAGGATGGCTATAGAGGACCTACGTGTAATGGGGCGTGCTACTCAGGGTGTTAAATTGATCAATCTTAAAAATGATTCTATTGCCGCGGTTGCAAAAGTAATGAAAGAAGATGAGTTAGACCAAGACGTCAACGACATCGAAGTTCAAGAAAATGGCACGGAATTAGATAATGATAACGAGATACAACCTGAAAACAACAATAATTAACCCTTTAAAAACAAATTTCAAATTAAGAACAATGAAAAAGAGAGTTATAATAGCGTCAGCTTTATTAGTTTCTTCTTTTGCAATCGCTCAGAAAAGCGAATTAAGAGATGCGGATAAAGCATTGGATAAAGGAAGCGCGGCAGAGGCCAAGACCACTTTGCAAAGCCTGGCTTCAACTATAGAGTCAGCGGATGATAAGTACAAAGCACAATATTATTTTCTATTAGGTAAAACTCATGCTGATTTAGCAAAAAAGGGTGGTGATGATGCGGATTATCAAAAGGCCGTTGAAAACCTAAACAAGCTTGTTGAGTTTGAAAAAACCTTTAAGAATAAATATACTGACGAAGCCACTGAAATACTTAATGGTTTGTCAGGAGATATCGTAAATGCTGCAATTGAAGATAATAACAACAAAGAATTTTCAAAAGCGGCAAACAAATTATTTATGGCTTATCAAATGACTGATAACCAAGATTATTTGTATTACGCAGCCTCTAGTGCGGTTCAAGGTGGTGATTACGACATTGCTTTAGAACATTATTTAAAATTAAATGAACTAGGTTACACAGGAGAGAGCACTGCTTACTTGGCTGTAAACAAAGAAACTGGGGAGACCGAGAATCTTGGTTCAGAGCAAAATCGTGACTTAATGGTTAAGACCGGACAATATACTGATCCTTCTGAGGAAGAAACGGAGTCAAGATATCCTGAGATCATTAAAAATATTGCCTTGATCTACAATGAAAAAGGAGAAACGGAAAAAGCAACTGAGGCTATTAAAGATGCGCGTGCGGCTAACCCAGACGATATGAATTTGCTATTAACAGAAGCTAATATGTATATCCAAGCTGGCGATAAAGCAAAATTCCAATCATTGATGGAAGAAGCGATTCAGAAAGATCCATCAAATCCAACATTGTATTACAATTTAGGTGTAATTACGGCAGAGCAAGGTAACAATGAGCAAGCTGGGGAATATTACAAAAAAGCGATTGAGCTAGATCCTCAAAATGAAAACGCATATTTGAACCTTGCTTCAATGACACTTTCTAGCGAGCAAGATTTAGTAAACGAGATGAATAGTCTTGGAAATAGTGCTGCGGACAACAAACGTTATGATGAGTTAAAGCAAGAGCGTGAAGAGCTTTATCGTTCGGCAGTACCTTATCTTGAAAAGCTTCTAACAATCAATCCTTCTAATATAGATGCCGTTAGAACGTTAATGAACATTTACGGTACTTTAGGTGAACAAGATAAGTTCATGGAAATGAAAGAAAAATTAGCTGGTTTAGAACAGTAATTTCATCCACTCACCGAATTATATTTACTATTAAAGGCATCCAATGGGTGCCTTTTTAGCTTAGATGAATTATAAGGAATATTTCTATTAACTTACTCTATTAAATAGTTACTTAAAGGATGTGTAGATGCTTTAAGTTGTTCAACCACAAGTTTACATACTTCTGTGGCTCCCTTGACTGATAAATGAGTGTCGTCCTGCTTTCCTTTTGGAAAATAGGGAATTTCTCTTTCTGTATAATGAAGATGTAATTCTTTGGATTTCTCTACACCATAACTCATCTCTAATATTTCTGTAAGGTATTGTAGGTCTATAAAATCAACTTTGTATTGTTGTGCTACTAAACGGACTTCTAAAGGATACGAACCATGAGTGTCGATTAATGTTCCTTGAGTATTAAAATTTCTTCTTACTATGGAAGTAAACAGTATAGGTATCGCTCCTTTGGATCGGCTTTGGGTTACAAACTGTATCAAGTTATGGCGATAGGCAGTATGTGGATTGGTATAACGATCAGGTGATTTTTCTTTTTGATCATTATGACCAAATTGAATAAAAACATAATCACCGGGCTGAAGCATCTGGTAAACCTCCTTCCATCTACCTTCATCTATAAAACTACGCGTGCTTCTCCCATTGATAGCTTTGTTTACAATGGTGATGTCTTGGTTAAAGAATGCAGGTAACATTTGAACCCATCCACGTTCAGGGTTCTGTTCTGTATCAGGTTTATTGGCCATTGTAGAATCTCCAATAGTGTAAATGGTAATGCCCTGGCCATAACTAAGGGTCGTTAAACAAACGAGCAGTACAGCAGCTAGCTGTTTTTTAATGGAGGTACCAACTTTTATCATTTTTTGATTTTAAAATCTTTTCAAGGTTATAGTTTGCTAGCTGGCTCTCTGTGAGCTGGTGCGACCACTGAACGCGCTTTTTAGAATTAGCTCCAGGGCCACTAGATTGATATTCTGCGTAATAGCTGTTTTTATGGCTCTCAGGCTTGTTCCAGTCATGCCAACCTTTGTCGTTGATATGTTTACCCATATGACAATTAATAAAGACCGTTCTAGCATAATAACGCCAAGGTCTACCTAAATAGACATCTTTACTATCTTTTGAACCAGTTAGAGTACACTTAATAAAAACAAATCCATAATCTACATTCTTCGGAGTTGATGCTGCAGTTATATAGGAACCTGAAACGCTGTGGATCGTACAGTTTTCAAATACAGCCGTAGCTTGTCCAAATATAAAATCAGTACTACCCTGGATGCTGCAATTCTTAAAATAGATTTTGTTATTCGCTCCACTGAGATATACGGTATCTTGATTGCCAATAATAGCACAATTTTCGACCTTTACCCTATCAGCTGTAATAGACAGAGCAATAGCCTGTCCAACAGGTCCTGCCGTATTGAGGATTCTTATATTCTTTACAATGGTCCCTGTTGCATCGACCAAGAGAGTGGGGGTGTGGAAAGTACTATTGCGTCCCTTATCAATTTTATCAAAATAGTCATCATATGCTATAATTGTCTCTTGAGGATCTTCACCAATAAGATTTAAATTGGTATTCCACTCATAGACCTTTATTTTCTCCTTATAGATACCATTTTTAATAAAGATGGTAATTCTTTGATATGGAAACGACTTGGTGTTATCAATTGCCTCTTGAATGGAGCGGTAGTCACCACTGCCATCAGCAGCAACTACCACATCCGCCTCACTGGGTTGAAAGCTGTACAAATGTTCTGGGTTACACATAAAAAACGTGCAAACCATCAGAAATTTCGATATGCTTTTAAGTGAAAGGCTCATAATTACTTATCTAGTTCTAAGGCTGCCATTATAAACGGTCCAGTAGCCTTAGGGTCATTGTCCTTTTTACGTTCATTGATGTAATATTCGTAGGATCCATCACGGTAAGGATTACCACCTAAACCAGCTACTGCACATACTTGGGTGATAGTTATAAGACCATCTTTATCCACTTTAATCAATTCCTCTGTGAGTCCTTTAAATCCTAATTCGGCATTTTTCATAAAATGCTCTGGTAAATATCCTTTGTTTACACCCTTTGCCAAGGCATAAACTAACATGGTGGATCCTGAGGCTTCCAGGAAATTACCTTCACGATCTCCCATATCTGTAACCTGATACCACAGCCCAGTTTCATCCTGTACCTTTACAACTGCGGTGGCAAGTTCTTTTAAATAACCTATGATCTGAGCTCTTCCTGGATGGTCCTGCGGAAAATAATCAAGTACATCCACAAGTGCCATGGCATACCAACCTAAAGATCTAGACCAGAAGTTTGGAGAAGTGCCCGTTTTGTCATCCGCCCAATCCATGGCCTTACTCTCATCCCAACCGTGAAAGAGTAAACCTGTCTTTTCATCCTTAGCATGTTTTTCAATAAGCTCGAACTGATGGGCAATATCATCTAAGGCTTTACCTTGCTCAAAATTAACCGTGTACTGCGCATAAAACGGAGCTCCCATATAGAGGCCGTCAAGCCACATTTGGTTAGGATAACGCTTTTTATGCCAAAATCCGCCTGATTTGGTTCGAGGTTGATCGGTGAGTTGCAGACGAAGCGTGTCCATAGCATTTCTATACCTAGAATCATTGGTGTGATCATAGAGTTTAAAAAGAATCTTCCCCGCATTGATCATATCGATATTATAATCTTCGATTTTATAGGTAGCAATAGCGCCTTCTTCGTTGATAAGAGTATCGGCGTAATCTTTTATGTAATCGTAATATTTTTGATCATTGGTCTTTTCATAAAGCTTTTCAAAACCTAGCATCACCACCCCGTGAACATAATCCCATTTAGGAACCGTTCTATGGTCAATCTCATAGGCGTGCTCATTGCGATGCATGATTGAATTGGCCATCCTGACAGACCACTTATCCGTGCTATCTACAAGAGTATTTGTTGCAGTGGTTTCTGTTTCATTAGATTTAGTCTTGATCTCCTTACAACTGCTCAGAAGAATCATCACCATAAAAGCAGTGGTTATAACATTCATTGATATTTTCATATTAATTTTTAGTTAGGGTAATTGATTATTAGAATTTAATTCTTTTAAAAGCCCATCGATGTAGCTTAAGAATTCTTGTTTGCTTGTTATTCCATCTTTTTCTTTTTCCCATGCTCCTAGGAAATAAAATGAAACGGCCTGTGTAGTTGGTTTGAAAACAACTAGATGATCATCTGGGCCAGCTACCACTTGATCAACCGACTCAGTATTGTAAAACAAGGCCATACCAAGGGTGTCTGGAACTAAGGTTTGCTCACCATAGGTGGCTATATAAGCCCATTTTCCGTTGTCGCTTGTTTTTTTAATTAACTCAATGTCATCAAATTTTACAATTCCAGTTGTAATTCCACTGATTGCTTGACTTGCCTTAATGGTGTGTTTGGTGTAACGATTTGTTGGCTGGATGGTTAGTTCAGAAGTTAAATCAATTTTATCACCAGCGGTTTCCCAGCCAGTGTAATTGACATGAACTGTGGACTGCTGATCAGTATTTACAACACTAGCAGAAGTGGCATCTACATTTTCAAAATGCAATACCTTTCCATCGTGATATCTCCCTATTGAACCAATCCCAAGAGATTTACCTGCCTTTAAAATATCCATACCCCAATCACTCATCTCATGGTAGGAGTCAAAATTATCTTGACCCACTTTAGGAAGTACCTTTTGGTGAGTTTTCTTTCCAAAGATATCAATGGCATTTCTCCAATCTAAATAGAGGCGATACCCCACTCTGTCACTTTCCCAACCTGGACCTTCATAACGGATATAATAGGAGTGATCTGTATGTTCTTTAGGAACATCGAGTTGGTTTACGTTTTTAAACGCTCCGCCACCTTCGTATTTTCGATCAACCCATTTTCCACCTTCTTTAACGGAGATTTCCGCGTAAGACATGCCTTCAGATTTTGGTGTTTCTGCAACTTGTTCAACCTGGTTTTCCGATGAGGTTGGTTGTTTTTTTTCTTGTTCTTTACAAGACAAACAAAGTGTAATACAACAAATGGGAATTAAGAACTGAATTGTTTTCATTTTTATACTATTAAGTTTACAATTTATTTTAAAGATCATGAACTTATCGTAAGTTACAATAAGTTCATGAATGCTAACAACATCAATATAATGCTATGTGAATATTTGTCTTATTGATAAGCTGGGTTTTGCGGAAAATCCTTATTTTGATTTAAATCAATTGCATCTTGTGGTATAGGTCTTAAAATCTTCAACTCTCCATTAGCACCAGCAAAATTGCTTTCTTCGATCAAATAGTGATGTAAAGAAGCGCGTTCTACTAATTTACCAGTACGTTTAAGGTCAAACCAACGATGGTATTCTCCAAGTAGCTCTCTTGCTCTTTCATCTAAAATATAATCAATATCTAGTTCTGCTGCGGTGGCTGGAGTTGCATTGGCTCTATTTCTTACCTGGTTTAAGCGATCTAAAGCAGTTGAAGCATTACCGGATTGTAGGTAGGCCTCCGCTGCAATGAGATATGTTTCACCTAAACGTGATAAAATAAGGTCTCGAGTACTGGTTCGCCCTCCGTCAAATGGAGCCTGTGGATCATCAAATTTCTTAACTGGAATGGTTTGGTAATCTAGATTCCTACTTACCGAAGGGACATACTCTCCATAAGGATGAATGATTGCCTGAGGGTGAAGACTTTGATAGGCCGCTAAATCAGCTTCAGAACTTGCCCATTTGGGAGCATAATAGTGTGCAACCACTAGGCTACTATGATCAGCTTGATCGTAATAATCATAATAGCGTTCAAAGGCCTGGGTCATAAAAGTTGCTTCCCATCTCTGGTCTCCCTGGTCATAAAGGCTTATAGCAAACTGAGTAGGACAGAGGTTGTACGATCTATAAGGTGCGTCTCCTGAAATCTCAGCACCACCTAGATAAGAACTAAAGAACAAATTTTGCATATGACCAAGGTTCGTAGGATCAGTACTAGCAGATTCTTCGCTAAATTGAACTGAAAATAATGTTTCAGCATTCATTTCATTCCCAGGGGTCCAAAGTTCCTCAAACGGTATCGTTAAGGATTGCCCAGCAATGGCGTCATCAGCATACCCGGCTGCTTTTGAAAAATCATCTGATCCAGCAAAGCTTTCATAAGCTCTAGTGAGGTGAACCTTGGCTAGTAAATGTTGAACAGCGCGCTTGTTTACTCTTCCGGCAAAGGCTCCACCAGAAACGGCGGAAAGAGCCATTTCTAGTTCACTTATAACAAAGCTATACACTTCTTCGGCTGAATTGCGATCAAAGGTCAGTATTGGGCTGTCTAAATATTCCGTCACCAGACCTACACCTCCATAGGTTTGTACCAATAAAAAGTAGGCGTTGGCTCGCAAGTATCTCACTTCTCCTATTCGCTGGCTAATAGTAGAATTTTGAGTGTTTAACTCGCCATAATGAATCGCCATATTGGCACTTTGTATGGCACGGTAACAACTGGTGTACAATTGGTCTACACCAGCGGCTGAAGGGGTCAGCTGAATGTATTGACTCAGACCAGGGGGTTCTTGATCTCTTCCCTCTGCATAAAGATCCGTTCCAGCGCTAAATAACCAGGGTTCATTACCATAAATATCTTTTAATTGGGCATAATTGGCATTGACAAGAGTCTCAAACCCTGCCTCGGTGGTGTAAAAACTTTCGCCATCGACATTGGATAAATTTTCTTCTTCGATATAATCGTCGCAAGAAAACATTGTGAATCCAAAGATGGCTGCGGTGTATATGATATGTTTAAATTTCATGATTTCTTAGAATTTTAAGTTGATACCTAATTGATACGTAACTGAACTTACACGTCCAATTCCCAATGGAGCACTTGCCCACTCTGGGTCATAACCTTCGTAATTTGTAAAAACAAAAGGATTGATAACATTGGCATAAATCCTTAGTTGTTTAATGTTCAATCGATCAATAAGTTTATCACTAAAGGTGTAACCTAGGCCGATGTTTTTGATTTTAACAAAAGAAGCGTCTTTGTAATACCCTACACCTTCGTCTCTCCAATAGGTTCCCATATTTCTTCCCTGTGGGTAGCTATTTGAATACTGCGCAGGTAATCCTGCTTGATTTTCTGGGATGTACCAGTCGATGTCTAACTTTTGTCTTCCACGGTCCCTAGTGTCCGTGAAATTAGCATGAAAATTACTATAAGCTAAAACGCCTTGATTTGTAATTAGAGAGGCAGAAAGATCAACGTTGCCAATTTTTAATTGGGTGAAAATACTTCCTGACCAGTCTGGAGAAGGGCTACCTAAAATAATACGGTCATCCTCTGGAGTGATCGTACCATCACCATTTATATCCTTCACTCTAGCCTCACCTTCAGATTGATTATAGGATTCGGCTTCAGCCACTTGATTCCCTTGCCAAATTCCGTCGAATTTATAATTGTAATGTGCCTCTATGTCCTCTCCAATAAACCATCCATTTCCAACATCATCAACCTGATCTTGATTGTATAGTTCTTCAATCTTATTAGTGTTTTTAGTAAAAGTCAGACTTGTGGTCCATGATACATTTTCACTTTCTATAATACGCCCCGTGATACTTGCTTCTACACCTGTATTTCGAACCGAGGCTACATTAGCTTTGATGGTTGACCAACCTGATTCAATAGGAAGTTTCTGATCTAGGATTAAATCATCTGAAAGACGATCATATACATCCACATTTCCTGATATTCTGTTATTTGCGAATCCAAAGTCTAGACCGAAGTTCATCTCACGTGTTTTCTCCCATCCTAGGTTAGAATTGGCTAGGATAGAAGGTAACCATCCATTGGCAACAGTTCCGTTAAAATCATAGAATAATTGTCTATCTAATGAGTTCATGGTCGCATATGGAGAAACATTGTTGTTCCCTGTGTACCCATAACTTGCACGTAACTTTAAATTACTAACAGTATTCGAGTTGGCTAGGAAATCTTCTTCAGAAATACGCCATGCCACAGCTGCAGATGGGAAGGTATCCCATTTTTTTCCTTCTGATAATAAGGATGATCCATCCCAACGATTGGAAAGCGTAATTAGATATCGATCGTTAAAAGAATAATTCAAACGAAGCGCAAATGAATTCATGGTCTGTTTGTAAAAGTTCGAACCTAGATTAAAAGTGCCTTGTTCTCCAGAACCGATATTATAAAATCCAGTGTCAAAAGGCATATTACGAGAACTTAAAAAGGAGGTTTCCGTTCGACTGTAATACAAACTTTGAAGCGCTAGAAAATTAAATTGGTGCGTGTCGTTAAAGTTATAGTCTATATTGATTTGATTATCCCAAGTACCGTTGACCGTTTCTCCTTTTTCCATGGATGCAGACGGCATATCTCCATTGGAAACTCCAGTGTTAGTCATAGCACCCCAAGCTTGACCTCTACGGTGGTTTCTATAACTTGCTGAGTAAGCCGTTTTAAAGGACAACCAATCCAGAATATTGTATTGGAAATAAATATTCCCAACCCCAGTCCACTTTCTGGTTTCATCTGAGGAATTCTGAATTTCTAAAATAGGGTTGTAAGTAGAGGTTTTGTCCACTACCATATTTCCATCCAAATCTGTTAATTTTCCAGGTAGAGGGAATAGTTCACCATCAAATCCATAAGGAGTCATTAGAGGGCTAAAACGAAAGGCTTCACGCATGGCAACACTACTTCCGTCTTGTTGTTCGATAAAGGATACCGTAAGATTAGCACCAATTTCAAATTTCTCATTAAACTTTTTCGTAACTCCAGTTTTAAAATTGTATTTCTTTAAAGACTCATTGTCTATGTTTCCTGTTTCTTTTTGAGCTCCTAACCCAATATTGTAACCTAAACCATCCTCTGTTCTGCCAGCTGCATTCACATAGGTGTTTTGTTGGATTCCTGATTTTAATACGGCATCATACCAGTCAAAAGACTCATTATTTTCCGCTCTTCTGAGTAATTCTGAATTTCTTGTTCCGCTATAGGCGTCAAATAAGGTTTCTGGGGTAACATAACCATCGGGTCCTGAGCTCGCAGTAGCCAAATAAGCAGATCTATGATAATACCACCATTTTTCTGAATCCATCATTTTAGGCAATCTAGCAACATCTCTTATTCCCATATAACTGTCTATAGAGACCGTAAAGTCTGCAGGGGCGGATACACCACTCTTTGTGGTAACGATAACTACCCCATTGGATCCTCTAGATCCATATATAGCAGTAGAGGAGGCATCTTTAAGAATGTCCATGCGCTCTATATCTTCTGGGTTTAAAAAGTCAATATTATCGGTTTGTGCACCATCAACGATAAATAATGGGTCACTATTCCCGCTTAAGGAATTCTTACCCCTGATAACAATGTCATAACCATCTCCAATTCGCCCAGTCGATTGGGAAATTTGAACTCCCGCCACATTACCTTGCATGGCCTCTAAAGGATTGTTCATGCTACGTTCTGTAAGCATACCTGCGTCCAAGCTTCCAACAGCCCCAGTTAAATCAGATTTCTTCTGTGTCCCATATCCAATGACCACAACTTCCTCCAACGATTGCGTATCTACTTCTAATATAATTTGTACGTTGGACCTTCCATTAAGGTTAATCTCTTGTGGTTTGAACCCTATATAGGTAATCTGTAGAATAGCGTCTAAAGAGGAAACTTCTAGATTAAAATTACCATCGAAGTCGGTAGTTGTACCATTATTGGTACCTATTTCAATCACATTCACTCCCGGCAGTGGGGTGTTGGTTTGGTCATCTACAATAGTTCCTGTAACAGTGGAACCTTGTTGGCCGTAAACAGCGTTTGCCATAATCAAACAGCATACTGCGATAGCAGTTGTCAAAGACCTAAGTCTTGTTTTTAGTGGTGTTTTGATTTTCATAATTGCGTTAGCTTGGTTTTTAAAGTTGATTTAATTCATAATACTATTTCTATTTGTAATCGATTGCACGAATCTACTAATTTGATATCAAAAAACAAATAAATCCTTAAAAAAAGATGTAATTATTAATTTATAACTATTAATTTTAACAAAATAATACTACATTAGCCATCGAGAGGAGCTTAAAAAACCAATAAAGCTTCTTATAAGATGAATTTATTAGAATATTTCGATTAATAGGTAATCGATAACATTAAAAAATTAATTGATATTGAAAATAGTTACATTTGTAAGCTGATCGTATAAAATACCTAATGAATGAGTGAAAAGACAACGATTTATGATATAGCTAAGGCCTTAAATATTACTGCTGCTACGGTTTCAAGGGCTCTGAACAATAATCCAAAAATAAGTCAAGCAACAAAAAAACTGGTGCTTGAGACTGCGGCTAAGATGAATTACAAGCAGAATAAACTGGCTTTGGCACTCAAGAGCGGAAGGAGTAACACTGTAGGGGTCATTGTCCCTTATATTGATAGAAATTTTTTCTCTTCCATTATACGTGGCATTGAGGAGGAATTGTATCCTTTGGGCTATCATGTAATCATTTGTCAAACCCATGAAGAGGAGGGGACTGAAATTGATAATATCAATGCCCTATTAAACGCCCAGGTAGATGGCATATTAATGTCGGTATCAAAACACACAACACAGCTTGATCATTTTGACCATGTTCTTAAAAAAGGAGTTCCATTGGTGTTCTTTGATAGGAAGAAGGATATTAAAGGTGTAAGCACGGTAACTATTGACGATTTTGAAGGGGGATATACAGCTACCAAACACCTCATAGAGCAAGGTTGCAAACGTATCGCACATCTATCTGGGGATCGTTCATTAGAGATCTATAAGCATCGCTACGAAGGTTATAAAAAGGCATTAGAAGATTTTGGTCTAAAGGTTAACAAAGATCATGTTGTTCAATGTAAAAATGATATAGCTGCTGGTCATAAGGCAATTGATAAATTCATGAAATTGGATCATCGGCCTGACGCCATTTTCTCTTCCAGTGACTTTTTAGCATTGGGCGCCATTCAGCAACTGAAGAAAAATGGAATTAAAATTCCAGAAGAATTCTGTGTAGTTGGATTTAGTAATGAACCTTTTACAAAATTTATGGAACTTTCTATTAGCAGTGTTGATCAATCTCCTGTTCTGATGGGAAATACAGCCGCTAAGGTATTCTTGGAACAGGTGAAAGATTCCAATGTGAAAATTGAAAAAAAGGTAGTACTCTCACCTAAACTTAAGATCCGAAAATCTTCTAGCAGGTCATAATCAACTTTTTCATGATTAAATTTTTGGCTTACAATTACTTGGTAATTAATAAATTCATTAATTTTAGATTGGATTTCTGTAGTTTCTCAGGTTAGCTAATTAGGGAATCAGTTTAAAATTAAGTACCAACCAAAAAATTAAATCAATGAATACCATTCGGTTAGTAATCACTCTTTTGCTGTTAAGCGGATCTTTTGTAACGCAAGGGCAGGAAACTGCTAAAATAATTAAGGACTGGGAACGGGCTAAAGCCTATACATTGGAGTATATGGAAGCTATGCCTAGTGATCAGTTCGATTTTAAACCCACTAAAGATGTTCGCTCCTTTGCTGAGCAAATGTTACACATTACAGATGCCAATTATGGATTTGGATCTGTTATTTTTGGCGTTGAAAGTCCTGTTGGTAGGGGAGAGTCTGAAAAAACTGAGGATACCTCAGCGGAAAATGTCATCAAACTGGTTAATGCAGGTTATGATTTTGTAATTGATAATTTAAAATCATTGACAGATGATCGGTTAAATGAATCCATTAAAGTGTTCGGTCAATTTGATTTAACTAGAAACGCTGCTTTAAATAAAGCATTTGAACACCAAACCCATCATCGTGGACAAACAACCATCTATCTTCGGCTTGTTGGAGAGAAACCACCGAAGGAAAAGCTGTTCTAATTTTACAATATAGGCTCTTAAAATTTAACCCATCCATAAATAACAAAGTAATTAGTAGTGGATGGGTTTTATTTTTTTTAAAACTTATAGCGAAACGCCTCTTTTCCACGGAATAAAATCACTTTGATTTAATTCCATTGCCTTGGTAGGTTTACCACTGGCAACTTCAAGAATGTATTCCATCAGTTGATCGGCAGTTTGTTCTATTGTTTTTTCTCCTCGAATAATTGCCCCGGTTTCAAAGTCTATAATATCAGGCATTTTTTCAGCAAGCTCCGTATTAGAGGATACCTTAATGACTGGAGTAATGGGATTTCCAGTAGGAGTACCCAGTCCAGTAGTAAATAGAATGATATTTGCCCCTGAGCCTGCCATTGCAGTAGTACTTTCTACATCATTTCCTGGGGTACAAAGTAATGTTAGGCCTGGTTTTGTGACATATTCAGTATAATCCAACACTTCTGAAACAGGTGATGTTCCACCTTTTTTAGCAGCACCTGCAGATTTCATAGCATCAGTAATTAATCCATCCTTAATGTTTCCAGGGGATGGATTCATATCAAATCCTGATCCCGCATCTACCACTGACTTTTCATAGGCTTTCATCAATTCTAAAAAACGCTTACCATCTTTCTCCTCCACACAACGATTAACAAGTTCTTGTTCTACACCACAGAGTTCTGGAAATTCAGAAAGAATTGCTGAACCACCTACTGCTGCCATGATATCAGAAACATGACCTAGAGTCGGATTGGCTGAAATCCCTGAGAATCCATCTGATCCTCCACATTCAAGTCCTATCCTAAGTTTTGAAATTGACGCAGGGCTGCGTTTGATTTCATTGGCTTTTTTAATGGCCTCAAATGAGTCTGTAATAATAGTATTGAGCATATTATCCACTGTACCCATCTGTTGTTGTTCGTATATCAGTACTGGCTTTGTGTTCTCCGGTGCGACAGCTGTTAAAGCGTCTTTAAAAATCCGTATCTGGAGGTTTTGGCAACCCAAACTCAGCACTGTTGCGCCAGCGACATTGGGATTGTTTACATAACCAGCAAGCAAACGAGCAAGTGATTCTGAGTCTTGGCGTATGCCACCGCATCCTCCTTGGTGGGTAATGAATTGTACCTCAACATTATCGAATACAGGAACAGGTTGGGCAACCACTGAGGAAGAACTCTGATCAGATTTATTTAGTAGTGAGCGCAGCAATAATTGTTGTTCGCTTACATGCTGATTTAGCAGTTCTTTTTCAAAGACTTCTTTGAGGACTTCGATATTCCTGTTTTC
Source organism: Galbibacter marinus (assembly GCF_000300875.1). GTDB lineage: Bacteria > Bacteroidota > Bacteroidia > Flavobacteriales > Flavobacteriaceae > Galbibacter > Galbibacter marinus. The sequence goes on along the minus strand of NZ_AMSG01000008.1, from coordinate 68,966 downwards.
ACAAAACACAAGGGGAAAGAACAACCATACATTTCTGGTTCCAACTTGGCCGTCTTTTCTGTGATACCCCATAAATGTTTCATCTTTCCACCGACTTGCCTCAGGTGGCGTCCAAGTGAACTGTTCGGTTTTTCCGAACACTTTTTCACTTTGATGTTTTACATTTTCTGTAGTAATGACCTCTCCTTTCCCAATAGGTTTACTCGCGCTGCCAACTAATACACCATACATGATGATTTTATCATTGATCTCTAATGGTGTTAAGGCTATTTTGTGTTTGGCCTTAACATCTGATACTACCTCTATAGATTGTTTTTCAAAATCAATTTGCGTCCCTTTTGAAATATTTTTCAAAGCCACAGCAACATTGTCTTTCGGATGTACTTTAATTAATTGCTTTTCCATAACGCCTTATTTTCTTCATTTAAATTTCTTCGCCTTGTTGATTTATATACCTTACAAAGGCATCAAATCCTTTTTCAATACCATAAGTGTCAATAAGGCTGAGCCCTTTGGACACTGTATCGGTTAGTTCTTCTATTTTTGTTAAGTCTTGACCCCAAAAACTAATGTTTGAGAGTGCTTGCTCACTTATTTGGTCGTACGATTCCAGTTTCCATAACGCTTTAAATTGGGATACAATTTCCTTATCGTCGTTCACGGGTAACTCTTGACCTTGCCAATGTGATTTATAGAATCGAATTAAGCAAGCAAGAGCAAAAGTTAGATGTATTGGTAGTCTGCCTTTAAGTTTTACATATCCCAATAAACTTGGTAATACACGGACCTGAAATTTAGAAATGGAATTCAACGCAATACTGGAAAGCATATGTTTTATAAATGGATTTCTAAAACGATCTAGAACAGCTTCTGCAAAATCTTCCAATTCTTGGCGGTCCATCTCTAAGGTAGGAATTATCTCATTAAATAAGGCTGTCTTTACAAAAGGTCCCGTAAAGGAATTGTCAACAGTTTCCTTAACCGTTTGATTTCCGAATAGGATAGAAAATGGTACCATGGTGGTGTGCGCACCATTTAAAATTCTCACTTTCCTGGTGCGATATGGTTGCATGTCATCCACAATTTTTACATCCAATGCCGTGTTGTGAAATGGTAATTTGGCTTTGAGTTCCTCTCCGCCTTCAATAACCCATAAAAAGAATTTTTCAGCACTTACGATCAGATGATCTTCATAGTCTAATTCCTGATTATAGGACGAAATATCATCTTTAGGATAACCTGGAACAATTCTATCTACAAGCGTGTTATGAAAATGGGTGCTCTCGAGAATCCACGTTTTAAAGTCGTTGTCTAATTCCCAGAGCTCAATGTATTGTAAAATAATTTTTTTTAAGGTTTCCGCATTGTGATTAATTAGTTCACATGGAATTATGGTAAGCCCTTTATTTCGGTCACCCTTAAAATGCTTAAAACGCTCAAATAGAAAACGTGTCAGCTTTCCAGGGAACGAACTTGGAGGTTGCATTTCATAACGATCCTCAGGATTAAACGCAATTCCAGCTTCTGTGGTGTTAGAAATCACAAATTCCAGCTCCTCTAACTTGGCAAGGTCCAGATAAGCCTTAAAATCTTTATAAGGATCAATACCTTTAACGATACTAGAGATTAATTCTTTTTCTTGTATTTCTTCTCCCTGCCATATACCTTTCATAAAAAGGTTATATAAACCATCTTGTTGGTTAAGTTTATCAACCATCCCTCCAGATAAGGGTTGTACCACTGCAACTCCTGCCTTGAAATCACACTGATCGTTCAAGGTTTGAATCGCATAATCAACGAATGCTCTTAAGAAATTTCCTTCTCCGAACTGCAGTACTTTGATAGGATAATTTTTAAGGTGGTTAACCGTATTTCTGTTTAATTGTTTCATTTATTTAGCAAAATTTTATTTTATATTTTAAAATCCAAATACGCTTGGTAGCCATAATGTTAATTGCGGGAAATAGGTGATTAAAAACAAGGCTATTAACATGGTTACAAACATTGGAATAAGTGGTTTGAGGACTTTTTCTATGGTCGTCTTAGCAATCCCGACCCCAACAAAGAGTACCGACCCTACTGGGGGGGTACAGAGTCCTATACAAAGGTTCAGAACCATTATAATTCCAAAATGGACTGGATCCATACCTAACGCTGTAACAATAGGTAAAAAGATGGGTGTGAAAATTAAAACCGCTGGAGTCATATCCATAAAGGTACCAACGACTAATAGAATAAGATTAATGATTAGGAGTATGATAATTGGGTTTTCACTTATCTGTAAAAGACCATTGCTGATTTCTTGTGGAATGTTTTCATAGGACATCACCCAAGACATACTCATTGAGGCCCCAATCAAAAGCATGACTACTGCAGTAGTTGCAGAGGAATCAAGTAGTATCTGTGGTAGTTTTTTAAGAGAAATCTCTTTGTATACAAAGCCTAGAACCAAGGTATATAGAACCGCAATTGCAGAGGCCTCAGTTGCAGTAAATACACCAACTACGATCCCACCGATGACCACAACTAGTAAAAACAGACTTGGTAGAGCATCAATAAAAGTTTTAAATACTTGTTTTAGTGAGCTACGCTTTCCTACTTTATACTTCTTCTTTTTAGCCCAGATTGCAGCAACAATCATTAAAAACAACCCAGTGAGCATCCCAGGAATATAACCAGCCAAGAAGAGGGCAGCAATAGAGACTCCACCACTAGCAAGCGAGTATACAATAAGCACATTACTAGGTGGAATAATAAGTCCAGTGGTGGATGAAGTGATATTAACGGCAACTCCAAATTCTTTAGAATAACCTTCCTTTTCCATCTCGGGACCTAAAATACTCCCCATTGCAGAGGCTGAAGCCATGGCAGAGCCGGCAATAGCCCCCATGAGCATTGCGGCTATGACATTAATTAAGGCAAGACCACCCGGTAGAGATCCCACCAAGGTCTTGGCAAAGGCAATAAGTCGGTGCGCAATTCCTCCTTTGTTCATCAGTTCACCCGAGAGAATAAAGAAGGGGATGGCTAATAAAGCAAAGCTGTCTAGACCAGTGGCCATTCGTTGTGAAACTGTGGTAAAAGAGGCAATGGAATCAATGGATACCATCATTGTTAGTAAAGAGGATATGGTTATACTCCAGGCCACAGGAGTTCCTATGGCAAGAAGAAATAAGAAACTTATAAGAAGTACAAGAACAGGTGTATAGTCCATAATTTTATTTTTTAAGTAAGTCAGCTAATTTGTAATAAATGATAAGCAATCCGCTCAGAGGAATAACAAGGTAAATCACCGCCAAGGGCATGCCTAATGCGGGTGTTGTTTGTCCTAGGGTGAAGCTTATGTACACAAGTCGGATACCGCCGATAACCAATGCGAATAGTGCAAATAACAAAACTATAATATGCACTAAAACCTCTAACCTTCTTCTGGGTTTTTCTTTTAGTTTTGAGGGTAAATAATCAATAGCTACATGTTGATTTTTTCCTGAAACGTAGGCTGCACCTAAAATCCCCACCCAAATCATTAAATATCTTGATAATTCGTCAGTGAAGGAGCTAGGAGATTCTGAAAGATAGCGGGAAAATACCTGCCATAAAACGTTAATGACCATTAAACCCATTATGATAATGAGGGTCCTACTTAAAATAAGGTCAATTTTTTGACGTATTGCGCTCATAATTATTTTGTTTTTTTTATTTGTTGGATGAGGGTGTTTATTTCTGGATTGTTTTGGTATTGCTCATAAATATTTTGAACATCCTCTATAAAGGGGTCTTTGTCTGGATAATTCACTTTTACTCCAGCTTCTTTAATGGCGTTTAAAGCTTCTTTTTCGGAGTCCGCCCACAACTTTCTTTGATGCACAACAGATCTCCTGGCTGCCTCTTGTAACCATTTTTGTTCTTGGGTATTTAGTTTGTCCCATAAATGTGTTCCTACTACCAAAATATCTGGTAGCATGGTATGCTCATCAATTGAGTAGTACTTACAAACTTCATAATGCCTTGATAGGTAAAAGCTTGGAGGATTGTTTTCTGCTCCATCCACGACCCCTTGTTGAAGAGCAGTATAGAGCTCTCCCCAAGCGATTGGAGTAGGAGAGCCACCAAGACTCTGAACCATTGCCATGGAGGTGGCGCTTTCCATAACTCTTATTTTTAAACCCTTTAAGTCTTCTGGGGTTTCGATTGGATGGTCCATAGTGTAGAAACTTCGGCTTCCAGCATCATAATAACACAGGCCTTTCAACCAGGATTTGGTAGCTTCGTTGAGTAATCCCTGCCCAATTGGTCCATCTAGTACTTTAAAAGCATGTTCTCTATCTCTAAAAAGAAAAGGAAGACCTAAGACTTTCATCTGAGGAGCGAAATTTTCCATAACACCTGCTGAGACTTTAGTCATGTCCAAGCTTCCAATTTGAAGAAGTTCCAGACATTCTCGTTCTGAGCCTAATTGTTGATTGGGATATATTTTTATGGTAAGTTGCCCACTGGAGACTTCCTCTAAGTCTTTAGCCATGATCTCCATTGCTTTATGAACCGAATGATTTATATCGAGTCCGTGAGCCAGTTTTATTACTTTTTCTTCGCTGGTTTGATTACAGGAGAGTAGCGTTGTTAATAGAATTACAACGATTGAGATATTTGTTAAAAGTTTCATAGGACGGTTATTAATTTCAAGAACCAAATTCTTGAAATGCTTTTTGCTTAGTTTTATATTGGTTTTGGTAATGGGAAGTTCTTAATCCTTTATAGAGTCAATAAAATTCAAGATGTTTTTTACCTGATTTGTTAACAATTCAAAATCTTTATTTTTTACAAGATCATTGGTGATAAGCTTAGAACCTAATCCTACACAACTAACGCCTGCCTTAAACCAAGATTTTAAATTATTCTGTGAGGTGTCCACCCCGCCAGTAGGCATAATACGCGTCCAGGGGCAAGGTCCTTTGATTGCTTTTACAAATTCAGGACCGTATATGGAGCCTGGAAATAATTTAACGATTTCACATCCGAATTCTTCAGCGTAGGCAATTTCAGTTAAAGAACCGCATCCCGGTGACCACAATACTTTTCTACGATTACATACCCTAGCGATATCTTCTCTAAAAACAGGAGTTACAATAAATTGAGCTCCAAGTTGCATGTACAACGAAGCAGATCCTGCATCAGTTACCGAGCCCACACCAAGGATGAGGTCAGGACAGTTTTTTTGACAGTATTTGACAAGGGTGGTGAACACCTCGTGAGCCAATGGTCCCCGGGAGGTAAATTCGAATAATCGTGCTCCCCCTTGGTAACAAGCTTTTACAACTTCACACATCACTTCTGCTTCAGGGTTGTAGTACAAGGGTACTAAACCTGTTGTTTCCATGGTTTTGAGAACTTCTATTCTGGTATATGTTTTCATTTTGATTGTTTAAATGATTAAATCTATCTGCGCACCCTTCCTGTTGAATCTCCCTGTGTAAGATCAATAACCTCTTGAGTGGTAACTAAATTCGCATCCCCATAGATGGTGTGTTTTAAGCATGATGCTGCAACGGCAAACTCTAGGGCTTTTTGGTCTTCGAAGTGATTTAACCCGTAAATCAATGCACCCATAAAGCTATCACCAGCTCCTATGCGGTCAACAATATCTGTGATGTCATAGGATTGGGATTTTAACAGTTTCCCATCAGTGTAGAGTACAGCACTCCACTTGTTATGCAAAGCACTAATATTATCGCGATGGGTAATAATTATTTTTTCTGCTATTGGAAAACGATCTTTTAATTTTTCACAAAGTGATTTATTCAATTCGTCTTTAGATTCTCCCTTAGCATGGATGTTAAAGTATTGTCTTGACGCATAATCTCCTGCCAAGATAATATGACATTTCGATACCATAGCCTCCATAATTTCCCCTGCAGATTTTCCGTAATTCCAAAGATTTGCTCTATAGTTAAAATCCGTAGAAATGGTTAGTCCCATTTTATAAGCGACTTCAATAGCTTCTAGACATACATCTGCAGCACCTTGTGACACACCAGCGGTTATTCCAGACCAATGAAACCAACTTGCTTCTTTGAAAACATCCTCCCAATTGATCATTCCTGGCTTGATTTGAGAAAAACTAGAATGCGTTCGGTCATAAATAATTTTACTGCCGCGGACAGAGGCTCCTTTTTCTAAAAAGTAAAGCCCAAGACGCTCTCCAGCTTTTGGGATAAATTTTGTGCCAATGTTAAACTTTCGCATTTGCATTACAGCAGCCATTCCCAGATCATTGTTAGGTAATACCGTGACCATTTCGCAGTCCATTCCAAAGTTAGCCGCGGAGGTAAGAACATTTAGTTCACTACCCCCATAATCAGCATTGAACGCATTGGATTGCGAGATTCTAAGGTGATCTGTGGTGGAAAACCGAAGTAATATTTCACCTAGTGCAATGACTTTTTTCATAGGGTATTAGCGTATAATGATTATTTAAAGTTAAAGTACTCTTTTGCGTTATTGTATGAGATATCTTGTATGATTTTACCTATCCATGGCATGTCATTCGGTAATTCCCCTTGCTGGATTTCTTGGCCGAATAAGTTACATAAGACCCTTCTAAAATACTCATGTCTAGGAAAGGACAAAAAGCTTCTTGAATCTGTAAGCATACCTATAAAACAACTAATAAGTCCCATGTTCGATAATGCGTTCATCTGTTTGGTCATTCCATCCTTTTGATCTAAAAACCACCATCCTGAACCAAACTGTACTTTTCCTTTGATTGATCCATCATTAAAGTTTCCAATCATTGAGGCCATGACTTCATTGTCTGCTGGGTTGAGGTTGTAAATAATGGTCTTGGTGAGTTGATCTTCTACATCTAGGCTGTTTAAAAATTTAGATAGATTTTCAGCTTGTGGATAATCAGCTATGGAATCCCATCCAGTATCTGGCCCTAATTCAGCCAGCATTCTGGTGTTATTATTGCGCAAGGCTCCAAGATGAAATTGTTGAACCCACCCTCGAGTATGGTATTCTTGAGACAGGTATCGTAGTATAGCTGTCTCGTATTTTAAGATCTCTTCAGCACTTAAATTTTGCTTATCTAGTTTTTTATTAAATATTTTAGTTACTTCCGCTTCGTTATAGGAGGTAAAAGGAATGTAATTTAATCCATGGTCAGAAACGCGGCATCCGTTTTGGTGGAAATATTCAATCCTCTGGAGTAGGGCAAACTTTAAATCGCGATAGGAATTAATGGAAACCCCAGAGGCTTCTTCTAAGGCACTGATGTAGCCTAAAAAGCCATGATGATTAATCATAATAGCCTTGTCAGGACGGAAAGAAGTGCTTATATGAGTCTCTAAATCGGACTCAGCCAGCGTTTTATGGTGCTCCAAAGTATCAGTTGGATCTTCTGTGGTACATACTACCTTGACATTCATTTTCTTAAGGATGCCCTGAGTACTGTACTGTTGAGTGTTTAACTGATCTGAAGTTTGATTATAGATCTCTGTAGCCGTCTTAGGACTAAGCAACTGATCGATGTCAAAATACCGAGCAAGTTCTAGCTGTGTCCAATGGTATAAGGGATTTCTAAGAGTGTAGGGTACAGTTTGAGCCCATTTTTCAAATTTCTCCTGATCGCTTGCCTTTCCAGTGATATATTTCTCTGGAATCCCCAGGGTTCTCATTGCTCTCCATTTATAGTGATCACCATAAATCCATGCCTGGGTGATATTTTCAAAAACCTTATTCTCTGCAATTTCTTTTGGTGAAAGGTGGCAGTGATAATCGATGATTGGCATTTTACTGGCATAGTTGTGGTATAACTCCTCAGCAAATTTGTTGCTTAATAAGAAATTATCATGTATAAAGGCATCGTTTTCCATTAATTTTCATTTAAAGGTTTACCAATAGTAGCAAGTATACCACCATCAACATAAATTACTTGGCCATTGACAAACTTACTTGCCTGAGAAGCTAAAAAGACCGCTGTACCTGCAAGATCCTCTGGATCTCCCCAACGTGCCGCTGGTGTGCGATTAATGATAAAATCATTAAATGGATTTCCATCCACGCGAATAGGCGCAGTTTGTGTTGTGGCAAAATATCCTGGACCAATACCATTTACTTGGATATTATACTTAGCCCATTCTGTGGCCAGGTTCTGGGTTAGCATTTTGAGCCCTCCCTTAGCAGCGGCGTACGCTGATACACTATTTCTTCCAAGCTCACTCATCATCGAACAGATATTGATGATTTTACCACCTCCGTTCTCGATCATATCTTTAACAACAAGTTGCGACATAATAAAGGCGCCCACAAGGTCTACATCGATGACTCTTCTAAAGTCCGAAACCTTCATATCTATGGCTAATTCTCGTTTAATGATCCCAGCATTATTGACTAAGATGTCAATCGTGCCTTGGTTAGTGTTAATTTCTTTTACTTTTCTAGCAGCTTCTTCCTCATCTGTGATATCAAAGATATATCCCGAGGCGGTATATCCTTTACTTTTATAATGCACAAGGGCTTTTTCAAGTTTTTCAGGAGTTGTACTACTGATCACTAGTTCTGCTCCAGCTTCGGCTAGACCTTCGGCCATAGCCATTCCTAGTCCATGAGTTCCTCCAGTTACCAGGGCACGTTTGCCTTTTAAATCAAATAGTTTCATTTTCAATTTATTTTAATTCATTTGGAGCAACACCATCCATATCGCCATAATCTAGATTCTCACCAGCCATGCCCCATATAAAGGAATAGCTTGCAGTTCCCGAACCAGAGTGAATTGACCATTCTGGAGATAGAACTGCTTGGTGGTTTTGCATAAAGATGTGTCTAGTATGTTGAGGTTCACCCATAAAGTGACAAACAGTTTGCCCATCTTCGAGATCAAAGTAAAAATAAGCTTCCATCCTTCTATTATGCGTGTGAGCTGGCATCGTATTCCAAACATTACCAGGTTCAAGCTCCGTAAGTCCCATTTGTAATTGACAGGTCTCTACAATACTATTTACAATTAATTTATTTAAAATCCTCTTATTGGCGTACTTATCATCTCCTAGGTTTATAATTTCAGCATCCTGACGTCCAACTTTTTTAGTTGTAAACCTGTGGTGTGCAGGTGCGGAGTTGATATAAAATAAAGCCTGTTCATTACCACTAGATTCGAAGGTAACTTCCTTGGATTCCTTGGCAACATATAGTGCTTCTTTTTTGTCTAACTGGAATACCTCTCCATCCACTGTTACCTTGCCCGATCCTCCGACATTAATAACTCCTAACTCTCTTCGTTCCAAAAAATAGGATGATTTTAAATGGTCAAAGGTTTCTAATTTTAGAGCTTTATTTACAGGCATTACCCCTCCGACGATATAGCGATCGTACATGGAGTAGGTGAGGTGAATTTGATCTGCACTAAAAATGGGGTCAAGTAAAAAATGAGATCTTAATTCATCTGTTCCGTAGCTTCTCGCATCCACTGGATGGCTAGCGTATCTAAAGTCTATCTTCATCATAATATTTTGTTTTATGTAATCGATTACACAAATATAAATTAATTTTTTAAATATTGGCAATAATCAAAAAAAACTTCTTATATAATTTGTAATTCATCGTTTTTTTGGTAAAAATGTTTGATTTTCTACGGCAAATTACCTTTTTATTGATTTGAGTATACCAAATTCTAGTCCTCGCAGTTCTGCTAAACCTTTAAGTCTTCCAATAGCTGAATAGCCTGGGTTTGTCCACTTATTTAAATCATCGAGCATTTTATGGCCATGATCAGGGCGAATAGGAATGCTAAAATCTGAGCGATTGTTTTGTTTTCTTTTCAGCTGTTGCTCTATTAGTGCCTTTACCACACCATACATATCTACATCTCCTTCTAAGTGATTCGCTTCATAGAAATTCCCTGATGCATCTCTTTGAGTGCTTCTAAGGTGTGCAAAGTGTATGCGGTCTCCTAGGGTTTTTATCATTGTAACTAGATCGTTATCGGCTCGAACGCCAAATGAACCTGTACAGAATGTCAATCCATTATTTGGACTATCCACTGCTTTATAGATCTGTTGTATATCTTCAAGAGTACTCACCACCCTTGGTAATCCTAAAATAGGGAAGGGGGGATCATCAGGATGAATACACATGCGTACTCCAGATAACTCGGCAACGGGGACAACTTGCTGAAGAAAGTAAAATAAGTGGGATTTTAATTTTTTCTCATCCACTTCCTTATAGGTCTCTAGTATGCTATTAAAAGCATCAAGGGTATAACCCTCTTCCGCACCAGGTAATCCAGCGATAATGTTATTGATCAGTTGCTTTTTTTGGTTCTCATTGCAAGACTCTATGTATGCCAATGCTTGCTTTTGTTCAAGCTCGGTGTAGACATTTTCTGCTCCTGGTCTTTTTAAAAGGTAGAGTTCAAAGGCTGCAAAGGCATTTTTATCAAAGCGAAGGGCAGTAGAACCATCTTCTAATTTATACTCCAAATCGGTACGTGTCCAATCTAAAACAGGCATAAAATTATAACACAGAATGTGAATTCCGCACTGACCAAGGTTTTTGATAGTTTGATTATAATTCGCTATGTATTTTTGAAAATCTCCACTCTGTGTTTTAATTGACTCATGAACTGGTACGCTTTCTACAACTGCCCAGCGAAGTCCTTTTTGCTTGATGATTTTTTTTCGTTTTTCTATTTCATCCACTTCCCACACCTCGCCATTGGGGATATGGTGCAATGCAGTTACTATTCCAGTGGCACCAGCTTGTTTGATATCATCTAGGCTCACGGGGTCATTTGGTCCATACCACCGCCATGTTTTTTCAAATATGATCTGTTCTGTACTCATCTTATTTTTTTTTAAACTCCGCTAAAGGCACTAAACCCTCCATCAATAGGAATAATAACTCCAGTGACAAAACTAGCTTGATCACTTACCAGCCAATTCACTACTCCTTGAAGCTCTTCAGGTTTTCCGAATCTTTTCATAGGGGTCTGCTCTACAATGGTTTTCCCTCTTTGGGTTAAACTACCATCATCCTGCAGCAAAAGAGCTCTGTTTTGTTCTCCAATAAAAAAGCCAGGTGCTATGGCATTGACCCTGATTCCTTCTCCGTATTTTAATGCCATCTCTACAGCCAACCACTTTGTAAAGTTGTCCACCGCTGCCTTACTGGCAGAATAACCCACAATGCGCGTAATTGCTTGTTGTGCTGACATGGAAGATATATTTAGAACACTTCCTTTACCCTGTTTTGCCATGGATTTTCCAAATACAAAGGTGGGTAGTAAGGTTCCTTTTAAATTTAATTGAGTGACTTTGTCAAAATCATCAAAAGAAAGATCAAAAAAATTGTCTTGATCAGCGATGGTAGCACCTTTTAAATTTCCTCCTGCGCCATTGATCAAAATGTCGATTTTCCCCCATTTTTTTATAATTGTTTCACTTGCACATTCTAAACTAGCTTGATCTAATACATCTGCTATAAGTCCAATAGATTGACCTTTAGATTGTTTAATTTGATCAACCCGCGCCTGTACTGAATGTTCAGTTCTTCCTAATATTGCGACTTTAACACCTTGTGAAGCTAATCCCATAGCGATAGCACCTCCTAGCACTCCGTTTCCACCAGTTATGATGGCTACTTTATCTTTTAATGTCATCTTTGTGTTTCTTTATTATTTATAAAGTCTTCTCTTAAAGGGGTAAAAACATCCAAGAGTATCCCAGCCTCTAGACAAACAGCACCATGGATTAGATCAGGGTTTACCAAAAATGTATCCCCAGTCTCAAGACGTTGTTTGTCGCCGTTGATGGTAATTTCAAATGCCCCAGAGGCCACGTATGAACTTTGGGTATGAGGATGTTGGTGCAGGGAACCTATAGCCCCTTTTTCAAACTTTACTTTGACCATCATTATTTGGTCATTATATCCTGTGATTTGCCTACTTATGCCTTTTGATACGGTTTCCCACTCATTCTTCTTTGCTAAAAAAAAGGCGTCATTCTTGTTCATATTTCAAAATAGATTTTACAAGGTTAATTCCCAGCCTTCTTGATACGTTCTACCCCAAAGCTTCATCGCAGCAGGGTCTTGGAATCGACCTGTGTTTTGATCCACGTTAAATCCTTTACCTATTCTATAAGCAATGTTGGTATAGTGTACTAGAGCCATACTGATGTTCGCATCATCGATGGGTGCATTTAACTTTTGTTTCCCTCGGATGCTTTCAAAAAAGTTCACCATATGATCCGTAGATATATCACCGCCACCACCTAGGGCTGTCCCGGATTCTGAATTTGCGGAATCGTATTGTTTTACAATTTTACCATAACGGTCGTATACCACATATCTTCCTCTATCAACAAAAACACTTCCCTCGGTACCGTAAATAATCGTTCCTCGTCCTGCACCATAGGTCTGGTAGCCATTTCTACTTTGTCCATCCCATTGTATTACTTTCTTATTAGGGAATTCGAAGGTTGCTAAAATGGAATCGTACATTTCCCAACCATCATCAACAAAGTGTCTTTTATCAGCCTCCACGGAAGCATAGCTTGGATAATGTACATCTAATGCCCAGCGAGCAATGTCCAATTCATGAGTAGCATTATTTCCAGCTTCAGCTGTTCCGTAGTTCCAACCATACCAATGCCAATTGTAATCCCAAGTTTCTGAGGTATACTCGCGATGTATTGCAGGGCCCTGCCATAATTCCCAATCTAACCCAGTAGGGATGGGCGCTTTTTGTTGCTTTGGAGTTTCGCCTCTTGAATTGCTATAGAATGCAAGAGCCTTATAAGCATTACCAATCAGTCCGTTATGTATTTCGTTGATGATCTCTATCGTATGGGGAGCAGATCGCTGTTGATTCCCCATTTGAACAACCTTGTCGTATTTTTTGGCAGCTTCTACAAGAAGCTCATTTTCATTCATGTTGTGGCTTGAAGGCTTTTCAACATATACGTGTTTTCCTCCTTTAAGAGCCATAATTGACCCTGGTGTGTGCCAATGGTCTGGTGTAGCGTTAATTAGAACATCTACCTTCTTATCATCAATTACCTTTCTGATGTCATTCTCAGGAGTTGGTTTATAATCTAGTAGTTTTGAGACATTTTCCATGGCTCTAGTTCTTTGGTGCTCCATGACATCACATAAGTAACTAAGACGTACGTTGCTTTGTTTGCGAGCAATGGGCTCATAAAAAGCGCCTACACGTCGCCCTAGACCAGCAATAGCTACATTTAGGCGATCGTTTGCTCCTATGATATTACGATAACTACTCGCTGGCATGGCCATGGCAGATCCACCTAATGCGACAGCTGTACTTCCTAAAATGGTGTTTTTTATGAATTTTCTTCTATTTGTCATGGTATTTTAATTTGAAGTTTTGATTTTAATATTTTTAAAAGACACTCTATTTCCGTGGTCTTGTAAAAGAATATTTCCAGTCTCTAAGACCCCAAAATTTGGCCAGTCTTTGTATTTACTTTCAGAAACCAACATTTGAAACTCTTCGCTAAAGCGGTCAAACTCCAGAACTTTCATGCCGTTGAGCCAATGCTGAACCTTACCGTCTTTTGATATAATATGCGCTGTATTCCAGCTTCCGATTTCATTGACAGGTTTGTTAAGATCAGCTTTAATCAAATCGTATAAAGAGGCCAGGGTTCTACTTCCTTCATGATTTCCTAACTTCGCATCTGGATGCCTTAAGTCATCTAAAATTTGATATTCCAAACCAATAGCTGAACCAGTTCCTTTATTAAGGTCAGTATCAACATAATATTTAATCCCGCTGTTTGCACCCTGGGTTATTCTAAAATCAATTTTGAGTTCAAAATTCCCATATGTTTGTTCTGTTACAATATCACCGCCAGCAGCAGATTCTTTACCTTCACTCTCGATAACGGTTAAAACACCATCTTCAATTATCCAGCCTTTTTCAGGAAAACTTTCCAATTTAGCACCTCTCCATCCGTCTGTGGAAGTTCCGTCCCAAAGTAATTCCCAACCATCCTTCTGCTCACTGATAGTTAACTTATTTTTCGTAGTCACTGGAGTTAAAGGGCTCTTTTTAGTGTATTTTTGAAGGCTATCTGTGAGTATATTGATATTCCTCCAGTGGATTTCAGTACCCTCCTTAGCATCTTTTCCGATACTGTGTACTTGAAGGGCAATAAATCCTGAATGGGTTTTGTCATCAATGAGAAATGAAGCAGGGATATCGTTGATCCAAGTTTTAATTGTATCACCAATAGCTTCAATTCTATAATGATTCCATTGTCCTTGCTTAAAAGCCTCTTGTGCGTCCTTATTGTCCGTAAGTGGAACAAGCCAACCACGACGTGCCTCATCGTATATCCCAGCACTCCATGCGCGATCAGAAGGATCAATTTCAATTTGATAGCCGTGGACACGACCATTTTGATAAGTAGGTGTGCTGTTACTTCGAATTTGAATTCCAGAATTCATCGTGGAATCTACCTTATATTCCAATTCTAAAATAAAATCATCATACATTTTTTCTGTTGTCATAAATGAATTCGGTGTGTTGTGTACTGTAGAACCAATGACAGCTTGATTTTCCACTCTGTAATTGGCCTTACCACCGATTTGAGTCCATCCATTTAAGTCTTCACCGTTGAATAATGGCTCCCATGGAGTAGGGTCGCCCTGAGGTTCGCAAGACCAAAGAAGCCCTAGTGAACAAATGGCAAGGCTTAGTAGTTTCATGTTGCTTACTGTAGTTTTCATATTTATATATTATTAGCAGGATTATACTATTTTGTTTGTGTGTACGTACACACGGCAAGGTATACTTTAATTTTTATGATTTTAACTAGTAACTGGGCCTAATAGGTTATCAAAACTAGTTGTTGTGTTTTAAAAAATGCGATTGACAGTGTTAAAATATTAGTAGTAAGTTGATTAAGTGTTTTTTTCATAGAGAGTTATCTTAATTATTAAAAGTTGTACTGAAAATTATTATTGTAATATTTTAGATTTTCTTGTGTTATGATATCTAGAGGAAGATAGATGTCTTCGGCAACTCTTTGCCCTAACACTAAATGTTTATAAAAGCTAGATAGAGCATAGTAACCTTGATTCTCTGGTCGTTGCCCGATAAGGTAGTGAATAGTTCCTTTTTCTAAATGTCTAATATTGTTTGGAATAAGGTCGTTTCCAATCATTTTTAAATTCGGAAATCTTTGTCTGTACCTATCCACATAGGCTGCGACATGGTGGATCATTGAACTAGGAACAAAAACCCCATCAACGTTTTCTTTCGTACCAATAGCATTCTCTATTGCCATAGGCATATCAGGTGAACCAACGTGGATATGCGATTCATTTAAAGATATTTGATCTATAAAGTCGCTATTGGCTATATAATCCTTAAAACCTTCAATTCTTTGCTGTAAAGTGCTGTTGTAGTTTTCATTATTCTTAATTGAAATAATGGAAATAGATCCTTTTAAATTGATCTCTGTGCAAAGAAGCTTAGCGGCAAGCCTACCGCTTTGAAAGGCATCTTGCCCAATAAAACTCAAAGGTTCGCTATTTTGAATTAGCGAATCGATAAGCACATAGGGTATTTGAGCGTCCTTTAATTTCTTGGATAATTTTACAGCCTCGAAGTTAATTACAGGAGCTAAAATTACCCCATCAGGTTTATAGCTCAATAGTTGCTTAGCTGCACTATTAAAGGAGGTTACAGAATTTTGATCAAAGTATAACACTTCTAATTGAATGCCAAACTGACTCAGGTTAGTAGCCGCATTTTGCATCCCCTTTACAGGCATTTCCCAATATTGCCCTTGTCTAAATTCAGGCAGGAGTGCTTTAATGCGATACTGTTTATTCAACACTAAGCCGCGCGCATAAATATTGGGTGTGTAATTCACTTTATCAATAATGTCCAGAATCTTTTTTTCAGTTTCTTTGGAAACTTTTCCTCTTTTGTGAATTACCCGATCTACTGTACCTAATGATACGTTGGCTAGTTTGGCTATTTCTTTAATTGTCAATGTTTTGGTTTTGATTGCCTACCAAATATACAATTAATTTTAAAAATAAGGTACGTACACGCTATTTTAACATTCTTATATTTTTTCAGTAATAACAGCAATTTTAGCGTTATTTGAGTCGGTACAGAAAAACAGATATAATGAGCCTCCATCTTTAATTTTAAGCTGTGACCTGAGTTTGTCCACCGTTAGGGGAAAATTTCTAGAGGTGATATTGGCCTTTGTAAGAGTTTTTAACTTCTTTATGCCCTGTTTATTATAGGGTAGGATTTGCTTAATTAAAAACCGTCTTCCGGGAAAATCAGTAAGACTATCACTTGTGTATAAATGGGTGCTTGGGTGTAGTTTGTTTAGATTGTAGCGTTGGGATACCATATTAAAACCACCACTTTTTAAAATGGCTGAATTTGGTTCATATAAATAGGTGAGAGGAAGGCTGTAATTTGCCTGTTTTTGTGATTCCTCGGTGTGTTGGAAAGAGAATTTCTCTGCGCTATCTTCCTTAATGTTAATAGCTTTAATTAGGGTATTTGAAGTTTTACCAGAGATTAGTAAAAGCATCTCTTTGACCTGATTATCTACAGCTACAATATGAATTTCATTAATGTGGGGCAAATCTGCAATAGCCTTGCTTATATCTACTAGTGGTGATACTTTAACAAGAACCATTTTCGCCTTTTCTAATAATTGCTCGTGTATCTCTGTAATGTCTGGAGTACAATCTTGTAGCAGGAACACCTTTTTTTTAGTTTGATCTCTTCTTGAAGGGTCTAGATAAATACAGTCAACTTTATTGCAATTAGCTAAAAATTCCATCCCATCAACAGCTTGACAGCTGATATTATGCTGTTTTAGCATCTTAAAATTGTGCTGTGCAATACGCGATAGCTCGGTGTTTATTTCACAATGAGTTACTTTTTTAAATACTTTAGCAAAGTAATACGAATCCACCCCAAATCCTCCAGTTAGGTCTGAAAGGGTGTTTCCTTGTATTAAGTGGCTTTTATAAAGCGCTGTCTTTTCTGAAGAGGTTTGTTCTATATTTAATTTATTGGGATAATAAATATTTGATGTGTTGAACCAAGAGGGAAGTTTTTTTTTAGATTTTAATTTAGCTTGAATTTGCTCGGCTACAATTTTAGTGTCAACACCTTCGATTTTGGGGTATTTTAGTAAAAGTGACGAAATGTCAGTATTTAAATTTTTGTTTATAAAGTGCTGAATTCCAGTGTTTAATATGTCTTTATTCAAAGTGTTACTGCAGATTTTGTGTTGGGTTTTAATTCATTGAAATTTATGAATTATTCTTTTAAATGTAGCTCATAAATCTCAAATATAGGCCTTTATTATGAGTTTATTCCGGAACTTTTCTAAACGGAATCTTCTCCATGATTTTGATCTAAACAGTGACATATAAATTAGTGATTTCATATAGGGCAATTCCCGTTGCTTGGGCAATATTCATGCTACTGTTTTTTCCATACATGTAAATATGATAACTCTGGTCAACCAAATTTAACAGCCTTTGACTTATACCATAATTTTCATTTCCTATAATTAGATACGTCGGGAGATCAGTTTGAAGTGTCAAATTTTGAATAGGTTTACTTGTATCGGTGATTTCTAAAGCGATGCAGTTTCTCTTTTTATGATCCTGCTCAAAGTCAATTTGATCCATGTGATCTACAAATTCATAGTCTATAAACTTATGGGTGGACCTTGAGGTTTTTTCAATTCTTCTATTAATTTCAACTTCTGGACCTAAAAAATAGATTTTCTGAATGCCAAAACCATCAGCTAATCGAAAAATAGAACCGATATTGGCAGCGCCTGTGAGCTGATCACAGATCAAAATTATCGGATGTTGTTTTTGAGTGAACCCTGTATTGTTGTGTTCTAGTTGATGCTGGATCATTATTTAGTTTTTAAATACATAAGAAATTATGTTAGCACCCATCCTTAAGGCATTAAGGCGAACTTCTTCAGGATCGTTATGGACTTGTTGATTTTCCCAGCCATCTCCCAAATCGGATTCAAAAGTAAATAATAGTACTAATCTGTTGTTGTCATAAACACCAAAGGCTTGAGGTCTTTTTCCATCGTGCTCGTGTATCTTAGGAAGTCCATCAGGAAAATCAAAGGGGTCCTGAAATATAGGGTGGGTTGTAGGTAATTCTACGAATTGTTTGTCAGGAAATATTTTCGGAAGCTCTTTCTTAAAATAATCATACATGCCATAGTTATCATCAATGTGTAAAAAACCGCCCGACAATAAATACTGTTGTAAATTCTTGGCCTCTTGTGGGCTAAAGAATACATTACCATGACCCGTCATATGAATGAAAGGGTATTGAAAAATATCGCTGCTACTAGGTTCCACTGTAGCTGGTTTGCTTTCAATGCTGCTGCCAATCTCTGTATTACAAAATGTGATAAGGTTTGGCAAGGCAGTTGGATTAGCGTACCAATCACCACCGCCTTGATATTTTAGAACTGCGATCTGTTGTGCATTTAACTGTATGACACTAAATGCAAAGAAGCTAAGAAGTATGATTCTTTTAATTTGATTAATCATAAAGGCAAATTTACATAATTTTTACGACGGTAAATATTGCGCCAACGAGAATCAGAGATATACCAAACCTATTGATGAGGCATAAATGATGATAAATTTTTAATTTCTATAAAAAATTAAGATGGCGGAATGTTCCAGGGAAAGTTTTTAACGCAAAGTGATTTACTGTACAGATAAAATTAAAATTTTGATAAAAGCTCCTTTTCCTAAATGATTCCAGAATTGAATTGTTAAATTGTAATGAATTTGAGAATGAGAGGTTTATCAAAGTAGTTTTTAAACTGTCTTTTAATTAGCATCTCATGAATTACAACATGAAATGAGTAAATAAAATAATTAATTTAAAATTTATTTATTATGAAAAAAGCAATTTTAACAGGAGTATTATCAGTATTCACATTTGGTTTTCTGCTTGCCCAAACTGGCATTGAGGAATTACCAGAGAGTGCGAAAGAATACATCGAACAGAAATTCCCATCGGAGAATATTACATTTGTAGAAAAAGACAAGGATTTGATGCCTTGGAACAATGATGATATGTATGAGGTTCACTTTTCGAGTGGACTAGAAATTGTGTTCAATAAAGATGGAGAAGTAACTGAAATTGAGGCCGCAAAAAATCAAAGTATCCCTGTAGAAGCACTTCCTTCAACAATAGTTTCATATGTGCAAGATAACTATGAGGCAGCTGGAATCAAGAGTTGGGATGTGGATGGTAAAGATCAAGATGTAGAATTGATCAATGGAGTTGACCTTGAATTTGATAAGAAAGGGAAGTTTCTAAGAGTTGACTAAATCGTGTGAATTTTAGTAGGGTCTTTTCAAATAACCATGGAGGGGGGCTTCACGGGCCACGTCTTTTTATTTATATACCTACTTCCCATCATTTCCTATCATTTAATAGGATTAGCTTAGAGCGTTTAAAACACCTTTACAGAAGGTGTGAAAAAAAAGATGGCAGAAGTTAAATCCTGCCATCCCTAAATGATTATCATAGTGAAATCGTTTCTATTTGAATCCGATTTCTTCAAGTCCTTTATGGCTTACATTAATTGCCTCTATAGGTGTTTGGTCAAAAGTCATGTCTTGTTCAACCATATAATATTCCATTCCCGATTGCTCTTTTTTAGCTAAAATTCTTCCAAAGTCAATGGTGCCTTCACCTACAGGGGCAAATTTACCTTCATCGTCCATGTCTTTAACATGCCATAGTTTAAAGCGTCCAGGATATTCCTCAAAGTAAGCAACTGGATCTGCACCAGTTTTGGTTACCCAAAAGAGATCCATTTGAAAATTGACATATTTTGGATCAGTGTTTTCAAGGAAATATTTAATTGGAACAATGTTATTTTCATTTGGCATGAATTCAAAATCGTGGTTGTGGTATAGTAATTGTAAACCAGCGTCTGCACATTTTTCACCGACAGTATTTAAAAAATCAACTACAAAATCCAAATCAGGGTCCATTCCCATGGTTTGCGTTTTTGAATCGAATTTAAAATGTCCCATAGGAGGAATGGGAATTACAAAATACTTAAAGCCTGCCGCTTTAGCATCTGCGATTTCTTTATCCGCATTGTCCAGCGTCGCACTTGACTGGTGTGTGCTAATTAGGTTAAGTCCTTTAGATTCCGCAAGCTGTTTAAATTCTTCAGGAGCCATACCATAATACATACCATCTTTATAACCTGCAGCTTCTAGGTTTTGATATCCAGCTTTTGCTACCTCTTCCAGGGTGCCAGCAACATCTTTCCCCATATCATCGCGTAAAGTGTAAAGCGCAATACCGCCAAATTGATCTTGGGTTGTTTGTGTAGTCTGCTCGACTGCAGGAGTCGCGTTTTCAGATTTTTTTTCTGTTTTCTCCTTGCAGGACATAACAGTGGTAACAGCCAACACCGTGGCGATGGCCGTAAGATTTTTTAGAATTGTTTTTTTCATGTTGATATTGGATAATAGTTAGTAATTCCAAAAGTAGGGAAATTGAGCCATACAAAAGTAATGGAGCACGATTTAATTTACTTGATTCTTTACTCAGGCCAGTATTGTTCTATCGTTTGCCTAAAATTTAACCGCCTAATAAGTAAGTTTAGACTTGTAAACATTTTGTAGAATTGAATGTTGAAAAAATACTCGTGTTAAGGCTTTCGAATTTCTTATTAAATAGTATTTTTGCGCATGCAAAACAACGTACTCATTTTAGACTTCGGTTCGCAGTTTACGCAACTTATCGCAAGACGCGTTAGAGAGCTAAATATCTTCTGCGAAATTTATCCATTCAACAATCCTCCAAAAGACATTTCACAATACAAGGCAGTGATTCTTTCTGGCAGCCCATTTTCAGTGCGATCAGAGGAAGCTCCACATCCTGATTTATCTCAAATAAGAGGGAAGCTGCCTACATTAGCGGTTTGTTATGGAGCACAATACATCGCTCATTTTAGTGGAGGGGAAGTAGCCCCTTCTGATACTAGGGAGTATGGCCGTGCTAAACTTTCTTTTATAGAAGAAAATGAAGTTTTCTTTGAAGAGATTCATACAGGCAGCCAAGTTTGGATGAGCCATAGTGATTCGATTAAAAAATTACCAGAAAACGGTGTTAAATTGGCAAGTACTGAGGATGTTCAGTTTGCTGCCTATAAGATAGAAGGAGAATCTACCTATGCCATTCAATTTCACCCTGAGGTATATCATACTACAGATGGGAAGCAGCTCTTAGAAAACTTCTTGGTTAAAATTGCAGGTGTTGCCCAGAGTTGGACCCCTGATAACTTTGTTGACATGACAGTTGCAGAGTTGAAAGAGAAGGTTGGAAATGACAAAGTTGTTCTTGGACTCTCTGGTGGAGTAGATTCCACTGTCGCCGCTGTTTTATTAAACAAAGCAATAGGGGATAATTTGTATTGTATTTTCGTGAATAATGGATTACTTCGAAAAAATGAATTCGAAAGTGTATTGAAGCAGTACGAGGGAATGGGGCTGAATGTTAAAGGGGTGGATGCTTCTAATCGATTCTTAAAAGAATTGGAAGGGCAGTCAGATCCTGAGCTCAAGCGTAAGGCAATTGGAAAAGTTTTTATTGAAGTTTTCGATGATGAGGCTCATGAAATTAATGATGTTAAATGGCTAGGACAAGGAACTATTTATCCTGATGTGATCGAGTCTATTTCAGTTAATGGTCCTTCTGCTACTATTAAAAGTCACCATAATGTAGGTGGACTTCCTGACTTTATGAAATTAAAAATTGTTGAGCCTTTAAGGATGTTGTTTAAGGATGAGGTTCGACGTGTGGGTGCTTCGATGAGTATTAATCCAGAATTATTAGGAAGGCATCCATTTCCTGGTCCTGGATTGGCTATCCGAATTCTTGGTGATATTACAGCGGAAAAAGTACGTATATTGCAAGAGGTTGATGCCATTTTTATAAATGGACTACGAAATGCTGGACTGTATGATAAAGTTTGGCAAGCAGGGGCGATATTATTGCCTGTTAATTCTGTGGGTGTTATGGGAGATGAACGTACCTATGAAAAGTGTGTAGCGCTAAGAGCTGTAGAGAGCACAGACGGTATGACCGCTGATTGGGTGAATTTACCTTATGAATTTTTACAAAAGGTGTCTAATGATATAATAAATAAGGTAAAAGGCGTTAATAGAGTAGTATACGATATTAGCTCGAAACCACCAGCAACTATAGAGTGGGAGTAATAACAAAAACATTTGTACTTTTGGATTTCCATGCTGTGACACCACGGTTGTTAATACAAAATTGAAACCAATTTATATGAATATCAATAAAATAGTCTTTGTCATATTGTTCTTTAGTTGTGTGAGCCTACATGCGCAAAAGTATGAAACACACGCAGTTAAACAAGGTGAGACTTTAGAGAGTATTGCCAAACATTATAGAGTAACTCCGTATTCTATTTTAAGTTTAAATCCAGAGGTAAAAGACGGGGTGAAGGCAAACACTATTCTTATTGTCCCATTAGCAGAGCAGCAAACAACTGGTGAACAACCCCAAACTGGGCAACCAGGAGAAGTGACACGCTTTATAACACATAAAGTAAATCGCAAAGAAACCCTTTATGGGATTTCTAAACAATACAATGTCAGTATCGATGATATTAAACGATACAATAAAGAATTATACAGCCAGCAATTAGACAGAAATCAAAAGATTAGAATACCTGTATATGCTTCCACCGGAATTACAGAAGGAGGTTTTGACAGATCAGATTTACTTCCTTATGTAGTTTCTCCTAAAGAAGGGCCTTGGAGAATTGCATACGAGCATGGAATTACAGTAGATTCTTTAAAGGTTCTAAACCCTGGAATGCAAGATGTTTTAAATCCAGGAGATACGCTTTGGGTTCCATTTGTTGCAGGAAATGAAAAGACACCTGTTCAGATTGAACAGTACAATTACTATACTGTTTTACCCAAAGAAGGATTCTATAGGCTAAAGGTGAAACTAGGTGTTACGCAGCAGGAGATTGAGAGCCTTAATCCTGAAGTTAGAGAAGGGGGGCTAAAAGTTGGAATGGTTTTAAAATTGCCAAAGGAAAAAACGGGTGATATGGCTATAAGTGATGGTCAATTAGTGGAGCGTTTTTCCTTATTAGATAGCTTGAATTACAACCAAACGACTCGCTTATCGTTGGTTCTACCTTTTAAACTTAATGATCTAGATTTTGACGAGCTCAAGAATAGCAAGGAAAAAATAACTAAAGACCGTTTAATGGGAATAGCTCTTGACTTCTATACTGGAGCCCTCATGGCGATAGATTCTGCAAAACAACTTGGTTTAACTGTGGATGTCAATGTAATCGACAGCCAGGCGGACGCGGGTAGAGTAAATCAAATCGCAACCAGCGGAGATTTATTAGGATCCGATGCTGTAATCGGGCCAATACTACCTGTTGGGTTTAATAGATTAACTACCTATTTAGGAGCATCTCAAACGCCGATATTCTCTCCTTTTTCGAATAAGGGAATCAACCTAGGTCCGAATGTATTTCAAACACTGCCAGCAGACAACTTGCTCAGAGAACGTATGTATACATTTCTTAGAGACTATGGAGTTGATAAGAACGTTATAATAATTGCGGATTTAAAAAGTGCTGCTATTAAAGCAAAACTTCAAACTATTTTTCCTGGAGCAAAAATTATAAATCCAATAGAAGATAAATTTATTCGTTTGGATGAGATAAATCCTTTTCTTTCTGCAGATAAACAAAATTGGGTGATCGTTGAAACTAACAGCATTCCATTACTGACCAATATTACAGGAGTAGTGAATTCAGCAAAGAATCAGGAACATGATATTGTATTGTTAACAACCTTTAGAGGGAGTGCTTACGATAGTGGCAATATATCCAACATGCACTTATCAAACCTTCAATTTCATTTCCCTTCCATGGATAAGATGTCCAATTTTGAAGGAGAGTTTAGTTTGGCTTATGAAAAGAAATATGGAATTACTCCAAATCGATACGCTACAAGAGGGTTTGACTTAACAATGGATGTTATTCTTAGACTTTCCTATAATAAGGACCTCAGTTTGGTGGCCTCTAGGGTAAGTGAAACAGAATACTTAGAAAATAAATTTGATTATGTACAGGTGCCCTCAGGTGGGTATATTAACCAAGCGGTATATATTGTCAAATACGAAAATTTAGAAATTAAAGATGCAGAAAAAAATGTCGACCTCGATAGTGACCTACTTGGGAGCGCTAAGAACTAAATGTGTTCACATAAAAAGTAGCAATTCTTTTATTACTGATGCACCAGTTGATAACAATGGTAAAGGGGAAGCCTTTTCTCCAACAGATACTGTTGCGACGGCTCTAGCTAGCTGTATGATGACCATTATGGGTATTAAGGCAAACGATCTAGATATTGACCTTACCGATACAACCGCCACTGTAACTAAGGTGATGGATACCAACCCGAGGAGGATATCAGAAATTAAAGTGATTTTTGATTTTCCCAGTGTTGCAGAGCAAAAACACAGAAAAATATTGGAAAACGCGGCTTTGACCTGTCCAGTATACTATAGCTTGCACCCAGATATAAAAAAGGATATTCAGTTTAACTGGAGATGAATCCAAAAAAGAATTTAAAATTCCTGCCACAAATCAAGTTCCTGTTCACTAGGTTTATTATTATAAACCACGATACGGTACTTAAGAATTGTTGGAGTATCACTTGATACGGAAACTAACTCAGCTCCTGGGTAAACAGGGTTCTGCATACTGTTTTCTGAGCGCAGTATCCATGAGTTGTTGGGCTCGGGGTTTGATTTACTAGCTACTACTAGAACCCCTAATTTTTGATCAGAATTAATCTTCCCATCCATTTGCATTCCACGACCAGCTTGAACTGCTTCGTTTCTAGGGGGGATAGATTCACCTAAGGAGGTAAATTTAATATCAGAAGGAAGTTTAAATCTGGTGGAGAATCCTCCGTAACCTTTAACGTCGTTTGATCCTCCAATTTGTACATCCTGAACAAGGGCTGTTAATGATATTTCGAAATCCAATATCCTATGGTTTTTTGTTCTTTGATATAAAGTGATTTTAGTGTGTTCTTCTATAAAAGGGAGCTGTTGTCCATCCTTACTGTAATTAGGAGATTTCCACTGTGTTTTAATTTGAAGTTGTAGGTTTTCTCCTATATTTTCTGAGGTTACTTTTTTTACATCCCAAAAGAAATCTTTGCACTCCCAAGAATCACCCATTGGTTTGCCTTGAACTAGCACTTGGTGCCATGCCCAAAATATCCCTCGATGGTGCCTATGGTCTTCGGGGAAATCCTCAGTTAGTACCTTACCTTGTAAATCAAATAAAGGATGGATGTAATTGGCACGGGGGTACTGATGGTCCAATGATTTGGTTTGTTTTTGAAAAAACATCACTTTTTGATTGGATTCGGTTATTAGAATACCTTGAGGGGTACTGTGTGCCTTGAATCCTTGAGCCATTCCCATAAAGGATAATAGGGAAATAATAATGGTAAACAATGCCGCTTTCATCTAACTTAGTTTAGAATATCAAGTAATGAAGTTAAACTTTTCCTATAATTTTATGCGATAATAGAGAAAAAATTTAAGGATACTTATCTTTAATATTTTTCTAGAGTTAATTCTAGAATTGAAATTTGTTTACTTTTGAGACATAATGTTAAATTTTGGGAACTAAAATTCAAATTAAATTAAGCCTGGGGTAAGTTCTCATTTTAGTAAACGACTTAAAACTATAAAATTTAAGAACTCTGTGCATTAGCAAAGCGAGATATTTTAAAACATACTATGCCAACATCCTATTTATCTTTTCCACAAACAAATTATTTTTCAAAGCTTATATGTGACTACCTTGATCAGAAACAGGAGTTAAAACCTTTTTATAATCGATTTCCACATCTTGAAAATTTTGCAGATCAACTAAAGGAAAAGAAAGAGTCGTTTACCCAGGAAAATAGAAAGGTGTTAAGCAGTGTCTTACAGAGGCAATATCAAGGCTTTCAAACATCAAGTGCCACTATTGCGAATATCACGGCTTTAGAGGATGAAGATACTTTTACAGTAGTTACTGGGCATCAATTAAATTTATTCACAGGCCCGCTTTATTTTCTTTACAAAATTGTAAGTACCATAAATCTTTGTAAAGAGTTACAACAGCAACATCCTAACAACTGTTTTGTTCCTGTGTACTGGATGGCGAGTGAGGATCACGATTTTGAAGAAATTAACTTTTTTAATTTCAATGGTAAGAAATTTCAATGGCAGGGCCCGGGTACAAATCAGCAAGGCGGTATGGTGGGGGCATATCCCACTGAAGGATTAGATTGCGTGTTGGAGCTATTCTCATCAGAGCTCGGAAAGGGAATACAAGCACAAGCGCTGGTGGATTTATTTCATAATGCATATATCGAGCATGACAATTTAGCGGATGCTACTCGCTATATCGTTAACCAATTATTTTCTGAGCAAGGGCTGGTTATTTTGGATGCATCGGATAAGGCGTTAAAGCGTCTTTTTATTCCACATATGAGACAAGAGCTATTTGAGTCTACATCACAAAACACTGTCGAAGAAACTATCTCAGAATTAAACAATGTAGATTCTTCATATAAGATACAAGTGAATCCAAGAGCGATAAACCTGTTTTATCTACAAACAGGCAAGAGGGAGCGCATTATAGAAACAGAAAATGGTTTTGGAGTCAACAATACTGATATCATTTGGAGCCATCAAGAATTGGAAGAGCACCTTACTAATTACCCTGAACGATTCTCACCCAATGTTATGACTAGGCCATTGTATCAGGAAGTGATTTTGCCTAACCTTTGTTATATCGGAGGTGGAGGAGAAATTGCCTATTGGTTGGAACTCAAAGGATTTTTTGACTCTCAAAAGGTGCCATTTCCAATGTTGCTTCTTAGAAATTCTGCATTAATTATTTCTGAGAAACAGTCCAATAAGCTCGAGAAATTGAACATCAGTGACAAGCAGCTTTTTTTAGATAAGAATTCCTTTATAAATAGTAAAATAAGAGAAATTAGCAATATTGATATTGATTTCAGTAAACAAAAAAAACATCTAACGGAGCAATTCCAGGAAATGTACAAAATCGCCGAACAAACTGATAAGACGTTTTTAGGTGCAGTGAAAGCCCAAGAAATTAAACAACTTAGAGGACTTGACCGTTTGGAAAAACGCTTGTTAAAAGCCCAAAAGAAAAAACTATCAGACCAGGTACTAAGATTAACTGCACTTCAAAATGAGCTGTTTCCCAACGGTAGCTTACAAGAACGAACTGATAATTTTTCAAATTTATACGTGCAGTATGGACCGCTATTTATTAAACTTCTATTGGAAGAGCTAGATCCATTGCGCGCTGAGTTTGTCCTGATCCGAATTTAAATATACAAACTCTGTAATTTACTTTCCATATTATTGCCATTCGAATTAAGGTACTTTTCTTAGTGACTCAAACTCAGGTGGTAAGTGTTCTCTGTTTTGCTTTCTAGATTTTTTTCTTGGAACCATGGAGGTAATTTTAATGGAAAAACAGTTCAAAAGGCTACCTTTGCTCAAAATAGTGTTTATGTACGATATTGACATGGAAAGCGTAGAAATGACTCTTGATGTCATGAAATACGTTTTAAATAGAATTACCTCAGTATCTCCAGAGCTGGGACATCCTAAATCAGAAGAAGAATTAAGAGCCTTGGTAGGTGAGACCATCACCGAAGAAGGAATAGGCGGGGAGCGGGCTTTTCAATTGTTTAAAGATGTTTTGATTAAGGCTACTGTCCCTATCGATCATCCAAGACATTTGGCATTTGTTCCTGCTTCACCCACTAGAGCTTCAATCATGTTTGATTTAGTGACCTCTGCATCGAGTATTCATGGGGCGTATTGGATGGAAGGTGCAGGAGGCATATTTTGTGAGATGGAGGCTATGAAATGGTTGGTGTCTTTAACCGGACTTCCTCAAGGTGCTTTTGGCGTTTTTACAAGTGGAGGTACCGCAGCGAATTTGTCAGCTATGGTTACTGCACGTGAAAATTGGCGAAAAAACCCAGAGAATATTGGTCAAAAAGGATTGATGATTACCTCTGTCGGAGCCCATTCATCTATAAAATCTATGGCTAAGGTCATTGATGCTGATGTACTGTTGGTAGAGACAGAAGACAGAATGAGTCAAGAGGACTTAAAAGAAAAAATCGATAGCCTTAGCCCTGAACAACGCAAACGACTATTTGCAGTTGTTGCAACGGGAGGAACCACCAACGCAGGGATCATTGACGATTTAGATGGTGTTGCAGGTATTTGTGAGGCTGAGAATCTTTGGTTTCATGTGGATGCCGCTTATGGAGGAGGAGCATTGGCTGCTGATTCTGTTCGACATTTGTTCCATGGAATTGAAAGAGCTGATAGTATCACTATTGATCCTCATAAATGGTTATTTTCACCTTATGATTGTGGAGCGATTATCTATAAGAACCCAGAACTGGCAAAAGAAGCCCATTCTCAAGAAGGTTCTTATTTAGAGATATTTAAGGACCCTGGAGCACATGGCTTTAACCCTTCTGATTATCAAATTCAGTTAACACGTAGAGTTCGAGGATTACCTCTTTGGTTTTCTTTAGCGATGCACGGTACTGATAAGTATAAATCATCAGTGGAGCAGGGTATAAGTTTAGCACAACTTGCAGGGGAACTCATAAAAGAGAATCCAAACGTAGAGTTAGTAAGAGAACCTAGTTTATCTTGTGTGCTCTTTAGAAGAAAGGGATGGACTCCTGATGACTACCGTAACTGGACCTATAAAAATCACCGAGAAGGATTTGCGCTGGTAACCCCTACCAAATGGAGGACTGCTGATGACTTTGAAACTATAGCTAGATTTTGTTTTATAAACCCAGATACTACAAAGGAGGATGTTTTGGCGATTCTAAATTCCATGGACTAGGATGAATACCCTTGAAAATAGAACATTTTTGATCCAACTTGCAAAGGCTAAAATGCCTTTTGGAAAGTATAAAGATTATCATTTAGTGGATATTCCCGAATATTACTATGTGTGGTTTAAACAAAAAGGATTCCCAAAGGGAAAATTAGGACAACAACTTGAGGCCATGTACGAAATTAAAGTAAATGGCCTTGAGGACCTCATTAGAAATATTAAAAACCAAATGCGCTGACTTTAGGATAAAATCAAATCCCTTTAAAAGTGTTTATTTAATTCTTATTTGTATTTTTGCCGCGACTATTTCGGTTATCCTTATTAAAGCATTTAAAATCAATTAAGTAGATATAATGGCAGCTACCAAATACATTTTTGTGACCGGTGGAGTTACTTCTTCATTAGGTAAAGGAATTATTGCAGCATCGTTGGCAAAATTATTACAAGCCCGAGGCTACAAAGCAACGATTCAAAAACTTGATCCATACATTAATGTAGACCCAGGAACTTTGAATCCATATGAACATGGAGAATGCTATGTAACGGACGATGGAGCTGAAACGGATTTAGATCTTGGCCATTATGAGCGCTTTTTAAATGTAAACACCTCACAGGCTAATAATGTGACCACTGGGCGTATCTACCAAAGTGTCATAGAGAAAGAGCGTAGAGGAGAATTTTTGGGGAAAACAGTTCAGGTCGTTCCACATATTACAAACGAAATCAAGGAGCGCATTCAGATTTTAGGAAAGAGTGGAGAATACGATATCGTTATTACAGAAATAGGTGGAACAGTAGGTGATATTGAATCCTTGCCATATATAGAGTCAGTAAGACAATTGATGTGGGAGCTAGGTGATAATAATAGCATCGTAATTCACCTTACTTTGGTGCCGTATCTATCTGCTGCAGGTGAACTAAAAACTAAACCTACGCAACACTCCGTTAAAACATTAATGGAGAGCGGAATAAAGGCGGATATTTTGGTATGCCGTACCGAGCACGAACTCTCTGAGGATTTAAGGGAGAAATTAGCCTTGTTTTGTAATGTGAAACCAGAGGCGGTAATCCAGTCAATAGACGCTTCTACCATTTACGACGTTCCAAATTATATGTTGGAGGAAGGGCTTGATAAGGTAGTTTTGAAAAAATTGAACCTAGAAGAAAGAGCACATCCAGATCTAGAGCGTTGGAATCAATTTCTAGGCCGTCACAAAAATCCTAAGCACGAAGTACACATTGGTCTTGTAGGCAAATACGTCGAGCTACAGGATAGTTATAAATCCATTCTTGAGTCCTTTATTCATGCTGGAGCAGAAAATGAAGTTAAAGTCAAGGTGGAATACATACATTCAGAGCACATCACCCAAGATATTCTTGAAAACAAGATTGCACATTTAGATGGTGTACTTGTGGCACCAGGATTTGGGGAAAGAGGTATCGAAGGTAAAATAGAAGTGATAGAATATGTACGAACTCATAAAATTCCATTTTTAGGGATTTGTTTAGGGATGCAGATGGCGGTAATTGAATTTGCTAGAAATGTCCTTGAACTTAAAGACGCCAATTCTACCGAAATGAACCCCAATACTTCCAATCCTGTTATTGATCTTATGGAAGAGCAAAAGAACATCACTCACATGGGAGGGACGATGAGATTAGGGGCATGGGATTGTGCTATAGAAGAGGGAACTTTAGCCTACCAAGTATACGGATCAACGCTAATATCAGAGAGACATAGACACCGTTATGAGTTCAACGATACCTATAAAGAACAAATTGAGGCTGCTGGTTTAAAAGCTAGTGGTGTTAATCCTGACACTGGACTTGTTGAGGTAATTGAGATACCTGATCATCCATGGTTTTTAGGAGTGCAATACCATCCAGAATACAAAAGTACAGTTGCGAGTCCTCACCCTTTATTTGTAGCTTTTGTTAAAGCTACTTTGGATTATAAAAATAGGAAGTAAAATAAATGTCACTTTGACATACAACAAGCATTTGGATACATCTTTGAGTACACTAGATTCGGAGTATTCCAAATAAAAAATTTAATGATTAGATTACATGGAAGAAAAAAAGTTTGACCTAAACTCTATTATTGGTTTTGTGCTTATAGGTGCTATACTTATATGGGTGTTGTATAATAACGCACCGACAGATCAGGAGATTCAAGCTGAAAAAGCTAAACAAGAACAAGTTGATACTCAGCAGCAGGCCAGTAAAAATAATGTATTAACTGAGCAAACTCCACAAGTGAACCTGCAAGATTCTACTGCTCTTGCTGCATATAAAGGTAGTTTGGGGTCTTTTGCTTATTCCGCATCACTACCTTCAGCTACTGAAAATTTGACAACACTTGAGAATGAAAAGGTGCGCTTTAAGGTAAGCAATAAAGGTGGCCAAATTGTTGAAGTTCTTTTGAAAAACTTTAGTCGCTATGATTCTGTTCCTGTGTATCTTGTAGAGAATGGCAATGCATCTTTTAATTTGACCTTTTCAACTACAAACAACAGAACACTCAATACTCAAGATTTATACTTTGAACCTAGTTTGACTCAAAATGGAGAGGCTCAAGTACTTTCCATGAAACTCAAGGCATCCAATAACCAATATTTGGAGTACCGATACGAACTAAAGCCAGGAGAATATATGATGGATTATACGATCCGTTCTCAGGGACTATCTAATGTATTAAACGGTTCACAACCAGTACAACTGAACTGGAAACAAAAATCGATCCGTCAAAGTCAAAGTATTCAATACGAGAATCGTTATACGCGTTTGTCCTTTTTAGAAGAGGGCAACAGCAATAAACTGTCTCAAGGAGGAGATGATGATGACACAGCTAAGGATGTAAAATGGATTTCTTATAGACAACACTTCTTTAGTTCCATTTTAATTAATCCTAATGAATTTTCAAACGTTAGTTTTACTTCAGAACAATTGTTTGAAGATGAGTCTATTGAAGAGAAGTTTACCAAGCTTTACACCTCAAGTCTTCCTCTGGAAATACAAGCAGGAGAGCTGAATTCTAATTTAAAATGGTACTACGGCCCAACAGATGCTA
Organism: Galbibacter marinus; assembly: GCF_000300875.1. Lineage (GTDB taxonomy): Bacteria > Bacteroidota > Bacteroidia > Flavobacteriales > Flavobacteriaceae > Galbibacter > Galbibacter marinus. The sequence continues at coordinate 36,821 of NZ_AMSG01000008.1, read as the reverse complement.
GAATTTTTAACGATTATAAAGGGCTTCAACTCTCTGATTCTATTCCATTTGGATGGGGAATCTTTGGATTCATTAACAAACATGTTTTTACTCCACTATTTGGATTTTTAAGTACAGTTTTTCCTTATGGTATAGCCATTATTGTGATGACCATTCTGGTTCGAATTGTGCTTTCACCGGTGACCTACAAATCGTATTTGTCACAGGCTAAAATGAAAGTGCTGCGTCCGGAGATAAAGGAGATTAATGATAAGTATAAGGACAACGCAATGAAGCGTCAGCAGGAGACTATGAAGCTTTATGGTAAAGCAGGAGTAAGTCCAATGAGTGGATGTGTTCCCGCCTTACTTCAGCTACCAGTTTTCTACGCGCTGTTCATGTTCTTCCCAACAGCTATTATGTTAAGACATAAACCCTTTCTATGGGCAGATGATCTTTCTTCTTATGATATTGTTTACAAATTCCCTGATGGGTTCAGCATACCTTTCTATGGAGACCACGTTAGTTTGTTTCCTGTCTTGGCTTCGGTTGCAATTTTCTTTTACATGAAAATGACTACTGGTCAACAGCAGGCTATGCAACAACCTACTCAAGAAGGGATGCCTGATATGAGCAGCATCATGAAAATCATGATTTACATCTCTCCGATAATGATGTTGTTTTTCTTTAATAACTATGCTAGTGGATTGAGTTTGTATTACTTCATTTCTAACTTGATTACAATTGTTATAATGCTTGTGATTAAGAATTATATCATAGATGAGGATAAGATACATGATAAGATTCAAGAGAATAAGAAAAAGCCTAAAAAAGAAAATCGTTTCCAACGTAAAATGCGTGAGATGATGGAGCAGGCGGAAACGCAACAGAAAAAGAAAAAATAAATACGCCAGTTTAGTTGCACCTTTAGGTGGACTAAAAAAACATATAACTTAAATTCAAAAAGACGGGAATAGTACAATTTCCGTCTTTTGAATTTTAAAAGGGATTTTAAAACTTTTAAGCTAAATCTTCTGAAAGGTAACATTGGAAGGTTCGACTATAAATTACAGGTGAATTTTGTAATTTTGCGCCTAATAAACAAAGAAGATGAAAAGAGTGATCGTTGGCTTGTCCGGAGGAGTGGATTCTAGTGTAGCTGCATACCTTTTAAAACAACAAGGATATGAGGTGATCGGCCTATTTATGAAAAATTGGCATGACGATTCTGTGACCATTTCAAATGAGTGTCCCTGGCTAGAAGATAGCAATGATGCCATGATGGTAGCAGAAAAGTTAGGGATTCCTTTTCAGACTGTAGATTTAAGTGAGCAATACAAGGAACGTATCGTTGATTATATGTTCAACGAATACGAAAGAGGCCGTACACCAAATCCAGATGTACTTTGTAATAGAGAGATCAAATTTGATGTATTCTTAAAGATAGCACTGAGTTTAGGTGCTGATTATGTAGCTACAGGGCACTATTGTAGAAAAGAAACAATCGAAGTTCAGGGAAAAGAAGTTCATCGTCTATTGGCTGGAAAAGATCCAAATAAAGATCAATCTTATTTCCTTTGTCAATTATCTCAAGAACAACTCAGTAAAACACTTTTTCCAATAGGAGAACTTATTAAACCTGAGGTTCGAAAAATTGCACAAGAAAATGAGTTAATTACCGCTGATAAGAAGGATTCACAAGGCCTTTGTTTTATTGGTAAAGTTCGGTTACCTGAGTTTTTACAACAAAAACTAAAACCTAAAGAGGGTCAAATTGTCGAGATTGATTCCAGTAGTGTTCTCAAGAAAAAAGAACTGCGAAGTTTTGATAATAAAATTGACGAGCTAGCCTATAATGCTCAACGTCTTACTTATAATATTACTGAAGGAAAGGTTGTAGGAAAACACCAAGGAGCTCATTATTTCACAAAAGGTCAACGTAAAGGTCTAGCTGTGGGTGGTACGCCTGAACCATTATTTGTTATAGAAACCGATGTCGATCAAAATATTATCTATACTGGTCAGGGTAAAGACCATCCAGGTTTGTTTAGGAAAGCTTTATTTGTGAGCAATGAAGAATTACATTGGGTACGTGAAGATTTAGCGTTAATTGCAGATCAGAAGCTTGAAGTTATGGCACGTATACGATACCGTCAGCCGCTTCAAAAAGCAACACTTTACCAAGTAGATGGAGGAATGTATGTTGAATTTGATCAGGCACAAAGTGCTATCACAGAGGGCCAATTCGTAGCTTTTTACTTGGGCGAAGAATTGATAGGATCTGGAGTTATTGGCTAACATTAGCAGTTTTTATTTGAAAATTATCGCAATATCCATAGGTTCAAAATGCTTTCTTATCTTTGGGCTATGGACAATAGAATCACACAACTTTTTGATATAAAATATCCGATAGTTCAAGCGGGTATGGTATGGACTAGTGGTTGGAGACTAGCATCTGCTGCTTCGAATTCCGGTATTTTAGGAATCATTGGAGCAGGTTCTATGTATCCACATGTACTTCAGGAACATATTATTAAATGTAAACAGGCTACAAAGAATCCTTTTGGGATTAATATTCCGTTGCTTTATCCAAATATTGAAGAACTTCTAAATATAGTCCTTGATCATGGAGTCAAAATTGTTTTTACCTCTGCAGGTAATCCCAGTACTTGGACACCATTTTTAAAAGAGCATGGCGTGACTGTTGTACACGTAGTGAGCAGCGTTAAATTTGCGCTAAAAGCCCAACAATCTGGAGTTGATGCAATCGTGGCAGAAGGATTTGAGGCAGGTGGTCATAATGGGAGGGAGGAGACCACTACGATGAGCTTAATACCTATGGTGCGCTCAGCACTGAATTGTCCTTTAATTGCAGCAGGTGGGATTGCAACGGGTAGGGGTATGCTAGCCGCAATGACTCTTGGGGCCGATGGCGTACAGATCGGAAGTAGGTTTGTTGCTAGCGATGAAGCCTCGGCTCATCATAATTTCAAGGAAAAGGTCGTAGCCTCCAAAGAAGGAGATACTAAACTCACTTTAAAAGAACTTACTCCTGTACGACTGCTGAAAAACAAATTCTTTTATGAAATAGAAGACTTATACCACCAAGGTGTTTCGAAAGAAGTTTTAGCTGCTCATTTAGGAAGAGCAAGGGCTAAAAAAGGAATGTTTGAAGGTGATCTTGATGAAGGTGAGCTTGAAATAGGTCAAATTAGCGGACTTATAAATTCTATAAAGCCCACCGCAGCTATCGTAGAAGAAATTGTATTAGAGTATCAGTCCCTCTTAAAGGAAATTAAAAATGGAAGTCTTGATTTATAAAAAAGGGGATGGGAGCTCTCATTATATTTTCACCCACTATCTTTTCTTGTTGACTGTAGGTTGTAGATCTGTACTATAATAATTATAAATGAAATTGAATGTATTTTGAGATAATTCCAAAAAAAATAGCTGCCGACTAAAAGTGTACAACAGCTATTCTCACCCTCTATGAAATATATTATTAAATCGTTCTAAAAGCAATATCCATTTTCCTCGATAACTTTGTCAGCTACAGCATTTCTTAGCTCAACAATGTTAGGGAAGTTGGTGTACTTGGTATAGCGTTTAAGTCCCATAAGCATCATTCGTTGCTCATCTGATTGTGCAAATGAAATGATTGCTTCCTTACCTTTAGCATTCACTTTTTCTACCGCATTAAAGAGATAGAGTTTTGCCATTGCTATTTGATGTTTTTGTGAATCCTCACCAAATCTATCAGCATTTTTTTCTGTCCTTAGAATGGCTGATTCAGCCATATAGATCTGAATAAGGATATCTGAAGCTGCCATTAAAATTTGTTGGTGTTCCTCTAAATCTTGTCCAAATTTTTGAACTGCTGATCCAGCAATCATTAAAAATGCTTTTTTAAGATTTGAGATGATTTGCTTTTCTTCTGCAAATAATTCAGAGTAGTCTGGAGTGTTAAAGTCTGGGATTCCCATAAGCTCATCTTTTACGGCCATTGCAGGTCCTAAAAGATCCACATGACCCTTCATTGCTTTTTTGATAAGCATGCCTACTGAGAGCATTCTATTAATCTCATTGGTTCCTTCGTAAATTCTAGAAATACGAGCATCCCTCCAAGCTGACTCCATTGGGGTGTCTGCAGAAAATCCCATTCCTCCAAATATTTGAATTCCTTCATCCGTGCAGTCTTGACAGTCCTCTGAAGCGGCTACTTTTAGAATTGAACATTCGATAGCAAATTCTTCAACTCCTTTTAATTCAGCATCCTGATGGCTTTCTCCATTACTTATGCGGATTGCAATTCTATCTTCTATATTTTTGGCAGCTCTATATACCGCAGATTCATCAACATAAGCGGTAGTAGCCATTTGGGCTATTTTTGCTTTAATGGCACCGAATTGACTAATTGGAGTTTTAAACTGAATACGATCATTAGCGTACTTTGTAGCCTCGGTAATTACACGACGCTGCGCATCTAAACAGGCACCAGCCAATTTAATTCTACCAACATTTAGCGCATTCATAGCAATCTTAAACCCATTTCCACGCTCGGATAACATGTTCTCTACTGGTACCTTTGTTTCATTAAAAAACACCTGTCGGGTAGAAGAGGAGTGGATACCTAACTTCTTCTCTTCTTCACCAAATGTAATTCCGTTTTCAGGATCGTTTTCTACAATAAACCCAGTGATATACTTATCGTCCTCAATTCTAGCGAAAACGATAAATAAGCTTGCAAATCCTGCATTTGAAATCCACATCTTCTGCCCACTGATCAAATAATGTTTTCCGTCCTCTGACAAAACAGCTTTAGTTTTACCACTATTGGCATCAGAACCTGCTCCAGGTTCTGTTAAGCAGTATGCTCCAAACCATTCTCCAGATGCTAGTTTTGGAACATATTTTTGTTTTTGCTCTTCAGTACCATATAACAGAATTGGCATAGTTCCGATTCCTGTATGGGCCCCGAATGCAGTTGCTAGTGATCCAGTGGCACCAGAGATATAATCACACACTAACATAGTGGTGACAAATCCCATTCCTAGACCCCCATATTGTTCTGGCACAGCAGTACCTAATAATCCAAGTTCTGCCGCCTTACCCATGATCTCTTCTGTAAAGGCATAGTCTTTGTTTTCGAATCGATCTTTGTTTGGCCATACTTCGCGATCAACAAATTCTTTTACTGCATCGCGCATCATTTGTTGTTCTTCCGTAAAATCTTCTGGAGTAAACACATTTGATGCTTCGGTCTGTTTTACTAAAAATTGACCACCTCTTATTGTTTCTTGTTTGGTTTCCATCACATCTTGTTTTTTTAGTTTAAAAACTCATAAACTCCGGCAGCACCCTGCCCAGTACCTACACACATGGTTACAATACCATATTTGTTTTTGCGTCTTCTCATTTCATCAAATAGTTGTACAGAGAGTTTCGCCCCAGTACACCCAAGTGGATGACCTAAAGCTATAGCTCCACCGTTAACATTTACAATATCTGGATTTAAACCGGTCTCTCTTATTACAGCCACCGATTGAGAAGCAAAAGCTTCGTTTAATTCCACCAAGTCGATATCGTTTAATTTTAAACCTGCTTGATCAAGTGCCTTCGGGATAGCTCTCATTGGACCTATTCCCATTATTCTAGGAGGAACACCAACAGCTGCAAAGGAAACCAATCTTGCGATTGGCTCTATATTGAGCTCTTTAACCATTTTCTCGCTCATCACTAGGGTAAATGCTGCACCGTCACTCATTTGTGAGGAGTTTCCAGCGGTCACGCTTCCATTTTGAGCAAAAACAGGCCGAAGTTTGGCTAATATTTCTTTGGAAGTATCCCCTCTTGGTCCTTCATCGGTATCAAAGGTGTATTGTTTTGTTGCCTTCTTACCAGATTTATCAACATAGACCTGTTCTATAGTAATCGGAACAATCTGATCTTTAAATCGATTTTCTTTTATTGCTTTTAATGCTTTTTGGTGCGAGTTATAGGAGAACTCATCCTGCTCTTCACGAGATACCTTATATTCATTAGCTACTGCTTCTGCAGTTAACCCCATGCCCCAATAGTAATCTTCATGTCCATCTTTGGCCACTTGATAATTAGGTACTGGTTTATAACCTCCCATTGGGATATAACTCATGCTTTCTGCCCCACCAGCGATAATACACTCCGCCATTCCGGATTGTATTTTGGCTGTTGCTATGCTAATGGTTTCTAGGCCAGAGGCACAATATCTATTAACTGTTACGCCAGGAACTTCCTCGATACCTAACCCCATCAATGAGATCAAACGTCCCATGTTTAAACCTTGTTCGGCCTCAGGCATGGCATTCCCCACAATCACATCATCGATTCGCGTGATATCGAGTTGGGGTATCTGCTTCAACATGTATTGGATAGTCTCAGCAGCTAATTCATCGGGTCTTTTAAAACGGAGTAAGCCTCTGGGTGCTTTTCCAACCGCAGTCCTGTAGGCTTGTACTATATATGCTGTATTTTTCATGTTCTAAATTTTTGATTTGAAAATTTAATTTCTAAGTGGTTTTCCTGTTTTCAACATATGTTGTATTCTCTCCAAGGTTTTTCGTTCAGTGCATAGGGATAAAAAAGCCTCACGTTCTAAATCGAGTAGGTACTGCTCTGATACCATAGTGGCTTCAGATAAGTCACCCCCTGCCATTACATAGGCAAGTTTGTTTGCAATTTTCAAATCGTGTTCTGAGATGTATCCTCCCGCTTCCATAGCATCGGTCCCAACAAGGAACATACCGAGGGCTTGTTTGCCTAATACTTTAACATCTTTTCGTTTAACAGGTTGGGTGTAACCAGCCTCTGCCATAATTAATGCATGCTTTTTAGCCTCGGCGATAAGACGATCGTTGTTCACCACCACTATGTCTTTTCCTTTTTGAAGAATATTCAAATCAAAGGCTTCATGAGCTGAGGTAGATACCTTAGCCATTCCAATAGTTAAGAAATGTTCGCGAAGGATGTTGAGTTCAACATCATCTTTTCGAAATAAATCAGCAGCCCGCAAGGTCATTTCTTTTGAACCTCCACCGCCAGGAATAACTCCTACACCAAATTCTACTAATCCAATATATGTTTCAGCCGCGGCTACTACCTTATCAGCATGCATGGATAGTTCACAACCACCTCCTAAGGTCATTCCGTGTGGTGCAGCCACTGTCGGAATAGCAGAGTATCGCATTCTCATCATTGTATCTTGGAAAGTCTTTATGGCAAAATTAAGTTCATCATATTCCTGTTCAACTGCCATCATAAAGATCATACCGATGTTAGCACCCACCGAGAAATTCGCTCCTTGATTTCCAACTACTAATCCTTGGAAATCCTTTTCAGCAATATCGATGGCTTTATTTAATCCTTGAATAACTTCACCTCCTAGGGTATTCATTTTTGAGATGAACTCAACGTTGAGAATACCATCACCTAAGTCCTCAACCACAACACCTGGGTTTTTCCATACTTCCTTAGTGGATCTAATGTTATCAAGGATAACAAAGGCGTCCTGTCCAGGCTTTTTAAGATATTGCTTTTTAGGAATATCGAAATAATAGGTTGCACCATCTTTAACGGTGTAGAAGGAGTTTGTTCCTGCAGCAACCATATCGGTCACCCAAGAGGCAACTTCGAGGTTTTCATTTTTCATCAGCTCAATTCCCTTTTCTACACCAATGGCATCCCAAATTTCAAAGGGGCCATGTTGCCATCCAAAACCAGCTTTCATCGCATCATCAATACGATACAATTCATCTGAAATTTCAGGAATTCTATTTTGCACATAGGCAAAAAGAGAGGCAAAGTTCTTTCGGTAAAATTCACCAGCTTTATCTTTGCCATCCACCAGTATTGGAAATCTATCTGAGACGCGATCCACGGACTTTGTGAGTTCCAGTGTATCAAAATGAGCCTTTTTACTTTCTTGGTAATCTAAGGTATCTAAATTGAGCTCTAGGATAGTACTCTTTCCACTTTTATCTTTTACTTTCTTATAGAACCCTTGACCGCTTTTACTACCTAACCACTTATTCTCCATCATTGTTTCAATGAAGTTAGGCAGTTTAAACAATTCTCTAGCTTCATCCTCTGGACAATTTTCATATAAGCCATTGGCAACGTGAATAAGAGTATCTAGCCCTACAACATCAACAGTTCTAAATGTTGCTGATTTTGGTCGTCCAATTACGGGACCTGTTAACTTATCTACCTCTGCCACACTTAGTCCCATATCCTTTACCTGATGGAATAAGCTTTGTATTCCAAATATACCGATACGGTTACCAATAAAAGCAGGAGTGTCTTTCGCAAGGACGGACGTTTTTCCGAGGAATTTCTCGCCGTACTCCATTAAAAAGGAGGTTACCTCACTTTTACAATTAGGCCCTGGAACAACTTCGAAAAGTTTTAAATATCGAGGAGGATTAAAAAAGTGGGTTACAGCAAAATGTTTTTGAAAATCATCACTTCTTCCTTCATTCATAAAGTGAATTGGAATTCCAGAGGTGTTGGAAGTAATTAAAGTCCCTGGAGTTCGATGTTTTTCTATGGACTGGAAAACCGATTTCTTAATATCTAGTCTTTCGATGACCACTTCTATAATCCAGTCTACATCTTTAATTTTGGAAATATCATCTTCAAGGTTTCCAGTGGAAATCCTATTGGCAAACTTTTTATTGTAAATAGGAGAGGGGTTAGATTTTAACGCAGCTTGTAGGTTCTCGTTTACCACACGATTTCTAACAACGGTATCTTCTATCGAAAGGCCTTTGGCCTTCTCCTTGTCAGTAAGTTCTCTTGGCAGAATGTCTAACAATAAAACTTCCACACCAATATTGGCAAAATGACAAGCAATTCCGCTCCCCATAATCCCTGAGCCGATAACCGCTACTTTTTTAATATGTCTTTTCATTTTGTGTTTGGTTTTTTAAAATTTATCAGTGGTAATATGGACTGTTCCAAATAGTTAATTGGAATATATTTTCTTTTCTGCTATTAATTCGTGTATCACGCCAGCCACTTTGTAGAATCCATTTAAATCCTCTTGGGTAACGTGATTGCGAACTATATCATTAAATTTAAGAACTACTTCTTTGGAAAATTCTCTTTTTTGTTTTCCAAATTCGGTTAGACATATAAGTACTCCACGCCCATCATTAGGGTTTGGCCTTCTGATAATTAAGCCTTTCTCTTCCATACTTTTTAAAATTCTTGAGAGGCTTGTTCCCTCCATGCCCATTTTCGGTCCCAATGTTGTAGAGGATGATCCTGATTCTGGATCAATACTCAACAAGGTGAAGCCAATGGCCATAGTACTCTGTTCTTTGGCAGCTTCTTCATTATACATCTTCGCTACTGCTTGCCAGGTAGCTCTTAGTACAAAATCTATAGTCTTATCCTTCATTATTCTAATATGGTCATACCCAAATATACAAATAATTTATTATGCATGCATAGTAAATTAATGAAATTTTTATTAATTATTTGTGGGAATGGTTTATAGAATTATGGTTAAAAAAAACGCTCCCTGTTGGGAGCGTCAGATTGATGAGTTAAGTTGCTATTCTGGTTTATACATAGATTTGTATAGATCCATATATTTTTCTTTAATAATTCTTCGCTTTAGTTTTAAAGTAGGAGTGAGGTGACCGTCTTCAACTGTCCATTCATCAGGGGTTAATTCAAACTTCTTAACTTGTTCCCAACGTCCAAACTGTTTGTTGTATTTAGCTACCTCTTTCTCAATGCGCTCGATCACTTTAGGGTTTTTAACCAGCTCTTTATTATTAGCAATATCGATTTTTTGACGCTTTGCCCATTTATTGACAAATTCAAAATTAGGTTGGATAAACGCACATGGCATTTTTTCACCTTCTCCTACAACCATGATTTGTTCAATAAATCGCGATTGTTTCATTTGATTTTCTATCATTTGGGGAGCTACGTACTTTCCTCCTGAGGTTTTAAAGATTTCTTTCTTACGATCCGTTATTTTTAAGAAGCCCTCTTGGTCAATCTGACCGATATCTCCAGTGTGAAAATAATCACCGTCCATAACTTCCTTTGTCTTTTCTTCATCCTTATAATATCCCAACATTATGTTTGGTCCTTTGCAAAGAATTTCTCCATCTTCAGCTATTTTTACTTCGACATTTGGAAGCATACGACCGACAGTTCCGATTTTCCACCCTCGATTATTTTGATCATTTACCGCAATTACGGGAGAAGTTTCAGTGAGTCCATAACCTTCCATAACTGGGATGTCTGCAGCGCCGAATATTCGTGCTAATCTTGGTTGAAGTGCTGCACTTCCAGAGACCAATATTTTTAAGTTGCCCCCTAGACCTTCTTGCCATTTACTAAAGATTAATTTACGGGCTATCTTTAACTTAAATTCATACCATGAGCCATTGGCTCCATAGGGCTGATAGGCTTCCCCTAATTCTATTGCCCAGAAAAACAATTTCTTCTTAATACCACTTAACTCACTTCCTTTAGCGTGTATTTTATCAAATACTTTTTCGATAAGTCGAGGAACAACCGTCATCACATGTGGTCTTACTTCTTTTAAGTTATCACTCATCTTGTCAATAGACTCGGCAAAATGGATGCTAATACCACAATATTGATATAAGTATACCACCATACGCTCGAATATGTGACATATAGGTAAGAAACTCAGGGCTTTATCGCCTTCAGAGAGCGGGACACGTTCTTCACTACCCAATACATTAGACACAATATTATTATGCGATAGCATCACCGCTTTTGGCTTTCCTGTGGTTCCTGAGGTATAAATAAGGGTCGCTAAATCATCAGGGGATACTGCATCCATTCTGGATTGAACTTCTTGCTGGTTACTTTGATCCTTACCAAGATTGTATACCTCCGATAGGCTTTTAACCCCGTCTAAGTCTCTAAAGGAATAAACCTCCTTCAAAGATGTGACCTTATCCTTAATAGAATTCAGCTTCTCGAGAATTTCCATATCACTCACTATACAGTACTTCGCGTCCGAGTGATTTAATATATACAAGTAATCCTCTGCCGATATGGTAGGGTAAATGGGTACGTTATGTGCCCCCGTTTGCAATATGCCTATGTCAGCGATATTCCAATCAGCACTATTGTTATGTGAGATAATGGCAATTTTATCATTAGGGTGTACACCTAGTCGAAGAAGCCCTCGACTTAATTGATTGGCGCGATCGACGTAGTTTTGAGAGGAAATGGTCTCCCATTTGTTATTGTGTTTGGTTGCGAAAGCAGTTTCTAAGTTGAATTTCTCCAGCTGATAATGTGGGAAGTCAAACAAACGGGTCACCTTATTCATAATTATAAGTAATAAGAATTATACTATGCAAAATATGAAATTTGCTGACTATTTTCAAAATAAGATATAAAAAAAGGAGCTACCTGTGATAACTCCTTTAATTACAGGGTAAGTAAATTTTACTTATTTATTTGTTTTCCAGCCATTTTCTAGCATTGATAAATGCTTCTAACCATGGGGAAACTTGATCATTTCGATTTTCTGGGTAATTTGCCCAGTTCCATTGAAAGATGGAACGTTCAAAGTGTGGCATAGTAACTAGGTGTCTTCCATCATCAGAAACCATCATAGCGGTATTGTAATCCGATCCATTAGGGTTTGCAGGATATTCTTGGTATCCGTATTTGGCGACGATGTTGTAGCGATCTTCTTTATACGGAAGCTTAAACTTCCCTTCTCCGTGAGAAACCCATATTCCCAATGTACTTCCTGCTAGAGATTTTAGCATTATCGAATTGTTCTCTTGGATGGTTACCGAGGTGAAAATACTCTCGTGTTTACCACTCTCATTATGGAGCATTTGTGGTTTTTGTTCGTGATTGGGATAAACCAATCCAAGTTCCATCCACAGTTGACATCCATTACATATACCCACAGACAGGGTGTCTTTTCTGTTAAAGAAATTCTTAAGAGCTTGATTGGCCTTCTCATTGTATAAAAACGCGCCAGCCCATCCTTTTGCTGATCCCAAGACATCAGAGTTAGAAAAACCTCCGACCGATCCAATGAACTGAATATCTTCTAAGGTTTCACGACCGCTGATTAAATCGGTCATATGAACGTCCTTAACATCAAATCCAGCTAAGTACATTGCATGGGCCATCTCGCGTTCAGAATTACTTCCTTTTTCACGTAAAATAGCCGCCTTTGGTCTGTTTCCGCTAACTGACTCGAGTTTACCTGTAAAATGTTTTGGGAACTCATAACGCAGCGGTTGAACTTTATAATTGTTAAATCTTTGCCTTGCAAGATCATTCTTGGTTTGTTTTTGATCTAGTAAGTATGATGTTTTAAACCAAACATCTCTAAGATGACTTACACTAAAGGAGAAGCTATCTTGATTATTTAATATTTGAAGCCGATCTCCCTGAACTGCATTTCCTATTTTATGTAAAACAACTCCTGATTTTTCAAAAGCTGCTTCAACTGCTTTGTCATCATTAGCTTGTATAACTACACCGATGTTCTCGTTGAAGAGGACTTTAATAGAATCCTTTTCCCCAAGAGAAGATAGGTTGAGTTGTGCACCTAGATCAGTATTTGAAAAACACATCTCCAATAAGGTGGTGATTAATCCGCCACTGCCTATATCATGTCCTGCGGCAATCTGATTGTTTTTGATAAGCTCTTGAAGTGTGTTAAATGCTGTTTTAAATCCTTCAGGATTGGTTACCGTAGGCGCTTGGCTTCCGATAGTGTTTATAATTTGTCCAAAAGAAGACCCTCCTAATTTAAACTGATCTTCTGATAAATTGATGTAGTACAAACTTCCTGCATTTTGTTTCAGGACAGGTTCAACTACTTTTTTGATATCACTACAATGACCACCAGCAGATATAATCACAGTTCCAGGGGCGATGATGTCGGCATCTGGATACTTTTGTTTCATCGATAGGGAGTCTTTACCAGTAGGAATGTTAATTCCAAGTGCGATAGCAAACTCAGAACAGCCTTCTACAGCTTGGTATAAGCGTGCATCTTCTCCTTCATTTTTACAAGCCCACATCCAATTGGCAGATAGAGAGACTGATTTTAGACCCTCTTCAAGTGGAGCCCAAACGATGTTCGTTAGCGCCTCAGCGATAGAATTTCTACTTCCAGCCACTGGATCAATAAGTGCAGATATAGGAGAATGGCCTATAGAGGTTGCAATACCTTCTTTTCCTTTATAATCGAGGGCCATCACACCACAGTTATTTAAAGGGAGTTGAAGTTCGCCAGCACACTGTTGTTTTGCAACCAGACCAGATACACATCGGTCTACCTTATTGGTCAACCAATCCTTGCTTCCAACGGCCTCCAATTGTAATAAAGCCTCTAAATAACTTTGGAGCTTCTCTAAAGTATATGGTTTGTCTTTATAAGTTCTTTCAATAGAGGTGTCAGTCATTACTGTTTTAGGCGAGCTTCCGAACATATCGGAAAGTGCTAAATCCATAGGTTTGTCACCGCTGGTTTTTGATTGAAAACTAAAGATCTGGTCTTCTGATACCTCACCAACTTCATAGAGAGGGGTGCGTTCGCGTTCAGCGATCTTAATAAGTTTGCTTTTATTTTGTTCGGCAATAATAAGTCCCATTCGCTCTTGGGATTCATTACCGATAATTTCTTTGGCAGATAGGGTAGGATCTCCCACAGGAAGTTTATCTAGGTCAATATGTCCACCAGTATCTTCAACCAGTTCAGAGAGACAGTTTAAATGTCCTCCTGCCCCGTGGTCGTGAATAGATACAATTGAATTCTCCTGACTCTCTACCATGCCTCTAACTGCATTGGCAACACGCTTTTGCATCTCAGGGTTGGAACGTTGGACAGCATTGAGTTCTATTCCGCTACTGAATTCTCCAGTATCTGCTGATGAAACAGCTGCACCACCCATACCAATACGGTAATTTTCACCTCCTAGTACAATAATTTTATCACTAGGTTGAGGCTTTTCTTTTATAGCTTGGGACTCTTTTCCATAACCAATTCCTCCAGCTAACATAATAACTTTATCGAAGCCTAGTTTTCTCGCTTTATCTCCAAATTCATCATGAGCCTCGTCGTGTTCAAAAGTTAGAACAGACCCGCTAATTAGTGGTTGACCAAATTTGTTTCCAAAATCTGAAGCCCCATTAGAAGCCTTTATTAGGATATCAATAGGGGATTGGTATAACCACTTTCGCTCCGCCATATTGTCTTCCCATAAGCGGTCTTTTTCTAATCTTGAATACGAGGTCATATAAACGGCAGAACCTGCTAATGGTAAAGATCCTTTTCCACCAGCCAATCGATCGCGAATTTCCCCTCCAGATCCTGTAGCAGCACCATTAAAGGGCTCTACAGTGGTAGGGAAGTTATGGGTTTCTGCTTTTATGGATAATACGGAGTCGTATTCTTTTTCTTGATAGTAGTCAGGTTGTTCTGCAGTTTTAGGTGCAAATTGAGTGGCCTTAGGTCCTTTTAAAAATGCGACGTTATCCTTGTATGCAGAAACAATAGTATTCGGATTTACTTCTGAGGTCTTTTTGATTAGTTTAAAAAGCGAAAGTTCTTTTTCTTGGCCATCGATAACAAAAGAGCCATTAAAAATTTTATGTCTACAGTGCTCTGAATTGACCTGAGAAAACCCAAAAACCTCTGAGTCGGTTAATTTACGTCCTAATTTTTCTGCAAGTTGATTCAGATATTCAACCTCTTCTTCATTTAGAGAAAGTCCTTCTTTTACATTGTATGCGGCTATATCATCAATCTCTTGTATAGCTTCTGGCTTAATATCCACCTGGAAGATTGATTGATTTAAGGAATTGAATTTCTGAGATAGCATCACATCAAAATCCGTAGTGTCACTTGAGCAAGACAGAAATTCTTCAATTCGAATAATTCCTCGAATGTCCATATTCTGTGTTATTTCCACTGCATTGGTACTCCATGGTGTAATCATCGCTGCTCGCGGGCCAATAAAAAAAGCGTCAATGGACGCCGAATCTATTTTTGGCTGATCGCCAAATAACCAAACGAGTTTTGAGGTATCCTCCTTAGAAAGTTCGCTATTGGTTTGAACGGCGTAAACCTTAGTTTTCGGGTTTCCGAAGAAAAGAATCATAGGGTTGCTGTGTTTATGTCTTTTTAATGAGACCTGTTCTATAAAATAAAGTGCAAATTTAAGTAATTCTATCCTATTTTAGGCTACTTATAATTGGTGATTTTAAAATCAAAATAACGGTATTAAAACACCTACAGACTTTTAGGTTGTCGGTAGACGTTTTGTAAAGTTAAGGTGCTCTAAACTCCCTTTGCACTGGGGGCTTTGCAATTATTTTTTTAAAGCTTTTTGGATTCCCGCTTTAACAAGTGGCTCCATGATCTTATACCCCTTAACAGTTGGATGAACCCCGTCGTGAGCTAATTCTGGGCTTAATCCTTTTTGGTCATTAACCATGGCGGTGAAATAGTCCACATACACTAGGTAGTTATTATCTGCATACTGCTTTAATAAGCTGTTTAATTCAATGACTTTTTCGGCTGGTTTAATGGATTGCCTCCAAGGAAAGTTGTTAGCCGGTAGTACCGAACAAATTACAGGCTTAATTTGATTGGCTTGCGCAAGTTCCACCATAGAGATGATATTTCCGTAAATATCTTCAATGGCAATCGGCCCGGTATTTTCTGCTATATCATTAATCCCCGCTAAAAATACCACAACCTTAGGGCTAAGATCAATGACATCTCTACGAAAACGAAGTAACATCTGAGAGGTAGTCTGTCCACTGATACCTCTATCTATATAAGGATTTGTTTCAAAAAACGAAGGACGTGCATTTATCCAACCTTCAGTAATGGAATTTCCCATAAAGACAACACGGTCTTCGTTGGCTTTGGCAGGAGCGAGTGCGGCATTTTGCTCGGCATATTTATCAAAATTAGCAAAGGCTGTTGCAGATTCTTGGCTGAAGGATTGTAAAAAGCTAAGCATAAAAGTGATTAAAAGTAATTTTTTCATTTTAGTTTTCTTTTTGGATTTTCAAGTGCTTCCAAAGATAATCAAAATTGGAAATTGAAATGAGAGCTAAAATGTTAAGAAACTACCTAACATTGTGGAAATTCTTGCACTATGAATTAGAAATAGGGTAGTGGTGCTTATAGAAAATATTGACCTCTGCAAGGGAATATGGTGGGTAAGATACTTAAGTGATCACTTCCAATGATTGTCAGCCTTTGGTCCTCCCCAGATCATAGTGGCTAAATAAGGGTTGTCTATAAAAGGATTACGATTTCCTTGAACTTTTTCTATCCGATCATTGCGTTGGATTTCAAAATCACTCACTGGATCTTCTACGTTCCAATTAAGAAAGAGTTCAAGAGACCCAGCATCTTCAAAAGATTCGGCGTATCGAAGATTTAAATACATAATCATCCTTGCAACATCTCCCTTCCACTCATCTCCTGGAAACCACGATTTGTCTATTACTTTATAGCTTCCTTGTCCCTGGGTAAATGGATAATTACTTCTTTTAGAATTTACGCGGTTATCACAAACTCTTAAGTGGTGTAAATCACCTTTTGCTGTATTGACAATTAATGATTGGGGGTATACATGTTCTGTGTTAAATGTCTGTGGTTTGTAATTGTTGCCTCCAGAGAGGAACTCCTCTCTATAGCGGATTTCACCAGAATATATAAGAACAACACTATCACGTTGGCCTACTTTTGCATCAATATCGTAGAGTTGTTTATGCCGAGCACTATAACTCTGGATGTTTACGTGTTTGGAAATTGTAGTGGTAGCCAAGTCTTCATATAAAACAAGGTCATCTTTGTTAAAATCAACTTGGCTATAGTAGGATTTTAACGCAGAGGGAATTTTAAGCAATACACTATCCTTGTGAAATTCAATATTGCTTGTTGATTTTTCAGTTGTATTACTGTTTTTACAACTAAAAATAAGGGTTGAAACCCAAAAAATAAGCAGTAATGCTTTTGGTGTGGTTAGTTGAATGTTGGTCATGTAATGGAGCCCTTTTTAGTTAGTTCTCTCCAAGAGAGCCATGTAAAAACCATCAAATCCAGAAGTAGATGCTAGTACTTTTTTGTCTTTTAATAGTTTGAATCCTTGTCCTTCTAAAGAGGCTAAAAAGGCTGAGACTTGATCTTGATTCTCCGAGGGAAGGATCGAACAAGTAGCATAAACCATTTTACCCCCAACTTTAAGCATTTTCGAATAATTACTTAGGATTTCTTGTTGGGTTTCTCTTATGGTATTTAGAAACTCAGGTTGTAGCTTCCACTTTGCATCTGGGTTTCTTCTTAACACTCCAAGTCCACTACAAGGAGCATCGATTAGGACCCTATCCATTGAATTGTGAAGTTTCTTAATAACCTTATTAGAATCAATTTCTCTAGTTTCTATATTATGAGCACCATTTCTACGCGCCCGTCTTTTAAGTTCTTTTAATTTGTTGCTATAGATGTCAAGAGCGATAATCTGTCCTTTGTTATCCATTTTGGAAGCTAAGTGAAGAGTTTTACCTCCAGCACCTGCGCAGCAATCAACCACCCGCATACCCGGTTCAACTTCTAATAATTCTGCTACTAGTTGTGAGGAAGCATCTTGGACTTCAAAAAGGCCATTTTGAAAAGCTTCCGTTTTAAAGATATTTGATCGTTCTTTTAACAGTAAGGCATCAGGATAATTGTTTATAAAATCAGTGTCGATATTCTCTTGGCGCAGTAATTTTTGAAGTGTTTTCTTGTCGGTTTTCAATCTGTTAACTCTTAAGATAACGTCCGCTTGTTGGTTTAAGGCGTGTATTTCCTTATCCCATACCTCTTCACCGAGTTCTTTAACAGCAACTTCATCCATCCAGTCTGCAATGGATTCTCGGTATTTTCGGATTTTATTTAGTTCGTCAAACTTTCCTTTGATTCGTCTACTTGGTGTACCTTCTAATTGTTTCCAATCGGGTAGATGTATACCTTTTAAAATGGCCCAAACTGCAAAGATTCGCCATAGGTTTTCTCTAGTAAAGGGTTCTTTAACTTCCGCAATCTGTGCATATAATCGTTTCCACCTTACGATTTCATAAGTAGTTTCTGCTATAAAACCACGATCCCGTGCACCCCAACGCTTATCTCTTTTAAGGAGTTGTTCTACAACTTTATCAGCATACTTATCTTCATTAAAAATAAGCTGGAGTCCATCAATGACGGCATATACTAGATTTCTGTGAAGTCGCATAAATAATTAAAGTATTTTTAGTTCAACTTTTTTTAAGTTGTACAATTTGGGTGCAAAGGTATTGCTTTGTGAACTATTAAACTTATTTTTATCAAAAGAAATATATTCGTATTATGCAGAAACTTATCTTCATTTTCTTAGGTGTCTTTGTGGGATCATGTGTCAATCAAACCTACCAACCTCATCAGTATACAAAAGTTGAGGTTCAGGACATTTACCTTGATACCACAAGCATAAGAGCCATAACCCTTATGCAAGGAAATCTTGGGTTTGCTGGTTCAAATAACACCTTTGGTATTTACAATACTCAAGGAAACAAAACTGTTTCAAAACAAATCGCATACGATAGCCTTGAATTGGAATTTAGAGCTGTGGCATCTACAAGTACTGATTTTTATATGCTCAGTATAGAGAGTCCTGCTTTATTGTATAAAACAGGGGATCATGGTCAGATGGAAGTAGTTTATAAAGAAAAAGGAGAAGGAGTATTTTACGATGCTATGGAATTTTGGAATGATCAAGAAGGAATTGCAGTTGGGGACCCTACAGATGGTTGTTTGTCGATTATCATAACAAGAGATGGTGGGAAGAGCTGGAATAAACTAAACTGTGGAGTGCTTCCAGATCAATCTAAAGAGGAGTATGCCTTTGCCGCGAGTAATACAAATATCGCTGTGATTGGTGATCACACTTGGATAGCTACAGGAGGATCCAAAGCGCGTGTATTTTACTCCCCAGATAAAGGAATGAACTGGGAAGTTTACAACACACCTATAGTTCAAGGTGAACCTACTCAAGGAATCTATTCTATAGCATTTTATGATGAAAAAACGGGATTTATAATAGGAGGAGATTATACCAAGCCAGAAGATAACACTGCTAATAAAGCCTTTACTACCGATGGTGGAAAGACTTGGCAACTTATCGCCCAAGGAAAAGACCCTGGATATCGTTCATGTGTACAATATCTCCCAGGTAGCCAAGCAAAAGAGCTAGTAGCTGTTGGCTTTACGGGAATTTCTTTTAGTAATGATTCCGGTGAGAATTGGAAACAATTATCAGATGAACCTTTCTATACCATAAAGTTTACTAGCGATAGTACTGCATACGCTGCAGGGAATGGAAGAATTTCAAAATTGACCTTTAAGTAAGCACTGGCTCACTTCTTTTTTTTAGCGATTGCGAATAGAAATATCATAACGGCTAACAAGGCTGCGATTCTAGCGATGTAATCACCGTATTTTACATAGAATGTTTCTTTTTTGTTGGTGGTTATCTCCGCTGATAGGGTCCCTTTTAATCCATATCCTAATTGCTTGGTTATTTCACCCCTTTCATTAATAAAGGCTGAAATACCTGTGTTTGCACTTCTAGCTACGCTTTTCCTGGTTTCTATGGCTCTAAGACGGGCATAACTCAAATGTTGCTTATGGCCTTGTGTATCACTCCACCATGCATCATTTGTGATAATGGCTAAAAAATTGGCACCCTTTTGGACATAGCCAGTTACAAATTCTCCATAAATTGATTCATAACAGATAATAGGTGCTGCACTGATTCCTTTTGTGTTATTGATAAAAACAGAGCGATCTTTTTGAGTAGCTCTCATGGCGACAGTACCTCCGAGGTCTAACATGACATTGCCCAATAAGGGTTCAAGAACACTTTTGAACGGGAAGGTTTCAACCCCAACGACTAACTTAGACTTTATGTATTTTTGACTGTTACCTGAATAATCAATTTGTACTGCTGCATTGTAAAAATCAAACCATCCTTGTGGATAGTAATTCGCAGAAAGAGACGGTCTTCGACCGCTTGGATATTGTTGATAAAAATCAACACCGGTAATAAATTGTAGTTCTGGATATTGGTTAACAAATTGCTGTAAGATTCGTTTCTCTGGCGAGAGGTCAAAGTTTTTTATGGAGGTTCCTCGAGAGAGTGCCGTTTCTGGGGCGATTACGTAATCCGTTTGTTGAGTCACATTATCTTTAGCTAAGGTAATGAGATCCTGAGCCACCTGAGTGTTTTGAATATTGTATTTTTCAGAATAGGGATCAATATTGGGTTGCAATAGAGTGACTTTGACTTTATTTGTTCCTGGTTCATACTTTTGGAAGATCCATAACGAAATGATAATGGGAATGGCAATGATTAATACATTTTTTCCAATCCCAATGCCTAAGAGTCTTTTATTAAAATCCTTATTATATCGCGTTACCACTTTAAAAAGTCCGATGTTCACTAGCCAAATCCAAATACTGCCTCCAAATATACCCGTGTACTGGTACCATTGTATCCAATGAATGTTCTCAGAGAAAACATTTCCTAGATTCAACCAAGGCCATGAAAAATCCCAATTCAAATGAAATTTTTCAAATGCAATCCAGATAGCTGCTAAAAAGACCAAATGAATCTTTGCAGGTAAACGCTTGGCTACAATATGGTATAATAGAAACACAATAGCCATTAATAGGGAATTCACTAAAATTGCAAAGAGCATCCCGAAAGGGGTAGAATACCAAATCCACCAAGTGGTAATGGAGTTCCATATTAAGAAAGTAATATAGCCAGTGAAAAATACCTTTCGATTTTTCTTGCTAGAATCGGAGCTGCGAATTTCATGTTCTGCAATCAATAAGGGAACAAATCCGATAAATACTAATAAGGCTAATCCGTATGTTGGCCATGACAGGCCTAGAAGTAAACCAGAAAGAGTGGCTAGAATTATGCGTTTGTTCATCGTTGCAAATTAGAACACGAATATCTTAATAATAAATAAACTATCCAACAACACGTAGCGAAGGATTGGTTTTAAACCTGAAGCTACAAGAGTGATATCGCAACACATAGCATTCGATTTTCTATCGCCGTTTATGGCGGGTCCAATGGAATGGGTTTGCTCAGTATATTTATGAAACAACATAGTTAATCACACTCCTATAGCAGTCTTAAACTTAGTTATGGGTAATGCCATTTGGGAATTCAGTGGAACTCCTTTTAAAGATTGTTTTTTTGGGTTTTTAGCTTCTTACTTTATTTAACATTTACATAAGTCTAGTGTGGAATTAAACACCCGAATTAAAATTAAATTGTAATTTTACTTATTCGAACCTCGAAGAGAAAAATTATGAAAAGATATATTCCTAATGCACTAACATTATTAAATTTATCAGCTGGTATTACTGCTGTTATATTGGCTGTTCAAGGAAACATAGTTTTGGCTGCCTATTTTGTTTTTGCGGGAATTTTCTTTGACTTCTTCGATGGAATGGCTGCTCGGCTTCTTAATGTGCAAGGTGAATTGGGATTGCAATTGGACTCATTAGCTGATGTGGTGACCTCTGGTGTGGTTCCTGGTATTGTGCTATATCAATTATTTCAATTGAGTCTAGGAGAAAACTTTATTCCAGGAACAACCATCCTTGGTACTCATCCTGTCGAGGGCTTTGAAACTTTAAAGCTCTTACCATTATTTGGAATCCTAGTGAGTTTAGGATCGGCCTATCGTCTAGCCAAGTTCAATATTGATCAAGAACAAACTACATCTTTTATAGGCCTACCGACCCCAGCCAACGCACTTTTAATTCTGTCTCTACCACTGATGCTGTATTATCAGCCTGGCGCTTTTGATGCGATAATTTTAAACAAATGGTTTTTAATCGGATTAACAATTTTCTCGACCTATATTCTAAATGCCAGAATCCCACTGTTTGCTTTAAAATTTAAGACTTGGGGATTTAAGGAAAATGCGATACGTTATGTATTTTTAATAATAGCTCTGCTACTATTAATTTTATTGCAGTATGCTGGAATTCCGATGATAATCCTACTCTATATACTATTGTCTGTTTGGTCAAATTACGCCAAAGCAGCCTAGGTTATAAAAATAAGATAGAGTTATTCGCTACAAATTTTTATTTAGAAGGGTAGTTGAGTTTAGAATCGGATTAATTAATTTTCCAATTCGAATTCTGCTAATGGCGCCATTCTTGCTTTGGTAATCTGAAGAGTGTTTTCATTGATTATATAGGTGTCTGCTTTTTGAAGTACACCGATGAATTGATCTTCGATTTCCATGTTTTCACAAGCCATCATGGTGCTGATTAATTGACTTGTCTCGAATCGATTGCCTTGTTTTAGGGTATAAGTGCCACCAAATGAATTACAACCAGAATTTCCGCTCAATCGATTCTCTTGGGTAGAAAATTGAATAAAAACCCGTTGTGCGCTGCTATCTAATTCTGATACCTCACGACCTAAAAGTTTGGTGAGCTTCCATTTTTTATCCACAAGTGACTCTTGTGAATTTTCTTGATCAGAACTTAGTTGTTCTTGTGGGCTACTGTTTTTTTGTTCATTTTGAGAATCCTTCTTATTGGAGTTTCCATTACAGCTCAAGGATATAACGAGGCTTAGGGAGGAGAATAATAGTCCAAATGTTTTCATGATTTCGGAATAATTTAAGTTATGAGTGGAAGTCTAATTTCTTTTTTCGAAGTTCAAAGTTTTGACCTAAGTATACTTTTCTTACCATTTCATCGGCTGCTAATTCCTCAGGCTCTCCAGCCTTTAAAATACTTCCTTCAAACATCAGATATGAGCGCTCTGTAATGGCTAAGGTTTCTTGAACATTATGATCGGTAATTAAGATTCCGATATTTTTATTTTTTAACTGAGCAACGATTCGTTGAATATCTTCCACTGCAACAGGGTCTACACCTGCAAAAGGTTCATCAAGTAAAATAAAACTAGGGTCAGTAGCCAGTGCTCGAGCGATTTCAGTTCTCCTTCTCTCTCCACCAGAGAGTAAGTCCCCTCGACTTTTTCTTATGTGTCCGAGGCTGAATTCATCAATAAGCGCTTCCATTTTCATTTTCTGTTCTTTTTTAGACAGCTTGGTAAGTTGAAGAACACTCATGATGTTATCCTCGATACTTAACTTTCTAAAAACAGAAGCTTCCTGGGCCAGATATCCAATTCCGTTTTGTGCTCGTTTGTACATTGGAAATTTAGTAATCTCCATATTATCCAAAAAGATCTTACCTCCATTAGGCTTAATTAACCCCACAATCATATAGAAAGAGGTCGTTTTTCCTGCACCATTTGGTCCTAACAATCCTACAATTTCACCGCGATTTACCTCAAGTGAGATTCCCTTTACAACCTTGCGCCCTTTGTAGGACTTCATTATATTTTCAGCTCTTAACTTCATTGTTATGTTTTGAATCTCTTAAATTTAACAGCGTAAATTCAAAAATATGGAATTAGAATTTAAATTTCTTCAATTTAGAATAGTTTTAGGATTCTTGTTCCTGTAGAGCATCCCAAAACTCATAGGCCTTTCGAAGATGCGGTATAACGATTGTCCCACCAACTACAGTTGCAATCCCCAAAGCTTCGACAACTTGATCCCTAGTAAGGCCTTCTTTATAACAGGTCTCTAAATGGTATTTAATACAATCATCACAACGAAGAACAGTGGAGGCAACTAGACCTAGGAGCTCCTTGGTTTTTACATCCAAAGCACCTTCCATGTAAGCATTGGTGTCTAAATTAAAAATGCGTTTAATCACTTTGTTGTTATCAGACAAAATGCGATCATTCATTTTATTGCGGTAGGCGTTAAATTCCTCAACTTGATTGGCCATACTATGCTTTGTTTTTTGCTTTCTCTCTCTTTAGTTTACGTTCCTCTCTTTTTAAAACGATTTTAGAAATGTAAATACTCATTTCATATAGGATCAATATAGGGATAGTTACGATAATTTGGCTAGCCACATCAGGAGGAGTAATTATTGCTGAGAGGATCAAAACAACTACTATTGAAATCTTCCTGTATTTCCTTAGAAAATCAGGAGTTACTATACCTACTTTAGTGAGGAAGTACATAATAATTGGTAACTCAAATATAATTCCGCAAGCAATTACAGAGGATCGTATAGTTGAAATATAAGAAGCTAAATCAATGTCGTTAAAAACCTCTTGACTCACCTGATAATTAGCTAGGAAGTTTATCGATAGTGGGGAGATGACATAATATCCAAACAATACCCCTATAAAGAATAATAAAGAAGCGATTAGAATAAAACCTCTTGAATTTTTACGTTCGTTTTCATAAAGACCTGGGCTAATAAATCGCCATACTTCCCAAAGAATATAAGGAAAAGCCAAAATAAACCCAGCCCAAATAGATGTCCAAATATGGGCAGAAAACTGTCCTGCCATTTGTCTACTTTGAATTCTAAAATCGGGTCCTGCGCAAAAGGATTCATCTAGACCAAGCGATTTTGAAATCTGACAAAAGAACTGATAGGTTGGGAATTCGGCTTTTTTGGGACCAAATAAGATGGTGTCAAATATAAAATCCTTTGCAATAAAAGCGACAACTCCGACAATGATTACCGCCAAGGTTGACCTTATTAAATGCCACCTTAATACCTCAAGGTGGTCGAGAAAAGACATTTCTTTTTCTTCTTTTCCAGTTCCAATCTTCTTTGTCATTATATGATTCCTTCTTTAATTAAGTCATGTAGGTGTATGACTCCGTAATAATTTTCATTTTTTTCCACCAAAAGCTGCGAAATACCAAATTCATCCATGACATCAAGCGCATCTACTGCCAGTATATCGGCATTGACTGTTTTAGGGTTCTCTGACATGATATCTTTAGCCTTTAGATCATTGATGTAATCATGTTTGCTTAGCATCCTACGTATATCACCATCGGTAATAATACCTATGATTTTTTCATTCCTCGTAACTGCTGTTACTCCCATGAGCTTTTCTGAGATCTCCACGATCACATCCTTTACGCTACTTTGTTCTGAGACTTGTGGCTTGAGGTTCATGCGAGCAATATCCTTGACTCGCAAATATAGTTTTTTTCCTAAAGCGCCTCCGGGATGATATTTGGCAAAATCAGCGCTGCTAAATTTACGAAGACTTAACAGACAAATCGCCAGTGCATCGCCAATAACTAATTGTGCGGTGGTACTTGTGGTAGGAGCAAGGTTATTTGGGCAAGCTTCTTTTTCCACATAAGCGTTTAAAATATAATCAGCCTCTTGTCCTAAATATGAATCTGGGTTTGCGGTAATGGCGATGAGTTTATTAGGGCCTTCTTTTAAAAAAGGAACCAATACCTTAATCTCTGCGGTGTTTCCGCTTTTGGAAATACAAATCACCACATCGTCCTTTAGTATAGTACCTAGATCCCCATGGATAGCATCTGCAGCATGCATAAAAACGGCAGGTGTGCCCGTTGAATTTAGAGTTGCGACGATTTTTGTGCCGATTATCGCACTCTTTCCGACGCCAGTAATTATTACTCTACCGTTTGAGTTATAAATGTACTCTACAGCATCAGCGAAGGCGTCGTCCACAAATTGGGCAAGGTTTTTGATAGCATTGCTCTCAGTATCAATGACCTTAATAGCATTAGCTATAATCGCATTTTTGGTACTCAAATTTTAAAAATTTTATATTTGCAAAAACTAAAGATTAATTAGTACCTTTAGTAGTGCAAATGTATATAAAATAGTAAAACGAAAGGATGAGTTCAGCTGAAATTGACTTACAGGGGTCGCTAAAAGAATATTTTGGATTCAGTCAGTTTAAGGGATTACAGGAAAAGGTAATAAAGAGTATCGTTAACGATCACAATACGTTTGTTATAATGCCTACTGGCGGAGGAAAATCCCTTTGCTATCAATTGCCTGCTCTGGTGAAAGAGGGGACAGCAATTGTAATATCTCCCTTAATTGCACTGATGAAGAATCAAGTGGATGCCATTAGAGGAATTTCTTCTAATAAAGGTATAGCACATGTGTTAAATTCTTCATTAAATAAATCGGAAATACGCCAGGTTAAAGAGGACATTACTAGTGGTGTAACAAAGTTGCTATACGTGGCACCAGAGTCCTTGACCAAAGAAGAGTATATCGAATTTTTTAGAACGGTAAAAATTTCTTTTGTCGCAGTGGACGAGGCGCATTGTATTTCAGAATGGGGGCATGACTTTAGACCGGAATACAGAAACATCCGAACGATAATTCAACGTCTTGGCGATGATATTCCTATTATTGCCCTTACAGCTACTGCTACAGAAAAGGTTCAAGAAGATATTCTTAAAAATTTAGGAATTGGGAAAGCCAATGTGTTTAAAGCTTCATTTAATAGGCCAAATCTTTATTATGAAGTTCGTCCTAAAACAAAAAATGTTGATGTTGATATCATTCGATTCGTAAAACAAAATACTGGTAAATCTGGTATTATTTATTGTTTGAGTCGTAAAAAGGTGGAGGAGCTGGCGCAAACTCTTGAGGTTAATGGAATTAAAGCTGTTCCTTATCATGCTGGTCTCGATGCTAAAACAAGAGCTAAGCACCAGGATATGTTTTTAATGGAAGATGTGGATGTGGTAGTTGCAACAATCGCTTTTGGAATGGGAATCGATAAACCCGATGTGCGATTTGTAATTCATCACGATATCCCAAAAAGTATAGAGAGTTATTATCAAGAGACTGGTAGAGCGGGTCGCGATGGGGGAGAAGGACATTGTTTAGCATTCTACGCTTATAAAGACATCGAGAAACTAGAGAAGTTCATGAGCGGTAAGCCCGTTGCGGAACAGGAAATTGGTCATGCTTTATTACAGGATATGGTGGCTTATGCCGAGACCTCTATGTCAAGAAGAATGTATATACTTCATTATTTTGGCGAAGAATTTGATCCAGTGACAGGAGAAGGGGCTTCCATGGATGATAATGTTCGATATCCGAAGAAGAAACGAGAAGCCATGGATGACGTGGTTAAACTCCTTAAGGTGATCAAAGGAACAAAAGAAAAATACAAGGCTAAAGAAATCGTCAACACCATAGTGGGAAAGGTGAATGCTCTTATAAAATCGCATAAAACCGACGAGCGACCATTTTTTGGAATTGGAAAAGAAAACGATGCTGCTTATTGGATGGCACTAATTCGCCAAGTACTCGTTCAGGGGTATATTCGAAAAGAAATTGAGCAGTATGGAGTATTGCATTTAAATGACAAGGGTGTAGAGTTTTTAAATCATCCAGAGTCCTTTAAAATGACCGAAGATCACAGTTATGTCGATAAAAATGTCGATACTATTGTATCAGCCACCAAGGGAGGTGGTGCTGTTGCAGATCCAAAACTATTATCCCTTTTGAAGGATTTAAGAAAGCAACAGGCTAAGAAATTGGAAGTCCCTCCTTTTGTAATATTCCAAGATCCTTCACTAGAGGATATGGCTCTTAAATATCCTGTAGATACCGAGGAGTTGTTAAACATCCATGGAGTGGGTGAAGGAAAAGCAAAAAAATATGGTAAACCTTTTCTACAACTTATACAACAGTATGTGGAGGATAATGATATCATTAGGCCAGATGATTTAGTGGTAAAATCTACAGGGGCCAATTCTGCTTTAAAACTTTATGTGATTCAAAATATTGACCGCAAATTGCCCTTGGATGACATAGCATCCTCTAAAGGAATTTCTA
Organism: Galbibacter marinus; assembly: GCF_000300875.1. Lineage (GTDB taxonomy): Bacteria > Bacteroidota > Bacteroidia > Flavobacteriales > Flavobacteriaceae > Galbibacter > Galbibacter marinus. Next base: position 9,013 of record NZ_AMSG01000008.1, on the reverse strand, counting down.
TGGACGATTTGATAAAAGAAATGGAACAGATTGTCTATATGGGAACCAAGCTCAATTTAGATTACTGGATTGATGAGATCCTTGATGAAGATCAACAGGAAGAGTTACAGGATTATTTCTTAGAGGCTCAAGATGACAAGATTTCACACGCTATGGAAGAGTTTGATGGAGATTATGAGGATGACGAAATAAGGTTATATCGTATAAAATTCATAAGTGATGTGGCGAATTAAGCCAGTTGATCCTTACACATTACCCGAAGATTAATTAGAAAGTTTGTAATAACGATCGATGCAGTTGTCCTGTTCGTTGTAAATTTCTTTGATGAAATTGAACGTACTGTCTAGGATTCGAACCGAGGTAATGTTATTTTTGTCAACATAAGCCACAATTTCTTTTAGGTGTAATTCTTCAAATGCGTACTTAATTAGACCATTGGTTACTTCCTTACCGAATCCTTGTTTCCAATAAGTTTTCAATAATCGATACCCTATTTCGTGTTCACCTTTTTCATTTTTTACCAGTGCAACGGTTCCTATAAAATCTTTTGTGCTGGATAATTCAATGGCCCATACCCAGAAATCATTTTTAGGAGTGTTGTAGAATTTAAGAATGTTTTCAAGGTCTTTTTTGTTTTCCTGGTACGAAAATACTTTTCCACCCACATAGCGCATAACCTGTTGGTCATTTTGCATTTTGTGAAATGGATCAATATCCTCAAAAGTAAGGCGTCTTATTTGTAATCGCTGAGTTGTAAAAACCATATTTCAAATTTACACCAAAATCAATTAAGATGTTAGTCCCGGAGAGCTCTTTGAATGAGTTCTATGGAAAAAGTATCTGTATTAAGAGTAGCTTTGACTCCAATAGGGAGGGTGAGATTTCGATCGATATGGCCAATTGAGTATCCATAAATAGATGGAATACTTAATGGTTTAATCCGATCTAAAATCACTTCTTTTAAAGAAAAGGAAACCCTTTTAGGTTCATTACATCCTTTAAAAACCCCAAGAACAATTCCTGCTGCGTGTTTAAAAGTAGGAGCACTAAGAAGTTGAGTAAACATCCGATCGATGCGATACGGATCTTCTTCGATATCCTCTATAAATACCAATTTCCCAGTGTAATCTACATCATATTGCGTTCCACACATGGCTGATAATAGTGATAAATTGCCACCTACAAGGGGAGCAGTTATAATACCTGGGTTAATGACGTACTGCTCAAAAGTGTCATCATTTTGCATTATTTGTGGACTATAGCGCTCTGATCTAATATTGATATGGTCCCTAGGCTGGGTGATAATTTTATATAGATTATCACGGTTGTAGGAGTTGTCCAATGTGGTAGCTACTGGGCCGTGGAAAGTAACGAGTCCTGTTTTGCTATGGATAGTGTTGGCTAAGGCAGTTATATCACTAAACCCAACAAGGACTTTTGGATTTTGTGCTATATAGTCGTAGTTGATTCTATCTAAAATCCTAGTACAACCATATCCACCCCTAGCGCAAATTATACCGTCAACCTCTGGGTCTAAAAACATGTCTTCTAAATCCTCGGCTCTTAGCTTGTCAGTATTACTGAAATACCCGTGATGTCCTATAATTCTCTGGGTATGGTATGGCTTAAAACCCATTGCCCTTACATTACTTAATGCGTTCTCTAAGGCTTTGGAGGACAATGAATATCCTGGAGCAATTAAACCAACAGTATCTCCTTTTTTTAGTTTCTTAGGAAGTATACTTGCTAATTCTACTGTGCTAAATGTTGGTTTTATAGAATTTGATGCCGCTAGACTCGCAGTAGGTAACATTGATAACATTGAAACTTGGGCGCCTGTTGAAATAAATGATCTTCTATTCATTTTAAATGGGTTTAGTACTCAAATCTACTCAACGCGGGTAGAAATTAAAAATTGTTTCAGGCATTTATCAATATTGTTTTCGACGGAGTGTTTTTGCAAATAGCTGATTATCAATATGCCTTACACCGTTGAATTTTTACTTTTAATCGAAATTAATGTGAAAAAATCGTATTTTAAATACTGATTTATTAATCTAATGTGTTAATATTAAATAGGTTACATTTAATTACTGTAAACTAGCGAAAGTGGATGCTCAGTTTTTTTAGAGTATCTTCGTGGTGAATTTTATATACTGTATAACAATTTATTAGGATCAAATTCATTAACCAAATTTGTTTAAAATGAAAACCAACCAATTGAAATTAATCCTGAAATCCGTTATTGTTGTCGGATCATTGATTAGTTCTTCCTGTTCACAACCACAAGGCGGAGTATTAAACTACAAACCCGTAGAGTTATCTAAGCATAAATTACCTCCTACAAAGGCTGAGAATATGAGCAAACGCTATATTAAGGATATGGAGATGTTATTTGCTCAGTCTGATTCATTAGCATACTATAAAGAACACAATGCTAAACTGTTGGCCGCCTTGGAAAATAAACTGAGTCTAAAAGAGATTCAAGCGCTTAAAGAACCAATAATAATCAAACCCCGAAAGCCTAAATTTGAACTTGCCGTTTCTGATTGGTTTTCAGTAGACCAGCTACTTACATATATTGACAGTTCTATTGAGAAGGTAGAAAACAGTGGGGGAAAAGTGGATGGATTTAGAGTATATATTGGTGTTTTTCCAAAAAAGGGTCAAGGTGAAAAAGATAATTTTTTAACCACCTTTATCACTCCAACTGGTACTATGGGCGATGAAAAGCAAGAAGGGAACATGGTACCGCTGAGTTTACCTTTTAATGCCGTTCCAAGTGATATAACCGCTGTAGACCCCCTAGAATATGGTAGCGATGGAAATCCACCATCGGCGAATTATCCTCAATAATTGATTTTGTGAATTGATGTTGAGTTTTGAATTTTTATTAAAAAAGACCATAATCTTTGCAGTCTTTTTAACAGCAGTTATTGCGACGATCACCTATAAAAGGTATAAAGATTCACAATCTTGGATTTTTATGCCTTTTCTATGGTTTACCTTTTTAATAGAATTACTAAACTTGTTACCCACAGCTCGACTTTTTTATCCAGATTGGAATTTCCTTAAATTAATGGCATATATCCTACCAGAGGAACTTATTGCATCGAGTATCTGGGTTGGAAGTATGTTTTCCATAGTTTCATATTATGTCTATCTGTGGTATTACCGCTCAATTTTAAGGCATAGTAGATCAGCAGGGGCGATTGACCTATGTATTGCTATTTACTCCGCGCTTGTGATTCATAGTCTGTTGAACTATCAAGACCTTATGGTATCGTGGCTACAATCTCATATGTTCGCTGGTGTTGCCTTTACAGTAGTGGCCATTTGTTTTTATTTTATGACCATTCTCAAAAGTGATAAGATTCTCAGCTTTTATCGAACCTTACCTTTTTGGCTCACTATAGGAATTCTTTTCTTTAATTTGGTGACCATGCCCATTTTTATTTTTGCCAAACAACTCAGCTTCTCAGCCTCCATTTATGTATACATACTGGTATTATCCAATTATGTGATGTATGGTTGTTTTGTGATCGGCTTTATTGTGAGTGTGAAGTACTCTAGTCATGAAGAAAAGTTGCAACACTTTTGATGTAAAACAGGGAAAAACACCCCTTATAAAGATAGTCGTAAGGCTTAGTTTTGTATAATTAATAATTTTGAGCATTTATTTTGTGAAAATTCATATAGATGCTCCATAGTTCCCTACAATCCTATGGAAAACCAAAAGGAAATAATTAGTCTGATTGTATATGTAAGTATACTGATTGTAATTTTGTTAGCCTTTTTTATAAGCTTTTTTTTAGCCTATCAAAGAAGAAAAACACAGTTGCTTATCGAAAATGCTGAGGAAAAACAAAGATTTGAGCAAGAATTGGCAAAGGCTCAAACAGAAATTCAAGAACAAACCTTTAGAAATATTAGTTGGGAGTTACACGATAATATAGGGCAGTTACTCTCGGTGGCAAAGTTACAGTTGAATATGTTGCAGAATGAAGTTCCAGAGGATAAGATGAAGTCCTTTAAAGAAGCTTCAGATGTTTTAGGACAAGGTTTAAAGGAGCTCAGGCAATTATCGCACACCCTGAACAATGATTTTGTTTCCAGTAGGGGACTTCAAGAATCCCTTGAACTTGAAATTAATCGCTTCAAGCGCTTAAACTTCCTTCGTATTGAATACTGTGTGCAAGGTGAACCTTACCATTTAAACAAAAAGGACGAAATCATTATTTTTAGAATATTTCAAGAATGCTTCTCTAATGTGGTCAAGTACTCCAAAGCCTCTTTATTAACCATTAGTCTAAACTATCTACCCGAAGAATTATACGTAAACGCGACCGATAATGGAGTGGGGTTTGATTTAGAATCTGAGAAAAAGGGAAGTGGTATTATGAATATGCAACGCAGAAGTGAACTTATTGGAGCAGATTTTTCAATCAAAACTGGCAAAAATAAAGGAGTTTCAGTAACTTTGAATTATCCAACCAAACTAACCTGATTATGGGCCAGAAACATACCATAGCTGTAGTAGATGATCATTTATTGTTTGCCAAATCCTTAACATCCTTAATAGAGTCCTTTGAAGGATACCAAGTAAGCTTCCACGCTACAAATGGCGAACATTTTATTGAATGTATGCAAAAATACGGTGCTCCTGATATTGTATTGTTAGATATTAATATGCCTATAATGAGTGGAGTTGAAACCATGGAATGGCTAAACGATAACGCACCAGAGCAAAAAGCGATCGCTCTATCAATGGATGATAGTGAAGAGACGATTATTAAAATGCTACGTTTGGGAGCTAAAGGATACCTTCTCAAAGACATTCATCCGAAAATTTTTGAAGGTGCATTGAATGATGTGATTTATAACGGATTTTATTATTCTGATAAAATTACCAATAAACTTCTTGAAACAATCGATCGCAAGGAGAAAATCGATGCTGGTAGTGGGATCAAATTAAAGGACAGGGAAATTGAGTTTCTTAAATTGGCTTGTACTGAGATGACCTATAAGGAAATCGCTACCCAAATGTTTTTATCGCCTAAAACCGTTGATGGCTACAGAGAAAGTTTATTCGATAAGCTTGAAGTTAGAAGTAGAATTGGACTTGTGTTGTATGGGATTAAACACAAATACATCGAAGTATAATTAAAATTAGTTGTCTATTCTATGTAGTCTCTTTCGACTTGCTCATGACAATATATACCAACTCCCAAAAGTATTCCTGCAGCGAATTAAAGTCAGTTAGGTGCATCTTATAAAGAATATCAGGTGCGTGTCTGACTTTTATTTTACCATTATGGGTGAAAATGGCACAGCAATTGCCTATATAGTTAAACGAAAAAAAGCTATTGTGGATATAATAGCTAGGAAGCAATAGTAGAACGCTTTATAAAATATTTAAAAGTCAAATGTCCTCTGTTATTAATGACAGAATGACCCACGTAAAACTATGAGTAGGAATAATTTTTTTAATATTGACAATTTGTCACTTCAACATATTGATGACGACGCCGAATTAATTCCGTTGATGACACCGGAAGATGAGGAGGAAATTAACAACGAATCCTTGCCTGCGAGTTTACCGATTTTACCTCTTCGAAATACCGTTTTATTTCCAGGGGTAGTCATACCTATAACTGCAGGTAGAGATAAGTCCATAAAACTAATTAAAGACGCCTCCAATAGTAGTAAAGTCATTGGAGTAGTATCTCAAAAAGATGAGTCCATCGAAGATCCAGAGGTAAAGGATCTCAATCAGGTGGGAACTGTAGCTAGGATCTTAAGAGTCTTAAAGATGCCTGACGGGAATACCACGGTTATTATCCAAGGTAAAAAACGCTTTGAAATTGATCGGATTTTAGAGACTGAACCTTATATCACAGCGACCATTAAGGGGTTACCCGAAGAGAAGCCAGATCTTGATAACGAAGAATTTACTACCATAATCGATTCAGTAAAGGAGTTGGCGCTTCAGATTATAAAGGAGAGTCCGAACATCCCTTCCGAAGCTTCTTTTGCTATTAAGAATATTGAAAGTAATTCATTTTTGGTGAATTTTATTTCTTCCAATTTAAATTTGGAGGTAGTTGATAAACAGAAATTACTGGAGAATTCAAGGTTAATGGAACGTGCATTGGCAACCCTGAAGTATATGAATATCGAACTTCAGAAGTTAGCCCTTAGAAATGATATCCAATCTCGAGTGAGATCTGACATGGATCAACAACAACGAGAGTACTTCCTTCATCAGCAAATGAAGACCATCCAGGAAGAACTAGGTGGTGGTTCTTATGAGGAGGAAGTTGAACAAATGAGACTTAGAGCCAAAGCAAAAAAGTGGGACACTAAAGTAAAAGAGCACTTTGAAAAGGAATTGGCAAAATTACAACGTATGAATCCACAAGTAGCCGAATATTCCATTCAGAGGAATTACTTGGATTTGTACTTAGATTTGCCATGGGGTGAATTTTCAAAAGACAAATTTGATTTAAAACGTGCACAGAAAATCCTTGATAGAGATCACTATGGTTTAGAGGATGTCAAAAAGAGAATCATAGAATATTTAGCTGTTTTAAAGCTTAGAAATGATATGAAGTCTCCCATATTATGTCTTTACGGTCCTCCAGGGGTTGGTAAAACCTCTTTGGGGAAATCTGTCGCAGAGGCTCTAGGTAGAGAGTATGTGAGAATATCACTTGGAGGCTTACGTGATGAGGCTGAGATTCGGGGTCACCGTAAAACCTATATTGGTGCGATGCCTGGTCGAATCATTCAATCCTTGAAAAAAGCAGGTACCTCTAACCCTGTATTTATACTTGATGAAATTGATAAGCTTTCTGTGAGTCACAGTGGAGATCCGTCCTCTGCAATGCTAGAGGTTTTAGATCCAGAACAAAACAGTGAGTTTTACGATAATTTCTTAGAGCTGGGGTATGATCTCTCTAAAGTAATGTTTATCGCTACGGCAAACAACTTGGGGCCGATTCAACCAGCCTTAAGAGATCGAATGGAGATTATTAATGTCACAGGATACACCATTGAAGAGAAGGTAGAGATCGCCAAGCGCCATTTATTGCCAAAACAGTTGGAAGAGCATGGAATGACCTCAAGCCAGCTGAAAATTGGAAAACGTGAACTGGAAAAGATCGTAGAAGGATATACTCGTGAGTCTGGAGTCAGAGGCCTAGAGAAACAAATAGCCAAAATGGTTCGTTTTGCTGCAAAATCCATCGCAATGGAGCAGGAGTATAACGTGAAGGTTAGTGTGAAAGATGTGGAGGATGTATTAGGTCCTGCAAGATTGGAGCGTGATAAGTATGAAAACAACGATGTTGCCGGAGTGGTTACAGGTCTTGCATGGACTAGTGTTGGCGGTGATATTTTATTCATTGAATCTATACTATCTAAGGGTAAAGGTGCCTTAACCATTACGGGTAACTTAGGTAAGGTAATGAAAGAATCTGCTACCATCGCAATGGAATATATCAAGTCTAATGCAAAATCAATAGGCATTGATCCCAATATTTTTGATAATTACAACGTTCATATCCACGTCCCAGAAGGAGCAACACCAAAGGATGGTCCAAGTGCTGGAATTACCATGCTCACTTCACTGGTTTCACTCTTTACTCAGCGAAAGGTGAAGAAGAGTTTGGCCATGACTGGAGAGATTACTCTAAGAGGAAAGGTCCTACCAGTGGGAGGAATAAAGGAAAAGATTCTTGCCGCTAAAAGAGCGCGAATTAAAGAGATTATTTTGTGTGAAGAAAATAAACGAGATATTGAGGAGATCAAGGAAGAATACCTTAAAGGATTGACTTTTCATTATGTGAAGGAAATGAGTGAGGTTATAGATTTAGCCATCACAGATTCCAAGGTCAAAAATGCTAAAAAATTATAATATTTAAAACAATGATTTTCCACGTATTGAAAAATTACACTTCAATACGTGGAACAATTATATAACCATTGAAATGCGAAAAATCACCATTGCTATTGACGGATATTCCTCAACAGGTAAAAGTACTATAGCTAAGAAATTAGCTAAATCTCTGGGATATGTATATGTCGATACAGGGGCTATGTACCGTGCCGTGTCGTATTACGCCTTGATTAACGATATGTTTCGCAACCAAGAACTTCAAAAAGACCAATTGATTCAAGCACTTGATAAGATTCGTCTTGAGTTTAAACTAAACAGTAACACTGGGCTCCCTGAGATCTACCTCAATGGAGATCTAGTGGAAAAACAGATCCGAACACTTGAAGTATCTCATGTGGTTAGTGAGGTGGCTGCCGTTTCTGAAGTTCGTCACAAGTTGGTCGAACAACAACAGGCAATGGGAAAAAACAAAGCTATTGTAATGGATGGAAGGGATGTTGGAACTGTTATTTTTCCAGATGCAGAATTAAAGCTTTTTATGACAGCCTCCGCGGATGTTAGAGCACATAGGCGTTACTTAGAACTTACAGAAAGAGGAGACCAGGTAACTTATCAAGCGGTTTTGGAGAATGTTCAAAAACGTGATTTAATTGATACCACTCGGTCAGACTCTCCATTAATGAAGGCTGATGGAGCTATTGAAATTGATAGTACAAACCTTAGTTTAGAAGAAACTTTTCAGAGGTGTTTAAAACTTTCCAATGAGACCCTACAATCACTTGGGTAATGCATCTGCTTTTTACTAAAATAAACTACCCAACCACGCATAGCGATGGATTGGGTTTTAAACCTGAATGAACATGAGCAATAGTGCAACACATATCATTCGATTTTCCGACACGGTTTATGGCGCGTTCAAGGGTAGCTATATTAATAGATGCGTTCACATCAGCATCCATATGGCTTCCACAGTTTTGGCACTTAAAGTGCTTGTTAGTTCGTTTACCAATATGTTTACATACATTACAGATCTGACTAGTGAATCGAGGATTAACAACAACTACAGGGACGCCCATAAGCATTCCCTTGTATTCCAAAAGCAAGCGAAGTTGT
>NZ_AMSG01000007.1 GCF_000300875.1 Galbibacter marinus | reverse complement strand
CTACGGCATCTTCTATAATTTCTTTTAATTCGGCTTTTTGAGTGTCGGAAAAATTTGATGAAACATCAAAATTCCCTAAAGTTGTTGCCAGAGTTGCACCAAGTGTTTTTGCTTTAGCATTATCATCTGCAACCAACGCATTTTTAAGATTAAAGTAGTCCTTTAATACAGCTTGTGAATTACCATCGCCACTCATTGCCATTTCCTTCTTTTCGCCGTCGTGATGACCATCACTGTTATCGTGGTTCATTTCTGAATGGTCTCCATCCGTGCTATTTTGTTCTTTGCTGTTGTCTTTACAAGACATTACTGTTAAGGTTATGAATGCTATCGCAACTATACCTAATGTTGATTTTAATTTGCTCATTTTGTTTTAATTTAAGTTTGTGTTTATTAATTATTATTACTGCCTTTTTATAGTGTCTTATAATTTTTCAATGACGTTTTCCAACATTGCAGTTATTTCGCTGGCTACCTCATTCAATTTTTCATTTTTTACAGCTTGCATTGAAGCCATTGGGTTTACGGCCGCAACTTCAATGATACCTGCTTCGATTTCCTGTACTATGACATTGCAGGGCAACATCGTTCCAATTTTATCTTCTGCTTGCAAAGCTTTATGTGCATAGGGCGGATTACAAGCTCCGAGTATCCTATACTTTTTAAAGTCTATATCCAGTTTTTTCTTTAGTGTTTCTGTTACATCAATTTCTGTAAGGATTCCAAAACCTTCTTCCTTTAATCCTTGTGTCACTTTCTCTATGACCTCTTCGAAGGTTCCATTGATTGTTTTATTAAAATAATAGTTCATCTTTTTTTAATTTTTAGTTGTTTAAAATCTTGCTAATAGTCCACCACCCAATCCATATCGGTTATTGTAGTTAGCTTGGATTGAAAAATTGCGCGAAAGAATGTATGCAACCCCTACCAACCATTGTGTTTCGCTTTCAAATGATTTATTATTCTCTAAATCATTGACCCATCCAAAATCTGCTCTGTATTCGTATTCGCCTTCCAAAAAAATTCTTGGAAAAATCAATAATTCTCTGTCCAAACGTATTCTTGGGCGTAGCTGATGGTCCATACTCACATCTACATTAAATCTATAAGGCGTAAAATACTTTACACCAACCAATCCTACGGTATTAAATGTATCGTAAGAATCTGGTGTTGACGTTTCGGTATTTACTCCTGCATAAACACGTACCCAATCGTTCAGATACCTATTATAACTTATTTCGGCTTCAACATTTTGGTCGTAATCGAACTCTGTTCTCAAACCAAATTCATTTCGGATATTGCTCGACGTTAAAAAGAGTTCATTAAAATTTGAACCTGCACGAGCCAATCCCCACGAATAATAATGGTCTGTCTCATCAATAAGTTTCTGAACTGGATAATCTTTCATTCTATCATCCCTTGGGGTATCGTAACTAAACACTCTTGCCATACCACCCATCATATGGTACAATATGTGGCAATGAAAAAACCAATCGCCATACTCTTCGTTATAAAATTCAATAATAACTTTCTGCATTGGTGGTACGTTCACGGTATGCTTTAATGGGGAACGTTCTCCTTTTTCATTAATGACCCTGAAGTAATGACCGTGCAAGTGCATTGGATGGTGCATCATAGTCAGGTTATTTAATGTAATTCTGGTTACCTCGCCTCCTTTTATATTTATCTTATCGGTTTCTGATAATGGAACCCCATTCATACTCCATACATAGCGATTCATATTACCTGTTAGGTTAAGCAACACTTCATTTACTGGTAAATCTGCCTTAAATTCAGTTTTTTCTTTTGCCTCTAAAAAATCATAGTTGAAGTATGTCTTTCGCTCCTCATAATCAAAAGAAGTAGAATCCTTCTGCATCATTGGCATATTGTGCATATGACCTTCCATTTTATTTGATGCTCCATTATGGCTCATTGACATCGAGTCTTTTTTCATTCCCATTGTATCATCGATCTTCATATCCATTTGGTCATTCATTTTGCCATCTTTCATCGACATCTTATCGTTCCCCATTTTCATCTCGCCGTCCTTCATATTCATCTTCATTCCGTACTTCTGCATTAAAACTTCGGGTGTATTCTTCTTCTTGTTTCCAACCATTGCAGGTGCTCCCATTTTCATATCCATTTTAGCCATTTGCTTCATCATCGCTACCTTATCAGGTCTATCAATTCTTTTGGCTGGGTAAAGAGTGCCATTACCTAACTGTATAGAGGTATGACCTGAACCATCTTGAGCGGTTGCGGTAATTTCAATAGTTCCTTCTGGAATAGTTACAATTACATCATTCGTTTCGGCTATGCCAAAGAGAAATCTGCTTTTGGAAACGGGTTGCACGTCAACACCATCACTGGAAACCAACATTGGGTTACCTCCGCCAAAGTCCATCCAATAATAGGTAGAAGCCGATGCGTTAATGAAGCGAAGCCTTACTTTTTCGCCAGCCGTAAATTCTGGAAACTCTGCCAGTTTTTTACCGTTGGACAAAAATGCGGGATAATAAATGTCTGCAATATCAGCCCCTTCCATACGGTCTCTCCAAAATTTAAGTTGAGCACCAAAGGCACCTTCTGAAATGACCCTACTTAATGGCACTGCTGTGCCTTTTTTAACTTGATACCACTCGTTACCTCTTTTAAGGTTTCGTAATACATTCATTGGTTTTTCATTGGTCCAATCTGATAATACCACGACTAAATCTTTATCATATTCCAAGGTTTTCTCTTTTGGATGAATGATAATAGACCCATAAACACCTTTTTGTTCTTGTAGCATTGTGTGGGAATGGTACCAATATGTTCCCGATTGGTTGATTGGAATCCTGTATTGGAAAGTTGTTCCTGGCTCAATCGGTGGGGTAGTTAAATATGGAACCCCGTCGTAAAAATTGGGAAGTATCAATCCGTGCCAATGCACTGAAGTTTCTTCATCCATTTTATTGGTTACGTTGATTATAGCAAGGTCTCCTTCATTAAATTCCAAAACAGGCCCAGGGATACCTCCATTGATAGTCATTGCATTAGCAGTAACACCACCAAGCGTCATTTTATTTTCTTCAATGGTAAGGTTATACTCTTTAATAGGTCGTCCTTCTTCTTTTCTATCTTGTCCGTTGGTTCCTACTTGTGCAACACTTTCAAATGAAACGAGAAGTACAAATAGTATTGTTATCTTTCTAATCATAATTCTTTATTTTAGTGTTCAAAAACCAATTTGGCCTAGTTCAATTTTTTATCTTGTTAAATAATTTATTAAAGCATATTCTGTAAAATACCCTTTAATGGAATCGATTAAATTGATTTGAAACTTTAACTGCAATTCCTGTACATCTAACACATCATTAAAATCTATAGTTCCAGTTTCGTAGTTTTTCATAAGAATTTCCTCGGCATCAATGGCCTGTTTCAAATTATCGGTTTGTACATTGAACTTAATTCTTGTCGCATTTCTATTATAAAGCCCTTGCGCCAAAAGTGTTTCTAACTTATTCAACCTATCCTCTTTTTGAAATTTTATTTCTAGTTGTTTCAACTCATTTTGTCTTGTCACAGACTTATATTTATTATTAAAAATGGGAATAGAAATAGAAAGCATAGGCATAACCATATCTTTAAAAGAGCTAGTTATCATTGGACTATTTTTTTGGTTAATATACTGCACTCCAAACCCTACCATAGGACCACTTTCCTTTTGGTTTAACAGCTCTGACTGCTCAACAGATTCATATAACTTATCATATTTAATAAGTTCCGGGTTTATTTGAAGGTTCTCATTTAAAACCAGAGGGTCAACGTCCGGAATCATCATTTCTTCCACAACATCCACCGACATATTTTCTTCACGATTCAAAAGGTTATTGAACAGCGTCTGTTCTGCCTGAAAACCCTGTTCTAGCACTTCCTTTTGTTGAACTAATTCGTTTTGTCTTATTTGAAGGCGAAGTACATCAACAGCTGATGCTTTACCAACTTCCAATGAAGTTAATGCTAGGCGTTCATAGGTTTGTAAAAGTTCAATGTTCTCATCCAGAATAAGCTGTTTTGCACGTATGGCATAAAGTTTATAATATGACTGGGATACTGACAATGAAAGTTTTCTTTTCGCAATTGCTATATCAACATATTGCGCTTCTGCTATAGATGATGCATAATTTTCCCTTGCTGAAATGGTCCCGAACCACGGTAACATTTGCATTACAGAGGCACTAAATTGCTCCATAGGCATATCCATTTCAGGAGCTATAGCCATAACGCCAAAATTAAATTCAGTATTTGGTAAGCTGTTAACTTCATTTACTTTTTCTTCGGCGATATTGTACCGCAATTCAAAAGCTTGGATTTCTGGATTGTTCTTTTCAGCTTCCTGAATATAGGATGCTAAATCTTGTGCATTTACTTCCGTGAAAGCGAAAAAAACAAGTGCTATTAAAATTATATATCTCATTTTGTAGCTCGTTTTAATTGAAATTCTTCTTTCCAGCTAAATAAAACTGGCACAACAAATAGGGTTATAAGTGCAATTAACATCCCACCAAAAGAAGGAATAGCCATTGGAATCATTATATCACTCCCTCGACCTGTTGATGTTAATACAGGCAACAAAGCAAGAATAGTTGTCGCCGTTGTCATTAAACACGGACGGATACGTTTTTCTCCTGCCTCAACTACGGATGCCCTAATGCTTTTTCTATCTTTAGGTTTGTTTTTGTCAAAGGTTTGCGTAAGGTAGGTAGCCATTACTACGCCATCATCGGTAGCAATACCGAATAGAGCAATAAAACCAACCCATACAGCGACACTTAAATTAATGGTGTGCATTTGAAAGAGGTCTCGTAAATTTTCTCCGAAAAAGCTGAAGTTTAAGAACCAATCTTGGCCGTAGAACCATATCATTAAAAAACCTCCCGAAAAGGCGACAGCAATTCCAGTAAAGACCATTAATGACGTTCCAACAGAACGGAACTGGAAATATAGGATTAGAAAAATAATAGCCAAAGCCAGAGGTACTACCACGCTCAATGTTTTTTCTGCTCGTAACTGATTTTCATACGTTCCCGTAAATTGATAATTGATACCCTTTGGAACGGTCAATTCGCCATTGTCAATTTTTTCTTGAATAAGGGCTTGGGCATTTTCCACCACATCTACTTCGGCGAAACCATCTAATTTATCAAAAAGGACATAGCCTACTAAAAAAGTGTCTTCACTCTTTATAACCTGTGGCCCTTTCTCATATCTAATAGTGACCAACTCACTTAACGGAACCGGACTTCCTTTTTCTACAGGCACATAAATATCTTTTAAATCGTTTGGATTTGCGCGTAATTCCCTTGGGTAGCGTACACGAATACCATAGCGCTCCCTACCTTCTACTGTTTGTGAAAGCACCATACCACCAACAGAAACCTGTATAACTTGCTGTACTTGCTCTATGGTTATGCCATAGCGCGCAAGTCGTTCTCTGTCAATATCTATAAGTAGGTATGGCTTCCCCACAATACGGTCGGCAAAAACTGCTTCATCCTTTACACCCTCTGCTTGTTTTAAGATATCTTCCAATTGTACCCCAAACGCCTCAATTTCTTTTAAATCCTGTCCTTTCACCTTAATGCCCATAGGTGCTCGCATACCAGTCTGTAGCATCACCAAGCGTGTTTCTATGGGTTGTAGCTTTGGTGCTGAAGTAACACCTGGAAGCTTTGTAACCCTTACGATTTCTTTCCAAATATCGTCTGGCGATTCAATTTCAGGTCGCCAATTTCTAAAGTACTCTCCATCGTCATCTGGAATGAGCTGTGAACTTGTCACAGAGAATGGGTCTGTAATTTTTGAGGCTTTATAGTCATCATCTTCTACTTCAATTTCGCTATTAGGGTTGGTTACTAAACTGCCATCCTTTAAAACAAATAAGCCGTCTTCGTTTACCTTAAAGCGTTGTCTTTTGCGATTTTCATTTAAAATATATTCAGATTTATATTGAATAACATTCTCATACATCGATAACGGTGCAGGGTCTAATGCTGATTCTGTACGCCCAGATTTACCGACTACGGTTTCAATTTCTGGAATGCTCGCAACGGCCATATCGAGTTGCTGTAGGACGCGTTTATTTTCCTCCACACCTGCGTGTGGCATTGAAGTGGGCATTAACAGGAATGAACCCTCATTGAGTGAAGGCATAAACTCTTTACCAGTATTACGCATAATCATCACTCCAAAAATTACAATGGCAGTTGGTATCGAAAGAAATAACAGCTTATTGCGCAATGCCCAATTTAAAATTCGAACATAATAATTTCTAAAAAGTGTAAATACACCCAAAAGACCAAAACAGATAAGACCAACGAAGATTAAGTTTATAAGGATACTTCTATCTACTCCCAGTGGTCTCCAATATTCCGCCAATAGGAATATGATAGCAAAAGCCGAAACAAATATATTGATGATGTTGGCGCGTTTTGACGTAATCTTTTCCTTTAGTGAAAGGAAGCCAACAACGCCAAATGCAACTAATATTAATCCAAGCGGATAGCCTAAAATTAAAGATAAAACGCCAAAAACAATCAATGCTCCATTTAGCATATAACTAAAAGAAGTTTTTAAATTTCTCTTTTTAAATAAATAGGCCGCAAATGGTGGAATTAAAAATAGGGCAACAATAAGAGATGCGGTGAGTGCTGCCGTTTTTGTAAATGCCAATGGCCTAAACAATTTCCCTTCTGCACCAATCATAGTAAATACAGGAATGAAACTAATAATAGTGGTCATTACTGCCGTTAAGATGGCGCCAGAAACTTCGGCAGTCGCATTATAAACTACCGTATTCATAGGTAGCTTTTCTTCATTTTCATCAATATGCCGCAAGACATTTTCCGAAAGGATAACGCCCACATCGACCATAGTTCCAATAGCAATTGCAATACCAGATAAGGCGACAATATTTGCATCTACATTGAACAGTTTCATAGAAATAAAGACCATCAAAACCGCAACAGGCAATAATCCGGAAATCAATACGGAAGCCCTTAAATTGAAGACCATTATGATAATCACAAAAATGGTTATCAATATCTCTAAAGTTAGCGCTTCATCAAGTGTGCCCAAGGTTTCTTGGATTAGTTCTGTTCTGTCATAAAAGGGTACGATGGTTAATTGCGAAGTCCTCCCATCGCTTAATGTTTTTGATGGAAGCCCAGAACTTAACTCGTTTATTTTTTCTTTAACATTGTTGATGACTTCCATAGGATTGGCCCCATAACGAGCCACTACAACACCACCAACAACCTCGGCTCCTTCCTTGTCCAATAAGCCTCTTCTTGTAGCAGGACCGTGTGTTACTTTCGCAATATCCTTTATACGGATGGATGTAAAATCTTTTGAAGTAACTACCGCGTTTTCTAAATCAGATAGTTTCTTAATATAACCCAATCCTCTTATAAGGTATTCAGCTTGGTTGATTTCAAGCGTTTGTGCACCAACATCTTTGTTGCTTTGTTTTACTGCTTTTACAACCTCACTCAAGCCTATGTTGTATTGCCGCATTAATTCGGGATTAACATCCACTTGATATTCCAAAACATATCCGCCGATGGAAGCCACTTCTGAAACGCCACTCGCAGATGACAACGCATATTTCACGTAGAAGTCTTGAATGCTTCTTAATTCTTGTAAATCCCATCCACCTGTAACATTACCATCTTTATCACGTCCCTCAAGGGTGTACCAATATATTTGCCCTAATCCTGTGGCATCGGGACCTAGAGCTGGATTAACGCCTTCTGGTAGAAGTCCGGCTGGTAATGAGTTTAATTTTTCAAGTATTCGGCTTCTGCTCCAATAAAATTCAATATCTTCTTCGAAAATGATATAAATGCTCGAAAACCCGAACATAGATGAACTACGTATTGTTTTAACCCCTGGAATACCAAGAAGCGATGTGGTTAGAGGATAAGTAATTTGATCCTCAATATCTTGAGGGGAACGACCATCCCATTTAGTAAATACAATTTGTTGGTTTTCGCCAATATCTGGTATGGCATCTACGGCAACAGGGTCTCGAGGAAGTGAGCCTGTATTCCATTCAAACGGGGCGTTTACGACTCCCCAAGCAATAAAAAGTGCAAGTAGTAGAACGGCTACTAGCTTGTTCTCGATTAAAAATTTGATGCTTTTATTCAGCATTACAATGATTATTAAACAGTTATACATCGAATAATATCTTGATAAAATCAAAACATTAAACACAAGAAATTGAGCCCAAAATAGTATTGACCATAGGGCTAATTATTCCGATATTTATCGGAAACTGTTTAAAATCAAATTAAATACGTCTCGTGCAGTTTTTGTATATCCCGTATGAGAAAGGGAACCGCATAATCTCTAAATGGTACAATGTGTGAATCAAGAGTCTCAAAGAGATTGATATAAGAATGTACAAAAGAGACAACAAAGACTTGTTGCTCAAAATTTAAGGTGTTAAAAGACATCTTCAGGTCGTCCTGACCTTCAACAACTAATTGCTTATCTGAACAGCAGGAATCATCCTGAACTTCACTTTGACAATCATTTTTGGATAGTTGTTTATCCATTCCGCAAGTTTCAACGTGCCCAAATAAAGAAGAATCCACTAAAGTATCGCCACAGTAATGACTATCAATAGTAAAAGAAACTGTTGACAATAGCACGATAAGTGCCAAACAAACGGATGATATTTTATGAAAAACTTTTTTCATTAATGTTGCAAATTTATACAAAATTTATCTCAATTTGTTTATTTAACAATTTTTTTTGATTTATCAATGTTTATTTTGCACGAAACCGCTTAAATATTATTTGCAAATAAAATTCTTTTGCAGCTTCCTTTATATGATATAAATCATAGTTCTGTTGAACTTTTAGAATTATATTTGTACTGATTAATTTTGTTGTTTTTTTGTAAAAAACTAATAATAAAATAATTGAACAGTTGAATTTTATTTTCCAAAATCCTTTAATGTTAATCAAAATTTATTAATTTTATAGAGTGAAATCTTTTTTTACTAAAATACTGTCCTTCTTTTTAGCAGTTTTTATACTGTTTTCCACCACATCCTTTACGGTAAATATGCACTTTTGCTGTAATAAAATGGTGGATTTGGCTTTTTTTAGTAAAGCAGAATCTTGTATGGAGACTGCACAGAAAAAAGATAATAATTCCAAGCAATGTACTACAATACAAGAGAAAGACTGTTGCGATAATAAGACCATCTTGAAAGAAGGAGATGACACCTTCAAGAAGGCCAATACAATTTCAGAGATTGAAACTTTAGTTTTCTTAAACAACTTCGTCTATTCTTATATCAACCTTTTTGAAGGTTTAGAGAAAAACACAGTTTCGTTTAAGGCTTATAGGCCACCTTTGCTATCCACAGACCTTGTAATCCTCAACGAGTCCTTTTTAATTTGATTTTCTACTTCGCAGGTTAAAATTAATCTGCATTGCCTCTATAGCCAATATTTCACTTCTGGCTAACATTTGTTGTACCCTATTCTCAACAACGCTACACAATATTAATCCTGTTAGGCTAAACCTATCAGACCATTGAGCTAAACTCAATGACAATACATTATATATTATGAACAAACCAAAAGAATTTTGGATTAAGAATATGGTCTGTAACCGCTGCTTAAAAGTAATTAAACAAGAATTACAAGAACTTGAAGTTACAGTGCTTTCCTTGGAATTAGGAAGGTTGCTGGTAGAAGCACAAAAAAAAACGAACAATGAAATTATCGATACCGTTACAAGTGTACTTCACGCCAATAATTTTGAAATTGTACAAAAAGAAGAAGAAATGCTCACAGAAAGAATCAAGATTATTCTAATAGAACAATTGCAAGAGCTACCGTTACATATTAAGGTAAAAACATCTGAACTATTGGCTTCAAGACTTCATAAAGATTACAAGACATTGAGCAGATTGTTTTCAGCAAATCAACAGACAACCATTGAAAAGTACTTTATCAAATTAAAAATAGAAAAAGTCAAAGAGCTCATTCAGCTTAAACAACATTCCTTTTCAGATATAGGATATTTATTGGACTACAGTAGTGTCAACCACCTGTCTAGACAGTTTAAGGAAGTGGTGGGAATGAGTATGACCGATTACAAAAACACAGGAAATTGGAAACGGAATTTCTATGATGAAATTATATAGATATCAACGAAAGTTATGCAGACAAAAGCTTAAGGCAATGGTTAATTTCATCAAATTAAATTAAACAAAATGAAAAAACTACTTATCACATTAGTATTAATTCCCTTTATAGGAATTGCACAAACCTTTGAAAATTTAGACTACATCTCGCCTTTTAGCAATGGCGTCGCTGCCATTAAAAAAGGGAACGAATGGGGTTTTATTGACCCAGAAGGAAATTTAATCGTTGATTTTCGAAATGATTTGGTGGCAACCAAAACAGACAATGCAAGCTACCCTATATTCAGTAACGGAAAATGCCTGATTGCAAACCAAAAAGATGGCGTGCTCTATTATGGCTATATCGATAAAACTGGAAAAACTGTCATCACTCCACAATTCCTCAATGCCAACAACTTTCAATATGGCAAAGCCTTGGTGTTAAAAGTTGAAAAAGAAACCATTGGCTATAATGACATTTTCAAAAAAGACGTGGTAAACTACCATTATTTTGAGCTTGTTATAGATGAGAATGGTAATACCATTGACCATTTAACGCAATTGGCCATTCACGTCTCGCCAAAAGATAAGAATGATAAAAATCCACCTGCCATCACATCAAAATTGATTTCAGAAAATTTGGTGGCAGTTAAAGGTAATAATAAGAAGTGGCGTATAAAAAAAATCTAATAATATTGAAAATACACATAACATATAAGAAATTCAAAAAGATTATAACCTTTTTAAAATCTGCGAATTAATAGTTGATAATCCATTCCCTCAACTATAAACATTTAGATTGTTGGGAATGGGTTTATAAAAATTAAAATAAATGTTTAACTCAAAAAATAAATTATGAAAACACTACTAATTGTTTTATCGGCAGTTGGGCTTTTAAGCTTAAACAGTTGCAAACAAGAAACAAACACTCAGGCACTAATGGAAAACCCTGAAACTCGCACAGAAGTTTTTAATGCCATTTCCAAAAATCACGACTATATGACCGAATTTATGGAAAGTATGCACGACAACCAACACGCAATGCAAATGATGCAGGGCAACAAAAAAATGATGAGCTCAATGATGCAAGGAGAAGGAATGCAAATGATGATGAAAGACAGTACAATGATGCACTCAATGATGAATGACGGCAAAATGATGGGCACTATGATGAAAATGATGCACGAAAAAGGGATGATGAGCGAAGACTGTATGGAATCCTGCTCAAAGATGATGGGCGAAAAAGGAATGGATATGCAGGGTATGGGCAAGATGGACGATATGGATAGTCCAACCAAAGGTGAGCATACCGAGCATCATTAATTTTAACTTTTAAAATAAACAACAATGAAAAATAATCACTGGATATGGATGGTCATCGGTTGTGGATTACCATTACTGTTTATCTTTTTTGCACCATCATTAGGTATAGGAAGCAGTTCGTCTCTATTCATCTTCATCCTCTTTATGTTTGCTTGTCACTTATTTATGCCTCACGGTTCACATCGCCACGGTGGGCACAATCATTCACAGAATAGACAAAGAGAAAACGAACACGGTAAAGATGTTTCAAAAACAGAACCAAAAGATGAACACAAAGGGCATCATCACCATTAAATACTAAATGATGAAACAAAAATTTCAAATAAGCGGAATCAGCTGCGGTGGATGTGTATCAAGAGTAAAAAAGACTTTAGAAGAACATCCCAATATAGAAAAAGCAGAGATCTTTTTGGCACCAAAAGGTGCTGCACTTATCACGATGAATGAAGCACTTTCTGTTGCCGAATTACAAAAGCAACTTGATGGGCTCAATGGTTATACAATTACAGAATTAAATTAACAACAACTTAAAACCAAAAATTATGCATTTTTACGAAGGACATTTTGGAGGTATGCATCTAATATGGTGGATTATATGGATTATTTTATTGGCTTGGATATTCTTTATCCCAGCAGATATCCCTTATCAAAAAACAAAGAAGGACAGCCCACTGGATATTCTTAAAAACCGCTTTGCAAAAGGCGAAATATCCAAGGAAGAATTTGAGGAATCAAAAAAGATATTAAAATCAGACAACTAACTCAAAACTTTAAAATTATGTATCGATTAAACGTAAAAAAACTCGGATTTGCTTTCGGTCTTACGGGGGCACTAATTTACTTAGGCTGTATGATAGTTATGTCAACAGCAGGTCGAGAAGCCACTATCGATTTTTTCAACAGCCTATTGCACGGTTTAGATACCACAAGCATTATCAGGATGGATGTGCCACTATGGGAAGCTGGTTTGGGAATAGTACAGATATTCATTTTAGGATGGCTAATAGGTGCCTGTATTGCGGCTTTTTATAATGCGCAAATAAAAGTCAAAAAATAAGAGAGTAAAATAAAATTTATGCAATACGTCTGGTTCATATGGTCTCTTATAATTCTTGCGCTTTGGGCAATAATCTATTTGTCAAAAAAGGGGTATAGAAAAGAAATGCTCAAAATGAGCCTTATCACTATGCCCTTTGGCCTAACAGAACCCTTGTTTGTTCCAGAATATTGGTTTCCACCTTCCCTATTCCATTTAGCGGAAAGAACAGGTTTTGATATTGAGAGCCTTATTTTCTCTTTTGCTATTGGCGGAATAGGGACGGTATTGTATAATCTGATATTCAAAAAAGGCTATATAGATATGCCTCATACCGAACGGAGCCACCAAAGACATAAGCTACATATTTATATACTTTTTGTTCCAGCCATTGTATTTGTCATATTTAGTCTTTTCACCACGCTTAACCACATCTATTGTGGCATCATTGCAATGTTTTTTGGTGGTTTGGCAACATTGTACTGTCGCCCAGATTTAAAAGGAAAGATATGGGTTGGAGGAATCTTGTTTACCATACTGTACTTCATTTATTTCGGAAGCATCCTTCCATTTTATCCGCAATATGTGGAGCTGAACTGGAATCTGGACAACTTAACCCATATTCTTGTTTTAGGAATTCCAATTGAAGAATTATTATTCGCTTTCACCTTTGGTATGTATTGGTCTGGATTATATGAACACTTGTATTGGAGAAAACTTATAAAATCAAAAGAAATATCAACCAACTAATACATTCAAACTATGAAAATACTATTGGCCATAGATGGTTCAGATTTTAGTGAAGTAGCCATTAACGAGCTTAAGAAAATGACTTTATCCTCAAATAGTGAAATTCATATTATAAATGTTTATGAACTTCCTAAAACAACCGGTCTGGGATTGCATACTATGGGCGGCAAGATAGGAAATTACATAGAAGAAATTAAAAGTAACGCTCAAAAATTGGGAAACAAAATCGTTTCAGAAGCTTCCGATAAAATCAAGGCCGAAAACAAGGCACTTACCATAACCACAAGTGTTGTTAGCGGACTGCCCAAAAGTACTATTAATGAAAAAGCAGAAGATTGGGGTGCAGATTTAATTGTAGTAGGCTCTCAGGGTCACGGTGCTTTTTCTCGCTTAGTATTGGGCTCAGTATCCCAATATTTGACCACAAATGCCAAATGTTCAGTACTGATTGCAAGAGATAGAAATAAAAAATGAAAGAAAAGCAAACACATAGCATTACATTAGAATCCACCTGTAAGATAACAGATGAAATCTGTCTTCCAGATACTAAATTACCTCGTGTGGTTATCGTTGGTGGAGGATTTGCAGGTTTGGCATTGGTTGAGAAACTGAAACACAAAGAAGTTCAAGTGGTTTTACTCGATAAAAATAACTTCCATCAGTTTCAGCCTTTATTATATCAAGTGGCAACGAGTGCCCTGGAGCCTGACAGTATTGTATTTCCATTCAGAAAACAAATCAATGGCTATAAAAATGTTTTCTTTCGTTTGGCTGAAGTTGAGGAAATTCAACCTGATTCAAATACTATATTGACCAATAAGGGAAGTGTTTCTTATGACTATTTAGTGTTGGCTACTGGCACGACCACCAATTTCTTTGGGATGGATTCTGTGGCCGAAAATAGTTTGGGGATGAAGGATATTCGCGATTCCCTCAACATCCGTCATATGATGTTGCAAAATTTGGAACAGGCAGCTATTACTTGTGATGATAAAGAACGCGACGCGCTGACAAATTTTGTAATAGTAGGTGGTGGTCCAGCAGGCGTAGAAATGGCAGGAGCTTTGGCAGAGTTTTGCAAATACATCCTTCCCAAAGATTACCCAGAGTACCCTTCTTCCATTATGAATATTTATCTAATAGAAGCCATTGATGAGTTGTTAGGCACAATGTCAGACAAGGCATCATCGAAAACCCTCAAATATTTAGAGGATTTGAATGTAAAGGTATTATTAAATGAAGCTGTAAGCAATTATGACGGCAACGAAGTCACTACCAAAAGTGATAAGACCATATTGGCTAAAAACCTTATCTGGACGGCTGGCGTAAAAGGACAATTCCCAAATGGTATTGATGAAAAACACATAGTCAGGGGCAACCGGATTAAAACCGATGCTAATTTAAAAGTAGAAGGCTACGAAAACATTTTTGCCATAGGCGATATAGCTGCGCTTATTTCTGAAGAAAGACCCAAAGGGCATCCACAGGTGGCGCAGGCAGCAATTCAACAAGGTAAATGGTTGGGTGATTCACTATTAAAAATCATTAAGAACGAGGCACCAAAACCTTTCGAATATAAAGACAAGGGTTCTTTGGCAACCGTAGGAAAACGTAAAGCAGTAGCCGACTTGGGAAAAATGAAGTTTGCTGGCTATTTCGCCTGGTTACTATGGTCCATAGTACACTTGATGTCCATAAGCGGATTTAGAAATAGATTGATGGTTGGTTTTAATTGGGCGGTAAGTTATTTCACTTATGAAAAGAGCAACCGCCTGATTATTAGAAACTTTAAACCGAAATCTTCGGTTAAAAACAGAACAAAATAATTTTGAAATGAAAAACACCACAGATAAAAATAATAAGCTTTCCCTAATAGGTTCCATATCTCTTGGTACAGGCGTAATGATTGGTGCTGGCATATTTGTCCTTATGGGGCAAATAGCAGAGTTGGTGGGTGATCTATTTCCCATTGCATTTATTGCAGGTGCTGTTGTGGTGGGTTTTAGCTCATATTCCTATGTCAAGTTTTCAAATGCTTTTCCATCGTCTGGAGGTGTGGTTAAATTCCTTAACAAATCCTATGGACCTGGAACAACAACAGGGTTTTATTCTTTGCTGATGTACGTATCAATGGTAGTTTCCGAAAGTCTGGTGGCGGGCACTTTTGGAGCATATACGTTGAGACTATTTCCCGAGTCCTATGCAGGTTATGCCTCTACCCTGGGTGTTGGGCTAATTGTTGTTGCTTATATAGTGAACATCCTGGGCAATAAGGTTATTGGTGCCACCGCGACATTTACCGCTATTATAAAGGTAGTGGGAATAGCAATTTTAGCTACTGCCGGCCTTGCAATTTCAGGTTTTGCCGATATTACGGGAAACTATATTCCCAAAAATACTGAGACATTACCACAAGGCTTCGGATTTGTGGCCGCTTTGGCGTTATCTATCCTTGCTTATAAAGGCTTTACCACTATCACGAACCAAGGGGCCGATATTAAAAACCCGCATAAAAATCTTGGTAGGTCTATCGTGTTTTCCATACTTATCTGCACACTGATATATGTAGCCTTGGCATTAGCTGTTGCGGGAGGTTTAAGCATTCCTGAAATAATCGAAGCTAAAGATTATGCCCTTGCAGCCGCCGCAAAACCTGTTTTTGGGGAATGGGGTTCCTGGATTACCATTGGCATTGCCATTATTGCCACGGTTTCTGGGGTCATTGCCAGTATCTTTTCCTCTTCACGCTTGTTGGCAATGCTCAGCAATATGAAACAGGTGCCTTCTTTAACCAAACTTGGTAGCTTAAAAAATCCAGCACTAATATTCACGTCTTCCCTCGCCATTTTACTGACCGTGCTTTTCGATTTGACAAGGATAGCATCCATTGGGGCTATTTTTTACCTTATTATGGATATCGCTATCCATTGGGGGCTGTTCCGCAATCTTAGAAAAGAAGTGGATTTTAAACCAATTATCCCCGTGATTGCCATTATACTGGATGTTGCAGTACTCTCGGCCTTTATTTATATAAAATATCTGAACGATCCTTTGGTTCTTATTGTCGCGGCAATTGGGATTGTTCTAATACTTGTGGCGGAACGCCTTTTTATGATTTCACATACAGACGATGAAGGTAATATGCCGATGGGAATGAAGAATACAAGTGACAAAAACAAAAAAACATAATTAATTAAAAACAATTTATATGAAAAATATAGCAGTTATAGGATACGGAGTCATCGGAAAAAGGGTGGCCGATGCCATCAACCTACAAGAAGATATGAAGCTTTCGGGAGTATGCGATATCATTACCGACTGGCGAATTCAAAATGCCGTAAGAAAGGAATACGACATTTATGCAGCAACTAAAGATGCTGCTGATAAAATGAAATCTGAAGGGATTTCGGTAAAAGGCGATATGCAGGAACTTTTAAAGAAATCAGATCTTGTTGTGGACTGTACCCCTAAAAAGATTGCGGCTCAAAATGTAGCAATTTATAAAGAGCAAAACATCAAATTTATTTTACACGGAGGCGAAAAACACGAAACAACAGGCCATTCCTTTAGTGCTGAAAATAATTATCAGTCTGCTCTAAATCTAGATGCTACACGTGTAGTTTCCTGTAATACTACGTCTATTTTAAGAACCTTGACCGCTTTAAAAAGAGCCGATTTATTGGATTATGCCAGAGGTACACTTTTAAGAAGAGCTACAGACCCTTGGGAAAGTCATTTAGGTGGTATTATGAATACGATGGTTCCCGAAAAAGATATCCCAAGCCATCAAGGTCCGGATGCTAAAAGTGTTGACCCAGAACTGGATGTCATCACCGCAGCAGTAAAAGTACCGCAAACCTTAAGCCATCTGCACTATTGGAATGTGAAATTGAAAAAACAGGCGACAAAGCAAGAAGTGCTAAATGCTTTCAAAACGTCCAGCCGTATTAAATTGATTCAATATGACCAAGGTCTGGTTTCTAACAATACCATTAAGGAAATGTTCTTGGATATGGGAAGGCCTTGGGGCGATATGTACGAAGTAGCACTATGGGAAGATATGCTGAAGGTACAGGGAGACGAACTCTTTTATGCCTACGTGGTCGATAACCAAGCTATTGTAATCCCGGAAACAATTGATGCTATTAGGGCTTTAACTGGAATTGAAACAGATGGTACAAAATCCATAGCCAAAACAAATGAAAGTTTAGGAATCCATTAAATACTATCAAAATGAAAACAGACAAGAATATAGTAGAACTTTTAGGAGAAAAAGCAGACTTCTATTTAGAACACGTTTGTGAAAAAATAACAAAGGATGAATTGCAAACCCCAAGTAGAACAAGCCTAGATAAGGTATTTACCCAAAGCAACAGAAATCCGCAGGTACTGCGAAGCCTTTCGCAATTGTATAACCACGGAAATCTTGGTGGTACAGGCTACTTGAGTATCCTTCCAGTAGACCAAGGTATCGAGCATAGTGCAGCTTTTTCTTTCTATAAAAATCCGGATTATTTTGACCCAGAGAACATTATAAAACTCGCCCTTGAGGCCGGTTGTAATGGGGTGGCTTCCACGTTTGGGGTTTTGGGTTTGAATGCCCGAAAATATGCCCATAAAATCCCTTTTATCGTTAAGATTAACCACAATGAACTGCTTACCTACCCGAACAAATATGACCAAACACTCTTTGGTAAGGTAAAAACCGCTTGGGATATGGGAGCAATTGCCGTAGGAGCTACGATTTATTTTGGTTCAGCGGAAAGTAACAGACAACTCAAAGAAATAGCAGAGGCTTTTGAAGAAGCTCATAATCTTGGTATGGCTACCATTTTATGGTGCTATACACGAAATGAAGCTTTTAAAACCGATAAAGAAGATTATCACGCATCGGCCGATGTAACCGGACAAGCCAATCAGATTGGAGTAACGATACAGGCAGATATCATCAAACAAAAATTACCAACCAATAATTTTGGTTTCAAAGAGATAGGATTTGGAAAATATGATGATGAAATGTATAAAACCCTTACCACAGACCATCCCATAGACCTTTGTAGGTTACAAGTTGCCAATTGTTATATGGGAAAAATAGGACTGATTAATTCAGGTGGTGGTTCCAAAGGCAAATCAGATTTGTCCGAAGCTGTAACAACTGCCGTTATCAATAAAAGGGCTGGTGGTTCTGGGCTGATAATGGGAAGAAAAGCATTTCAAAAACCCTTTAGCGAAGGCGTGAGAGTATTACAATCCGTTCAGGAAGTGTATCTGGATAATAAAATTAATATAGCATAATCAACAGAATGTTTGACACAGAGATAAAATCATTAAAATCACTTAACCACTACCTCATAAGATTGGTAGAAAGTCGTCTATGGCTTAAGGTAATCATTGCCTTGTTTTTAGGTGTTGGATTTGGTCTGCTATTGAGCCCACAAAATGGATGGATTTCTAAAGAAACAGCAGATATCGCGGGGAATTGGCTGGCATTGCCTGGTGTACTATTTCTGAAACTGGTTCAAATGATTATGATTCCGTTGATTGTGGCTTCCATCATTACTGGAATAGCAAGTAATGATAAGGACAATCTAAAAAAATTAGGTGGTGGGGTTTTGTTATATTTTCTAGGTACTACGATAGTTTCGGTAAGTTTGGGTGTCATACTATCTCAACTTTTTAGACCTGGTCGCTTTTTACATCAACAGGCTCTAGCTGAACATAATGAAATTACAGCTGTTCCAACGGAAAATCCAGAGCTTTCCTTCGGAATTGAAACGATTCCTGATGCCATCTCAAACTTACTTCCCGAAAACCCGTTGGCATCTATGGTAAGTGGTGAAATGTTAAGCATTGTAATTTTCACAATCATTATTGGTGTAGCTGTGCTTTCACTTGAAAATGCCTTACTGCGCCCAGTGAAGCTGCTTCTAACTGCCATTCAGGAAGTCTGTATGACAGTAGTAAAATGGTCAATGCTTCTAGTGCCTATTGCTGTTTTCGGACTTATGGCGCAGCTTACCTCTAGTGTTGGTTTAAGTTCTCTTTCCGGTCTCACCTATTATGTTGGCGTCGTCCTGCTCGGTCTATTACTTTTGGTAATTTTCTATTTAGGGCTAATTGTGCTTCTTGGAAAAGCAAACCCTATGCATTTCCTAAAAAAAATAAGGGACGTTCAATTATTGGCCTTTTCAACCACAAGCTCTGCGGCCGTGATGCCACTTTCCCTTCAAACAGCCGAAGAAGAATTGAAGGTGGACAAGACCATTAGCAATTTTATTATTCCCATAGGTGCAACCGTCAATATGGATGGCACTGCACTCTATCAAACCATAACTACGCTATTCATAGCCCAAGCCTATGGCTTGGAAATGAGTTTGCTCAATATTATTGTGGTCATCGTAACCATCGTTGCTGCTTCAATCGGCACACCTGCCATTCCCGGAGGTGGTGTGGTGATACTCGCTTCTGTTTTGGGAAGTGTCGGTATCCCAGCCGAAGGCATCATCATTATTATTGGTGTAGAAAGATTGTTGGGAATGTTCAGGACTGCTGTAAACGTAACGGGTGACCTTACAGCTTGTATGGTTTTTAATAGGTTGTATGGTATAAAAAATACTGAAATTCTTAAAAAAGAAGCTTTATAACTATGGATAGTACTATAAAACATATAGGTGTATTTACCTCTGGAGGTGATAGTCCAGGGATGAATGCAGCCTTGTACGCCATTACAAAAACGGCTGAAGTAAATGGTATAAACGTAAGCGGCTTTCGAAAAGGATATGAAGGATTGATAGACGGTGACTTGGTTCAATTAAAATCACACGAATTACAAAAACTGACCCAAAAGGGTGGCACTATCCTTAAGACAGCCCGAAGCAAACGTTTTCTCGAACTGGAAGGTCGAAAAAAAGCCTTGCAAACTCTAAATGTAAACAAAATAGACGCTTTAATTGCCATTGGTGGTGATGGTACATTTAAAGGATTACTTGCTTTTTCAGAGATATGCGATATCCCATTCATAGGGATTCCCGGAACTATTGATAACGATATTTCGGGTACTGATTACACCCTTGGTTTTGATTCCGCAGTTAACACAACCATTGAAAATATTGATAAAATAAGGGATACTGCCGAATCCCATAACCGTGTGTTCATTGTTGAAGTAATGGGAAGGGATTCGGGTTACATCGGTATTCATTCTGGATTGATGGTTGGTGCGGACGCCATATTAATTCCGGAGAGCGGTACGGACTTTATTAACCTTTTGGGTAAGGTGAAAAATTACGATAGCGAGGATGCTTTTCTAATCGTAGTTTCTGAAGGTGACGAAATTGGTGCCGAACTTGTTTCTTCAAAAATAAAGGAAGTCAATCCCAATGTCGATTTACGCATAACAAAGCTTGGCCACATACAGCGAGGTGGAAATCCTTGTGCTTTGGATAGAATGTTGGGCATAAGGCTTGGGGTGGAAGCCGTAAAATCGCTTTTACAAAGTAAAAAGAATGTAATGATCGGGATTTTAAACAATCAATTGCACTTAACCCCTTTTAATGAGGTGGTCAAGCAACATCAGGTCAATAAAGAATTGCACGAACTTTTAGAACTATTTGGAACATAAATTATGAAAACAACAATATACAGCACACATAAATTCGATAAGCCTTCCATTGAAAACGCTAATAAAGGAAAACATCAATTGAATTTTCTGGAATTTAGGCTAACAAAGGAAACCGCCTTATTGGCAGAAGGTTCAAAGGCCATAGCACTTTTCTCAAGTGACGATGCCTCTTCGGAAGTTTTGGATATTTTACACAAACTAGGCATAAAATTTATCGCATTACGTTCGGCAGGTTTCAATCACGTCGATTTAGAAAAAGCAGCTGAATTGAATATAAAAGTGGCCCGTGTCCCAGCCTATTCACCTTATGCCATTGCAGAACATACAATGGCTTTGATACTTGCATTAAACCGAAGACTGATTAAAGCCCACAATAGAGTGCGCGAACAAAACTTTTCATTAAACGGTCTCACTGGTTTTGACCTAAATGGGAAAACCGTTGGCGTGATTGGAACAGGAAAAATAGGGTCTGTACTCGTAAAAATACTTCACGGATTCGGCTGCAATATTCTTGCCCAGGATATAGAAGAAAGCAAAGACCTAATTGATAAATATGGCGTAATCTATTCAGATTGTGCGACGCTCTGTAAGCACGCAGATATAATAAGCCTGCACGTGCCATTAAAAGCTTCAACAAAACATTTAATAAATAAAGAGCATATAGCACTAATGAAATCTGGAGTAATGCTCATCAATACAAGTCGTGGTGGGTTGGTGGACACCAAGGCAGTTATCGAAGGATTGAAAACTAAAAAAATAGGGTATTTAGGACTGGATGTTTATGAGGAAGAAGAAGGATTGTTCTTTGAAGACCATTCCGATGACATTTTGCAAGACGATGTGATTGCACGCTTAATGACTTTCAACAATGTACTAATTACAAGCCATCAAGCTTTTTTAACCAAAACCGCATTGACCAATATTGCAGAAACAACCATATATAATCTGGATTGTTTTGAAAAACAAAAACCTTCTGGAAATGAAATTAGCATTAATTAATAGTTAAAAACAAATATTATGAAAAACATACTCGTACCAACAGACTTTTCAAAAAATTGCAATAAAGCAGAAGAACTCGGAATTGAAATGGCAAAGCTTTACAATTCCGAAATCCATTTTTTCCATTTGATGAAAACCCCGGTAGAATGGGTAAAGTTGGATAAACAAAAAGAAAAACAGCACCCAGAAACAGTAAAGCAAATAGGCATCGCAAAAGCCTACCTGAGAGAACTGGAGAAAAAAGCAGAACGACAAGGCCTTGAATGCAGGACTTTTCTTAAATTTGATGGTGGTCAGGCAAATATCCTTAAACATTCGGGTCATTTTTATCACGATTTTATAGTTACGGGAAGTAGTGGCACCCGAGGCGGTATACGTGAGTTAATGGGAAGCAACGTAGAAAAAATTGTTAGGAAAGCTGATGTACCAGTTGTTGTAGTCAAGGATGAAGAAGTATCCTTTCCTTTTAAGGATATCGTTTTTGTTTCAGATTTTCTTCAAGATGTAAGCGATGCATTTAAGCAAGTTATTTCGATTGCTGAAAAATGCGGCGCACATATCCATTTATTGAGGGTCAATACTCAGACCGATTTTAACAGTATAGAACAAGGGTTGGATCCCATCAAGGAGTTCCTGAAAAAATTCCCCGATTTGGATAACTTCTCAATGAATGTATATAACGAACCAGACGTAGAAACAGGGATAAACAATTATTTACGATATAAAAATGCCGATTTAATCGCAATGTGTACTCACGGACGTACAGGCTTTTTAAGCTTATTCTCTAAAAGCATCGCAGAGGGTGTAACCAATCACTCCGAATTACCAGTAATGACTATTAAAATGTAACAATGAATAAATCAGTCTTAATAAAAAAATACTCTGGTGAGTACGAAGCCTTTGATGTAAACAAACTCATCAACTCCCTGCGGCGTTCACGGGCAGATGAGGATATTATTCAAGATATAGCCCGGAAAGTACAAGAGCAGATTGAAGAAGGAATGACAACCAAAAAAATCTATCAGTTGGCTTTCAAGATGCTAAAACGAAAATCTAGGGTAAGTGCCTCAAAGTACAAGCTCAAAAAAGCTTTAATGGAACTAGGTCCAACCGGTTTTCCATTTGAAAAATTAGTAGGCAAACTATTGGCACACGAAGGTTTTGATACAGAAGTTGATGTTATTGTCCAAGGTAATTGTGTTCAACACGAAATAGATGTGATAGCGCAAAAAGACAATAATCATTATATGATTGAATGCAAATACCATAGCGATCAAGGCCGAGTTTGCAACGTGAAGATTCCATTATACATCAATTCAAGATTTTTAGATGTAGAAAAAAATTGGGAACGCCAAAAAGGTCACGATACTAAACTTCACAAAGGAGGCGTCTATACAAATACACGATTTACAAGTGATGCGGTACAATATGGTACATGCGTGGGATTGTTGTTGACAAGTTGGGATTATCCAAGAGGAAATGGTCTTAAAGACAGAATAGATAAATCTGGGCTACATCCCTTAACCGCTTTAACAACACTTACCAAAGCTGAAAAAACAAAATTATTAGATGAAGGCATCGTACTCTGCAAAGAGCTTCACGAAAGCCCGAAGCTCTTGGAAAAAATAGGAATTGATAATAAAAGACACAAAAAGATTTTAGAAGATTCAGAAAAATTATGTTCAGTACATCAATAAAAACAATGCAACAATCAATAATTCTAAATAAAAAATCAAATGAAAAAAGAAGATTCACAACAACAGAATCAATTAGATTTTGAGCCGTTTTACGAAGCTCTCGAAGAGGACCCGAAATTGCTTGACGAGGCCATAGAAATTCTATTGGATATGGTTGAGTTAGAAACTAACTCTATTAAGAAGGTAGCACTTTATATTAAAGAGGATTCACGAAATCTATATAAAGAAATAGTGGAATTGAGCAAATCAAAACAAGATAAAGGAAATACACCTTCTTGCTGTGGTGGACTCTAAATAAATACTATAAAGATGGATAACAATAAAATAAATATTCACTTTTTAGGTGCAGCAGGTACGGTAACCGGCTCAAAATATTTAGTGGACACAGGAGATAAAAAGATACTCATAGACTGCGGACTTTTTCAAGGGTTAAAAGAATTACGCCTTAAAAACTGGGAGTATCCACCCGTTAATGTTGCTGATATTGACGCTGTTTTGCTTACCCACGGCCATATGGACCATACAGGATATTTGCCGAGATTGGTAAAGCAAGGTTTCAAAGGGCCCATTTACGGCACCAATCCCACCTTGGACATCGCAAAAATCATATTGAATGATAGTGCCAAAATACAAGAACAGGAAGCCGAACGTGCCAATAAAGAGGGCTATTCCAAACACAGTCCTGCTGAACCACTTTACGATTTAAATGATGTAGAAAAAACCATTCCACATTTTAAAGACGTTCCACAAGCACAATGGATTCCGTTATTTGATGGTATCAAGGCACGATTTCAGTATAACGGACATATTCTTGGTGCTACATTCATCGAGCTGGATGTTGAAGGAAAGCGTTTTGTCTTTTCAGGAGATATTGGAAGAACCAGTGATTTATTGCTTTATCCACCCCTGAAACCAAAAAGAGCAGATGTGCTTTTTATAGAATCTACTTATGGAGGAAGGTTTCATCCAGATGAAATGGAAGCACTTCCACTGATTGAAAAATTGGTAAATGACACCATCAATAGAGGTGGCAGCCTGTTTATCCCAAGCTTTTCGGTAGAACGTGCCCAATTGATGATGCTTATTTTTTGGAAATTACTGAAAGAGCACAAAATTCCCAAAGTGCAAATGATAATGGACAGCCCGATGGGAGCTAGTGTTTTGGAACTCTTCCACCGTACCAGAGATTGGCATAGGCTGAACGAGAATGAATGTGACGAAATGTGTTCACACTTTACTGTCGTGAGCAGCTATCGCGAGACTATGGAATTACGAACCGATAATAAACCAAAAATTGTGATTGCCGGAAGTGGAATGCTCACGGGCGGAAGAATGCTCAACTATCTTGAAACCCAAGCGCAAAATCCTAATAACACGTTGCTTTTTGTTGGGTACCAAGCGGAAGGAACGCGCGGAAGAAAATTATTGGAAGGCGATAAAGAGCTAAAAGTATATGGCAAATGGGTGCCGTTTAATATGGAAGTAGCCGAAATTCAAGGCCTCTCGGCACATGCAGACCACGCAGAGCTTATGGACTGGATGGACAATATAAAAAACAAACCCGAACGTATTTTCATTGTACACGGTGAAAAAGAGAGTGCAGAAGCATTGCAAAAAGGCATCAAGGAAACTTATGGGTGGGATGCAGAAATTCCGCAATTATACACCATCGAAGAAATAGAATAAATCACAACAATCAAAAAAAATATGGACACACACTCAAACATATTAAAATATAAACATCTCGGAATCTATACCCAAAACGAGAATGTAGTGTATATGCGCGAAGATTGCCACGTTTGTATTTCAGAAGGGTTTGAGGTACTTACCCGAATAAGAATATCCAATGCAAATACATCAATCGTAGCAAGTCTTAATGTCCTGAATTCTGATATTCTGTTGCCTAATGAAATCGGACTATCAGATGCTGCTGCGAAAAAACTCAATGTTTCCCCAAACGATACATTATATGTTTCCCATTTAGAGCCTATTGAATCCTTAAGCCACGTCAGGGCAAAAATCTATAACAAAAAACTGGATTATAAGGCCTATAACAACATCATAACCGATATCGTGGAAGGCGATTATTCCAACATCCACCTTTCAGCATTTATTACTGCCTGTGCTGGCGACCGAATGGATATTGATGAAATATCCGACCTAACGAAAGCAATGATTGCTTCCGGAAAGCAACTGAACTGGAACAAGGATATCGTGGTCGACAAACATTGTATTGGCGGATTGCCTGGCAATAGGACAACACCATTGGTAGTTGCCATTGTTGCCGCGTATGGGCTTACTATGCCAAAAACATCCTCACGGGCAATCACTTCGCCAGCAGGCACAGCAGATACAATGGAAGTACTGACCAATGTTACGCTCTCTTCCGAGGAAATAAAGACCGTAGTAGAAAAAGAAGGCGGATGTTTTGTTTGGGGCGGTACAGCGCAGTTAAGTCCTGCCGATGATGTGCTCATTAAAATTGAAAAAGCCTTGGATATTGATAGCGAAGGGCAACTCATCGCTTCAGTACTCTCTAAAAAGGCAGCAGCTGGTTCTACTCACGTGGTCATTGATATTCCCGTGGGAGAAACCGCCAAGGTTCGCAGTACCGAAATGGCAGAAAAACTAAAAAATCATATGGAAACCGTTGGAACTGCTGTTGGGTTGAATGTAAAAGTTGTAGTTACGGATGGCACGCAGCCTGTTGGAAGGGGTATCGGTCCAACTTTAGAAGCCATAGATATATTAAAAGTTTTGAAAAATGAGGAAGATGCACCTAAAGACTTAACAGAAAGAGCATTGCTTTTAGCTACTGAACTATTAGAACTTTCTGGAAAAGTAGAAAAAGGAAAGGGACAGGAAACCGCACATAAAATTCTCAAATCTGGAAAAGCATATGAAAAATTCGTAGCCATTTGTAAGGCGCAAGGTCAATTTTCAAAACCAGTTTTAGCACCTTATAAAATTGAAATTAAAGCTGAAAAGTCAGGCGTTTTGCAACGAATTGATAACCGTAAAATTGCAAAACTGGCCAAGCTTTCTGGAGCACCACAATCTAAATCGGCAGGGATTCTTCTAAATGTGCATTTGGGAGAACAAATCGAAGAGAACCAACTGCTTTATACCATATATGCTGAATCCAAAGGTGAACTTAATTATGCCTTGGAATATGAAAACAACCATAACGACATCATAACTATAAATTAAAGAACATACTATGAAAACAATATTATTCAGTCTTCCCGGAAATGAAGAACTAACAGAACTAATGGCTACAAAAATGGATGCTGAAGTGGGTCAAGCCACATTAAGGAAATTCCCTGACGGGGAATCATACACGCGCATATTGTCTGATGTTAAAGATAAATGTGTGGTACTGGTATGCACCTTGCACGAACCGGACGGAAAACTGTTGTCACTATATTTTTTAAGCCACACAGCCAAATCATTAGGAGCTATGTGTACCTGTTTGGTAGCACCCTATTTGGCGTATATGCGGCAGGACAAAGTATTTAATGAAGGAGAAGGAGTGACTTCCGGTTTCTTCGGAAAATTGATTTCTGGTTTCGCCGATAGCATTACCACAGTTGACCCTCACTTGCACAGAATTAGTTCGTTGGGAGAAGTGTATCAAATTCCAAATAAAGTGATTCACGCTGCCGACGCAATTTCAGAATGGATTAAAGAAAATATCGAAAACCCGGTACTTATCGGACCTGATTCTGAAAGTGAACAATGGGTATCAGAAGTCGCCAAAAATGCAGGAGCACCATTTACGGTATTACAAAAGGTGCGTCACGGTGACCGTGATGTAGAAGTCTCTGTTCCCGATGTGGATATATATAAAGATGCTACACCCATTTTGGTAGATGATATTATTTCCACAGCCCGAACAATGATTGAAACCGTACAACATCTTAAAAAAGCAGGAATGAAACCACCTATTTGTGTAGGCATTCACGCCGTTTTTTCAGGAAACGCCTATCAAGATTTATTGGATTCCGGAGTAGAAAAAATAGTGACTTGTAATACCATCCCACACTCTTCAAATGGAATAGATTTAAGTGATATTATGGCAAAAGAGGTAAAAAAATTAATGCACCATATATGAGAAAACAAGGCTTTATAGTACTAATCACTTTATTCAGCATCACAATGACTGGACAAACTGAAATGCTCATTGGGCAGATTTCAGGCAGAGTTGTTATTCGGGAAAACTTTGATGAAAATGGTTCTTTTTTAAATAAACAAACTTTCAAAGCCAGTGAAACAATAAAGAAAAATGGATACTATGAAATTGAGGTAGTTACGGAATTGTTTGATAAAGACAAAAAATTGACCGATAAATACACCACAACCTATCGCTGTAAGCCTGATGAAGCAAGTGTAGTGGTAATGGCTTTCCCGTTTTCCAATCCAAAATCAAAGAAAACAGAAATCAACACCACTTCAAAGAAATTTAAAGAACTATACAATTTGGATAATCTGAAAAATATTGAATTGGAAATGAGTTTTGACTCGGGCTTGTTGAATTTTTTCGGTTCAAAAAGCATCATAAAAATTTACGATCGAAAATTAGAAGCTGGCAAAAACACTATTAAATCAAAAATAAATATTAAGGCCTATGCCTGGGGTATTCGCATCAAGCAATTCAATTATACTGTTATTGAAAAATTAAATGAAAAAGGATTATTGACTTTTCAGAAATTTTCAGAAGCAGATAACAGCTATTTTACAATAAACTATAAATAAAGACAGATGAAAAATTACGATACACTTTCTGAAGCCATAAACGATTTACAGGGAAATAGCTATACATATGATTTTAACCTAAAACCAGAATGTTTGGAGTGTGCCTCACTAAAAATTGAA
This sequence comes from Galbibacter marinus, assembly GCF_000300875.1. Lineage (GTDB taxonomy): Bacteria > Bacteroidota > Bacteroidia > Flavobacteriales > Flavobacteriaceae > Galbibacter > Galbibacter marinus. The sequence continues at coordinate 114,368 of NZ_AMSG01000007.1, read as the reverse complement.
ATACACCCAGAAGATTTTAATGTTGACGAGATGCATCGTTTTGAGGGTATGAGCAGTACCGACGATAATAGTGTGCTTTATGCTATTTCATCAAAAAATGGGATTAAAGGACTTTTGGTAGATGCCTATGGCGTCTATGCCGAAAACATTTCGGAAGCTATGAGAAAAAAATTACGATAACACTTAAACAAGACAATAATGGAAAATCACGAACACCACAATCACGATGAAATGGACCATTCTAAAATGGACCATTCGAAGATGAAACACAAAAAAGAAGACCATTCTAAAATGAACCACAAAGGTGGGGACCATTCGGGTCACAATCCGGGTCACGGTCAAATGGGCCACGACCATCATAAAATGATGATTGCCGATTTCAGGAAACGGTTTTGGGTAACCTTAATCTTGACCATTCCCATCCTCATCATCTCCCCGATGATCCAAGGGTTTATTGGGTATGAGTTCCTGCTTCCCGGAAACCAATATATATTATTTGGCCTTTCTTCTGTAGTGTATTTCTATGGCGGCTGGCCATTTATTACCGGATTTTGGTCCGAAGTTAAAAAAGGTGCACCAGGGATGATGACCCTTATTTCTATGGCCATTACCGTGGCTTACGTTTATAGTTCGGCAACCGTGTTCGGCTTAGAAGGAGTTGATTTTTTCTGGGAACTGGCTACCCTTATCGCTATTATGTTGGTAGGACATTGGATAGAGATGAAAAGCGTCTTGGGAGCATCAAAGGCCTTACAGCTTTTGGTAAGTATGATGCCCGCAGAAGCCCATAGGGTAAAGGGTGATACCATAGAAGATATTCCGTTGGAAGATTTGTTAAAAGATGATGTCATATTAGTAAAACCAGGTGAAAAGGTGCCTGCTGATGGTATTATAACAGAAGGCACCAGCTACCTGAATGAATCTATGCTTACTGGGGAGTCCAAACCAGTTAAGAAAGAAATAGATGATAAGGTTATTGGAGGTTCGGTAAACGGTAATGGCAGCATAAAGGTAAAGGTTGAGCATACAGGAAAGGACAGTTATCTCAACAAGGTGATCACAATGGTTGAAGAAGCACAAAAGTCCAAATCAAAAATGCAAAACCTCTCGGATAGAGCTGCAAAATGGCTTACCTATATCGCATTAGGTATTGGATTTGGCACATTGGCGGTTTGGCTAATTTTAGGCTTCCCTTTTGTGTATGCTTTGGAGCGTATGGTAACGGTAATGATTATTGCGTGTCCGCACGCTTTAGGTCTTGCCATTCCATTAGTGGTCGCTATTTCTACTGCGGTTTCTGCACAGAATGGATTATTGATTAGAAATAGAACAGCTTTTGAAGAATCCCGAAAAATAACGGCATTATTATTCGACAAGACTGGAACATTGACCAAAGGTGATTTTGGTGTAACAAGGGTTGAGTCGGTCAATCAGAAATATCCACCTAAAGAAATTTTGAGGCTTTCAAGTGCATTGGAACAGAGTTCTGAACACCCTATTGCGGTTGGAATAATTAAAAAAGTAAAAGAAGATGAAGTTATTATTCCGAACCCTGAAAACTTTAACGCAATTACCGGTAAAGGAGTCGAGGCGAACGTAGAAGGGAAAGAAATAAAAGTTGTAAGTCCCGGATATTTAAGGGATGAAAAAATAACTATTCCAGAGGATGCCTATAGCGATGCCGCAGAAACTGTTGTTTTTGTCTTGATTGATGGAAAACTGGCAGGATACATAGCATTGGCGGACGAAATTAGACCGGAATCTGCCGATGCCATCAAAATTTTCAAAAAGAATAATATAAAAGTTTTAATGGCTACCGGTGATAATGAAAGAACTGCCAAAGCTGTTAGCGATAAACTCGGCTTGGATGGATACTACGCCGAAGTTTTGCCACATCAAAAAGTGGAAATAGTAAAAGAATTGGAAAGTAAGGGAGAGTTTGTGGCAATGACAGGAGACGGAGTGAACGATGCACCGGCTCTGGCTCAAGCCAATGTAGGTATTGCAGTAGGTTCTGGCACAGACGTAGCCGCTGAAACCGCGGATATTATTTTGGTAAACAGCAACCCACAAGATATTGCTAACTTGATTTTGTTCGGTAAGGCTACATACAATAAAATGATCCAGAACCTTGTTTGGGCAACGGGATACAACGTTATAGCCATTCCGTTAGCTGCTGGAGTGCTTTATTCTACCGGTTTTGTTTTGGGCCCAGCCGTTGGAGCTGTACTTATGAGTTTAAGTACGATTATAGTGGCTATCAATGCGCAATTATTAAAGCGAAAAATCGGTAAAAAATAAATGGACAAAAAAGAAAAACTCAACAGGATATTTTTAATCCTGTTGAGTTTATTTGTAGTGATGTTGGGCTATGGTATTTTATTGCCAACCCTTCCCTACTATACCGAAAGATTAGCTTTAGGAGATAACCTAGATACTGATTCGATTAACTTTCATATTGGTTTTTTGACCAGTATTTATCCGCTCTTCCAGCTTCTTTTCGTTGTACTCTGGGGCAGGCTATCCGATAAATACGGCCGTAAACCCATTATCATTGTTGGGCTAATCGGCTTTGTAATTATGCAATTACTTACCGGTCTTGCTACATCATTGACGATGCTATATGTTGCTCGCATCTTTGGTGGTATTTTCACGTCATCAGTTATTCCAGTTAGCAACGCATATTTGAGCGACATTACTTCTGAAAAACGAAGAACAAAAATAATGGGTTGGTCGGGTGTTGCCATTAGCTCTGGTGTTATTTTTGGCCCTGTCATTGGTGGCTTTCTGTCTCAAACTGACCTTCATTTAAAATATACGATAGGTCTGCTGCATTTAGACCGATTTTCAGTACCCTTTTTGTTTGCCGCTCTTCTAGGACTTATAGTCTTATTTGTAGTAGCAAAATGGTTAAAAAACACCACTCGCGTACATACGTTCACAACACAAAAAGCGAGCTTGCGATTCACATTTACCAAATATTTTGTCGTATTACTTGGTCTGTCGTTTGTCATCCAATTTGTAGTAACGCTGTTTGAAACTGTCTTTTCAATATATGGGAAAGATGAATTAGGATTTAACAGTAACCAAATAGGTATTGGTTTTATGCTATGTGGTTCAATAATGGCTGTTTTACAACCTTTGTTCGCTACTTACGGAGAGAAGTTTTTATCCACAAAGAAACAAATTGCATTAGGGTTGTTTATATCTGGATTATCCTTAATTGTCTTTCCCTTTTTTAAGAATGAATACTTGGTATATGTGTTAATCGTTGTTTTCGCTGCTGGAGGTGCTATGGTAACCCCAAATTTACTTTCTGCGGTCTCATTAATATCAAAGCAAAATACTGGCAGGAACATTTCTATTCAGAGCTCTACTAATAGCGTTGGTCAAATTCTAGGGCCTGTTTTAGGGACTTGGTTACTCGCAGGTGGTTTTTACTACCCTTTTATAATTGCTGGCAGCATTGTCTTGGCTGTTATTGGTTTTTTATTCTTTTTCAAAAATCCACCATAAAAAAATAAGCACATAACCATATTTATTGATAATTAACCCAAATCTAAAGCCCCAAATATTTTATTTTAGCCCCCAATGAAATCGTCATTTCGCCATCGCGGACAAAGTGTTTGAAACCGTCAATCAATCCAGCTAATTTTAAACGCTGTCTGATGAAGTTATCCGTTCTACCCAATCGCTTCGCAATTTCGGTAGGTGCATATTTCTCACTTAGGTAAGCAATCGCCTCGGCTTCTTCGGTAGGCTCGACATCCTGCCTTTGCAGGTTCTCGATAATCTGAACTTCCAGAACATCATTGTTATCATAAGTTCTAACGATACAGGGTACGGTCTTTTTTCCTGCCAGTTTGCTTGCACGATATCGGCGTTCGCCCATCACGATGACGTAATGGCCATTTAGTTGCCTTACCGTGATTGGCTGCAACACACCGTGCTTTTCGATACTCTCAGAAAGCTGCTGCAAGGCATCATCATTAAAAGTTTTTCTGGGCTGTTCAAGGTCAGGCTAGATGTTGCCCAATGGTAAGTTCTGAATTTGAAGTGCGGATGTTTTCTTTCCACTCACTTCTTTCTTGGCAGTAGATTTCGCTCTACTGCGCTTCTTTGTGGTACTCGCTTTTGTTGTCATAATACTCAAATTTTTGATTAAACAATATTTGAGCAGAAACCAAACGGAAGATAAAATCTTGGCTCAAAAGGAAACGGAATAAATAAGTAGAGGAAGAAGCGTTGGCTTTATGCCGTAGTCTTTTGATGGAAGTATTTTACGAGTTTACCTTGCGTGTATATTGTATGGTAATATACCCCTCTAACGAAGAACAGAGGTTGAGAAAACCTAAAATTTATTGATCCCCAATACGGAAAATAGGATTTGGTATCAAATGAAAGGATATAGTATTAAAGTCAATTCGGTTCTGAAAAAAGGTAAAATGTTGTACCTATGTTGTACCCAAGGTCAAAAAGCGTGAAGAAAACCCGCATTTATAAAATGAAAAAGCCGAAGATTTCTCTTCGGCTTTTTGTGCGGGTGAAAGGAGTCGAACCTTCACACCTTGCGGCACTAGATCCTAAGTCTAGCGTGTCTACCAATTCCACCACACCCGCCTGTGTGTTTTGTGGGTGCAAATATAAATCTATTTTTTAAAAATCAAACTTAATAATTAAAAAAATCTTCTTTTTTTGGTACATTTGAAGTTGTAACAATTTACTTCATGGAAAATTTAAAGTCGTATATCAATACGAACAAGGATCGATTCATTTCTGAACTCATAGAATTATTAAAAATGCCATCCGTAAGTGCTGACCCTGCATACTCTCATGATGTGCTAAATACTGCCGAAGCCGTTAAAGTCGCTTTGGATAAAGCAGGTTGCGATTATGTTGAGGTATGTGAAACTCCTGGTTATCCTATTGTTTATGGAGAAAAGATTATTGATAAGACCTTGCCAACAGTATTGGTGTATGGGCATTATGATGTTCAACCACCAGACCCTGTTGAACTCTGGGATTCTCCGCCATTTGAACCTGTGATAAAGAAAACAGAACTACATCCAGATGGTGCAATATTTGCACGAGGTGCCTGTGATGATAAGGGTCAGATGTATATGCACGTTAAGGCTCTAGAGTATATGACCCAAAACCAGCAGCTACCTTGTAATGTGAAATTTATGATTGAAGGTGAAGAAGAGGTGGGTTCTGAGAGTTTAGAATGGTTTATATTAAACAACCGTGAAAAGTTAAGTAACGATGTTATTTTGATCTCAGATACTGGAATGATAGCCAATGATGTGCCTTCAATAACTACTGGTTTAAGAGGGTTGAGTTATGTCGAGGTTGAAGTGACCGGCCCCAACAGAGATTTACATAGTGGACTCTACGGAGGTGCAGTAGCAAACCCAATTAATATTCTAAATAAAATGATCGCTGGGTTGCACGACGAGAATATGCGAATTAAAGTTCCAGGCTTTTATGATAAGGTCGATGAGCTATCAGTTGATGAACGAACTGAGATGGCAAAGGCACCCTTTTCTTTGGAATCCTACAAATCAGCTATAGGAATTGAAGATGTTTATGGGGAACATGGTTATACAACCAATGAAAGAAGCAGTATCCGTCCTACTTTAGATGTTAATGGTATTTGGGGTGGATATATTGGGGAAGGAGCCAAAACAGTTATTCCAAGTAAAGCATATGCTAAAATATCAATGCGACTTGTACCACATCAAGATTGGAAGGAAATCAGCGAATTATTCCAAGCCTATTTTGAGAGTCTAGCCCCCAAGGGAGTAAAGGTAGTTGTCAAGCCACACCACGGTGGCTATCCATATGTTACACCTATTGATAGTCTTGGATATCAAGCTGCAAGTAAAGCTTATCAAACTACCTTTGGAAAGCTTCCAATCCCGCAAAGAAGCGGAGGTAGTATTCCAATTGTGTCATTGTTCGAACAGGAATTAAAAAGCAAAACCATTTTAATGGGGTTCGGATTAAACAGTGATGCCATTCACTCTCCAAATGAACACTACGGTATTTGGAATTACCTTAAAGGGATAGAGACCATCCCATACTTTTACAAATATTTTACTGAATTAAATCAGTAAACAAGTACTTAAGATATCAAAATACACCATTTTCATTACGCTCCCTTATCATGAGGGAGCGTTATTATAATTACCTCATGTTGGTAGAATATTACCCAGTTTTAAATGAAAAATTGTATTATCCATCAATAATTGTCAAATTTGGATCTATAAATTAAATTGTAATGTTTTCACAACAAGTTTATATCAGTAGAAGAACTGAACTAAAAAAGAATTTAAAAAAAGGAACAGTCTTGCTTCCAGGTAATGGTGAAAGTGGGATGAATTTTAAAGATAACTGGTATCCTTTTCGCCAAGACAGTACTCTTTTATACTACACGGGTATAAATATCCCTGACGTCTATTTTGTATTGGACATTGAAAATGACCAAGAAATACTTTTTGGAAATGATCCTACTCCAGAAGAAATAGTGTGGATTGGGCCGACTACACCACTTAGAGAATTTGCAGAGGCTTCTGGAATTAAAAACATAAAACCTTTAAGTGAATTAGCGGATTATTTCGCTAAAGGAGCTCCGACTAATAAAATTCATTATTTGCCTCCATATAGAAGTGAGACTAGTGTAAAACTGCATAAGCTCCTCGGTATGCCAATAGCAGAGGTCAATTCTAAATGTTCTGTTTCCTTGATAAAAGCTGTGGTCAAACAACGTGAGGTTAAGCAACTAGAAGAAGTTGAGCAATTACGTAATGCTGTTAATATTACAGCTCAAATGCATACCTACGCTATACAAAATGGTCGAGCAGGGAAAACCGAAAAACAAATTGCAGGAGACCTTCAAGCAATTGCAATTGGTGGTGGTGGAAATATATCTTTCCCAATTATACTTACCGCCAATGGACAATATCTGCACAATCATGCTTCCGAAAAAAAGCTCATTGATGGAGAACTCGTTTTATGTGATTGTGGAGCCGAAACTGCTATGGGTTATGCAGGAGATATGACAAGAACATTTCCCGTTTCAGAGCGCTTTACTGAATTACAAAAACAAGTATATAATATTGTTCTTGATGCGCATAACACTGCCATTGAGGCGCTAAAACCTGGGATAAAATTCTTAGATGTTCATCTACTTGCTTCCAGCAGATTAGTAGAAGGTTTAAAAGGTTTAGGCCTAATTAAAGGAGACACTCAAGAAGCTGTGTCAAAAGGTGCACATACATTGTTTTTTCAATGTGGTTTAGGGCATATGATGGGGTTAGATGTTCACGATATGGAAAATCTTGGCGAACCTTATGTAGGATATACAGATACACTTAAGAAAAGTGATGTCTTTGGATTAAGGTCCCTAAGACTTGGAAAAGAACTTCAAGAAGGCTTTGTGATTACCGTTGAACCAGGATTGTATTTCAATCCTTATCTGATAGATGCGTGGAAGGCAGAACAAAAGTTAAGTGAATTTATCAACTATAGCGAAGTGGAGAAGTTCAAAAACTTTGGAGGGGTGCGCATAGAAGAAGATTTTTTAATTACTTCAACGGCAAGTAAATTATTAGGGGATCCCTTGGCCAAAACCGTCTCTGACGTTGAAGAGTTAATAAATACCTCTAAATAATAGTAACATAAAAAGGCGGTCCATTAAACAATGTTAATAAAATTCAAATACCTTATCTGTGTTTTATTCCTTAGCTGTTTTATAGCACAGGCGCAAGAGGAACTTACTTTGGAAGCAATTTATAATTCCTCCAAATACAGCACTCAATACCACAGCCAAATTTTTTGGATCTCTAAAGGCGACGCGTATATCACCATTGCTACCAATGAAAATGGAGGAAAACAGCTGATAAAACACGCTAGTAAAAATAATAATAAAAGTATATTTTTATCTTCACAAGCCTTGACTCCAATTGGAGCTACCAAAGCCTTAGATGTGGAGGCATTTAGTTTAAGTGATGATCAGTCCAAGGTTTTGATTTTTACCAACTCAAGTAAAGTATGGCGATCTAATACAAAAGGAGACTATTGGATATACGATTTTAAACAGTCCAAACTAAGCCAGATCGGAAAACAATTTCCATCCTCTTCTTTGATGTTTGCAAAATTCTCCTGTGATAACAACAAAGTAGCCTATGTGGCTGATTTTAATATTTTTATCGAAAATATAAATACGGGGCTTATTGAGCAACTTACCACTAATGGCAGTACTACGCATATTAATGGAACTTTTGATTGGGTTTATGAAGAAGAGTTTGGAATGCGAGATGGGTTTTCTTGGAGTCATGACGATGAACATATTGCCTTTTGGCAATTAGATGCCTCTGATACGGGGACCTTCTATATGATCAATACTACGGATTCATTGTACTCAAAACCTATTGCATTACAATATCCAAAAGTTGGACAACCACCTTCCAAAACTAGGGTAGGTGTCATAAATACCGAAGATGGAGCCATAAATTGGATACCTATTCCTGGAGATCCAGTCCAACATTATCTCCCAGGCATGCAATGGGTGAGTGAAGACTTGTTGCTTATTCAACAAATGAATAGAAAACAAAATCAGCTTATTATTTATAGTTATAAGGTAGATTCAGGTGAACTCAAAAAGGTGTATACCGAAAACCACAGTGCTTGGGTAGATTTGCGATATCCGGATGTGTCTTCAAACCACTGGGGCGGTAATGAATTGTTGTTAACAGATTCCAATAAATCCTTTTTGAGAATGACAGAAACGGATTCGTGGCGTCATGTATACAGAATAAATATAGCCACAGGTGAGCAAACCTTATTGACACCTGGAGAATATGATGTAGCTACAATTTACGCTCTTTCAGATAATGAATTGTATTTTAGTGCCTCTCCTGATAATGCTACACAGCGGTATTTGTACAGTGTGCCTCTTAATGGAAAAGGAAAATTAAGAAGATTAACACCGCAGGATTATAGTGGGGTTAACACCTATGATATTTCACCAAACGCAAAGTTTGCCATCCATAAGCATAGCAATACTGAAAGACCAACTACAGTACAATTAGTACGTTTGCCTAATCATCAGCTTGTCTCAGAATTAGTGACTAATGATCATTTAAATGAGTCACTAAGACAATTAGATTTACCTACGACCTCTTTCTTTAAGGTCACCACTGAAGAAGGAGTAGAAATCGATGGGCGTATTACCAAGCCCGCTGACTTTGATTCAAATAAAAAGTACCCAATCGTTTTTAATGTATATGGAGAGCCATGGGGACAAATGGCCATTGATAGTTGGATAGGAATGTTTGATATTTACCTAGCAAGTAAAGGCTTTGTAATTATAAAAATGGATAATCGAGGTACGCCTTCTCTAAAGGGTAGTCAATGGAGGAAATCCATCTACAAAAAGGTGGGGGTAATCAATACTCGTGATCAAGCACTTGCCGCCAAGCAAGTCTTGAAATGGCCTTTTGTTGATAAGGATAGAATTTCCGTATGGGGGTGGAGTGGAGGAGGTTCCATGACTCTTAACCTGATGTTCAAATACCCAGAGATTTATCAAACTGGAATTTCAATCGCTCCAGTTTCACATCAATTGTTATATAACAATGTATATCAGGAGCGGTATATGGGGCTCTCTACAGAAAATTTAGAAGATTATATCGCAGGCTCACCTGTGAGCTATGCAAAACATTTGGAAGGAAATCTGCTATTAATTCACGGCACTGGAGATGATAACGTTCACTACCAGAATGCAGAATACTTAATCAATGAGCTAATACGTAACAACATACAATTTGACATGATGTCTTATCCAAATCGTTCACATGGTATTTATGAAGGTGAAAATACCTCCATTCATCTCTACACACTGATTTCTAATTATCTGTTAGAACATAACAAAGAATAGCTAGCAAAACAGTGTTGTTTTTACTAGAAAACCGAGGTATCCCCTCGGTTTTCGCAAATTAATAGTTGTCAGAGAGATAGTTGAGTCTAGAATTTCACCAATAATTTAGCCTTAACAGTGTCAATATTTTCTTTACATTTACTGTTGCTATGTCAACAGAAATACGCTTGAACAAGGCTTTTAAAAATGCCATTACTATCCCTTTTGACGATAACTCTAAATTTATAATTTTTAGTGATTGCCATCGTGGTGATAATAGTTTTGCTGACGATTTTGCCAACAATAGAAATACCTATTTCCACGCCCTTAAAGAATACTACAAAAACGGCTTTACCTATATTGAATTAGGTGACGGCAATGAGCTGTGGGAAAACCTCCACTTTAAAAGTATTTTCGAGGCACATAAGAATGTTTTTCTTCTGCTTAAGGAATTTCATGATGATAACCGGCTGCATATGGTGTACGGTAACCATGATTTGATTTATAACGATCAACAGGAAATAAAAAAGCATTATGATAGCTGGAGGGATCCCAATTCTGGAGAGCAAGTTCCATTAATGCCAGGGCTTAACTATCATGAGGCTATCCTGCTTCGCCATGCTAATACAGGACAAGAGATTTTTATGGCGCATGGACATCAAGCCGATTGGTGGAACCACCGATTTTGGCCCTTGAGTAGGTTTATGGTTCAAGTACTGTGGAGGCCTTTACAAGTAGTTGGGATATCAGATCCCACCAGCCCAGCAAAGAATAATAAGGAGTTATTTAGGGTAGAAAGACGAATCAAGAAATGGATCTTAAAAAACGATTCTACGATGACCATCACTGGTCATACTCATAGACCGAGATTTCCTGAACCAGATGAAATTCCATTTTTTAATGATGGGAGCTGTGTTTTCCCTCGTAGTATAACAGGAATTGAAATAGAGCGCGGAACCATTTGTCTAGTGAAATGGTATGTGGATACTACCGATCAAGGTTTTCTTCAAGTTGTACGGACTGTTTTAGAAGGACCGAGAAAATTAAGTGACTACCAACGGTAAAAAATCCTATAGATTATTAGAACTGATACGGATTCCTATTGCTATTGGCAATAAGAGATCGTCCTTAATAAACAATGACGAAATAACTCCATAGGTTTAACAAAAAATAAAAAATTTCGGGTAAATTACTGAAATATTGGTAAATTGCTTATGGAAACAAATAGTGTCTAGGGAGTCCTTTATAAGCATTTTAACCGTATATACTCCAAAATGTTTTCTAAGGAATTGATACCCATGGAGAATCTGGTTAGTATACCAAGGCTCTTTTAATTTAAAACCCTTAGATCACTATTTTGTTTGAAACCATAATGTGATGAGAAAAATAGTATTTATTATAGGAGTGGTTGCTCTTTTTGTTGGATGTAAGGGAGCTGCCGTAGGTGGTGGTCAAGGAGCTTCCGATTTAGAAAGACAAACTGTAAAATACCTTGCCTTAGGGGATAGTTATACACAAGGAGAAAATGTTTGTGAATCCTGTAGCTTTCCTATGCAACTCATGGAACGAATAGCCAAAGAGGAAAAGGTAAAGGTGAAGACTGAAGTCGTAGCTCAGACTGGTTGGACTAGCGCCGATTTAATCAGTGGACTGCGTTTGAAGCAACTTGGAAGCGATTATGATCTTGTAACCCTGCTCATAGGGGTAAACAATCAATATCAGAATAAAGATATAGCCTCATATGAATTGGATTTATCTAGTTTATTACTTAGAGCTGTTCAATACGCAGGCGGTGATAAGAATAAAGTGATTCTAATTTCCATACCTGATTATGCCTATACTCCAGAGGGACAAAGCAGTCCAGACCCCTCTAGCATAAGTTCCGCTATAAATCAGTACAACGAGGTTGCTAGAAAGTTAGCTGCTGCAAATGGAATTACCTTTGTGAACATTACAGATATCAGTAGGCAAGGCTTGGCCAATACAGATTTAGTTGCGGAAGATCAACTACACCCATCGGCTACGGCCTATAGCAGTTTTGTTTCAGAAATTCTCTTTGAAATTAAGAAAAAGCAATTGTTTTAGTCTACTAGACCTCTGGAGCTAACTCTACTTCAAGACCATTGAGTTCCTCGGTCATTTGTATTTGACATCCTAAACGTGAATTGTCTTTAACGTTAAAAGCCTCCGCCAACATGAGATCCTCATCATAGCTCATCTCAGGTAATTGGTGATCAGAGGTTACATAGCATTGACAAGAAGCGCACATTGCCATACCTCCACATACGCCAATTGTTCCCTCAGGAGCCAATTCATAAGATCGGACCACCTCCATTAAATTCATTGCCATATCAGTGGGCGCATCTACCTGGTGTACTACACCATCTCTATCTTTTATCTTTATCGTAATATCAGACATTCGTTGGAATTTTAAGCTGGTAAAATTAAATAAAACTTTTTATAGTCTACTAATTTGCTAGAGAATAATTTTTAGTCCGTATATCTGTTGTTTTAAGAAATGGATTTCACTACCGCTTTTTCTGCTTCTTTTCTACTTCCATCAAAGCCATCTACACCGCTAACAGTGGTGTATTTAAGGATGTATTTTTTGTCAGGGAAAATACGTTGGTAAGCACTTTGGCACATTAGTGTCGCTTCATGGAATCCACAAAGGATAAGTTTTAATTTACCTGGGTATGTGTTCACATCACCAATGGCATAGATTCCTGGAATATTGGTTTGATAGTCCAAAGCGTTATTTACTTTGATAGCATTTTTTTCAATTTCAAGCCCCCAGTTTGCGATCGGTCCAAGTTTTGGTGATAACCCAAAGAGTGGAATAAAATGGTCTACTTGTAAATCAAAGGTTTCGTCGGCTTTCTTAATTTCAATGGATTCTAATGAATCTTTTCCTTTTAAGCCTGTAACTTCAGCTGGGGTTATTAGCCTAATTTTACCTAGTTTGGTAAGCTGCTCTACTTTTTCTACAGAATCCAGCGCACCTCTAAATTCATTTCTTCGGTGTATAAGTGAAACTTCTTTAGCAACATCAGCTAGGAAAATAGCCCAATCCAATGCAGAATCTCCACCACCAGCAATAGCAACTTTCATATCTCTATAAAGCTCAGGATCACGAATAATGTATTCCACTCCCTTGTCTTCAAAATCACCTATATTTCCAAGCTGTGGTTTACGAGGTTCAAAACTTCCTAGTCCTCCAGCAATAGCAACTACAGGAGCTTGGTGTTTTGTACCTTTATTTGTGGTAACAATAAAGCTGCCATCATCTTGCTTTTCGATGGTTTCCGCTCTTTCCCCAAGGGTGAAACCAGGCTCAAAGGCCTCTATTTGCTTCATAAGGTTATTGACCAAATCACCAGCTAACACCTCGGGGTATGCTGGGATATCATAGATCGGTTTCTTAGGGTAAATCTCAGCGCATTGGCCTCCTGGCTGTGGCAAAGCATCGATTAAGTGGCATTTTAATTTTAAGAGGCCAGCCTCGAAAACGGCAAACAATCCAGTAGGGCCAGCTCCAATGATAAGTATATCTGTTTTAATCATGAAAGCAATCTTTGTACAGGGTTATAAATCCTGTGCTATTACATTAATTATTTAAATCTAGCTGTACTATATAGGACCATTTCCAAAATGTAAATTTCTTGGAAACTAAACATATCTATCTTCAGAACCTTAGACAATTTAAAATTGATCGATGTCCAGATTCAATTACAGCTACTGTGTTTTATTCAATGTTAATGACCTTTTCTATTTGAGGGACATATTTCTTAATGGTCATCTCCACACCAGTTTTAAGGGTCATCTGATTGACACTACAGCCAACACATGCTCCTTCAAGCCGAACCTTGACAAATTTATTGTCGTCTATGGAAACAAGGCTGATATTCCCTCCATCACTCTCTAAGAAAGGTCTGATTTCTTCTAGCGCCTTTTCTACATTTAATTTGATTTCTTCGGATGTCATCTTTTTAAACTGATTAATTTTTAACGGCCGAACAACCTGCCATGGTCGTTATCTTAATGGCTTCTGTAGGAGGTAGACTATCATTTCTTCTAACTACCTCTTGTACTATACTTTGAGTCAATACTGTAAATGCATCTTCAAATGGAGTGTTTTCTTGTAGCGCTGCTGGTCTACCAGTGTCTCCAGCTTCCCTCACACTTTGTATAAGAGGAATTTCACCTAAGAATGGGACTTGTAAATCAATTGCTAATTCCTTAGCTCCTTCTTTTCCAAAGATGTAATACTTGTTATCTGGTAATTCTTCAGGTGTGAAATATGCCATATTCTCTACGATTCCTAAAACTGGAACATTAATGCTTTCTTGTTGAAACATTGCTACTCCCTTTTTAGCATCGGCCAAAGCAACATGCTGAGGTGTACTTACAACAACGGCTCCTGTAATAGGCAGTGATTGCATAATACTCAAATGAATATCACCAGTCCCTGGAGGTAAGTCTAATACCAAAAAGTCCAACTCTCCCCATGCAGCGTCAAAGATCATTTGATTCAATGCTTTCGAGGCCATAGGTCCACGCCAAATTACTGCTTGATTTGGTTGAGTAAAGAATCCTATAGAAAGTATTTTAACTCCGTAATTTTCGACAGGTTTCATTTTAGATCGTCCATCAACATTTACTGCCAATGGTTTTTCATTGGCCACATCAAACATTATTGGAGCAGATGGACCATATATATCTGCGTCAAGTAAACCAACTTTAAAGCCCATTTTTGCCAAAGTAACTGCTAAATTAGAAGTAACAGTGGACTTTCCAACACCTCCTTTACCAGAGGCAACAGCAATAATATTTTTGATGCCAGGGATATCCTTACCTTTAATCTGAGGTTTTTCTTGAGCTTCTACCTTAATATTGACCTTAACCTTAGCCTTTTGGTATACTTTATCATGAATGGTTTTTAAAATTTCAACCTCTGTTTTCTTCTTGGCTTGAAGGCTTGGGTTGTTTATGGTAATATCTACAACCACCTCATCTCCAAAGATCATTACATTGGTTACAGCACCACTTTCAATCATGTTTTTTCCTTCTCCTGGGGCAGATATAGTTTCTAAAGCTTGTAAAACTTCTGTCTTGTTGATTTTCATGTAATTTTTTTTCAGCAATTCTTATTCTATCATTCGAGTTTAAAATACAAAAATCCTTAGGAAATTCAATGAAAAGACGCTAAATCAGCTTAGTGTCCTTATAACCTTTTTTAAACTCATTCTAAATTACAAAGATACACATTAAATATTATTTGGATGGTAATTGAAGATTTAATATACAAGGTTATAAGGCATGAGGATTTCTAGTATTTCCATTGGAAATTGAATTAAAGAAGCTGCATTCAATTTAATAATTAATCAAATATTATTGCCATAAATTAGCAATAGGAACAGCGCTTAAATTTTCCCCAAATCCACCAGCGGTTTCTGTTCCTGTATATAGGACAATACCTCTTTTAAATCGTTTTCCAGCTAGTTTAGCTAAAGCTGATAGTCCTTTAAAATCCTCTTGTTTCAAGGAAGCTTTTGATTTAATTTCAACACCATAGAGTTGCTTTCTGTGATCCTCGATCACCAGATCGACTTCAGCGCCTTTGTGTTTGCTAAAATGCATTAGTTTCAAAGGATATGGTGCCAACTGATCTGCTTTACAATCTCCATAGCAATAAAGTTTTCCAAAAGATGTCCGGCTTGTGTTCTATTTGTTAATAGGTTTTCTCTTTCATTGGTCATGCTGCATAATAATCCTGTATCATTTAAAAATATTTTAGGTGATTTGACAAATTGTCCTTCTGCATCTGGTGTCCATGCAGGGATTTTCACAATAAGAAATACTTGTTCAAGTAAAGTCAAATACCGCTGAGTTGTGGTGTTTTTTATTCCGGCTATTCGAGATATATCTGACATGTTTAACGTACTTCCAACCCTAGAGCCCAATAGATTTAGAATCTTTGGTATTTGAGCTAATCCTTCAATATTTGCTAGACTTCGTATATCCTTTTGTAAGATAGAATCTAAATAAGAATTAAACCATTTTATTCTTCTGATGTCTGAATCTCTGTGTAGCATTTCTGGGTAACCTCCACGTTTTATGAGTTCGATAAGTTCTTCCCATGGAGTTTGGATAGATTTAAATCTTTTTTCTAAATCCAAGAGGATAGGCAGGAAGTTACTTGGTTTACCTTTAATTTCATCCACTGAAAATGGCCATATGTTGTTAGTTTCAATTCGTCCCGCAAGAGAATCTGCAACTTTAGGACTTAATATTACCTCTGCAGACCCGGTAAGAATGACTCTTCGATTGCGATTTTCATCAATTAATTTTTTTAAACTTAAAAATAGTTCAGGGGCTCGCTGGATTTCATCAATAATTACATTATCTCCCATGTCTAACAAAAATCCCATCGGATCTTTCTGCGCAGCACTTAGAAGTGTTGGGTCATCTAGCGTTAGGTAATCCCCATTAAAAACCCCTTCTTTTTGAAGCTGTTGACAAAAGGTTGATTTGCCTGTTTGTCGTGCTCCTGATATCATTATAACCGGTGTGTCTTTAAGGGCTTCTCTAACTTGAGTATGTATAAATCTTTTTTTCATAATGGTATGAAATCAGACCCAAAACACAAAATATTCTTCAAAATAGTTCAGTTGAAGGGTAAAATTGTATATCCTAATGGGTAAATATGTGCTCTTGCGTGGGTAAATTTGTAAACTTTACCGGGTAATTTTGGAAAAATAAATCATTAATAAACAATACTTCATGTAAGTCTCTTATAATTCCTTTGATGGATCCCAAAGGTAGTTTTCAAGATTCTGAATTTGATTGTCTTTTACTATAATTCCTTCACTCTCCAGAAGTTGTTGCATGAGGTTTGTACCCTGAAAATGGTGTTTTCCAGTCAATAAGCCTTTTCGGTTGACGACTCTATGAGCAGGAACATTTTCATTTTCGCTGTTTCCGTTTAGAGCCCATCCTACCATACGTGCGCTCTTTGCAGCACCTAAGTATTTTGCTATGGCGCCATAGGTAGTTACTCTGCCATAAGGAATGCATCTTGTTACTTTGTAAACCTGTTTAAAAAAGTTTTGCTCCATCTGTTTGTGAAATTATTCTGTACCCTTCCAATGGATTACATCTAATAGGTGATGTAAAACAAGCGAATAAGGGTGATAATTAATAAAAGCCCCATTAGTCCACTTAGGATGTAATCAGAGTACCTAGAAAAATTATTGGTCTTATTCTCGAGCTTGTCAAAATAGAACACGTACATGTACAACATGGCAAAAGTGCCAAGTCCTGATGCTATCACAAAAACTAAGATGTCCCACAATTCGAATTTAATCCATCCAGAGACGTTCCAAGCAGCATTCATGCCACAGAAATAGGCGATAGGGAGGACGTTTAGAGCTGCAATAAGCATGCCTTTAAAAAAGGTACGTACTCTATTGCTTTCAATGGTTAACTGGTGTACCTTATGCTTGTTTTTGTGTTTGTTCTTTTTGGCAAGAACAAAGAAATATATAGCGAAAAATGCAAAAACTACTAATGCAATTTTTAGCAATAGATCAATTACAAAGGGATTTTTATACAGGTATTTTGAAATAATTACACCTAAGTAAGCTTGCATTGACACCACTGTAGATGCACCAACGGCAAACACTATACCATTGGTTTTACCTTTCTTCGCGCTTGTTTTCGCAGCCGTAATATTGACAAGTCCTGGAAAGACTATCGCCATCAGTGAGGCTGAAAAAGTAGCGAAGAAAAGTATAATTAAATGCGACATTCTCTCGGTTTAAACTTTAGGTATGTAATTGGTTTATTTTGTTCAAGATACTGTTTTTCGTAGAAAGTTTGAATAGCAGTAACTTCTTTTGGACTTCCTTCATTACGATAAATGTGGTGATTTGCATAGCAAACCTCCCAATTAAGACCATGTAATAGTCCCAAGGTATACCCGTGCATAAACTCGCTGTCGGTTTTAAGATGGATAAATCCATCGCGATGTAATATTTTCTTATAGCGGTTTAAGAACTCGAGATTCGTTAGTCTGTGTTTGGTGCGTTTATACTTGATTTGAGGGTCTGGAAAAGTAATCCATATCTCTCGAACCTCTTCGAAAGCAAAAATGTATTCAATAAGTTCTATCTGCGTTCTAATAAAGGCGACATTGTTTAAGTTTTCTTCAACTGCAGTTTTTGCTCCTCTCCAAAATCGTGCACCTTTGATATCAATACCGATATAGTTGATATTTGGATTATTTTTTGCCAAAGCTACCGTGTATTCACCTTTTCCACATCCAAGCTCTAGGATGATAGGATTGTTATTGTTGAAGAAGTCCTTGCCCCACTTCCCTCTTAAAGAAAATTCTTCACCCACCAACTCTTCTCTGCTTGGTTGGATAACGTTAGAAAATGTTTCATTTTCTTTAAAACGCTTTAATTTATTTTTACTCCCCACTACAATTATTTAATTATTTGGCAAAATTAAGGAAATCTTTAACAGCGAAAAATTTTGTTCTTTTGAAGTTATGGAAAATAGAAAACGAATTCTTGTGGCGCCTTTAAATTGGGGTTTGGGACATGCGACAAGATGTATTCCCATTATAAGGGCGCTTTTGGATCAAAATCTTGAGCCTGTTATTGCTTCTGATGGCGATGCCTTAGCGTTATTAAAGAAGGAATTTCCACGGCTTGGTTTTGTTGAATTCCCTTCGTATAGAATACAGTATGCCGAAAAAGCACGTTATTTTAAACTAAAAATGCTCTGGGATACTCCTAAAATTCTAAAGGCGATAGCCTTGGAGAAAAAGCAGACCAAACAGTTAGTAGAAACTTTGGGTATCTGTGGTATTATATCTGATAATCGCCTTGGCGTATCATATAGTGATGTTCCCTCTGTTTTTATCACCCATCAATTGAATGTACTCACGGGAACCACGACTTGGATTAGCTCCAAAATCCATCAAGAAATCATCAAAAAATTTGATCAGTGTTGGGTGCCAGATGTAGCAGGCGATCCAAATTTAAGTGGCAAATTAGGTCATTTGAAAAACCAAAACCCTAAGGTAAAATACATCGGTGCAGTAAGTCGGTTAAATACTTTAGAAAACGAGAAAATCTATGACTTAATGGTGCTAATTTCAGGGCCAGAACCTCAAAGATCAATGTTAGAAGCCAAACTACTACAACAACTCTCGAGGTACTCTGGAGAGGTTATTTTTATAAAAGGTAAAATAGAGGCCAAACAAGAGGTAATTAAAAAAAACAATATTCTGCTTTACAATTACATGAATACTTCGCAGCTGGAAAAGGCATTTAATCAAAGTAAGCTCGTGTTATCAAGATCTGGATACACGACCATTTTGGATTTAGCGAAACTCGGTAAGCGCGCATTTTTTATTCCAACCCCTGGGCAGTATGAACAGGAGTATCTAGCCAAGCGTTTAGAGCAAGAGAAGCTTGTTCCATATTGTAAACAAGACGATTTCGAACTTAAAATGCTAGATCGCGTTGCTGGTTTTAGAGGCCTAAGTGCAGTGGATGCTGAGCTAGACCTTAGTGCTTTCTTTAGTCTTTTCAAGAGTGAAAGAGAACTCTGAACCAACGCCATAGACACTCTCCACATATATCTTTTCTTTATGCGCCTCAATGATGTGTTTAACAATGGCTAACCCAAGCCCAGAGCCGCCTTCTTTTCTACTTCCACTTTTATCAACTCTATAGAATCGTTCAAAAATCCTTGTCAGGTTTTGACTCTGAATTCCTTCACCGTTGTCTGTTATGCGGACAATAACTTTATTTTTAACAAGGTCTTCAATGCTAACTTCCGTTGTGCTAGAAGCCTTGGAGTACTTAATGGAATTCACCACTAGATTAGAAACGACTTGTTGTATGCGTTCGCGATCTGCATGGACCATAATGGGCTTTTTGTATACTGTATCAAAGGTCAGCGTGATGTCTTTTTTATGGGCCTTCATTTCCATCATATCGAAAACTCCTTGAATGAGTTCTACTATATCAAAGTTTTCCAGCTCCAAGTGTAAATCTCCGGCCTCTAGACGGGTAATCATATCTAGGTCTCGTACGATATAAATCAATCGTTCAACACCTTTACTGGCTCGAACTAAATATTTTTTGCGAATCTGCTTATCATCCATTGCGCCATCTAAAAGCGTAAGAATATAACCTTGTACTGTGAATAGCGGGGTTTTAAGTTCATGGGATATATTTCCTAGGAATTCTTTGCGATACCCTTCCCTGATCTTAAGGGTTTCAATTTCAACCTTTTTATTGTTAGCAAACTTTTCAATTTCCTCGGTTAAGGTTTGCATATTTGTGGTTACTGGTTGATCCTGAAAAGAAGTGGACTCTAACAATGAGACATCATCGTAGATCTTTTTAACTCCTCTATAGATAAATCGTTCTACTCTATATTGAAGTACTATAAAGGATAACGCAAAGATGCATAGTGTTAGGAATGCAATCATCCAAAACAAGCTCAAGTCCATGTAATGGAAAAATAACAAGAGGCATAAATTTAACAATGTAATAATGCCAGAGGATCGCAGAGCAAAGCGGTATGACTTTTTTAATTTTCTTTTCAAAGACCTTTATTAACTTTTTAATTTAATACAACCAAGAAGAGAACCATTAATTTATAGTGATTGGTTTTCTGGATCAATTATAGGACAAATTTGTAGCCTACTCCTTTGACAGTTTTAAAGTGATCATCCCCGATTTTCTCTCTTAATTTTCTAATGTGAACATCGATAGTTCTACCACCGACAATTACTTCATTTCCCCAAACTTTATCTAGTATTTCGTCCCTTTTAAAAACCTTCCCAGGACGACTCGCAAGTAAAGAAAGCAATTCAAATTCCTTACGTGGGAGGATTATTTCTTTTCCAGATTGCACGATTTTGTATTCATCTCTGTTGATAGTGATGTTACCAACATGTACCATGCTATCTGCAGGTCCATCTTCCTCTTTGAGTCTTCTTAGTAAGGCCTTAACCTTGCTTATGAGTAATTTTGGTTTAATAGGTTTTGTGATGTAGTCGTCTGCTCCAGCGTCAAACCCAGCTACCTGAGAGTAATCTTCTCCTCTAGCGGTTAAAAAGGTAATTATGGTGTCCTTAAGATCTGGAGCTTTGCGAATCTGTTCACAAGTTTCAATACCATCCATCTCAGGCATCATAACATCTAAAATAATCAGATGTGGCCGTTCCTTTTTAGCCTTGGTGATGGCCTCATGACCATTTTTGGCTGTGGTTACATTATACCCTTCTGAGGATAAATTGTAGCCAACAATTTCCAAAATATCCGGTTCATCATCTACCAAGAGGATTTTAATTTCTCCTTTTTTCATTGTGATTTATTATTTGATTAAACAGTATGATACAGTTTATATGTGTTCTATAACTAAAAGATTTTTAAACAATTATTAAAATCTAATACTGATTATTACTGTCCAAAAGTAAAGATAATATTAATTAATTAAAGCACTTAACATTCATTTAATATGATAACCTAAAGGTAACATAAACTCGGTTGATCTTTAACCTGAGGGTAACTTCAAAGTTCGATATCGCTCGTTTATTTGCAACGGAACAATTTTAAAATGTTCTCAATTGTCAGAAATGAAAAACATTGAAACAAAATTTAAATCAAAACCAAAATGAAGAAAATCAAATTATTACCCGTTGTTACTTTGGTTGCAATTCTTATGACAGCTTGTTCGAGTGATGATGATAACTTTAATCCTGATCCAGATCCAGGGCCACTAGGAGAAGAGATCACCAAGACTGGAAAGATTTCTGAAAATGAAACTTGGACCGCTGAAAACATTTATGTTTTAGACGGTAAGGTAGTAGTTAGTGAAGGTGCTACTTTGACCATTGAACCAGGGACCATTATAAAAGGTGCTGAAGGTCAAGAATCTTTGGCCTCTGCGCTAGTTGTAGATCAAGGAGCTAAATTAATGGCAGAAGGTACGCCTAGTAAACCGATTATCTTTACCTCCGTATTAGATGGTATAGAGCAAGGTCAAACTACTGGAACCTTATCGGATTCAGATGTAGGATTATGGGGTGGGATTATTGTTTTAGGTAAGGCACCTATTTCTGTAAACGGAGATGTTCAAACAGCTCAAATCGAAGGAATTCCTGCTACTGAAGATTATGGACAGTATGGAGGAACTGATTCTGCTGATAATTCAGGTAGCTTGAAATATATCTCTATCCGGCACGGTGGTATCACTATCGGAGCGGATAACGAAATCAACGGACTTACCCTTGGAGGAGTAGGTTCTGGTACTTCTATTGATCACATAGAAGTTGTTGCAAACCAAGATGATGGTATTGAGTGGTTCGGTGGAACTGTGAATGTGACCAATGCCTTAGTATGGTCACAAGGAGATGATGGTTTCGATGCTGATCAAGCATGGAGTGGAACACTTAGCAATGGAGTTGTTATTATGGGTGGGGAGTCTGGAACAGCTTTGGAATTAGATGGACCAGAAGGATCAGCTGCTACTGAAGCAGGATTTACAATGGAAAATATCACTTTAATAGGTGCTGGTACCTCAAGTAAATATGCTGATCTAAGAGACGGACTTATTGTTAATCTCAATAATGTTTTTGCCTATGGTTTTGGAGCGGATGCTACAGTAAGTATCAATGGTGCAGACACCGCTGCAGAATTGGCTAGTGATCGTATCGCATTCTCAGATTGGGAAATTGTATTACCAGAAGGAATTACTATGGATCAAGTTTTCACAGGAGATTACAATGAAGGTGATGAGGTTAAATTCCTGAACAACGCACAAGCCGTTGGATCTCAAGGAGGGGTAGGAGCGAATATGGACGTGTTTAGCTGGACTTTTGCTGCGACAAAAGGAGCTATTCCTACTGCTCCATTAGGGACTACAATCACTAAAAGTGGTAGTTTGACTGCGGATGAGACTTGGACTGCTGAAAACATATATATATTAGATGGTAAGGTAGTAGTTAGTGAAGGTGCTACCTTAACTATCGAACCTGGAACCATTGTTAAAGGAGCAGAAGGACAAGAATCTTTAGCCTCAGCACTAGTAGTAGATCAAGGTGCTAAACTAATGGCAGAAGGAACTGCAGATGCTCCAATTATCTTTACTTCCATATTGGATGGAATTGAACCCGGGCAAACTACAGGAACCTTATCTAGTTCAGATGTGGGTCTTTGGGGAGGTGTGATAGTTCTAGGTAAGGCGCCTATTTCTGTAAACGGTGATGTTCAAACGGCTCAAATCGAAGGAATTCCTGCTACTGAGTCTTATGGACAATACGGTGGGTCAGATCCAGCGGATAATTCAGGAACTATAAAGTATATCTCTATCCGTCATGGTGGTATAACCATTGGAGCAGATAATGAAATTAACGGCCTAACCTTAGGCGGAGTAGGTTCAGGAACTACTATTGACCACGTTGAGGTTGTTGCTAATCAAGATGATGGTATAGAGTGGTTTGGAGGGTCAGTTAATGTGACAAATGCACTTGTTTGGTCTCAAGGCGATGACGGTTTTGACGCTGATCAAGCTTGGAGTGGAACACTTAGTAACGGAGTGGTGGTTATGGGAACTGAATCTGGAACGGCTTTAGAATTAGATGGACCAGAAGGATCTGCTACTACAGAGGCTGGATTTACCATGGAAAACATCACTTTAATTGGTGCAGGTACCTCTAGTAAATATGCTGATTTAAGAGACGGACTTATCGCAAATCTTAACAATATTTTTGCTGTAGGATTTGGAACTGACGCTACCGTTCATATAAATGGGCCAGATACAGCTACAGAATTGACCAATGATCGGCTTGTTTTTTCCAACTGGGAATTAGTATTAGCTGAAGGGTTAACCATCGATCAAATTTTTACAGGAGATTTCTCCCCTGGGGATCAAGTGAAATTCACCAATAATGCTACAAATGTTTCTTTAAATAACGCTACTGTGGGTGCTGACATTTCAGTGTTCGCGTGGACGGACGCTTTTGCTGCAGGAGTTCTTAATTTAAATTAGAACTTAAAAAATAATTATAAAAAAGATGTCCAAAGGCTGGTTTATAGGCTTTTGGACATTTTGTTGAAAAGAAAAGAATTGAAAAGAATAGAATGAAAATTAAACACAAAAGAATGATTAATAAAAAACTCTTATTAGTCGCAATAGCATCCATGTTTATTCAGTTTGCTTTTGGACAACAAGGGACCGTAAGGGGAAAAATAATGGATGGTGAGTTTAATGATGTGCTTCCTTTTGCAAATGTATCAGTGAGTGGAACAACCGTTGGAACTACCACAGATTTTGATGGAGATTATACTTTAGACCTAAATGAGGGCACCTATACTTTATTGTTTTCCTTTGTGGGGTATTCCTCCCAGCAGGTCACAGAAGTTGTAATTGAAGAAGGAAAAACAACAGAAGTAAATATAACTTTACACGCTTCCTCAGCGGTATTAGATGAGGTTGTTGTTACCACTACAGTGAGGAAAAACACAGAAGCTTCCGTGTTGAATCTTCA
This sequence comes from Galbibacter marinus, assembly GCF_000300875.1. GTDB lineage: Bacteria > Bacteroidota > Bacteroidia > Flavobacteriales > Flavobacteriaceae > Galbibacter > Galbibacter marinus. The sequence continues at coordinate 89,871 of NZ_AMSG01000007.1, read as the reverse complement.
AAAGAATTCAGTTACACTTATGGATGGGTTGTCTTTGGAGTCCATTAAAAAAACAGGTGCTAGTGACATCGCTTCCGCAATAAAAAGTGTTCCTGGTGTCTCTGTACAAGACGGAAAATATGTTTATGTTAGAGGATTGGGTGACCGATATACCAAATCAATTTTAAATGGTATGGATATCCCTGGACTTGACCCTGATAAGAACACGGTGCAGATGGATATTTTTCCTACTAATATACTTGAAAATGTGATCGTATTAAAATCCGCATCTGCCGATTTACCTGCAGATTTTACAGGAGGTGTTGTGAACATTGTAACTAAGGATTTTCCAACGCAAAAACAGCTTTCATTTTCAGCATCCTTGGGATATAATCCAAGCATGCATTTTAATGAAAATTACTTGAGTTACCAAGGGGGAGCTACAGATTTTTTAGGGTTTGATGATGGAACAAGAGATTTGCCATTTCCAGAAAATGCAAATATACCTAGTCCTTCAGATTCCAGAAATAACAGTGTTTTGGATGACTATACTCGTTCGATAGAATCTAATATGGCCGCAGAGAGACAAACTTCAATGCCTGATTTTAGCTTAGGGTTTAGTTACGGAAATCAATTCAACGTAGGAGATGATAATGTCCTTGGAGTCATTGCTTCACTAGATTTTAAAAATTCCACTGAATTTTATGAAGGTTTTGAAAATGGTGTATATCAAAAATCTGCTGAAAGTGACCAATACGAATTACGTTTTGACAGAAGACAGCGTGGAGATCTAGGCCTAAACAATGTGCTGGCCTCCGCATTAGCTGGACTTTCTTATAAAACTGGAAGGTCGAAATATAAATTGAATCTCTTGCATATTCAAAATGGAGAGAAAAGAGCGGCTTTGTTTAATCAAAGAACAGAAATTTCCAATGCGATAGATGTAAAAAAGGACAATCTTGAATACACCCAACGTTCGGTGAGTAATGTGCTATTGTCTGGAAAACACACCTCTGAAGATGCCACCTTTACCACTGAGTGGAGTTTGTCTCCAACCTTTAGTAGTGTTCAAGATAAAGATGTTCGTCTTACCACTTTTATTATCAATCCTGATGGTTATAGTATTAGTTCTGATGCTGGTTTCCCAATTCGTTTATGGAGGGATCTAAAAGAAATTAACGCTGTAGGTAAAATCGATTTCACTAAAAATTACACATTATTTGATAATAAGTCGGTCTTTAAGTTTGGTGGATTATATAGTTATAAGCAACGTGATTACAGTATCCATAATTATGATATTGCCTTTTATAACTTCTCCACTTCTAGTTTAGAAGGTGATCCAAATGCTATACTTAGACCAGAAAACATATGGAATACAGATAATAATTCTGGCTCTTATTTAAGAGGAAATTTCCAGCCTGCCAATACTTTTGATTCCAATCAAAATACTGCTGCTGCTTATGTATCCAATGAGTTTAAAGTAACTGATAAATTTAGGGCTATATTAGGGTTAAGAGCTGAATATTTCACCACCTATTTTACAGGACAAAACAATACAGGAACTGAGAACTACGATGATGTTAAAACAATCGATGAGCTTGATTTCTTTCCCTCAGCAAACTTTATTTACGAGTTCAAGGAGAATCAGAACTTTAGACTTTCCTATTCTAGAACTACAGCAAGGCCTAGTTTCAGAGAGCTTTCCGTCGTTCAGATCCCTGATCTACTTACGGGAATAATGTTCTTGGGGAACCTTGATCTAAAGCCTACATATATTGACAATTTTGATTTTCGATTTGAAATCTTCGGCGATGCAGCACAGATGTTTGCGATAAGTAGTTTCTATAAACGTTTCAAAGATCCTATAGAAATTGTGGCTTATGATATAACAGCTCCTAACCAGTTCACACCGCGTAATTCGCCATCAGCTGAGGTTATAGGTGTTGAGGTAGAAGCTCGAAAAAACTTCGGTTTTATTTCGGAGGGTCTTAGTGATCTATCTCTAAACTTAAATGTATCTGTAATCGATTCAAAAATTGACATGGCAAAAGGAGAGGATCAAGAATATGATTCAAGGAAGATCTTTGCAAGAGATGGCGAGGTTATTGAGGATACTAGAAACTTACAAGGTCAATCACCATTTCTGGTCAATACTGGACTTAACTATAATAATAGAGAATTAGGTTTAGAGACAGGAGTGTTCTATAACGTGCAAGGTAAAACTTTAGAGGTAGTAGGATTTGGGCAAAATCCTGATGTTTACACTCAACCCTTCAATAGTTTGAATTTTAATATCTCCAAAACTTTCGGTAAAGAGCAAAACTCTAAAATTAGTTTTAAACTGTCCAATATTCTAAATGATAAGAAAGAAAGCTGGTATGAGTCCTATGGAGCAGCCAGTCAAAACTTCTCTTACAGAGATCTTGGAACTTCTTTTTCTTTGGGATATAGTTTAAGCTTCTAACGAGATAGTACGGTTTTGATTATTTTTAAATGAAGGTTGCCTTTGGCAGCCTTTTTCTAATTTACGAATTTAATGATGAAACCAATTTTTTTTAAGATAATTCTATACTTTACAAAAGCATAGCGTGACAATGAATATGTCCTTACTATTTTGTGTATTTTTGTCGGGTTAAATAAAGTTTATGGATCCCCACGCTATTTTTAATATTCAATCTGATAAGGACTTTAATAAAGTGGCTTTGGAGGTATTTGGATTTCAGTATAGAGCTAATGAAACCTATCAAGAATTTTGTAACCACCTTGGTATAACACCCAAAGAGGTAACTCAAATTGAGCAGATTCCATTTTTGCCAATCGAATTTTTTAAATCCCGAAAGGTAACTTGTCATACGGATTCAACAGATATTATTTTTACAAGTAGTGGTACCACTGGAAGTATAACGAGTAAGCATTACGTTACTGATTTGGGGGTGTATGAGCAAAGTTTTAGGCAAGGATTTACTCACTTCTACAGTGAAATCAAAGACTATACAGTGCTAGCTTTGTTACCATCTTATCTTGAGAGAACAGGCTCTTCACTTATTTATATGGCCAATGATATGATTAAGCAGTCAGGGGCAAAGGACAGTGGTTTCTATTTGCACAACATTGATGAGCTTGCAATTCGATTAAAGGAGCTGGATCAATCAGGAAAAAAAATCCTACTAATCGGTGTATCATTTGCCCTTTTAGATCTTATTGAGAAGCACCAGTTTTCCCTTAGAAACACTATTGTCATGGAGACCGGGGGGATGAAAGGAAGGAGAAAGGAACTCATCCGTAGTGAGCTACATCAATTACTAAAAAATGGTTTTGGCCTTGAACATATCCACTCGGAATATGGAATGACGGAATTACTCTCACAAGCATATTCAAAAGGTGATGGAGTTTTTGGTTGTCCACCCTGGATGAGAATTATCATAAGAGACCCAGAAGATCCTTTGAGTTTATTGCCAGCTGGCAAATCCGGAGGGATGAATATTATCGACCTTGCTAATTTGAATTCCTGTTCATTTATTGCCACACAGGATTTAGGAAAATTAAAAGGAGATTCCTTTGAGGTAATTGGTCGTTTTGATCACTCCGATATAAGGGGATGTAATTTGATGGTACTATAAGACACTATAAGTTATATAAGTAATTCTTTTTTTGGCAGAATCCCTTTTGAAAAATAACCTGAAAAAAATCTGTATATTTACAATAATGAGCCATTTAGTAAAAGGAAGGCCCAAAAGGAAATGAGTTTTTGTTAAAATTAAATATCATTTGAATCAAAATCTGCAATTATGCCGTAATGTTATCATGAAATTGCGGTGGATAGGATAAAAAGCTTAATTTTGATTTCGCAATAAAGGAAAAGGAAAATGAGGCAAAAAATAACGCTAAAAGAGATTTCAAGACGATTCAATGTGTCGATATCTACTGTTTCTAAGGCGCTGAAAGACAGTCCAGAAATTAGTGAAAAGACCAAGGAGATTATTCAGGCATTCGCAAAAGAGCACCACTATAAGCCTAATAATATTGCCTTGAGTTTGAAGAATCAAAAAACTAAAAATCTTGGAATCATCCTTCCCGAAATTGTCCATTATTTTTTCTCCTCTGTGATCACAGGAATTGAACGTTTAGCCACGGAAAAAGGATATAATGTAATTGTTTGTATCTCAAACGAATCTTTTGATAAAGAGGTGATTAATATGCAAATGCTTGCCAATGGAAGTATAGACGGATTTATCATGTCTCTTTCGATGGGAACAGAAAACAAACAAGATTTCCACCATATTAAAGAGGTTATTAACCAAGGAATGCCAGTGGTTATGATCGACCGTGTTACCGATCAGGTCGAATGTGACAAAGTTATTATTGATGACTTCCAAGGGGCATACAATGCGGTAACCTATTTGATTGAATCGGGCCGTAAGAATATCGCTCTTATCAGTATGCCAGATTATATGAGCGTTGGTAATTTGCGGACTCAAGGCTACCGAAAAGCTTTAGAAGACAACGGAATTGAAGTGGACGATAATTTAATTGTCAAGGTCGAAGATCCCTATGGAGGATCAGAGGTTATAGAAGATTTACTTGTAAACCATACCGTTGATGCCGTGTTCGGGGTAACGGAGTTCTTTGCAGTTTCAGCCATGAAAATAGCGCAAAAAATGGGCAAATCAGCCCCTGAGGATATCTCTATTATAGGATTCACTGATGGCATTATCTCCATAAGTAGTAGCCCTTCGCTTACCACCGTAAGTCAAGGAGGTGAAGAAATTGGTGAGAAAGCCGCTGATTTACTAATTAAGCGTCTAGAGGATCCTGATTATGAAAATAGGCCTTTTGTCACTGAAATTATCAAATCTAGTTTAGTAAAACGAGAGTCTACTCTTTAAGATTACCATCCAAAATCAGCCTTTAGCGATTCCATTCGCTCTAAAGCTAGATCTTTGGTGGCAAAATCAATTTCACTCATGCCAAAAGCCTTTTCATAGGTGCGAAGAGCCTTTTTTGGTTCCCCTAATTGCTCCAAATACTCCGCTTCCCAGAAGAACCCAAGCATCGTATTTGGATATTCACTTTTGGCAATTTTGCTCAATTCTTTTATGGACTCTAAGTCTTCTTTTTTCTTGGCCCCAGCATAAATAGCCATCATGTCATTTAGACTAACCTGTTTTTTAAATCCAAATAAGGTTTCAATAGTGGCGTATTTTTCAGTCAAATACTCAATAATAGGGCCATTGTAGGTAAGGATCTCTTGTTTGTATTCTTTCACGCTTATAGGTTTATAAACTTTAAAGAACTGGTCAAAAGCTATCGGAATACCAAAAGAAGCAACAGAATAATGATCAGCATTCTGAAAATTGTTATAGTAGAAATGTAATTGATCGTTGTTATATCCTTTTGTCTGGTTGTGAAACACTTCAATGCGTTGTTGATTTTCAGTTTCGTCTTCATTTGCTGTTGCTAGGTAGTAAAATACCATTTGTTCTAATTCGCTTAAACGTTTAGGAACTTTACTCTCCATTAGTGGGGCAAAGGAAGGTGATAATTCTATATAAGCGTTAAAGAGCGGTGATTTCTTAAATAGGAAATAATTGGTGAAATTGGCTGTGATACCATGGCCTATAATAGCCTTAAAATTAGCTAAATTGTAATTCTTAGCTACCATTGGAATGAGTTCCATGCCGATGAACTCAAAGAACGCATTTCCTTTTTTATCCGGAAAACCGCTGTCTGGATTGTAATAACAATCTTCATATCGGCTTTGTCCCTGATCAATTCCCACAATAATACACTGTGGCATTTTATCCTTATGAGTGTAGAACTTTACATTTCCAACTGTAATGTCAAATAGGTAATCAGCGTCTAAAACGACCACAAGGGGATAGGTCTTCTCTGGGCTGTAATCTTCGGGTACATAAAGTTTTATGTTTCGTTTCTCAGCGAGTTTAATGGACTCTATAGAAGTTGATGTGACTTGAGCAAGGCTAAAGTATGTGCATAGCAATATTAAAATGCTTGCCAGGGCATTCTTTTTCATGATACATAAGATTTGGAATCGGAAAGATAAGAAATTATTTGTTTTTATTAATTATCGGGAGTAAAAGAAATGAGATTGCTCCAAAGAGAACCACCATGATCGTTTGTGAAGACCACATGATCCACCCAAATGCGTCTCCCGTAGTTTTACTTATCCCGTAAATCAAAAGGATGTTGCTAACAGCAATAGGGTATAAACCTATTCCACCATTGGTGGCAGTCATAGCAAAGGCACCTGCAACAAAGGCAGCTAAGATAGCGCTTACTGGAAGATCAGCTGTTTGTGGGATGGAAAATTTCACCACCCAAAACATGGCGATATACAATACCCAAATCGCAATGGTATAGATGATAAATAAACCCTTATTTTTCATCTGAAAAACGCTACTTACACCTTCGATTAAGCCTTGAACTATGTGTTTAATCTTTAATAAAATCCCACTTTTAGCTTTCTTTATAAAGAACAAGAATAGGCTTCCGAAAATCAGCAATCCAACACCCAATGCGATGAGTTTGATGTAATTGATTTGTTTTGCGGCAAAATAATCAAGAATGATCTCAGTCTGTAGAATCCCTGTGATAAGAACAATTAGCAGTAGCATAATTACATCAATTACACGCTCAGCTATAATTGTTCCAAATCCTTTTTGGAATGGGATATTTTCATAGGTGCTGATAGTGGTGGCTCTTAGTAATTCACCAGAGCGTGGAATTCCTAAATTGGCTAAATAGGCTGTAAATATAGCCATAATGTTGTTGATCAGTCGTGGTTGATAGCCTAAAGGTTTTAGTAACAAGTTCCATCGGACTGCTCTACATAGATGACTTAGAAGCCCCAGTATAAGGGATATGATAACCCAGAAGTAGTTGGCCTCTTTGATGGCTTCTACTATGTTTTTTCGATCCTCCGCTGAGGTTATCGAATATGAATAACCGATTAAAAAAACTCCCAGCAATAGTGGGAGTGTATTTTTAAGTATGTTTTTTAATCTGGAATTCACCTTACTTTAAAGAATTATCATTTTCGTTAGGGAAAATAATGGAAGGTTTAAAGTGCTTGGCCTCCTGGAAATCAAGCGTGCCGTAGGCGATAATGATAATGATGTCTCCGCGTTGAACACGTCGTGCAGCAGGCCCATTTAGGGTGATTTCCCCACTGTTTCGATTGCCTTTAATGGCATATGTTTCAAGACGCTCACCGTTGTTCACATTAACGATCTGTACCTTTTCTCCTTCAATGATATTGGAAGCCTCCATCAATGCTTCATCGATGGTGATACTACCAATGTAGTTAAGGTCTGCTCCTGTGACCTTTACTCTGTGTATTTTGGACTTTACTACTTCAATTTGCATGCTACAAAGGTATTAATTTAAAGCAATTGTATCTATAAGTCGTATGTCATTTGCATATACGGCCACAAATAAACGATAATGCTCGCCATTTTTTTTGACTTTAACAGATTTTAGCGTTTTTTGATCCGCTATTTCTACGTATTCTAATTCAAAGTCCTCGTGGTTTACGAATTGATCATTAATCCAATCAAGAGTTTGTTGGATGCTTTGAGTGCTGAATTTTTCTTTTGCCTTTGAAATGGTTTTATAAATAAAAGCAGCTTTATTTCTCAAATCTTTTGGGAGGCGTTCGTTTCTCGAACTCATTGCTAGCCCACTACTCTCTCTAGTAATGGGGCATTCTATGATTTGAACATCTAACTGCTCTTTTTCTGTAAGCTTTTTAATTATCTGAAGTTGTTGGTAGTCTTTTTCACCAAAATAAGCCCTATCTGGGGTTACAGTATTGAAAAGTTTTTTGACTATAGTGCCGACTCCATCAAAGTGGCCAGGTCTAAATTTGCCTTCCATTTGGAATTCCAAGCCGTCAAAATCAAATTTTTCGGAGGTGATATCATCTTGGTACATCTCTTCTGCTGAAGGAGCAAAAATGATGATCTGATCATTGAGTTCTTCTAATAAACCAACATCCTTATCTAATGTTTTGGGATATTTGGCTAAATCTTCAGGATTATTGAATTGCGTCGGGTTGACAAAAATACTGACAACGACAAGGTCATTTTCCTCTAAAGCGCGTGATACTAAAGAGAGGTGTCCCTTGTGTAATGCACCCATAGTAGGGACTAATCCGATGGTTTTGTGATTGTTTTTCTCTGCGCTCAGCTGAGAAATTAATGCTTCTTTTTGTTTAAAAACGCGCATCAGTTTTAAAATTAACAGCCTGCAAAGCTATATAAATTAAACGAATTAGGCATATTTTTTGTATTTTTGCGTGCTTTAACCTTTAGTTGAAAGTAATAAATAGATTATATGACAGACAAAAGAGTATTATTTGTCGCTTCTGAGATGGTTCCTTATTTGCCGGAAAACGAGGTCTCCTCAATGGCTTATGAGAGTCCTAGGATGGTGAATGACAGAGGTGGACAGATACGAATCTTTATGCCCAGATTTGGAAACATTAATGAAAGAAGGCATCAACTACACGAGGTAATTCGTCTATCCGGAATGAACCTTGTTGTCAACGATATGGATATGCCTTTAATTATCAAGGTAGCTTCCATACCAAAGGAGAGAATTCAAGTTTATTTTATCGATAACGAAGAATACTTCAAACGCAAAGCGACCTTTTCAGATGAGGATGGAAATCTATTTCCAGACAATGATGAAAGGGCTATATTCTTTGCAAAGGGTGTAGTAGAGACTGTTAAAAAACTCAACTGGAATCCTGATATTATTCATGTTCACGGTTGGATGGCTTCTTTGTTGCCATTATATCTTAAAAAATACTACGCTGATGAGCCACTTTTCACAGGGAGTAAAATTGTAACATCGGTTTACAACAAAGGTTTTGAGGGTACGTTAGATAATGGAATGCTAGATAAGATTAAATTTGATGGTATTGATCAAAAAGATGTTGCTTCACTAGAAACGCCTAACTACAGTAACTTGTTGAAAGTGGCTGTTGATCATTCGGATGCGGTAGTGGTTGCTTCGGAGGAATTACCTGATGATTTAAAAAAGCATATTGACTCGCTTACTAAACCAGTGCTGCCTCATGTTCCTATTTTTGAATTTGAGGAAGCCTACATAAATTTTTACCAGAGCAAAGTATTAAGTTAATCCAGAGGATTCGAGATGATAAAAAATATTTTAAAAAGCAATGTTTTAGTAACACTACTTGTGATGAGTGGTGTTATTTTTTTTACGGCTTGTGAGCGTGACTACAATACCATTGGAGTTGATATTGTGGATGATGGTTCTACCAATATCAATAAGATCAGTTATGATGTCAAGGCGTATAACAGAAAATTATCAGCTGTAAGAACAGATGGATTGAGTGGTTATCAATTGGCAGATTATAAGCATCCAATTTTTGGAGTTCAAAAAGCCTCTTTTGCCTCTCAGTTATCACTTCCAAGTTCCAACCCGACCTTTGGAGATGTTTCACAGGCAAATGAAGACTCCTCTGCTGATAACCAAGAAAATGAAGTGGTCACTGAGGTATACCTTCACATACCATTTTATAGTACTCTTGTTAGTGATACCATTAGTGATGATTCATCTAAACCTAAAGATTATAGGGTGGATTCCATATTTGGAAATATAAATGCAACTTTTAATTTAAAAGTTAATGAGTATACCAAATATTTAAGAGTACTAGATCCAGAGACAAATTTCCAAGAGGCTAAAGCGTATTATTCTAATGAAGATCCTACTGAATTTATTTCTACGGTGCTCTTTGATGGCGATGTTGAAATTAATCAAGAAGAATTGCTTTACTTTAATAATGAAGATGATCCAAATACACCAGATGAGGATGAATCTGAAGTTCCTTCTGAAAGATTAGCACCTAGGCTTCGTATTGCGCTTAATACACAATTTTTCCAGGAGAAGATAATAAATAATGAAGGCAAAAGTCCATTGTTAAGTGCTAATAATTTCCAGGAATATTTAAGGGGTGTATACGTGAGTATGGAAACCGCCAATAATGATTTGGCGATGCTACTCGATGTTTCTAATGGTTATATAGAGGTTCACTATCAATATGATAATACTGATAGTGAAGGAGAGGCAATTGTTTCTGAAAAATCCGTAAAACTTTCCCTTAGCGCCAATACAGCAAACAAAGTAAACTATTTAAGTAATGATCCATATCCACAACAAATTGCGGATCAGTTCACCAATCAAGACGCCTCGAGATTGTATATTCAAGGTGGCGCAGGGTCTATAGTGGAGGTTGATATATCAAATGGAAGTGGAGATGCGCTTAATGAGCTCCAAGAAGCCAAATCAAAAGGATGGCTAATCAATGAAGCCAACTTGATTTTTTATGTGGATGAAACAGCAATAGGTCAGGGTGGAACAGAGACCCTTCCAAAGAGAATTTACCTATACGATTATCAAAATGAACGACCGTTAATCGACTATACTGTTGATTTAAGCCAGAATACGGGGGTCGATTCTACGAGCTACGCTATCTTCGACGGCAGATTGGATGAGGAGAATAGTGTTGGACCTCGGTATAAATTTAGAATCACAAATTATATCAATAACCTCATTAAAAATGATTCTTTAAATATCAAACTTGGATTAAGCACTACGAACAGTATTTTAAATGCGGCAAGTGTTTCTGCAATATTAGAGTCTGATTCACGTTTAATAAAAGTTCCTCAAGCCAGTATACCTAATTTTCAAGGAACAGTCCTTTATGGAAATAATGTTCCTAATGATGTAAGTGATAAAAAACTTAAATTAGAAATATACTATACTGAACCTGAAAAATAAACCGATTTAAAGAAAAATTTTATGTGTGGAATAGTTGGATATATTGGGGGCAAGCAAGCCTATCCAATAGTGACCAAAGGTCTTGAACGTCTCGAATACAGAGGATATGATAGTGCAGGCATCGTACTTTTTGATGCCGAAGACATTAAACTTTGTAAAACCAAAGGTAAAGTAGCCGATCTGAAATCTAAAGCAGAATTAGAAGGAGTAACTTCTGGAAATATCGGCTTAGGACATACCCGATGGGCTACTCATGGTGTTCCAAATGATGTAAACGCACATCCTCATTACTCAAACTCTGGAAATCTTGTAATTATCCATAACGGAATTATTGAGAATTATGGGGCTATTAAAAAAGCTCTGCAAAAAAGAGGATATCATTTTGAATCTGATACCGATACTGAGGTATTGGTCAATCTAATTGAAGATATTAAACTTAACGAAGGTGTAAAGCTTGGGAAGGCAGTTCAACTCGCCTTAAACCAGGTGATTGGAGCCTATGCTATCGCGGTGTTTGACAAAACCAAACCTGATGAAATTATAGCCGCTAAGTTAGGAAGCCCACTAGCTATTGGAGTTGGAGAGGATGAGTTTTTCATCGCCTCTGATGCGTCTCCATTTATTGAGTTCACCAATAATGCTATTTATTTAGAGGATGAGCAAATGGCTATTATCAGACGTGGTAGGGATGTAAAGGTTCGCCAAATTAGAGATGATAAAGCAGTTGCACCTTATGTTCAGGAATTGCAACTCAATTTAGAACAGATCGAAAAGAATGGCTATGACCATTTTATGTTGAAAGAAATCCACGAACAGCCTGATGCTATTAAAGATACCTATAGAGGTCGTCTACTTCTCAATGATGGAATCATTAAAATGGCTGGAATTGAAGATAATATAGAGCGCTTAACTAGTGCTCAACGAATTATCATCGTTGCCTGTGGAACTTCATGGCATGCTGGTCTTGTGGCTGAATATATTTTTGAAGATTTAATCCGAATTCCAGTTGAGGTAGAATATGCTTCCGAATTTCGATATAGAAACCCAGTGATTACTCCTAATGATGTAGTGATTGCAATTTCGCAATCAGGCGAGACGGCAGATACCCTGGCGGCTATTAAACTTGCAAAAGAAAAGGGAGCTTTCGTATTTGGGGTTTGTAATGTAGTAGGATCATCTATTGCTAGAGAAACCCATGCTGGTGCATATACCCATGCTGGTCCTGAAATTGGGGTAGCTTCCACCAAAGCCTTTACAACGCAGATCACGGTACTTTCTTTGATCGCTCTTAAATTGGCTCAATTTAAAGGAATGCTATCAGCTTCACAACTACGTGAGTACATCGCAGAAATGGAGGCTATTCCTGCAAAAGTAGAGGAGTGCCTAAAGGTAGATGCTCATGTGAAGTACATATCATCAATGTATAAGGATTCACCTAACTTCCTATATTTGGGAAGAGGGTATAATTTCCCTGTTGCTCTAGAGGGTGCTTTAAAACTTAAAGAGATTTCTTATATCCACGCAGAAGGATATCCGGCAGCAGAGATGAAACACGGGCCTATTGCTTTAATCGATGAGCATATGCCAGTGGTAGTTATTGCCACTAAAAGAGGACACTATGAAAAGGTTTTAAGTAACATTCAAGAGATAAAATCTAGAAAAGCTAAGATTATTGCCGTAGTAACTAAAGGAGATACTGAGGTAAGAGAAATGGCTGATCATGTAATTGAGGTTCCAGAAACTTTGGAAGGGTTAACCCCTTTAATTACGACCATACCACTTCAATTGCTCTCCTATCATATTGCAGTAATGCGAGAGTGTAATGTGGATCAACCACGTAATTTAGCAAAATCCGTTACAGTGGAGTAAAAAATATTAATTCCGTAATTTTTAAACTAAATAATTTCGGAATTGAAAAAATATGTATATTGTTCTTATCTAAATCAATCTAAAACTAATGATTATGATAAGAACAATTTTTTTTGTACTAAGTATACTATGTAGTGGTGTATGCTTAGGACAAATTACCATTCAAGGTAAAGTAGTGGACGCCCACAATCAACCTATTCCTAGCGCATCGCTACAGGTGGTTGGACAAACTCAAGGTGTCGCAACAGATTTCGACGGTAATTTTTCACTTCAATTAGAATCTTTGCCAGCGAGCATAAGAGTATCAAGTATTGGGTTTGTTACGCAAACGATTTCGTTGTCTGATTCAGAAACCCTTGCCATTGTACTTGAAGAAGAAACGATGAGTTTGGGTGAGATTGTAATCTCTGCATCAAGGACACCAGAACGTATTTTTGAATCACCAGTGACTGTGGAAAGATTTGGTTTAAAAGAAATCAAAAACACGGCCTCAGTAGATTTTTATGATGGTCTTGAAAACCTAAAAGGGGTTGATATCAATACCAACAGTTTAACCTTTAAATCTATTAACACTAGGGGATTTGCCTCCTTTGCCAATACCAGATTCGTCCAATTGGTAGATGGGATGGATAATTCAGCTCCAGCTTTAAATTTTACCCTAGGAAACTTACTAGGGATGACGGAGATTGACGTTCAAAGTGTTGAGCTTTTACCTGGAGCATCCTCCGCACTCTATGGAGCAAATGCCTTTAATGGGATATTGTTTATGAGAAGTAAAAGTCCGTTCGATTTTCAAGGGATCAGCGCCTATGCCAAATCAGGATTAACCTCTCAAAAAGCAGCAGGCGACAATATATTTTGGGATTTAGGAATTCGAGCTGCTAAAAAGTTCTCAGATAAATTCGCAGCGAAAGTTAATTTCTCCTATTTAGAAGGTACGGATTGGTTTGCGGTGAGTCAGGAAAATGTCTTGATGCCAGGGACTGGGCGTGAGCAAATCGATTACGATGGTTTAAATGTCTACGGTGATGAGGTAAGTACCAATATTCAAGCGGTCGGTCTAGCCTTAGCCGAAGCTGGTATTATTCCTTCGGGAGCAGTCAATTTGCTTCCAAGTGAGAATGTGAGCAGGACAGGGTATTTGGAAAGTGACCTTACCGATTATGAAGCTCAGAGTATCAAATTTGATGGAGCACTTCACTACCGTCCATTTGCCGATGATTTGGAATTTATATATCAAGTTAAAGTCGGTAAAGGGGCTACAATCTATCAAGGTGCTAATCGCTATTCCTTAAAGAACTTCTTTCTTCAACAACATAAAGTTGAGGTGCGCAATGATAATTTTTTCTTACGAGCTTATATGACCGATGAAGATGCTGGGGACTCTTACGATATGCGTTTTACGGGAATTAATATCAATAGGTCTTGGAAAAGTGATCAACAATGGTTCGGTGAGTATGCAGGAGCCTACATTCAAGCTACATTAGCGGGAGCATCAAATGACCAAGCACACCAATTGGCTAGACAGACAGCTGAAACGGGTAGACTGATTCCTGGAACACCAGCCTTTGAAAGAGCATTGAACTCAGTGACCACTAATCCTGACTTAGCAACAGGGTCACAATTTAGAGACGGATCCCAATTGTATCATGCTGAAGGGAACTACAATTTTTCGCATTTGATTGATTTTGCGGATATACAAGTAGGAGGGTCCTACAGGACCTACAGGTTAAACTCATTCGGTACTATTTTTACAGACTACGACGGTCCTATTAGTTATAGTGAATTAGGGTTGTACACTCAAATTCAAAAGAAACTAATGGATGAACGCTTGAAGCTAACTGCTTCACTTCGTTATGATAAATCAGAATTATTTGACGGACAGATGACACCTAGATTTTCGATAGGTTATACAGCAGGAATTAAAAGAAATCACAACTTTCGGGCCTCTGTCCAATCAGCCTTTAGAAACCCGACAACTCAAGACCTATATATTGGTTTGGATGTAGGTAGAGCTATTTTGGTGGGATCATCAAAGGACAATCTAGATCGTTATGTTAGAGATTTTCCTGTAAATAATCCAGCTGCAAATGGAGGGAATGCTACTGCTACCATTAGCGCTAGAGCAGCCTATGAGAATTCCTTTTCTGTCGCCTCGGTAGAACAAGGAGCACCAGTTTCCTCAGGTGTGGAGCTAGTAGAACCAGAAAAAGCGATGGCTTATGAAGTTGGGTATCGCGGGCATTTTGGAAAAGTGACCGTTGATTTGAACGCTTACTTTACAGACTATAATGATTTTATTGCTTCACAGAATGTAATAGCACCTTTGTATGGGGAGGTAGGTGATAACTCACTTTCACTTCTTGCATTACAAAGTGGAGATTATAAGGTTTTTCAGGCCTATACCAATGCCGATTCACAGGTGCAATCTTACGGTGCTTCTATTGCCGTGGCAAGTAAAGTGTTAAATGGATTTGATATTAGTGCCAATTATACCTTTGCCGATTTTGAGCAAGATGATCCCGAGTTTAGAGCTAGTTTTAATACACCTAAGCACAAGTTTAAAGCCTCTTTCGGGCATACAGAGCTGGTTAAAAATTTTGGTTTTAACGTTAGTTACAGATGGAGTGATTCATATTTCTGGCAATCTAGTTTTGGTGATGGAAACATCCCATCGATCTCAGTATTGGATGCGCAGTTGAATTATACTGTGCCTAAAATTAAATCCATTTTTAAAGTTGGTGCAGCCAACTTATCTGGGGAAGAGTACTATACTGCTTACGGTACTGGACATGTTGGTACACAGCTTTATGTTTCATGGACAATAAATAACTTTTAAGCTAAAGTAAAAACGAAGATTATGAAAATCAATACAATAAGATATATACCCTATGTAAGCTTACTAGTTATGATATCTCTGGTAAGCTATAGCTGTAGTTCAGATGATGATACAGCATCTACTCAAGAACCAGAGATCGTTTATTCTGCTGGTGAGGCTGACTTTTCAACTTATGTTTCACTAGGAAATTCACTGACCTCTGGATATACAGATGGAGCTTTGTTTGTTGCTGGTCAACAAAATTCACTTCCGAATATTCTGGCTTCCCAATTTTCTGAAGTTGGTGGGGGAGAGTTTACCCAACCGTTAATGGCAGATAATTTAGGAGGTGTTGTAATGGCAGGAACAACGATTCAAGAACCAAGACTGTACTTTGATGGAGCAGGCCCAGTACGCCTACCAGTTTCACCGACCACGGATGTTTCTACTACCTTAACGGGAACCTATAATAATATGGGTGTACCTGGCGCTTTAAGTTATCATTTGTTGGCTCCGGGTTATGGAAATATCGCGGGCTTACAAACTGGACAAGCTAACCCGTATTTTGTCCGCTTTGCTTCAAACCCATCGACAAGTATACTTGCGGATGCATTAGCACAACAACCGACATTTTTTTCTCTTTGGATAGGGAATAATGATGTTTTAGGTTATGCCACCTCTGGAGGTACAGGCATTGATCAAGCGGGAAATATGGATCCTACAACTTACGCTTCTAATGATATTACCGATCCAATGGTTTTTGCTAATGTATATACGACTCTTGTCGAGCAATTAAGTAGCAACAACACCAAAGGTGTAGTAGCTAATATTCCTGATATTACCGCAGTTCCTTTCTTTACTACTGTGCCGTATAATCCATTAAATCCAGAGAATCCTGATTTTGGAGCTCAAATACCAATGTTGAATTCTATTTTTGGGGCCTTGAATCAGATTTATGTGGCTATGCAAATGCCAGAGCGAACCATTGTGTTTTCAGAGCAAGAGCCCAATGCAGTGGTAATTAAAGACGAATATTTAACGGATATTTCTCTTCAGATTGAAGGCGCGTTAAATGCAAACCCTGGTTTTCCAACTTTTTTAGCACAATTTGGGCTGCCTGCTCAAGCTGCTCCTATGGTTGCTAAATTGCTAGGTAGCATGTATGGTCAATCTAGACAAGCCACAGAGCAGGATTTGTTTGTCCTTCCAAGTAGTAGTACTATAGGGACATTAAATGTGGATGCGATGCAGGGTTTAATGGGAATGGGGCTTAGTGAACAGCTTGCTGGACAATTTTCCGTAGAAGGGATTACCCTTCCCATGGAAGATAAATGGGTTTTGGTTCCACAGGAACAAACAGCTGTTAAAAATGCAACTCAAGCCTTTAATGCGACTATCGCATCGGTGGCCGAGTCTAAAGGATTAGCCTTTGTAGATGCCAATGCTATTTTAAAAGCTGTGGCAGAAACTGGTGTGGCTTTTGATTCCTTTACACTTAAAGGAGATTTGGTTTTCGGTGGAGCTTTCTCTCTAGATGGGATTCACCCGACAGCAAGAGGATATGCCTATGTGGCTAATGCTTTTTTAGATGCAATAGAAAAAGCATATAACGCAAGTCTACCTCGTGTTCAGGCGGCGGATTATAATACGCTTTATCCAGCTCAGTTACCTTAAAGTATTGAAAAGGTTGAACAGGGATAAAATATAAAAATAAACACGCAATTTTAAAAAAATAAAACTGGTACGTTTATAAGTTCCAGTTTTATTTTTTTAAAATGCCATACTCAACATTTAGGGTTCGGACTCCAAATTCTCTAGCTTTTTGAATATCGTCTCCCATATATAAGTCTATTTTATTTTTATGGCGAGCATGCATTTTGTCCTTAACTAAATAATATCCGGGATATCCTTCTATTTTAAAAGGTGTATGTCTTGTAATCCCAAGTTTAATTAGATCTCTTGAAATAGCAATGGCAAGCATACCAGGTTCAAGTTTATCTCCCCACGCCCCTATAGACGGATTGCCAATAGTCTGTGCCTTGGTAGAGTTATATGCGGAGGCCTTCACCTTTCGTTCTACCCAAACATAGTTATCTGGGTTAATTTTTTGTTGAGCGTGGGCCTGGTAAAGACTAAGAAAAGCGCAAAACCCTATTACAATATATTTCATACATTGGTTTTTTTAACTATCATTAAAACGCTCATCAACTCGTAAAAGTATAAATGAATCAAATGTATACATAGCCAAAACAAATAATCCAATTGTAAGGATGCCAGAAATAATTGACTAAATTTGCAGAACACATAAAAGAAAGTGAAACTCTAAAATATTTTAAAATGGCTTTAGAAATAACAGATGCTACTTTTGATGAAGTAGTTTTAAAAAGTGACAAACCAGTTTTAGTTGACTTTTGGGCTGCTTGGTGTGGACCATGTAGAATGGTTGGACCAATCATTGACCAAATTAGCGAGGAGTATGATGGAAAGGCAATCGTTGGTAAATTGGACGTAGATGCAAATCAAGAATTTGCAGCCAAGTACGGAGTGAGAAACATCCCAACAGTTTTGGTTTTCCAGAATGGAGAGCTTGTAGGACGTCAGGTAGGTGTATCACCTAAAAATGCCTACACCGACGCTATCGACTCACTTTTATAGTAGAGACTAGCTATTAGAAGATATATACCAAAGAAGGTAAAAAAATTATAAAAATACCATTCAAAATATGTTTTTGGGTGGTATTTTTATGTCATGAAGTCTGAAATCAGTGGATTTAGTTTAAAAAAAGGTTTGAACTATTGCCAAAGCTTTTCTACTTTAGTATTTCAATAAACCATTACACTTATGGCATCCATATTTACTAAAATTATCCAAGGGGAAATTCCATGTTACAAAATTGCTGAAGATGATCAGTTCTTTGCTTTTTTGGATATCAATCCAAATACAGCTGGTCACACCTTATGCGTACCAAAGAAGGAGGTCGACAAAATATTCGATTTGGATGAGCAGACATATATGGATCTTATGGCCTTCTCTAGAAGAGTAGCAATTGGCATAAAGAAGGTTGTTGATTGTAAGCGTATAGGGATGTCTGTAGTTGGTTTAGAGGTGCCTCATACCCACGTGCATCTTATTCCTTTAAATGCTATGAATGATGTAACCTTTCAAACTAAGGTTAAACTTACAGAAGAAGAATTTCAAGATATTGCCAGTAAGATTCGAGCTGCGCTATAGGTTATATCACATTATTTACAATTACATATACTGCAATTCCCACCACCGCTATAGCCAACAGGGTAATGACTGCTAAACGGGTTAGCTTAAAATAGCGAGTTGGAGATTCAATAGACTTAAGGTAAAATTCTCGAACTCTCTCAATATCATCAGTCCATCGTACTGGATAAATATCTGTATTACAATTTTGGCATTTTATACTATCGGTGATCTCACCAGTGGCTTTTTTATACCAAGGGCTTTCAACATGTTTTTGATAAAAAGTCAACATTAAGCCTTCGTTTGAAAAACATTCAGGACAATTGTTAGTCAGTGTGGTTTGTTTGATCTCTTTTTGTCTAATTTTCACGATGTATAAATTTACCTGTTATGGTGTTGTCTTTAACACAATTTGCATTTTAGTCCCCTTACCTACAGTAGAGGCAAAAACTCTAACTCTACCATTGTGATAGTCTTCAATTATTCTTTTTACCAAGGATAAACCAAGTCCCCACCCTCTTTTCTTTGTCGTATACCCTGGCTCAAATATTTGATGGAAATCATTTTTCTGAATTCCTTTTCCAATATCAATAACGTTAATTTTGACAAATTTCTTATCCAATACTACCTCTATTGTAAGCCTGCCCTTTCCCTTCATTGCGTCAATAGCATTCTTAATAAGGTTTTCTATAGTCCAGCTATAGAGCTGTCGATTAATGTCACAATATATAGGAATTTCGGGGGATTTAAAATCAAATTCCACAAGTTTTGAACTTCTTAGTTCTAAATACTGAAATGTTTTGTAGGTTTCAGCAACGACATCTGATTTCTCTAATGCCGGTACTGACCCTATTTTAGAAAAACGTTCTGTAATTACCAATAGACGGTCGATGTCCTTTTCAATTTCTGCGGTAATCTCTGGGTTTACATTTTCAGCCTTTAAAAGCTCACTCCAACCCAAGAGTGAGGAAAGTGGTGTTCCAATTTGGTGTGCTGTTTCCTTGGCCATTCCTGCCCATAGCTTATTTTGATCTGCTACTTTGAAGGTTCTATAAAAGAAATAGACCACTGCAGCAAAGAGAAATATCACCAATAGAAGAGCCATAGGATAGTATTTCAGATTGTTTAGCACATCTGAATTACCGTAATATAACGTGCCATATTTGGTGTTTCTAAAGGTGACATCTATTGGAGGGTTTTCCGTGGTGAACTGTTGTATCTTTCGCTGAATATACACACTGTCATCAACCCTGTTTTCCGGGAGGTTGTTGGAGGTAACCTCTCCTTCATTTCCAACGTATATAATTGGGGTACTGGTATTGTTTTTCATCACCGCTAAGGTGACATTACCCATATCCCGATCCAAATCTGTAGTTTGAATAAACTCACCCAGCGCCTCGGCCCAAATGGTCATTTTGGCCCTCTCCTCCTCCTTAAAACGCTGAAAAAACACATAGGTATTCCATAATACTGAGGTCACTATGGCAATAGAAGATATGATGAGTATCCAACGGGTGGTTTTTTTCAATAGTTAAAATTTAAATTCGACTGTATCACTAAAGATAAAGCAAAAGATGTAAATTTATTGCATTCGAGGAAACTTTCGAAGCATTTTTAATTGCAAGCAAAATTCGAAACCCCCTAAATTCAGTGCTGTTTTTCAAGCACGGGGCTAAGTTAGTTTGTATTATTTAAGGCCATAGTTATTTTACATTATTTTTGTTTAAAACTCGTATATGTTGACCATTGATCCAAAAGAAATATCCACTGCTAAATTACATTCCTATTTATTAAATGCTATCGCTCCAAGACCCATAGCATTTGCCAGTACTATTGATAATAAAGGAAAAGTGAATTTATCGCCTTTTAGCTTTTTCAATGTATACAGTTCCAACCCTCCGATTATGATATTTTCAGTAAATAGGAGGGTAAGGGATAATACCACCAAGCACACTTTGGAAAATATATTACAAACCAACCAAGTGGTCATTAATATTGTTGATCATACCATAGTTCATCAAGCTTCATTGAGTAGTACAGAGTACCCAAAAGGAGTTAATGAGTTTATAAAGTCAGGTTTGACAATGCGTAAGTCAGAAGTTGTCAAACCATATAGGGTAGCAGAATCTCCTGTGCAGTTTGAGTGTAAAGTAAATGAGGTTATTGCCTTAGGAGATCAAGGAGGAGCTGGGAATTTAATTATTGCAGAGGTTCTGAAAATCCACATTCGCCCCGAGGTTTTGGATGAAAACAATGCGATCGATCCGCTAAAAATTGATTTGGTGGCACGTATGGGAGGTGATTGGTATACCCGCGCTAGAGAAGGAATGTTTGAGGTGCCTAAACCGCTAAGATCAAAAGGCATTGGTGTGGATCAGATTCCTGAGTTTATAAGAAATAGTAACACATTAACAGGGAACGACCTTGGGAGGCTCGCCAATGTAGAGCGATTACCTTTAAAGCAGGAAGTGGAAGATTATATCTCAGAAAACATGAAGGTTCGAGAGCTCTTAAGTGGTGATGATCGAAGTCAAGTTCACCAAAGAGCAAAAGAATTAATTGAACAAAATAAAGTAGTAGAAGCCTGGAAACTATTACTGGCAAAGTAATTAATTTTTTTACCTTTGAAAACGAATTGTCAGAATGTCAATATTAATGTAAATTCATCTGATTTTTTGTGGAAATTAGTGGATTTGCAATATAAATTAAAGTTAGGATATGGAATTACAAGGAAGAATTAAGTTGATTGATGAGACTAAAACCTTCGGAAATAACGGTTTTAGAAAAAGAGAGGTGGTCGTTACCACAGAAGAGCAATACCCACAACACATCATGGTTGAGTTTGTACAAGATAAATGTGATTTGCTTAATGCTTATCAGCCAGGGCAACAGGTTAAAATAAGTATCAACCTAAGAGGAAGAGAATGGACAAATCCACAAGGTGAGACTAAATATTTTAATTCTATTCAAGGATGGAGAATTGAGAATCTTGAAGCAGCACAAGGGGCTTCACCTGTGAATCATCCTCCTGTATCTCCACAAGATGCCTTTGAGCCAGCAAATGATTTCAAAGAAGATGAGCATGACGATCTGCCGTTTTAATAGGGGGGATTCAACCAAAAAATAGATTGTCGTAAGGATTGACTATAGTTAATTCTTAGGTGATCAACATCTAAAATAAGAAGAAAGCCTCGATATTATTACAATATCGAGGCTTAATTTTGTGGTTTTAGGTTTGCCAATGCTGTAAATTCAAAAAAGCAATGATGAAAAAATTTGTTTGCAAAGGCACTTCCAAAGTAGGGATAAAAAATGGATAATACCAATAAAATTTTCATTTTTAATGTTATTTTACTAAAATATTTAACAATACCTTGATACATTATGGTTTTTCTTACAGAAAACATGAGATTTCCTCCGGTTGATAGTGCAACAGAGGAAGGTGTAGTAGCTGTTGGTGGAGACTTATCAACCAAACGGTTGATAGAGGCTTATTCAGAGGGAATTTTTCCTTGGTTTGATCATGGTTCTTTAATCATGTGGTGGAGTCCTGATCCTAGAATGGTGTTGCCTCCATCAGAGGTGAAGGTGTCAAAAAGTATGCGCAATATCTTTAACAGACAAGTTTTTAAGGTGACCTACAATAAGGCATTTGACCAAGTGATTAGACATTGTGCTTCCATCTCTCGTAAAGGACAGGATGATACTTGGATCACTCAAGAGATGATTCAAGCCTATAATGCGCTTTATCAAAAAGGTATTGCTAAATCTGTTGAGGTTTGGTACAACTCTGAGCTTGTTGGTGGACTCTATGGTATAGACTTAGGCCATGTGTTTTGTGGAGAAAGCATGTTTTCACTAATGAGTAATGCTTCCAAAATAGCACTGATTAGTCTTTCCAATACCTTAGAGGCGAAAAAATATCATCTTATCGATTGCCAGATGTATACTGATCATTTAGCTTCCATGGGAGCAAGAGAAATCCCGAGAAAAGACTTTATAAAAATTCTAAAAAGTACTAAGTCAGACTTTGAATCTCCTTATATCTAAAACAGTCAATTTGATGGTCATTCACCATCCCTGTAGCCTGCATATGAGCATAAATTACCGTAGAACCTACGAATTTAAACCCTCTTTTTTTTAAGTCCTTACTCAAGGCGTCCGATATGCTAGTTGTAGCTGGAGCTTCTTTGTAATGTTTTACTTGATTTTGGATTGGTTTTCCATCCACAAAATTCCAAATATAGGCGCTAAAACTTCCAAATTCCTCTTGGATGGCCATGAACTGTATGGCATTTGTGATGGTCGCCTTTATTTTCAATTTATTTCTTATAATACCAGGATTTTGTAACAGCAATTCATACTTTTGCTCACCATAATTAGCGATTTTTTTATAGTCAAATTGATCGAAGGCTTCTCGGAAGTTTTCGCGTTTTCTCAAGATAGTAATCCAGCTCAAGCCGGCCTGAAAAGTTTCGAGAACTAAAAACTCAAACAGCGTTTGATCATCATACACCGGAACACCCCATTGTTGATCGTGATAAGCTTCATATAGTGGGTCTCCTTCGCACCAGCCGCATCTTATTTTCTTTGCTTTTACGGTTGAATTATCCATGATTTTTTATTGATTTAATTTGAGTATATAAATTGCTTTTTTACTGTAAGGTTCCTAAGAAAAAGGGTCTAATGTATCAAAGATAATTGAAGAATTAATAGCATGGAAGTAATCGTTGATAATCTTATTGAGAAAGCCCTTGAAAGTGCGGTTTCATACAAGGAGTATAGAGCGGATTTGGACAGCTTAGTTGAGTCAGTAAAATCCGGAAACCCAGATCAAAATGATGAGTATCTGGAATATCGTTTGTTGAATCAACAGCGCATGAAAAGATTGGATAAGAGTTTTAAACTTAGTGAATCAGTTCTTGCCAAATTAAAAGAAGTTGAGAGCCCGGTTATTTGGTTAGTTTTAATTGAAAACTGGTGTGGGGATGGAGCTCAAAGCTTACCTGTGCTTAACAGGATGGCTGAAGCCTCACCAAATATTTCATTGAAAATAGTGCTCAGAGATCAGCATCTTCCACTTATGGATCAATTCTTAACCGATGGAGGGCGTTCTATTCCTAAGCTGATTATGTTGGACGAAATTACAGGAAATATACAAGATACTTGGGGGCCACGACCTACCAAAGCTACCGCTATGTTTAATGCACAAAAATTAAAATTTGGAAAAATAACTCCTGAGTTTAGAACAGAACTTCAAAGGTGGTATACCAAAGATAAAGGGCTTAATGTGGTTAGTGATATTCTAAAAATATTAGCCTTGGAATAAGTAGGTGATACTTCCTACTTGTTCTTCTGAGCCAGGTTTGGGATCAAACCTTGATTGAAGAGCGTATTTAATAGCGTTTTCAACTAGGCATCCATTCTTGGTATTAGAGCTAGATTGGTTATAAGTCGCATCGATCACTCTTCCGCTGGAATTAACCTTGACGTTTATAACCACCTTTCCAAAGCTCTCACAGGTATAGACCGGATTAGCCAAATAACTATGCATGCGATCTACCATAGAATAGGTGATGGTCGTACGTCTTTTTACATTTATTTTAGGCGCTTCACCTCTTCTTTTAATGGCCTCTAGTCGTTCGCGCTGTTCTTTAAGTTTTTCAGCATACTCACTTGCAAAGCCTCCTTGGTTTGAGAGCTCCCCAATTTCAGAATTATTGTAGTCTGGATCCTGGCTAGCGGCCTGCTGGGCTTGTTGTTCAAGTTCCTCAAGGGTTTTGAAGTTGTCCAGTTCATCGGCATAATCACTTTTCATCGCCTGATTATAAGCCTTGTGTGTTTCTAGCTCTGTCATGGAAAGCTCCTCTGTTGGGATAACTTCTAAAAACTCTTCATCAAAACTTAGCTCGTATAAAAACTCCTCTTCTTGTTTAGCGGCCATTTGGATGTTGAGTAGGGTTAGTAAGAATAAACCCATTAAACAACAAGTAATAATTAAGGATAGTTGTCTGTTGCTTAGCTGATCAAGCTTATCCAAAATATTGGAGGCTGCGTCCTTTATTTTAACGGATGCTTCTTTTAGCTTTATGAGAATTGATTCTAGATTCATGGCAATGACTTGGCTAGCTAAAGATAAAAATAAAATTTATTATGACTCTAGCAAGCTGTTAAATGTGTTCGGGTCTATTGCATTATCTACGTTAAAATCACCTATTTTGGTTCTCCGAAGTACAGAAAGATAGCCGCCTGAATTCAATGATTTGCCAAAATCGTAGGCTAGAGAACGGATGTAAGTACCTTTGCTACAAGTAACTTTGAAGTACACCTTTGGAAATTCTATTTTGGTAATTTCAAAACTACTTATTTCAACAGTCCGAGGTTGAATATCCACAGACTTACCTTCTCTAGCGAATTCGTATAAACGTTTTCCATCTTTTTTTAAAGCTGAGAATACTGGGGGGTATTGTTGAATCTTACCTATGAAGCTATGTGTCGCATCTTGAATCATTTCCTCTGAGATATGATCAATATCAAAGGTTTGGTCTATTTCAGTTTCCATGTCATAGGAAGGTGTTGTGGCGCCTAATGTAACGCAACCAGTATATTCTTTAACCTGTCCTTGAAGTTCTGCAATTTTTTTGGTAGACTTGCCTGTGCAGATCAATAATAGTCCTGTAGCAAGAGGATCCAGAGTTCCGGCATGTCCTACTTTTATTTTCTTTAATTTATAGGCCTTTTTTATATCCCATTTTATTTTGTTAACCGCTTGAAAGGACGACCAACCCAATGGTTTGTCAATCAGTAATGTCTGTCCTGTTTGTAGTTCTTCTAAGGTCATTATATGCTCAATGGACTAATGAAATAGTGTATTACTAATAATAGGATACCTACAAAAATGCGGTAGTAACCAAAAATTTTGAAGCCGTGTTTACTCAGATATCCAATAAAGGTTTTAATAGCAAAAAGTGCTACTATAAAACCGACAATATTACCTATGATAAGGAGTTCGATCTGTTCTGAATTTAAGGTCAGTCCGTCATTGAAATAATCAAAGCCTTTTTTAGCAGTTGCCCCAAGCATTGTCGGTACAGCTAAAAAAAATGAGAATTCAGCAGCAGCTGTTCTGGAAAGCTTTTGGGACATTCCTCCGATAATTGATGCTGCACTTCGAGAAACCCCTGGTATCATGGCTAGACATTGAAATAGTCCGATCTTAAATGCGGTTTTATAGGAGATCTCAGTTCCTTGTTCGTCACCAAACCAGTCATCTACTTTAATTAAAACAATACCACCAATAAGAAGAGATATTGCAACCACTAGAGGGCTCTCAAGAAGGGTGTCTATTAGGTCACTGAATAAAAGGCCTAAAACAACCGCTGGGATAAAACCTGCTAATAGTTTTAAATAGAAGTCTACTGATTGAAAAAATCGCTTAAAATATAACACTACCACCGATAGGATGGTTCCTAGTTGTATGACGATTGTAAATAGTTTTGTGAATTCATCATCCGCTATTCCAAAAAAGGACGATGTGATAATCATATGCCCAGTTGAAGAGACAGGTAAATACTCTGTTAATCCTTCAATAATGGCAAGAATAATTGCTTGTAAAGTATCCAATACGGTTTATTTTTTCTTTGTAGGGTTCAACATTATGGCGTAAACCTCAATTCCAAATCCAAGGAGAACCAAAGTAGGAGCCAAACGAATCCTTCTAAAGTTGAAAATGTCGGGATTGAACACATTAGGATCATCACTTCCACCTCCGCTCATTAGAATAAATCCAAGTACTATGAACGCTAAGCCAATAAACATTATTATATAATTCTTCTTCTGAAAAATAAACTCTTTTTGATCTGTATTTTGTAATTGTTTTTTTGCCATGTTGTTAGTAATATAAATCGTCTGTTCTTAGATTTAAAAATCGTTGGGTTGCAATATACGTACTTATCCACGTAATGATCACTCCGATGATAAATATTCCAACGAAAAGAGAGACAATTATGATGGGATCGGAGAGTAATTGTAATTGTGGCATGATGGAATTGATGTAGAATAGTAAACCTGCCATAGCTGCCATGGCTACTAGTGCTCCTACCATTCCGAGTTTTATGCTATTCCAAATGAAGGGGCGGCGGATAAATCTTTTGGTTGCTCCCACCATTTGCATGGTTTTAATGATGAACCGTTTGGAGTATACGGATAAACGAATAGAGCTGTTTATAAGTAAAACTGCGATAAGGGTAAAGACTCCTGAGGCAATAAGAATCCAAAAACTTAAGCGCTTTACATTTTCATTTAACATTCCAATCAGAGGCTTGTCATAAGCCACATCTGAGACGTAAACTTTGGAACCGATATCTTCCGCAATTTTCGCGATACTATCAGTGGCAACATAAGCCGCATTTAAGTGTACATCAATAGAATTTTGCAAAGGATTGTATCCTAGAAATTCTAAAAAATTCTCACCAATTTCTTTACTGTGAGCCTCGGCTGCTTCGTCTTTGGAGACAAAGGTGGCTGACTTAGTATATTCTGCCATAGCCAAGCTCTTTTGAAGTTGATTTATTTCGACTTCCTTTGCATTGTCTTTTAAAAAGACTGTTATTGCAACTTGTTCTTTAAAATGGTTGGCTAATTTGTTGGTATTGATCACCAAAAGTCCCAAACATCCAAGAAGAAACAGTACTAGTGCAATACTCAGTACTACTGAAAAATAAGAAGAAATAAGTTTGCGTTTCTGATAGCGCTCAAAAGATTTGCTCATACCCGAATTAATTGGATGTGTAAAAGTAATAAAGTAAATTTAATCTTGCTTAAGGATACGCATTAATCTTTAAACGTTTAAATGCTAAAAAAGTATGTAAAGTTATTCTACTTCAAGCCTATGAAGAAATAAGAAAATTTGTTGGGCGTGGAATCAACAAGAAAACATTTTAGCAGCAACGGAACTAAATTACTAAAAGTGAGTTTACAAGAGGAATTAAATAAAATAGAATTAGTTAAAAATCTGGGATTCATTGCCAATCAGGTGGTGGAGGGGTTTATAAGTGGTAAGCACAAAAGCCCTTTTCATGGGTTTTCCTCTGAATTTGCAGAACACAAAATTTATAACCAAGGAGAAAGTACAAGGCATATTGATTGGAAGCGTTATGCTAAAACTGATAAGCTCTATACTAAAAAATATGATGAAGAAACCAATTTGCGATGTCATATCATTATCGATAATTCATCATCGATGCACTATCCTACTTTAAAAAATCAATCTGCAACTAATTATAACAAAATTGGATTTTCTGTGTTGGCTGCGGCATCATTGATGAATCTACTCAAAAGACAACGTGATGCAGTTGGACTTAGTGTTTATTCTGATCGTTATGAATTTTATGCCCCAGAGAAAGGCAGTGAAAGGCATTTTCGAATATTGATACAGGCAATGGAACAATTGCTAGAACAGCCAACTGTTAGACGGCAAACGAATTCGTATACTTATCTTCACCAGATTGCGGAAAAGATTCAAAGGAGAAGTTTTATTGCTTATTTTACGGATATGTTTCAGACTCAAACGGACTCAGAACAACTTTTTAAAGCCCTACAACATCTGAAATACAATAAACATCAGGTGGTTTTGTTTCATGTAATGGACAAAGAAAAGGAATTTGATTTCCAATTTGAAAACCGTGCCAAAAGATTTGTGGATTTAGAGACCAATCAAGAGATTGATTTGTTTCCAGAACAAATACAACAGAATTACAAAAAGGCGATGGAGCAATACCAAGAAATGCTCAAATTACGATGTGCTCAATATGGCATAAAGTATGTCGAAGTGGATATTGCAAAAAATATTCATAAAATTCTTCAAGCATATCTAATTGAACAGCAGAAGTTTATTTAGGGACATAAAAATAAATTTTATTTTTTGCTAAAAAAGGTTTGCGCAATTAAAAAAGGGGTGTATATTTGCATCCGCATTAAGTAAAGGTCTGGTAGTTCAGCTGGTTAGAATACATGCCTGTCACGCATGGGGTCGCGGGTTCGAATCCCGTCCAGACCGCCAGAAAAAAGGAAAAGCTTCAATGAAAATTGAAGCTTTTTTTTACCCTTATATTTGGATATTTATTATGTATTCTGGATCAATCTCAAAAGGGATCAATCACAAAAGTTGTGTTTCCGACCAAATAATTTT
Source organism: Galbibacter marinus (assembly GCF_000300875.1). GTDB lineage: Bacteria > Bacteroidota > Bacteroidia > Flavobacteriales > Flavobacteriaceae > Galbibacter > Galbibacter marinus. The sequence continues at coordinate 60,976 of NZ_AMSG01000007.1, read as the reverse complement.
TAATGTCATTACTGGTATTTAGCTAGAAGTTCGGAACTACTTTTAAATCGATTACTACGGAAATCTGCTTCAGATTGGTCGATTCGTTTATTCAACTCCTCATGGGACATTGGTTCATAAAGATTTTCAGAGGTATTCTTTTTTTCCTTTTTTTAATATTTTTTCGAATCTTGAGACGACATCATCACTCTGAAGTTTTAAGAACTCCTGTACAAAGGCTATTTTTCGAGTATCTAAATCCATAATTTAAGCTTTGATTTAAAGATACAAAATTATAAGTTCAGTCAATATTTCCATTACATGTATTAACCTATTACTTGATAACCTTAAGAATTTCATTTAGGTTTTCATTCGCTATTTCCTGACTTGTCCGCGGTGATTTTTACTAATTTTTAATCATCTGATACTATGCTTGTTAGTTTTTAATTTTTTGTAATTTGCTGACCTAAATTCCCAAATATGCTTAAAATCAGGCAAATTAAGTATTCCAAGGGTTCTACATCCGTTCAGGTTTACAAGATAGAGAATCGTAAACGTGTTATCCTTCGACATATCGGTACTGCGAGAACTGAAGATGATCTTAAAAATCTTAATACCCTTGCCAATGATTTTATTGAATAAACCAGTAAACAGCTTCTTCTTTTTAAGGAAGATGAAGCATCAAATAACATTTTAAATATTAAGCAAACAGAGTTTCTTGGAGTACATTATATGTTCTTTTATGATGTAATCCATAAGCTACTTATTTTTGCAGGATTTGATAAACTACGCAACCCATTTTTACTTGATCTAGTGCTTATGAGGATGTTTGAGCCAGCATCCAAACTTCGATCCGTTGCTTTGATTGAAGAATATTTTGGAATTAAGTATCGCCGACAACAGTATTATGAATCAGCTCCAAAATGGCTGACCTTAAAAACAAAGGCAGAATCAATCGCAGTAAATTTTGCAAAATCCCATTATGAATTTGACTATAGCTTGGTTTTTTATGACGTGACAACCTTATATTTTGAAACATTTAAATCAGATGATTTACGAAAGAATGGTTTTTCAAAAGACAACAAATCGCAACAACCCCAAATCTTAATAGGTTTGATGGTAACCAAAGAAGGCCTGCTGGTCTCTTACGATATATTCACAGGTAATACATTTGAAGGCCATACCTTCATCCCAATGATTGAAAAGTTAAATTAAAGAATCAGGTTAGTTCTTTTACTGTTGTAGCGGATGCTGCTATGATCAGTACAGAAAACAGTGAAGCGTTAAATAAAAAAGGGATTCATTACATTGTAGGTGGAAGGCTGGGTAATACATCAACAGCTTTACTTCAAGAAATTGATCGTGCTCTACCACGTTAGGATGGAAAGACTATTCGACTTAAAACTCATAATGGTTACCTGATTTGTAGTTTCTCCTCAGTCCGATACCGTAAGGACAAATATGAAATGGAAAAACAACTTGAGAAAGCCAAACACCTTATTGAAAATCCAGGAAAAAACAGAAAACTTAAGTTTACATAGGCCTCTGGAGAAAAGCTGGAACTTAATCAAAAGCTCGTTGAGAAAACACATAAGCTTCTAGGAGTAAAGGGATATTACACCAACTTACCAGAGCGTGTAGCTAGTAATAAAACAGTTATTGATCGTTACAGGGAATTATATAGGGTTGAACAGGCCTTTAGAATATCCAAATGTATATATTAACGTATAACTTTTAGATTGAAATAAACATCCAAAAGCGATTTACAGACACGACCTATCTTTCATTACAAGGAAGAGCCTATTAAGTTACATGTGCTGATATGCTTCATCGCGCTTTTTATCTCCAAGCATATAGAACTAAAAACTGGGGGCTGAATAAAAATTTTTGTACATGAATGTAAAAAAATAATCGATGCCCGGTTACTGAACAAAATAACCAATAAAGAAATCAGAATGAGGGCAAAAAACAACCCTATTATTATGGATATTTTATCCAAATTGGACCTGCTGACCTAAAATGGGCAAGTCAGGACCGAGATTCGGCAGTAGATACAGTATACTGCCGTTATTTAGATTAGTTTATTATTGTGTTTCTATTTTAATCTTTTAATACCTTATATCTAAATATCAACAAGGCTACTCCCATCGATGTGATTTGGAGATAAGAATCAGCCCAGTTTGTTTATAGGCACTTTTATTTACTCAATTCGCATTTTGCTAAAATTTATACTATCACTCAGACGATTTTGCCTAAAATCAACGCGAAATTGAATATGACAATGGCGTATTTTTCATTTTTTACAACCTTTTTATTGAGTTTTTTAGTCCAAAGTCACAACTTAAGTGTAAAATTAACATTTTTAAGCAATATAGTTCATGTAGATTATCCCATTCTTTCCTAATAGCTAAAAATCAGATAATTAACCTTTAAAATAATCCTATTTTAGTCGAAATTTAGATCGATTTTATCCCTTATTTCTCCTGCCTAAAGGCTAATGTAACATAGTGTAATGTATTTGTAACATGCAATTGTTCGCCAGACTAATTAACAGATATATTTGAGACAATTGTTTTAAGGAATAATTAACATATGCTTCTTTTAAAAGTAGTGCTACTCCTTAAATACTTAAAATTTTTATTTCAGTATAAGGAATTAAAGTAACCCATAAAGAAGGAAAACCAATTTAAATAATTAAACTAATCCACCAAAAATGAAACACTTTTACACAACATCACACCCAGAATCTTCTTTTCAAAAAATGGATAAACCCATCTGGAATGATTCAAGAACTATCGCTTTTTTGTATCGCTAACTACTACAACGTTATAGGTTGTAATTGGTCAGTTATCTGAAGCGATGTCTAATCATTTTATCAAGAGTTTAAAACATTTTAATATGAAAATAAATTTACTAAGTTGCCCTAACCGGACTATTACTATGGTTTTGGGGCTTTTGATTCTATTTCTTTTTTCTCCCACCCTTTACGCCAGCGACAGCGTACAAAACACTATTACTGGACGGGTTGTTTCTTCAGAAGACAACCTCGGTATTCCAGGTGTAAACGTGCTTATTAAAGAAGTGCCTGGGGTCGGTGCAGTTACGGATATGGAAGGAAATTATTCGATTAATGCACCTTCTGATGCTACACTGGTCTATAGTTATATTGGCTTTAAGACTGTTGAGCGAAAGATCAACAATCAGTCTGAGATTAATATAATCATGGATATTGATTCACAAACCTTAGAAGAAGTTGTTATAGTAGGATATGGTGAGCAAAAAAAAGAAGCAGTTGTTGCCTCTATTGTAGAAGTAGGTGGTGAAGTTTTAGAGCGAACCGGAGGGGTGTCCAGTATTGGATCAGCTTTAACAGGGAATGTGCCTGGTGTAATCACTAGTGCAAGTACAGGGATGCCAGGGGAAGAAGAACCTAGAATCCTAATTCGCGGACAAAGTACATGGAATAATTCTGAACCCCTTATTCTCGTAGATGGAGTAGAAAGACCTATGTCAAGTGTTGCCATAAGTTCAGTGGAATCCATCTCTGTCTTAAAGGATGCCTCGGCTACAGCTGTTTACGGTGTTCGTGGAGCAAATGGTGTAATTCTGGTGACCACAAAAAGGGGTAAAAAAGGAGAAGCAACCATACGGGTTAGAGTTAACACTACCATGAAAGTGCCATCCAAGCTACCTGGAAAGCTTGATTCTTATGGCGCATTGATGGTTCGAAACCGGGCCATTGAAAATGAACTTGGTTTAAACCCTAATGGTTGGAATGATTATTTGCCATTAGATATTATTGATAAATACCGAAACCCTGCCAATCAGGATGAACGAGAGCGATACCCAAATGTCGATTGGGCTGAAACGCTATTTCAAGATTATGCGATGTCTTACAACGCAAATGTCAACGTAAGCGGGGGAACAGATTTTGTAAAATACTTTACATCAGCAGATTTCCTGAGAGAGGGAGATTTGATGCAAAAATATGATAATAGCAGAGGGTATGAACCTGGTTATGGATATAATCGTTTGAATGTACGAGGAAACCTTGACTTCCAACTAACACCTTCGACCTTGTTTCAAGTAAACCTATCAGGATCTCGTGGAGTAAAGAAAAGTCCATGGGGAGCTGATGGTAGTGAGTACAGCATGTGGGTCGCTGCCTATAGTACAGCACCAGATGTTTTCCTTCCTCAGTATTCAGATGGAACTTGGGGATATTATGCCCCTAATGAAGGAGCTGCGACCAACTCTGCTAGAGTCTTAGGTCTAAGTGGTGTTCAATATGTAACTACCACCCGTTTAACAACAAACTTCACCTTAAACCAAGATCTGGATATGATTTTTGACGGTCTTGATTTCAGTGGAACTATTGCACTTGATAACACCTTCGTTGAAGGTGATCGCGGAGTGAATGATTTGTATAATGACGCACAAGAAAAATGGATAGACCCTGTTACAGGGACGATCCTTTATAAAAAAGCTTATGATCCCAATAGCCGTTTTGATTTTCAAGAAGGGGTGAAATGGTCGCCAAGCGCAGGTTCAGTTCGAGACTGGGCTTCTCACAGAAAATTATTCTATCAATTACAGTTGAGATATGCCAAAAATTTTGGTGGGCGACACGATGTTTCTGTTATGGGTCTTATGAATAGAAATGAAAATGCTACGGGTAGTGAAATACCCCGATATAGAGAAGATTGGGTTTTTAGAACTACCTATACCTTAGATAACAAATACACCTTTGAGTACAACGGGGCGTATAATGGATCCGAGAAATTTAGCCCTGAAAATCGATTTGCTTTCTTCTCCTCAGGAGGGATTGGTTGGATCGTTTCTAGAGAAAACTTCCTTGAGTCGGCCTCTTTTATAGATCTGATTAAACTCAGAGCGAACTACGGAGAAATTGGAGATGATAATGTTGCTGGAAGATTCTTATACATGACTCAATGGGGCTATAGCGGTCAAGCAAGACTTGGAATAACAGGCGAAGGAGCCGAACAAAGCCCATACACTTGGTATACCGAGCAATCCGTAGGAAACCCTGAAGTGTCTTGGGAAAAGGTGAAGAAAACAAACATTGGGGTTGATTTTGGATTTCTCAATGGTTTTATCTCAGGGAGCTTTGATTACTTTAAAGATGAGAGAACCGATATTTTAATAAACGGTGGTGATAGGGCGATACCATCCTATTTTGGTACTGATGCTCCAGTTGCAAATCTGGGACATGTGGTAAATAAAGGTTTTGAATTTGACCTTAACCTAAGCCATAGATTCCAAAATGGTCTAAGACTTTGGTCTAACATCAATATGACTCATTCTAAAAATGAGGTGATCTATGCAGATGATCCTGCTTTATTACCAGATTACCAAAAAAGACAAGGATTGCAAATAGGACAAGCCTATTCGCACGTCACACCAGGATACTACAATACCTGGGATGAGCTTTATGCAAGTACCATTCACAATGCGAATGACAGTCAAAAATTACCTGGAAATTATCACATTATAGACTATAATGCAGATGGGGTCATAGATTCATATGATAATATTCCATACGGCTTTACGGGCTCTCCACAAAACACCTATAATATAACCACAGGGGTTGATTGGAAAGGATTTAGTGCTTATGTACAATTCTATGGAGTTAACAATGTTACGCGTCAGGTAGTTTTAGGAAGTTTAACCAGTCAGAATCATATCGTGTATGATGAGGGTAGTTATTGGTCAAAAGACAATATCAACGGAGATACTCCTATGCCGAGATGGCTTACCACTCCTAGTGGATTTAATGACGCCAATAGATTTTTCTATGATGGTTCTTACGTACGACTTAAAAATGCTGAAATAGCCTATACGTTTGATGCAAAATCCAGTTTGGCACAACGATTAGGGATTCAAGACCTTCGGATCTACCTCAATGGAAACAACCTTTTCTTATGGTCGGATATGCCAGATGATAGGGAATCAAACTTTGCAGGTACAGGCTGGGCGTCTCAGGGAGCTTACCCTACTGTGAAGCGATATAACTTAGGAGTAAATATTACATTTTAAACTAGCCTCGTATGAAAAAGTACTTAAAAAATATTATAAAATTTAGCTTTGCCATTGGTACGATGGCTGTGATTTCTTCCTGTGAGAAGTATTTGGATAGGGAAGATGAATCCATTGTTTCAGAAACAGAAGCATTTAAGAATTTCACCAATTTTCAGGGCTTTACAGAAGAACTGTATCACTGTATTCCAGATTTCACCAATGCCTATTGGACAAATTCCTGGAACTGGGGTGATGATGAAATTCAATCAACAGCTAGAGATTTTCACTTTTTATGTAAGATTGAAAATGGAGACTTTTGGGGATGGCAATCAGAATTTGATGGTTGGCAAGCAGGTTGGATGGATAGAAATAACACCAATACCAATGATGACAGGTTTACTAAATCTCTTTGGCAATTAGGTTGGTATGGAATTAGAAAAACCAATATAGGGCTAGCCAATTTAGAACTACTAACTGACGCAAGCCAAGAAGAGAAGGACTTGATTAAGGGGCAACTCTTGTTCTTTAGAGCATGGTTTCATTTTCAGTTTATCCAATATTTTGGAGGATTACCTTATATAAATGAGGTCTTGCCAAGTGATGAACCATTGCAATTGCCAAGACTGAGTTATCATGAAGCAGCTGATCTTGCTGCTCAGGATTTTCGTGAGGCTGCTAATTTGTTGCCAATTGATTGGGACGATACCGCAGCTGGTACTGCAACCTTAGGTAAAAACCAACTGCGTATCAATAAAATAATGGCTCTTGGATATCTAGGTAAGAACTATTTATGGGCGGCAAGTCCTCTGATGAACAGAGAATCTACTGGAAATTCTGGTTACAACACGGCGTATGCTCAAAAGGCAGCGGAAGCCTTTGCAGAATTACTTAACCTTACTGAATCTGGTCAGGCTGATTATTCTTTAGTGCCATTTTCAGATTATCATTTGAATTTCTATACCACAGGTCAGAATTGGCAAATCCCAGGGAGTACAGAGGCTATTTTTAGAGGTCCTTACTTTGGAGCACATGGATCCACCTATGGTACGGCTAAACAATATCAGCCTTCACCAATTTTAACGGACGGTGATGTCAAATTTCTACCTACTGCAAATTATGTAGACCTATATGGAATGGCTAACGGAATGCCTATTGATGACATTACCCAAGCTGACCCTACTTCAGGATATGATCCTGAGTACCCTTGGAGAAATAGAGATCCAAGATTCTACAACGACATTATGTTTGATGGGGTTCGCGCCGTTCAAGGTTCGATGCCACCAGAGGAGGAGTTTAACCGCTATGCCAACCTTTTTACTGGAGGTAGTTATAGAAACATATCTACAGGAAGTAGAACAGGGTACTTGCTCTATAAGTTCATTCCAAGAACCGCCAATAAGTATGATGACGGTTATGGTTATGGAAATAACCTGAATATCCACTTGCCATATATGAGGCTTTCTGGTGTATATCTAATGTATGCGGAAGCAGCCGCTCAAGGGTATGGATCACCTTCAGGTCAAGTTTCTGGATTTAGTAAGACTGCTGTGGATGCCATTAACCATGTAAGACAGCGTGCTGGGGTAGGACCTGTAGCAGGTGAGTTTTTGGGAAGTTTGGATGCTTTTATGGGTGAAGTTCGTAGAGAACGAGCTGTAGAGTTGGCGTTTGAAGGACACCGATTCAACGACCTAAGACGTTGGTTGTTGCTTATAGAAAGTCCTTATACGCTCAAGAAATCTGTTGAATTTGATAGAGCGGGTGAACTCAACACCGATGATCCTTCCCAAAATCGAGTACTAAACCTAAGGGAAGAAATAATTCTAGAAAGAAATTTTAGTAGCAAGCACTATTGGCTACCTCTAAAAAATGTAGATGTAAATATGTACTTGGAATTTAGCCAAAATCCAGGCTGGTAACCACATAGTGTTCAACTTAAAGAAATAAAGAATGAATAATATAAAATTTAAAATAGCCTTTTGTGCACTAATTGCATTGTTTCCATTAATGGGAATCGCTCAAACCTCAGATCAAATTGATCTGCAGGCGACCGTCAGAGGCAAAAAAGGGGCACCTCTAGTGGGTGCGACCGTCAGAGGAGAATCTGGTGAGCAGGTCCTTACCGATTCTGTAGGTAGTTTTGCTATCACTACAAGATTGTATTCTGAATTGGTCATTGCGGCATCAGATTATAGGTCTAAAACAGTGATGGTTAAACCAGATTTGAGTAATATACTTCTCAAACCATTGGATGAGTTTTCGGATGTCAATGTTGCCTTTAGAAGCGTCGAAAAGAGAAATTTAATTGATGGGGTTTCCGTACTAGACTATGAAGATCTCATGGAGAAGAATTATAATACCAGTACATTTGAGAATCTAGATGGTATGATCAACGGATTCCACGGCAATCTCTGGGGAATGGATAAATATTTGGTTCTTATCGATGGAATTCCACGTGATGCTGGTAGTGTTAATCCTACTGAAATCGAGCAAATTAGTTTATTGAAAGGGATTTCCGCAGTCGCTCTATACGGAAGCCAAGCAGCTAAAGGCGTCGTTCAAATCACCACAAAAAGAGGGAAGGTACAAAAGCAAGAAATTGAAGTTAATGTAAACGCTGGGATATTTGTTCCTAAAAGTTTTCCAAAATATTTAGGTTCCGCCGAGTACATGACCCTCTATAATGAGGCAAGAGCAAATGATGGATTAAGTCAACTCTACAGTGATGAGACAATTTATAATTATGCCTCTGGAAGCAATCCTTACAGATATCCAGATGTGAATTATTACTCTTCTGAATATTTGAAGCAAACTTATAATCGCTATGATGCATCAGCTCAAATTACTGGAGGTAATGAGACTGCTCAATACTATACCAACTTAGGTTTTTATACCGCTGGTAGTCTTATGGACTTTGGTGAAGCAGAAAACAACAGAACCCAACGATTTAATATCCGAGGAAATGTTGATATTAACATTAGCAAAGCCCTCTATGCCACAGTAGATGCATCGGCAGTATATTACAATGGCTGGGGTGTAAATACTGACTACTGGGCAAATGCCGCCACTTTAAGACCAAATAGATTTGCTCCTCTAATTCCCATTGATATGATTGAACCGAGTGATGAGAGCTCGATGCAGTATGTAAATAACAGTAGTTATATTATTAATGGAAAGTATCTTTTGGGAGGAACGCAATTGGATCAAACCAATCCATTTGCAGCCATCTATGCTGGAGGAAGCAATAACTTTACCAGTAGACAATTTCAGTTTAATACTGGTGTAGGAGCGGATCTTGGAAGTGTTTTAGAAGGATTGAGTTTCCATTCAAAATTTGGGGTGGATTATTCAACTTCATATAATCAATCATATAACAACCAGTATGCGGTTTATCAGCCAAGCTGGACCAATTATAACGGATCAGATTTAATTTCTGGACTAACTCAATATGGGCAGGACGCCAAATCAGGAGTTCAGAACATCAGTGAAAGCTGGTATAGACAAACGATTTCATTCTCAGGGCAATTTAATTATGAAACGGTATTTGAGCAACATCACAACCTATCGGCTATTCTACTAGCCAATGGATTCCAGCAATCTATATCAGAGCAGTACCACCGTACCAGTAATGCCAATTTAGGTTTGTATTTAGGCTATGATTACATGGATAAATACTTTGTAAATTTTAGTGGCGCTTTAGTACATTCTGCAAAACTACCAGAGGGAAATCGTCAGGCATTTTCACCGACCATTTCACTTGGTTGGCGTTTAAGTGAGGAAGATTTCTTAAGTAATTCTGATGTGGTAGATGAGCTTAAGTTTACCGTCTCTGCAGGGATTCTTCACACCGATATCGATATAGATGATTACTTCTTATACCAGAGTATCTACACCCAAACCGATGGTGCTTGGTTTAACTGGAGAGACGGTGCTTTAAGTCAATCCACAGATTCTAGAAGAGGGGAGAATAACGACTTAACCTTCGCTAAAAGAAAAGAAATTAACCTAGGGGTAGAAGCTTCCTTGCTTGATAAGAGGCTACAAATTCAAGGATCCTTTTTCGCCAATGAAATATCTGGAGGTGTAGTACAGGCCGATATACTTTATCCAAGTCACTTTATAACCTATTGGCCAAACTCTTCCTTTATTCCTTATGTGAATTACAACCAGGATCAGCGTATTGGTTTTGATTTTAATATCAATTGGAAGGAGCAATTTGGCCAGGTGGAAACTACCTTAGGATTGGTTGGTACTTATTACAAGACAACAGCCACAAAACGAGCTGAAATGTTTGAGGATGCTTATCAAAATAGAAAAGGTAACCCTATGGATGCTATATGGGGCCTAGAGAATGATGGTTTTTTCTCCAGTATTGAAGAAATTGAAAACTCACCCACCCAGAGTTTTGGTCAAGTAGCCCCAGGGGATATAAAATATAAGGATCAAAACAACGATGGAATCATCGATACCCAAGATGAGGTATACTTAGCCAAAGGAGGCTGGTTTGGTTCTCCCTTAACCTTAGGGGTGAATTTCACTGCCAAATGGAAAGATTTCACCTTTTTTGCCCTAGGAGTTGGACGATTTGGAGCCCACGCTATGAAAAACAGTTCCTATTTCTGGATGGATGCCGAGGATAAGTATTCCATTATAGCTCGCGATCGTTGGACCCCAGAGACAAGTGAAACGGCGAGCTATCCAAGGCTAACCACCACCAATAGCAACAATAACTTTAGATCCTCAGATTTCTGGCTCTATAGCACTGATCGTTTTGATCTTGCCAAGGTTCAGATATCCTATAACTTACCCAATACACTGTTCGCAAAATCCTTTGTAAACGAATTGGGTGTTTATATAAGTGGATCCAATCTATTAACTGTGTCTTCTAATCGTGAAGTACTCGAGTTAAATGTTGGAGGAACTCCACAGAATCGATTTTTCAACTTGGGTGTAAAAGCAATATTTTAAAAATTAAAACAAAATTGGAAATGAAAAGTAAACTACTACTTCTTTTATTTTTAGTCGTTGCAATTACCGGTTGTGATGATCTTATAGAACCCGCTATAGAGAACAATAGAAGCCTTGATGATATGTATGATGAAGCGGAATACGCCCAGGGTATTTTACTCAATGGCTATACGCGATTGCCAAATAATGGGTATTCCTTTGATGATGTGGCCACGGACGATGCGGTTAGTAATGCTGTTGGTACGGTAAATAGTAACAACTACCGCGAGGTTGCCACTGGGCAGTGGACCGCTCAAAACAATCCTTTTGATCAATGGAGAAACGCACGTGCCGCAATTCAGTATATCAACATCTTCTTAGCAGAGGCCGATAAAGTTACTTGGTCTACAGATGAGCAAATTAGTCAGATGTTTAACGATCGACTTAAAGGAGAGGCATACGGGTTAAGAGCATTGTATATGTACTACCTTTTACGTACTTCCGCTGGGTGGGCTAACGGTGAACTTTTAGGGGTGCCGATTTTATTGGAACCAGAAGAAACTGGATCTGATTTTAATCAGCCAAGAGCCACATTCGAGCAGTGTATGCAACAATTATATCAGGATGTAGCCCAAGCAGAGATACTACTCCCTTTGGATTATGAAACCGTAGAAACACTTCCAGAAGGTTATTCAAACCTAGCGGATTACAACCGAGTTTTTGGGGAGTATGCCAAACAGAGAATGACTGGAAGAATAGCTAAAACCATTAGAGCGCAAGCCGCTTTACTGGCTGCTAGTCCAGCTTACGCGCAAGGAAATACTACCACTTGGGCTGATGTAGCCAATTACGCTGCTGAGGTGCTAGTTGAAAATGGAGGCGTAGCTGGTATTGCAGAAAACGGACATACCTGGTATAAAAATACTTCCATCATAAGTGGAATTGGAGGTGGTAACAACCCACCAGAGATTATTTGGAGAACTGATGTGGTAGAAACCAATGATTTGGAGAGACGTAATTTCCCACCAACACTATTTGGTGAGGGAGAGATTAATCCAACTCAAAACTTAGTGGATGCGTTCCCAATGGCAAATGGTTATCCTATTGATGATCCAGCTAGTGGATTTGATCCTTCAAATCCTTATGCTAATAGAGATCCAAGATTAAACCACTATGTGGTGGTGAATCAAAGTACTGCAGGAGCCAACAATGTGACCATTACTACAGCAGCCGATGGCACCACCAACGATGCCTTAAATGCTGTTGAAACTTCAACTAGGACAGGTTATTATCTAAGAAAACTGCTAAGGCAAGACGTTAATTTAGACCCTGTGGTGAATAATACACAGCAACATTATACCTCAAGAATGCGCTATACTCAGTTATATCTGATTTACGCTGAGGCAGCTAATGAAGCTTGGGGACCAAAAGGTACTGGAGCCCATGGTTTCTCAGCCTATGATGTTATCTCTAGAATACGTGAGCGTGCAGGGATTACCCAACCAGATGCGTATCTAGAGGCTATGGCACAAGATCCAGCGAGCATGCGAGATCTTATTAGAAACGAACGTCGATTAGAACTCTGTTTTGAAGGATTCCGTTTTTGGGATATACGTCGCTGGGGAAATGATTTAACCACTCCAGCTAGTGGAGTAAGTATCACTAATAATACTCATCAAACCATAACGGTAGAAAATAGGGTTTTTGAAGATTATATGCAATATGGTCCAATCCCTTTTAGTGAGGTTTTAAAATATGATAAGCTTATTCAAAACCAAGGGTGGTAGTAAGTCCGTCCCTTTTATAAACAAAGAAAACAATATGAAAATCAAACTCTATATAGCAGCATTACTTATTTTTTCAGGTTTGACTTCTTGTCATAATGATAAGACTGAATTTGATGACTATCAGTTCCAAACGGTTTATTTTGCTTACCAATACCCGGTGAGGACAATTACCTTTGGTGAAGATATTTTTGATACCACATTAGACAACCAAGGAAAGACCAAAATAATGGCAACCATTGGAGGGACTTACCACAATGATCGCGATGTTCGTATCAATTTTCAGGTCGATAACACTATAACCGAAAACCTACTTTTCGAGCAGGGTGGTGAGAAGATCCTACCTATGCCAGAGAATTATTATACTCTTAATTCCAACGAGATCAAAATACCAAAAGGCGAGATTGCTGGTGGTGTGGAGGTTCAATTTAGCGATGCTTTTTTTGCGGATCCACTTGCCACTAGTAGAAACTATGTTATCCCGCTTCAAATGACCAATGTGGTCAATGCAGATTCTGTTTTGTCAGGAAGACCTCTTGCGGCCAATCCTAGAAAAGCAGTTGCGGATGATTGGGATGTTTTACCTAAGGATTACATCTTATACGCAGTAAAATATATCAACACTTGGGAAGGAAATTATTTGCGTCGTGGTGTTGATGTCATTAAAGGAACCCCAGGAAATGAAAGTCTTGACGATACAGTGGTTAGACATCAACAATATGTTGAGGATGATCAAGTCATAGGGCTTTCAACGCGTAGTCTAACTGAAACTTCATTGGACTTGACTTTTCAAAATAGCGAAGGATACGCAGTGAACTGTACCTTAATCTTAAGCTTTGATGATGCTGGGAACTGTACCATTAGTGCAGGTTCTGATCAGTATACCGCTAGCGGAAGTGGGAAGTTTGTGAAAGATGGAGAGAAGGAAAGTTGGGGAGGCGAAGACCGTGATGCCCTTTACCTAGAGTATCAAGTGAACATGGATGAAATTTCAGTAAGTACCACCGATACGCTAGTTCTTAGAGATCGTGGTGTGGCCATGGAGACCTTTTCACCAGTAGTAGAATAAAATTTAAAACAAAATCGATTATGCAATATATAAATCGTTTTCTCGTATATAGCGGCGTTTTAGCTATGGTCTTTTCCTGCGCCGACCTAGATCCATTAGAATTTGCAGTGGAAAAACCAAAAGCTATTCAGGCGCAAGAAGAATTAAATGAATATGAACCTCTTAAAAGTTATATCGACAGTAGTTCAAATCCTAAGTTTAAATTAGGCGGAGCCGTTTCATTATCTGACTATGTCAATAAAGGCCTTGCCTACCGATTGATCAATAAAAACTTCCATGAACTAACCTTAGGTTACGGAATGAAGCATGGTGCTGTGGTACAAGCTGACGGAACCATAGAACTAAGGCAGGTCAATGAACTTATCGCGGCGGCAGAAGCCGTAGGAACCTCAGTATTTGGACACACTCTTACCTGGCACGCCAATCAAAATGCAAGTTATTTAAACGGGACACTTGCTCCACTTGTTATTGAATCTCCTTCTTTTCCAAATGATTTGGATAAAGCAGGTTTGGAAGATGGGAGTCTATCTGGATATACCACTAATAGTCAAGGATTAAGTATTGTAGATGGACAAGGAATTGGAGAAGGGGCCAATGCAATTGAAATTCAAGTAGCCTCAGCAAATGAGGACCCTGGAGCTGTTCGATTGACCACTCCAGATATTCCAGTGGTTGCGGGACATGAATACGAAGTGATATTTTATATAAAATCAGACCAGCCTGGACAAGGACGAATATCATTCGAAGGTTTAAATGAGAATACCCCCGCGTTGGACTATGATTCAGATGGAGAAGCAACTGAATTCTTTCAAACAGGTTTTTCTTGGAATGAAGTACGATTCAAAGTGAAGGATTTTGCAGGGGATAGTTTTAGCTTAAACTTTGATTTTGGTTATAGCGCTGGAGTAACCTATACAATTGATGTTAATAACCTTTATGTATACGATACCCAGGGTGACCTGATTGTTAGCAATTTGGTTGAAAACGGAGATTTTGAAACAGGAACTGGCTGGGGAGGCTGGGGTAATAATGCTCAAATGGGCGTAACCCAAGATGGTCTTGGATATGGGAATCAAGGAAAGGCATTTTACTTAACCAATCCATCGATAACAGGGGGATTTTGGGAAGTACAATCTGTCTACGAATTTCCAGAAGCTTTGACTAATGGAGAAATGTATACCCTGAGTTTTTGGGTAAAAGGGGATGCAGAAGGTATCATCCGACCAGAATTACAAAGCCCTGATTACAGCTCCAATGCATTTGGACAAGTAAACGTAAACCAAGAATGGCAACGCGTTGAACTTTCCACAACCGCAACGGCAGCTGACCGTCAAAGACTCATCGTTAGTTATGGAGAATTTGCAGGAACAGTATATATCGATAATGTATCTCTGATTAGCGCCTCTGGAGGTGGCGGGTCTACCACCATACTAATAAGAGACGATGAGGTGAAAAAAGCCATCGTTGAACAAGAATTAGAACGCTGGATTGAAACTATGGTTACGGGACTTCCCTATGTCAATGCATGGGATGTAGTTAATGAACCAATGGATGACGGAAATCCCTATGAGTTAAAAAGCGCCCAAACCGATTCCGATATAAGTAGCGATGAATTTTACTGGCAAGATTATCTAGGAAAAGATTATGCCGTAAAAGCATTTAATCTTGCTCGGGAATTCGGAAAACCGGAAGACCTCTTATTTATAAATGACTATAATTTAGAGTACAATTTAGACAAATGTAAGGGTCTGATTGACTATGTGTCCTACATTGAAAGTCAAGGGGCTACAGTGGATGGAATTGGAACTCAAATGCACATTAGTATTGATTCTGATAAAGATAAAATTACTGAAATGTTTAAGCTTCTGGCTCAAACAGGAAAATTAGTTAAGGTATCGGAACTTGATGTTAGAACAAATACTTCAGAGGCCACAGAGGAGATTCTTCAACTTCAAGCGGAGATGTACGCCTATGTGGTACAAGCATATATTGATAATGTCCCAAAAGAACAACGCTATGGTATTACCGTATGGGGAATCAGTGATAGTCCAGAGGACGCAAGCTGGTTACCAGGAGAATTTCAAGGTCTATGGGATATTAATTTGAACAGAAAGCCAGCGTACCAAAGTTTCGCTGAAGCATTAAAAGGACTTTAATAGCTATAGTTTTATGAATTAGATACTTAAAATAACCATACATATATTTAATTTTAGTCAAGTGTAGTTTTACACACCATAGTTCTCCTAACCTAAGGAAGCTTGTTTATTGGAAAGCGCGGTGACGCTAAAATCCAGTATACTAATAAGCTTTCCTGGGCTTAGGAGACCTGTTTGATAGTAATAAAGAAAAAACCAACAATACTCAACCTTGATAAAAGATCATTACAATAACAAGGTTAGCGCATTTTTAAATAAACAACGGTATGTTAAAAAGAACCCATATGAGGATCATGACACTAATGTGCTATGCAGTAATAAGCTTTTCTATCTGTACGATCCAAAAAGCAGTAGCCCAAAGTGAGCCTAGCACGCAAATGACCCTTAAAGACGCTTACAAGGATAAATTTTACATAGGAACAGCCCTAAACGCATGGCAGCTAATGGGAAATAAACCAAGCGAAATGCACATTGCTCAGAGTCAATTTAATTCTATAGTTGCTGAGAATGTCATGAAGAGTGGAAGAATACAAGCAAAAGAAGGCGAATTTAACTTTGAGCTTGCCGATAAATTTGTAGAATTTGGGGAGCAAAACAATATGCATATACACGGACACACTCTAATATGGCATTCCCAGGCTCCAAGATGGTTCTTTACAGATCAACAAGGTAATTTGGTGTCCAAAGAAGTACTTACCGAGCGAATGAAAACCCATATTTTTACCGTTGTTGGAAGGTATAAAGGAAGAATAGATTCTTGGGATGTGGTCAATGAAGCCATTGAGGATGATGGGAGCTACCGCAATAGTAAGTTCTATCAAATTTTAGGAGAAGATTTTATTAAACTTGCTTTTAAATTTGCTCATCAAGCCGATCCAGATGCTGAGCTGTATTACAATGATTATTCGATGGCTATTCCAAGTAAACGAAATGGGGTCGTTAAAATGGTTAAAAAATTAAAAGATGAAGGAATTCCTATCCATGGTATCGGAATGCAAGGGCATATAGGGTTAAACCATCCAGATATAAAAGAATTTGATAAAAGTTTAGAGGCTTATTCGCAATTAGGGAAGGTTATGATTACCGAACTAGAACTCAGCGTGCTACCGTCTCCATGGGGTGATGCTGGAGCAGAACTCTCAGACACCTATACTTATGAGGATAAGATGAATCCATTTCCCAATGGACTGCCTGAGGATGTCCAAAGACAGTTTACCCAGCGATATGTAGAATTTTTCAAACTTTTCTTAAAGCATAGTGACCATATAAGTAGGGTTGCACTTTGGGGAATTAACGATGGGAATTCATGGAAAAATAACTGGCCTGTTAGAGGAAGAACCGATTATCCGTTACTTTTTGATCGTGATAACCAAGCTAAGCCCGTAGTGAAAGAACTAATAGAATTAGTGCGATAATTTCTCAAAACAACCTGGGTATTAAAAGATAATAAGATGAGACAACGATCACTAATTACTTTGATGTTATTTGTGTTTTCAGGAACATTGACCGCCCAATTTTCACAGCATGCCTTGGACAGTATTAATCGTTTAAATACTGCAGATCATAAATTGATGATGGATAAATTGGGTATTGAATCTTTAAGACCGGGACCTTCAGGGGATCCAAATGCACCAAATGCTGCAAATTCAGATGAATCAAAGGTACGCTCCTTTGAACTGCCAGAATTACTGAACTTTAATAACGGCACTACTGTCAGTTCTGTTTCCCAGTGGGAAGAGCGTCGTTTAGAAATATATGAAGCTTTTGACACTGAGGTTTATGGACGTTTTCCAGAGAAGATACCAGAAGTACACTGGAAGGTGATTGCCGAAAAAGATTCCGTAATTAGTCAATACCCAGTTGTTGTTCAAAAGCTTTTAGGGGTTGTTGACAATACCTCTTACCCTAATATTAAGGTGTGTATTGAAATGACTTTAACCCTTCCAACGGATTATAAAAAGGTACCCGTAATATTAAAATTTGATTGGCAGTTCCCAGCAGGATTTAATCCAGCAAGCCAGCAGAAAATCCCATGGCAAGAACAATTGTTAGCCGAAGGATTTGGTTATGCTTCCTTGATTCCCACAAGTTATCAAGCAGATAATGGTGCTGGACTTTCATCGGGAATCATAGGTCTGGTAAATAAGGGAGAACCTCGAAAATTAGAGGATTGGGGCACCTTAAAAGCTTGGGCATGGGGTGCAAGTAGAGCACTCGATTATTTTAAGAGTCACCCGAGGGTAAATGAGAAAAAGGTTGCCATAGAAGGACTTTCACGTTATGGTAAGGCCGCCATGGTAACCATGGCCTATGACAAGCGATTTGCTGCAGGATTTATCGGTTCTGCTGGAGCTGGTGGAACAAAGATCCTCAGACGTAATTTTGGGGAGCAGGTAGAAAATTTGGCCTCTAGTTTCGAGTACCATTGGTTTGCTCCTAATTTTATAAAATACGCAGGGCCCTTAACGGTTGATGATTTGCCTGTGGATGCTCATCATTTAATAGCGCTCACTGCCCCAAGACCAGTGTTCATAAGTGCTGGGGATCCAAGTGTTGAGGGCAATTGGGTCGATGCTAAAGGAATGTTTTTAGCCAGTTTGCATGCAAGTGAGGCCTACAAACTCTACGCAGAAAAAGGGTTGTCAGCATTACAATACCCCGAAGTAGGAGAATTTCTTTCCCAAGGAAAGCTCGTTTTTAGGATCCATGAAGGTGGACATACAGTAGAGCCGAATTGGCAATATTTTATAAGCTTTATTAAACCAATTTTTAAATCCTCAAAATAAAAGAAAAGTAACGTCAACTAAATAATAATAACAGCCATTACAATGAAAACAAAAATGCTTATCTACCTTGGAATGTTTATGGTAATTTGCCAAGCTACTGCCCAGGATCCCAATTTCCATATATACCTTGCTTTTGGTCAGTCCAATATGGAAGGTCATGCTAGAATACAGCCTCAGGATACTGTAGAAACAGATCCGAGGTTTAAGATACTTCAAGGGGTAGACTGCCCAGAATTAAACCGGGTAATGGGTCATTGGTATACTGCTAAACCGCCATTAGTTCGATGTAGTACAGGGATGACCCCAACAGATTTTTTCGGAAGAGAAATGATCAAATACTTACCAGATAATATACAGGTTGGTGTTATTAACGTAGCTGTTGGTGGTTGTAAAATTGAGCTATTTGATAAGGAAAATTACCAATCTTATGTGGATGCATCACCAGATTGGTTAAAAAACATGGTAAAAGAATATGATGGTAATCCCTATGGTAGATTGGTTGAACTTGCTAAAATCGCCCAAAAAGACGGCGTGATAAAAGGGATTTTGGTTCACCAAGGTGAATCCAATACAGGGGATACTACATGGCCACAAAAACTAAAAGGGGTTTATGATAATTTAATTAAAGACCTTAATCTAGATCCTAAACAAGTACCTCTTCTAGCAGGTGAAATGGTCAGTGAAGAGCAAGGAGGTGCTTGTTGGAGCATGAATGAAATAATAGCCACCTTGCCAGATCACATCCCAAACAGCTATGTGATTTCATCCGAAGGCTGTGATGCGGTAGCTGATCGATTACATTTTTCAACCAAAGGTTATCAAAAACTTGGAAAAAGATATGCAAGACAAATGCTTGAGCTTCAAGAAATAAAACTGCCCGCAATCCCAAGTATCTATAATCCGATTATTCAAACCAATTACACTGCAGATCCAGCCCCAATGGTTTACAATGGGACATTGTATTTATACACCTCACATGATGAAGATGAGTCTACGTGGTTTACGATGAATGATTGGAGATTATACACCACTCAGGATATGGTAAATTGGACCGATCATGGAACAGTGCTATCGTATAAGGATTTTAGTTGGGGCAAACAAAACGCTTGGGCACCTCAGGCCATTGAACGGGATGGGAAATTTTACATGTATGTACCCATTACCTCTAAAGAGGGTAAAAATGGCATTGGAGTGGCGGTTGCAGACTCTCCTTATGGTCCTTTTAGGGATCCACTAGGCAAACCTTTAATTAGCAATAGTAATGCAGATATAGACCCTACGGTTTTTATAGACGATCATGGTCAGGGATATCTTTTTTGGGGAAATCCTGAGTGTTATTACGTCAAACTAAATGAAGACATGATCAGCATAGAAGGGGAGATAAGTAAAATTCCAAATACTATTAAATCCTTTGGAAAGCGAGAGGGTGAGAAAGATGAGCTACGACCCACAACCTATGAAGAAGGTCCATGGCTCTATAAGAGAGATGATCTTTATTATTTGTTATTCGCAGCTGGGCCAATTCCAGAGCATATCGGATACTCGACGAGCAAGAACATAACTGGGCCTTATACCTACAGAGGGAAAGTAATGCCTCAAGAAGGAAGATCTTTTACAAATCACCCTGCTATTATTGATTTTAAAGGAAACACCTACTTTTTCTACCACAGTGGTGCACTACCTGGAGGAAGTGGGTTTACAAGATCAGTAGCAGTGGAAAAGGCTAATTTCAACTCCAAAGGGGAGATTGAACAAATGAGTATGACTGCTGGAATTCAGCAGGCCCTACAAACTTTAAATCCCTATCGTAAAAATGAAGCAGAAACAATCGCCTGGTCAGAAAAGGTAAAAGCTAAAGAAAATGAGACTGTAGGAATATATGTCACCGGGGAAGCTAAAGGGGCTTTTACAATGGTTAGATCCGTTGATTTTCAAAATACAGGAGCCAAAGAATTTACCGCTCGTGTCGGGACAGTTCATAATGGTGATGTGAGTATAGAAGTGCGACTTGATTCGAAAGACGGACAAAAGATTGCAGAGATTAAGGTACCACTCACTGGAGGGGAAGACCGTTGGGAGCTAGTAAGGTCAGAAATTTCAGAGAAAGTCACAGGTGTTCACGATGTGTATTTTATATTTAAAGCAAAAGCCCCAAGTAAAATTTTGCATTTTGATTACTGGATGTTTTCTAGATAGGTAGGCTTCCCTTGTATGGTTAGAAAAATATTCAAGACAATGATAACAGGCATTTGCCATTAATTTATATCTTTGCCAAATAAGTTACTTTGATATTTTTTTTGAACTTTATATAAGTTCACCACTTATTATAATATAATGTGAATTCCTTTTTTTAAAATAATCTATTGTTAAAGAGGATTGTAAAGCGCTGAATTAGATCAGTGACTTTAATCACATAAAGATAGTTGTGTTGTTCAGTAGCAGGAGTGCTGCTGAAGGTTTAATAGTTAAACCAATGAAAGGCTTTCCTTTTTAGCAATAGCTAGAAAGTTGAAGGCTTTTTTTGTTTTTGACCATTATGGAATTATCCCAGTGTAAACAAGTCTTTTAGTTCCTTATTGCTCAGGTTACCAATCCAATTCTCACCAGTAGAAACCGTCATCTCTGCCAATGCCTTTTTAGAATTAATCATCGCATTGATACGCTCCTCAAAGGTGTTTTTTGTAATTAGTCGATGAACCATTACATTTTTTTTCTGTCCGATGCGATAAGCTCTATCGGTAGCTTGTGCCTCCACAGCAGGATTCCACCACAGATCATAATGAATTACGTGATTGGCAGCTGTAAGGTTGAGCCCAGTTCCAGCGGCTTTCAAGGATAAAATAAAAATTTTGTCCGCAGGGTTGTCTTGAAAATCTTTTACCATTTGTGTGCGCTGTTTTAACGAGCATCCACCATGATAGAACATCGGCGACTCTCCGTAACGCTCAGCAATGAAGTGTTGCAATAGTTCACCCATTTCTCGGAACTGGGTGAAGATTAATACTTTTTCAGAGGTATTTACAATACTGTCTAGTTTTTCAAAAAGTAAATCAAGCTTGCCGCTAAGAGTAGAATCCATATTCTTATCCTTAAGGTATTGGGAGGGTTGTTATCAATCTCCGCACTGATTTTGTATATAACGGCAGCTAAGTGTTTGCAGGGAACTGCCCAATCTGGGCAATTACAGTTCATTTCAATGTCCGACCACTGTTTTGGAAAAATCTTTAAACCGTTCTTCTCGGCAAAGGTTAACAATGTTGGGTCCAACTCTCTATTAAACAATTTAGAAATCAATAAAGGCTTTTCGGCAAGTTTGTCTATAAAATCATTTAAGGCTACCCCAGAGAATTCAGGAAGTTTGAGCTGCACCTTATAGGGTGTCATTTTGCTCCCTTGTACAAAAGCGTCGATGTGATTTCCTTGTATTTTAATTTTGGTTACATAACCTTTTCTAGCATAAGTACTCCCACGTGGAAGACGATTACTATAGTCAATATTGTTAAGGGATTGAAGCCACTTTTGACCCCACCAAGTTTTACCGAATTTCTCTGCCATTAGTGATTGAAATAATAAATGTAAAAGTTTTTGCCAAAGTTTGAAAGATTCTACTCAATTCATTAGGGTTTAGTCAACCTAAAATGTAGGTGGATTATTGTTTTAAATTTATTCTATCCGCACTATTGCCAGGGAATGACAATACTAAAAAGCGCAAGTCTGTAGAAGAGGTGTTGGCAATTTTGTGAACCTGCTCTCTTTTAATCTCAATGCCCTCTCCTTTAGATACTGAAACATTTTTCTGATCTATATTAAAGGTAGCTTCACCTTCTAAAATATAAAAGAATTGGTCTGTTTTATGGTGGAAATGCAGTTGTTCTTGTGTTTGTGGAGGCATAAGTTCCTCTTTGATAATCACCTGATCAGATAAGAGTAATTCCCATGCCTTGCACTGATCACCCCAAGTGTATGACTTTGTATTACTATTATTTACAACCATAATGGTTTTTTATTTAAAATGCGTATTTCAAAAATAAAAGAATTATGAGCTGTTTGGAAAATGAATTTTTAAAAAGTTTCGCTATCCTTAATTTCATTTTGTTAATAGAAGGAGCAAAAGTCTTTGTTTGATCCATGTAGATTCAGGGTAATTACATTGTTATTTACTACCTTTGAGAGTTCAGTAAGTAACTTACTTATTTTTATGTAAATAGGAATAAGAACTAAGTTATAAGCTTAAGGGAAATCTTAATGCCTTAAGAATTGAATGTCTAAAAAAAATCAAATAAAATGATGAAAGAAGCAAAGAAAACACTAGCCATAGTTGGTTGCGGAAAATTAGCAGATATTGTTGTTGATGCATTACTTAGTGGGGTGCTTGATGATTATCAGCTAATTGGTAGCTACTCTAGGACATTTGAGAAAGCTCAGAAGCTTGCCGAGCGAATAAATAAGGAAGAAATTGGTTATCGCTGCGATGCTTATGAGTCTATTTCAGAGATCATAGCCCTTAAGCCAGATTATATCGTAGAGTCTGCTGCTCCAGTTGCTTTGCGTGAATTGGCTTTGCCAGCACTTAAAAATGGCTCTTCAATTGTAACTCTTTCCATTGGAGCTTTGGCCGATGAGGAGTTTTACAATCAAGTCCAGGAGACCGCAAAGAAACACGGTACAAGAGTACATTTAGTCTCTGGATCCATTGGAGGTTTTGATGTTCTTCGTACAGCCTCCTTAATGGGAGATTGTGAAATCACATTCGACACAGAGAAAAGTCCAAAATCTTTGCGTTCCACCAGCGTATATGAATCTGCACTTGAAACTGATGCTAAGAAAGTGTTTTCTGGGAATGCTAAACAGGCCATTGCTTTGTTTCCGACAAAGGTGAATGTAGCTGTTGCGGCTTCACTTGCCTCAGTGGGACCTGAGAATATAAAAGTTTCGGTGACCTCTGTTCCGGACTATATAGGGGATGACCACCGAATAGAAATTAAAAATGAAGAGGTTCATGCTATTGTTGATGTTTATAGCAAGACTTCTAAGATCGCAGGTTGGAGTGTGGTAAATACCTTAAGAAATATTACCTCACCCATTGTATTCTGATAAGTTAGCTAACACTTTTTCACTTAATCGGATATAGGCTTGTCTGGTACGCCCCACAGAAACTTCCATACAACGGACATTAGGGTGCTTTAAAAGCTCTTTATCGCCAAGAGCACCCAAAGTGTCACAGTAACAACGATTTTCAGCTTCAAGCCACTTTTCAAAGGGTTTCATATCCCAGGCAGGGGAGAGTCCTGTGTTAAATAGTATTTTATGATCACCTAGGCTCTTAAATTCTGATTCATGTAAAAGGACTGTGTTTTTGTTAAGGCAGCAGAGTATAACCTCATTTTCTGATAGCAGCGTATCAAGATCTTGGAAAGTATAACCCTTGGCTTTAGCTGCTTGTTTTTCACTTCGTGCAAAATAGGAAATCTCAGCTCCGAAGAACTTTAAGGCGTCTGCAATCATGCCTCCTGAGGTTCCAAGTCCAACGATCCCAACTTTGAGTCCTGTAATTTCTCTAGGTACACCATCCCAAGGTTTTTCTGGCTGACCATTTTTGTCAGTTCCAAATCCATGTAAACAACGAACAAGTTCGCTTACAACATATTCAACCACTCCTTCGTCACCATAATCGCGTATACCTGTTACTTTTATTCCTCGCTCATTGGCATAGTGAATGTCCACATTGGCCGTTTCTGGGGAATATAATGAACAGCACATACCAATGTATATGATATTGGGACATTTCTCAAGAATTTTCTTGTCCAATGTTGAAGTATAGCTTAAAAGTACCGCATCAGCATTGGAAATACGTTCAATAATTTGCTGATCATCCTTTGGGATATCTCTAAATAAAACAACTTCCTGTGCAAACTCTTGAAGTTTAAGCTCTGCGGATGGGATAAGATCCAAGGGTTCGATCCCTACTAATTTCTTGAACATAATACTTGAGATGAAAATTAATCAACAAAAGTAAGTAATACTTTTTTGTTAAAGCAATACAGCTGGGAAGACTTAAGGCTCCAAAAAAGAAAAAGCCTGGCACATGTCCAGACTTTTCACACACTTTAAAATTAACATGAATTGTTTAGTCTCTTCGAGGCTTTCTATCTCGATCACCACCTCTACGATCGTTATTAGATCTATGGCGATTGTCAGAGCTTCTTTCGCGTTCTACATAACCTTCAGGTTTTGGTAGAACTGCTTTTCTAGAAACTTTTTCTTTTCGTGTTTTAGGATCAACTCCAAAGTACTTAACTTCAAAAACATCACCAATGTTAACCACATCAGTTACGCTGTTAGTACGTTCCCATGCTAGTTCTGAGATGTGTAATAGTACTTCATTACCTGGAGCTTGCGTATATTCAACAACAGCACCAAAATCAAGTAACTTAATTACTTTTACCTCATATACTTCACCCTTGACTGGTTTGAAGGTAATAGAATCAATTTTTGCAAGTACTGCATCGATTCCAGCTTGGTCAGTACCAAGAATCTCAACTACACCTTTATCGTCTACCTCTTCGATAACAATCTCAGTGTTAGTTGTTTTCTGTAATTCCTGAATTACTTTACCTCCAGGACCAATTAAAGCTCCGATGTAATCTCCAGGAATTGTAACTGAAACCATTTTTGGTGCATGTGCTTTGACTTGTTCACTTGGCGTTGCGATTGTATCTGTTAGTTTTCCAAGGATATGTAATCTTCCATCTCTAGCTTGTGCTAGAGCGTTTTCAAGAATTTCATAAGAAAGACCTTTGATTTTAATATCCATTTGGCAAGCTGTAATTCCATTTTCAGTACCAGTAACTTTAAAGTCCATATCACCTAAGTGATCTTCATCTCCTAGGATATCTGATAAAACAGCGTATTTCTCACCATCAGTGATAAGACCCATGGCAATACCAGAAACTGGCTTCTTAAGTTGAACACCAGCATCCATAAGCGCCATTGTTCCAGCACAAACAGTTGCCATAGATGAAGAACCATTGGATTCTAAGACTTCAGATACTACACGAACTGTGTAAGGACATTCATCAGGAATCATGTTCTTAAGAGCACGTTGTGCTAGGTTCCCGTGCCCAACCTCTCTACGTGAAGTTCCTCTAAGGGGACGAGCCTCACCAGTGGAGAATGGAGGGAAGTTATAATGTAAATAGAATCGCTCCTCGGATTGCTCTGTAGGAAGATCTATTACGTTGGCTTGTTTTGAAGTACCTAGTGTAACTGAAGCAAGAGCCTGAGTTTCACCTCTGGTAAAGATCGATGATCCATGAGTAGAAGGTAGGTAATCTACCTCACACCAAATTGGTCTAATATCTGTAGTTTTTCTACCGTCCAAACGAATGTTTTCGTCTAGGATTAGGTTTCTAACTGCTTCTTTTTGAGACTTCGCAAAATACTTACTGATAAGTTCTGCTTTTTCTTCTAGCTCTTCTTCGCTATACCATGCAGAAATCTCCTCTTTAATTAAACTGAACTTCTCACCACGCTCTTGTTTTGAAGTATCTTCTTTGGCAACAGCATAACATTTATCGTAAGCAAAATCGTGAATTTTAGCTTCTAATTCTAAATCCTCAACTTCTAGTTCGTATTCACGTACCTCTTTTTTACCAACTTTTTCAACAAGTCTTTTTTGAGCTTCAACTTGTACTTTAATGGCCTGATGAGCAACTTTAATAGCCTCTGCCATTTCTTGCTCTGACACCTCTAACATTTCACCCTCTACCATGGCAACAGAATCCTCAGAGGCTCCAACCATAATATCCATATCAGCAGTTTCTAATTGTGCTCTACTTGGGTTAACGATGAATTCACCGTTAACACGAGCAACTCTAACCTCAGAGATTGGATATTCAAAAGGAATGTCAGATAATTGAATACAAGCGGACGCTGCCAAACCAGCTAAGGCATCTGGCATCACATTGTCATCATTTGACATAAGTTGAATCATCACCTGAGTCTCAGCGTGATAATCCTTTGGAAATAATGGTCGTAATACACGATCCACCAAACGCATTGTTAATACCTCGCGATCGCTCGGTCTAGCTTCACGTTTAAAAAAGCCACCAGGAAAACGCCCTGCAGCTGCAAATTTTTCACGGTAATCTACCGTTAAGGGTAAGAAGTCAATACCAGGGTTTGCGCTTCTAGCAGAAACCACGGTAGCTAGTAGCATAGCATCACCCATACGGACAACGACTGAGCCATCAGCTTGTTTTGCTAATTTTCCCGTTTCTAGAGAAATGGTTCTACCATCCCCTAAATCAATAATTTCTTGTTTTACTTCAGGAATCATTTAGTTTTTTTATTGCTCCGCATAACTGAAAATTATAGCAGCGGAATGTTAAACAATGGGCACCCGTGGATTTCACGGCCGAGTTGTGTTGTAGTTGTTGTTACCCAATGAAAAACTAGTTATCTAAGCTTTTTTGTTAACCACTTACTGTCTCAGGTTGTGGTTAAACGAAAATTGAATTCTCAATATATGAGAAATTCAAAAGTATGTCTTTAATGATAGAAAGTCCAAAAAAAACAGAAAAAATAAAGACTAAATTAAAAAGGGAGCAAATTGCTCCCCTTTATAATTTACTTTCTTAATCCTAATTCTTTGATGATAGCTCGATATCTTGTAATATCTTTCTTCTTCAAATAATCTAGCAGGCTTCTTCTTTTACCCACCAACATAACTAATGAACGCTCTGTGTTGAAATCTTTTTGATTGTTTTTCAAGTGTCCAGTTAAGTGTTTAATTCTGTGTGTGAACAAAGCGATTTGTCCTTCTGCAGATCCAGTGTTGTTTTCACTTCCACCGTGTTTTTTAAAAATCTCTGCTTTTACCTCTTTTGATAAATACATGCCAATATTTCTTTTAAATGATTCTTATGTATTTGATAGTCGATCTATCAAGGGCGCAAATATAGTAATTATTTTAATTTTAAACCGATAAAATTAATAATTAATCCTATTAGGTAAAAGAGCCTATTTTGTTAGATCTTAATTCTTTAAGCCTGAAAAAAAAGGAAAAAATTAGTGACTCTTTTTAATTGCTGAAAGAACCTTAATGGTTAAAAAACAAAAGCTCCGAAATTGGAGCCTTTGTAGTAGATTATGTTGCTAATATTACGAAGCTCTTACCGCTTGGTTTTGTATTAAATCTATATACAGGTTCACCTTGTTCTTTAGATCCCTTCTATGGACAATAAAGTCAAGGAATCCGTGCTCTAACAAGAACTCAGATGTTTGAAAATCTTCAGGAAGATCTTTTCCTGTAGCTTCTTTGACAACTCTAGGTCCTGCAAACCCAATGAGTGCGCCAGGTTCAGCGATATTAATATCACCAAGCATAGCATAAGAAGCGGTTGTACCTCCAGTTGTTGGATCGGTACACAATGAGATGTATGGTATTCCAAGTTCAGAAAGCTGTGCTAATTTAGCAGAAGTTTTAGCTAACTGCATAAGCGATAAAGCGGCCTCCATCATTCTTGCACCACCAGATTTTGAAATCATCATAAAAGGAATTTTCTTTTTGATGGAGTAGTCAATAGCTCGTGCAATTTTCTCTCCAACAACACTTCCCATAGATCCTCCAATAAAAGAGAAATCCATACAAGCAATGACCAAATTTTTACCCTTAGACTTTCCTACAGCAGTGCGAACTGCATCTTTAAGTTTGGTTTTTTCTTGGGCTTGCTTAAGACGGTCTGAATATTTTTTGGTATCGATAAAGCTCAGCGGATCCTTTGATTCTAAATTAGGATCTAGCTCCTTGAACTTGTTATCATCAAATAATATTGAAAAATATTCTTTGCTACCGATACGCACATGATAATCATCCTCTGGACTTACGTAAAAGTTTTTAGCCAACTCATCGGCCTCTACAATTTTACCAGTTGGTGATTTATACCAAAGACCAACAGGGGTATCCTTTTTCTCTTCTGTAGCGGTTTGTATGCCTTTTTCTTTTCTTTTAAACCAAGCCATTGCCATATAGTATATAGAATTAAAAAAGCACTAAAGAGATTTATATCTCCTTAGTGCTTTCTGTTCAATTTATAACGTATTCACGTTGTTTAAATCTTCAAAAGCCTTTTTCAAACGAGTGATAAAGGTTTTTTCTCCTTCACGAATCCACACGCGTGGATCATAATGTTTTTTATTTGGTGAATCTTCACCATCTGGGTTACCGATTTGCCCAGCAAGGTAAGCCTCTTTAGATTTCATGTAGTCTCTGATTCCTTCTAAATAAGCATATTGAAGATCCGTATCAATATTCATTTTAATAACCCCGTAAGAAATTCCTTCTCTAATCTCCTCAACAGTAGAACCTGATCCACCATGG
Source organism: Galbibacter marinus (assembly GCF_000300875.1). GTDB lineage: Bacteria > Bacteroidota > Bacteroidia > Flavobacteriales > Flavobacteriaceae > Galbibacter > Galbibacter marinus. The sequence continues at coordinate 31,835 of NZ_AMSG01000007.1, read as the reverse complement.
AATACAAAGTTAATTGTGTTGTGAGGTACATTGTATTTCTGTGAAATATACTCCTGAGAATTCTTAAGAATTTTTGGAGTTAGCTTAACGTTTCCTGGTTTATAAACACCATGTACGTTACCAAAAGCTGCAGCAATAGTAAAACGAGGTGATACTTTCAATAACTCCTCGTAAGCATAAGCTACCTCCTCTGGTTGAGTGTACAATTTAGAGTCATCCACATCAGTGTTGTCAACTCCATCTTCTTCACCACCTGTAATACCAAGTTCGATTTCAAGGGTCATCCCCATTTTATCCATACGCTCTAGGTAAGTTTTACAGGTCTCGATGTTTTCTTCGATAGACTCCTCAGAAAGATCGATCATATGAGAGCTAAATAATGGTTTTCCAGTTTGTTTGAAATACTCTTCACTAGCATCCAACATACCGTCTACCCATGGAAGAAGTTTTTTAGCACAGTGATCCGTATGGAGGATTACTGGAACTCCGTATTTTTCAGCCATTTCATGAACGTGTTTTGCGCCTGCAACAGCTCCTGCAACAGCAGCTTTTTGCTGATCGTTAGACAGTCCTTTTCCAGCATTAAACTGTGCTCCTCCGTTGGAGAATTGGATAATAACAGGAGAATTTAAATCCGCTGCTGTTTCTAATACAGCATTGATAGTACTGCTTCCAATGACATTGACTGCTGGAAGAGCAAATCCTTTCTCTTTCGCATAGTCAAATATCTTTTGTACTTCGTCTCCAGTGGCTACACCAGCCTTAATGTTGTGACTCATAAATTTAAGTTTCTAATTTTTATATAGTTATATAGTTGTTCGCTTCAAATGCGTCTTAAAAAGCCAAAAATACGACAATTTGTTCAAGAGAAAAACTCCACCGTTTTTACAACTTGGAATTGTCTTTGCAAAAATAATAAATTTACACGGCTTAAAAAGGATAATTGATCCCAATGTTATAGACGGCGTTGCCAAAATTGTAATCATTAAACCATCGTTTACTCCTCTGATCATAAGTAGGATCGTAGGTTTTAAAGCCAATATCAAATCTAAATACAAAAAAGTTAAAATCGTACCTAAGACCAAATCCTGTACCTATTGCGATCTCTTCTAAGGAACGTAGGTTTTCAAAAGTTGCTTTTTCACTTTCCACATCGTCTAAAAAATCCCAGATATTACCTGCATCCACAAATAAAGCGCCATTGATATCACCAATTAATGGAAATCGGTATTCTAGGTTAAATGCTAGTTTTAAGTTACCTACATTAAAGTCATTGGTGCTTTTTGTTCTTCCAGGCCCAAGTTCATAGGGCTGCCAGGCTCTGTTGTCATTCGACCCTCCAGCAAAGTAACTTCTGATGAAGGGAATGCTTCCAGAGTTGCCATAAGGAATAGCAACTCCCATAAATGATCTAAAGGCTAGGACATCACGACGTGAAAGACGCCAATATTTTATATAATCAAATTCTGTTTTTACGTATTGGGAATACTGAACGCCAAAAATTAAATTATTCCCATTTTCATCAGTATCTAAATTTAAAGCGGTCGACAAGCTCGAGAGCAGGTTACCAGCCAATTCTATTTTAGCTCTAAATTGAAAAAAGTTATTGTCGTTAAAATTTCGTCTTGTGTTCTTATAATAGGTGTAATTGGTTGAGAATATTAGGTTATTGGCAGTTAGTCGGTCCCTTTGGTCATCTATACGGGCTACTTCATTTTGATCAGCGGTACTGGTGTTAATGTTGCCATTTAATACATCTTCAGTAAATCCGCTGGTTCCTGTTGGAATGCTAAGATTGCCATTGTCATCAAAATACTCAGGATTTGTCTCACTGGCATAATCCGAGGCTACATTGTTGAGGTCATCGTAACTGTTCTCATAAACATCGTAATAGCGATCGGTGTTTAAGTTCTTAACATATTGAATGTTTATAAGTTCAAAGATATTCCTTCTAATATTGGAAGGGTTCCACCTATAGCGTACTATTCCGTTAAATGTTTGCTTGTCCAGCCCTATGTTTTTTTGAAGCGTGGTTCCAAGTGAAAAACGGGTCTCTGGGGTCATCGATTTAGGAATGATCCCATTGGTGTTTAAGGGGAAAAAGATTCTAGGAATGTTCAGTCCAATGTCTGCTCCGAATTCCGCAATATTGAAAAATCCACTTTCTGTATTTTTAAAATCAGATGAAGATCCAAAGGTCCCCCTAAAGGCGATGTCTAAGGTCTCTGCTCCTCTAAAAATGTTTCTCGCGATCAAAGACGTACTCAAGGATATACCAATATCCTGAATGTTGGAATGTAGTAAATCAGAACTAAAACCTAAAGAAAATCGAGGTCTTGGATTTAGGTATATGTTGGTCCTTAGCTGACTGTCTGTACTGTCTAAATAACTGTAATTGATGTTGGGGTATTTAAATACCTTTAGGTTGTTGATCTGTTTGGCTGTTAAAGACCGATCAGACTCTTTATAAACACTATCTGGTAAAATGGCAATAACATCGGTGAGTGCTTTGGGTCGGTACTTAAGTTGGTCCTTGAAATAGATGGTGTAACCGTCGTAGCTTATCGAGCTTAAGCTATCTTGCGAGTTATTAAAGGAATAATCCGCATAGATGTTTACTTCTTTAACATGATGGATTTTGTATGGGACCTCATCGCCGCCTTGGGTTGCTGGAGCGTTTTGAATATTAATTACCACTGGCATTTTCCTGTCTTCTGTATTCAGGGTGGTGTCTCTTTGGATGTCGAAGCTAATGGAAGAGGGTTGGAATTTGTATATGCCTGAGTTGACAAAGATGTTGTTTAATCGCTCCTTCTCAGCATCAAAAAATATGAAGTCAAATTTCTGACCAGGTCGAATTCGTGAAAAACGTTTATAGCGATTGTATATGGAATCTAAATCTTTCGATTCAAAATTGGTGCTGATAGAGTCTAGGTAATAGGCTGGGCCGGTGGTGAGGTTGTAATTTACCACTGCACGCTTTTCTTTAGTATCACTGCTGTCGATTTCATAACTCACCTGATTGTTAAAATACCCTTTTGTATCGTAGTATAATTTTAAGCGCTCTGCAGATTTTTCTATTTTCTCCTTATCAATGATCACCGGTGCTTCTCCAGTTTTCATGAGCCAATTATTAAAGTTGATTTTGTAATCAGCTAATTGAGTAAGCTGTTTTTTAGAAATCATCCGATCAAAAAAACTCATGTCCTGAAGGTTGGAATCGAGTTTTGCGGTGTAATAGCGAGCGGGATTTGGTTTGGCCATGTTGTAGACTGCCAAACGAGTTTTATTATTGGGCCTTTGAGTAATTAAACCTTCAATTTCATCCTCGGTAACCTTTTGTTTATTGACATAAATATGGTTGTCTTCAAGTAACAATTGGCCACTTTCTACCCTCTTCACGGCATTACATGAATTCAGCAGTACTATTAAAAATAATACCGTTATTTTTGCAAGAAGTTGTCTCAAGAGGGTGAATAATTAAATTTACGGTCAAAAATACACTATTTGTATGGTTAGCAAAAACGAATTAAAACTTATAACGTCCTTACATCAAAAAAAGTACCGTAATAAGCATGAACTTTTTATAGCTGAAGGAATCAAAGGTGTATTGGAACTTTTAGAATCCAAATTGCTGCCCTATGCTCTTTATGTTACCCAAGAGGTAGATGGATTGCCAATTGGTAATACTGTGAAGATAGGTGCTGGGGAAATGAAAAAATTGAGCTGTTTAAAGACCCCAACTGAAATTTTGGGGGTATTCCATATGCCAGAACAAAAGAGTTTAAAAACCGAAGGAATAATTTTAGCTCTAAATAATGTAAGAGATCCAGGGAATCTAGGGACCATAATACGGCTTTGTGATTGGTTTGGGATATCTCAGCTTGTGTGCAGTGTAAATACGGTTGATTGCTACAATCCAAAAGTGGTTCAAGCTACTATGGGTTCTTTAGCCAGAGTGCAAATCAATTACCTGGAGCTTGAGGACTTTTTAATCTCTACCGATAAGCCGATCTATGGGGCGATTATGGATGGTGAAAACGTATATAAGTCTAAGCTACCTAAGGAGGCCATTTTAGTTATGGGGAATGAATCTAATGGGATAGGGACTTCCATACTACATAAAGTCAGTAATAGGCTAAGTATTCCAAGATTTGGATCTCAGCAAACCGAAAGCTTAAACGTTGCTACCGCTACGGCAATTCTCCTTAGTGAATTTAGAAGAGGCTAAGTTAAAACACCAACAAGGTTACTCAAAGGTAAAGTTTACGAAAATAGCTCTGGAATAAGTTCCTGCTATATTTTTTACGTAATTGAAATCTCCTGGCTTACCACGGAAGATCTCATCTTTAAATGCAAATGAACCTCTAATAGATGGAGAGAATTTAAAATATCTAAGATAGAAGTCAATTCCAAATCCAACTTCCCAATAATAATTGCTTTTACTCATCGAAATAACTTCATTGTCAATGGTTTCTGTGTTTCCATTATTACTACTAAGGTTAAATGAAGTTGCAGCCCCACCAACTATATAAGGTTTTATGTTACCAAGTCTTTTAGTGCTTACCTTTAATAAAAGGGGGATATGGATATAAGTGGATTTAACAGGAACCATTGTTGCGATGTTAGTGGTGAAATCTTTAAATCCAACTTCTCGTTGATTGTAATACAATCCTGGTTCTAGGCGAAGATCTAGGTAATCGTTTAAACGAAGTTCACCTATAAGACCGACATTAAATCCAATACTTTTTTTGGTCAGCATTTGATCGCCCTTATATCCAGTTGAATAGTCATGCTTCTCATAATCGACCTTAAAATCGTACTGGTTAAAGCCCAAATAATATCCCCAATTAAGTCTTTTTTTATCCTCGTTTTCGAGATTTAAAATAGGGTTTTCGTTGAACTGTGCATGTAGGGATGTGAGCCCACTTATAATTAAGGTTAAACTGAAAAGTAACGTTTTCATTCTTAGGGGTTGGTTTTTCTTAACTGCAATATAGTTATTTATATGCTTGGTAGATCGTAGCGACACCTAAAGTTTGTGGATGATCTGTTGCTTTTATAAATCCTACCTTGGTCAAAATATCGTTAAATGCCTTGCCATATGGGAAGACAGATGCGGATTCAGATAAATACGCATAGGCAGATTGATCTTTAGAAAAAAGCTTGCCAATGACTGGTAATAAATGTTTGGTATATAGGTTGTATCCTTGTTTGAAAGGAGTCTTTGTTGGGATAGAGGTTTCTAAAACCACAAAGGTTCCGTCTTTTTTTAGTACTCTGTAAATCTCAGCCAAGCCTTTTTCTAGGTCTTCGAAATTTCGAACACCAAAAGCAACAGTAATTGCGTCAAAGCTATTATCGTCAAAAGGAAGCTGCTCGCTATCTCCTAATACAAGTTCAATACGATCAGTAAGGTTTTTATCAGCGACCTTTTGCTTTCCAACCTCTAACATACCTGCAGAGATATCAAGTCCAACTATTTTGGGAGCATGCGTTTCTTTGGCAAGGTTTATCGCTAGATCACCTGTTCCTGTCGCAATGTCTAAAATGGATTGTGGTTGAGTAGCATGCACCATTTTAACCACTTTTTTCCGCCATTTGATATCGATACCGAATGAAATCACACGATTTAAACCATCATAATTACCAGAAATAGTATCGAACATCTTGGTAACTTGTTGTTTTTTACCTAAAGAAGAATCTTTATAGGGCGTAACCTTTTTTGACATGCTTAATTTTTTGCAAATATACTATTTACAATTCATCTCCATAGATTGAAGCTTGATTTTAAAAGGTTTTTAGCCACAATCTTTAATTTCAGTTAGATATTTCCATGCAACCCACGCCATCAAAATAAATGAATTGAATCATTCAACTCTTTATAAATCGCTAAAAGAGTGCTTTGACTTCAGCCAGTTAATGTTATTTGGTGGGTTTAAATTGGTTATAAAACGAATATTTTACCCGTTTGCGGATTACCGTACACTACTTTGAATTAATTTATGTTATTTTGAAAAATTGGAATAAATAGAAGTGTGATGATTCACTGCTATTTGTCCTAAACGACCCCTAAAATATCCTCCAGACTGCAAATTAAACTATGTACTGAGATTATGGATTTTAACGATTTTCCGAACTATTTCCAAGTAGCTACCAATGCCGCTTTAAAGTATCAGGGCTACTATAAAACGATCAAGCGGTCTGCGGTGATCCTATTGATTCTTGCTGTAGTTATTACTATGTATACATTTCAGTATACAGGAGACTTAAATGTGGTTTATGGCATTATTGGCATTATGCTTACTTTAAGCTTGATCCTTGCCTTAGTATTACAAAGTAAAAACTATGATCAAATTGCGCAAAATAACCTTAGTCTTAAGGCTTCTTTTAAAACCGTAACGTGGCAATTTATAATGGGTGTAGGTGAGTTTGGCATGCACGCTAATACTTCTGAATTAAAAACAGTATTTGAAAACCGTATCAAGCACATTAGCAAAGGATTTGATGAGTTTGGTCCACAATTAGAACCGGCCATGCTAAAGCAACAGACTGTAACGCCCAAAATGTTAGAACTCAGAGAGGCATCTTTCGAGTTTAAAAAAAATTATTATGCGCAGAATAGAATTCGTTCACTTTATGAGCATTACTTTAAAAAAACTGTAGAGCATCATCAGAAATACAAACTATGGTTTTTGAATTTGATTATGGCTCAAGTTTTTGCTCTAATTGCTATAAGTTTTTTGTTTCTAAATATTAGCGAGAATTGGAGTATTATCGCTCTTATCACCATGATAGTGTCTTCCATTGTTAGCTGGTTAGAGCTGCAAAGCAATCTTGAAAAAAAACAACACTACACCCTAACATCAAAAGAACTTGAGATAATACAGCAAGCATTAGAAGATGTGGTTCTTGAATCTGAGTTGGCTGATTTTGTGAAAGATACCGAAAAAATAATTTCCAATCCTAATGCTTTTTGGTTAATTCCAGGACCAGTAAGGGATCGACAAGAAATCTTTATCTAGTAGTTCATAAAAAGCAGAAACATTCCCATAGGTGACTCTCCGAATTTAGAAAAGCTTTCCCTCGAGGCTACGAGTATTTAATATATCTTTGCATAGAAATTGTTTACTGTAAGCTATGAGAATTATTATTGCTGGAGCAGGAGAAATAGGATTCCACTTGGCGAAATTACTGTCTTTGGAATCTCAAAATATAACTTTGATAGATACTGATGCGGATAGTTTAAGTATAGCCGAGAAGAGTTTGGATATCAGAGTTTTAACAGGAGATGCGACATCAATTTCAACTCTAAAAGATGCTCAAGTAGCAACTTCTGATTTAATGATAGGTGTGACTGCTTCTCAAGCTACGAATATTACACTTTGTCTTCTTGCAAAACAATTAGGATGCAAACGAACCATTGCTAGAATATCCAATACAGAATACATTCACAACAAGGAAGAAGTTAAATTTCAGCAGTTAGGAATTGATGAGCTAATCTCTCCAGAGATGCTAGCTTCGGAAGAAATTGAGCTATTACTTGATGAATCTGCATTTAACGATACTTATGAATTTGAGGGTGGCGCATTGATTATGGTTGGAACTACTTTACAGCAAACCGCTCCATTTGTCGGTAAAACAGTACAAGAGGCAGCTAGTATTTTTCCTGATCTTAATTTTCAGCCTATTGCCATTCAGCGCTCTGGCACCCAAACTACCATTATTCCTAGAGGGGATGTGGAATTTAAAGAAGGTGACCAAGCTTATTTTGTGACCTTGCCAGAGGGTGTAGATCATCTCTACCAGTTAACTGGGCAGGTTCGAAAGAAAATTAAAAATGTTATGATACTTGGTGGAAGCCAAGTTGGTTTTAAGACCGCTCAAAATTTATGTCAAAGTAAATTCCGAGTAAAAATCGTAGAAAAAGACAGAGCACGTGCACTAAGTTTAGCGGATAGACTTCCAAATGCACTTGTTATAAATGGTGATGGTCGAAATTTAGAACTTCTGGAAGAGGAGGATCTTTCTTCGATGGATGCTTTTATTGCCGTTACCGAAAATGCAGAGACTAATATTATGTCCTGCTTAATGGCTAAATCAAAAAATATTAAGAAAACCATTGCCCTAGTGGAGAATGTTGATTACTTTCAACTATCGCACTCTATAGGGATCGATACGCTAATTAATAAAAAGCTTCTAGCGGCAAATACGATATCAAGACATATAAGAGAGGGTGAAGTCGTAGCACTTACGAATCTCAATAACCTAAATGCTGAATTATTAGAATTCGTAGCTAAACCTAACAGTGAGGTTATAGGCAAGGCAATAAGGGATTTAGATTTTCCTCGATCGGCAACCATCGGTGGAGTTATTCGCGATGGTGAGGGGATTATTGCTCTTGGTCATTTTGTGATTCAGCAGGAAGATAGCGTGGTGGTGTGTTGCTTGCCTGAAGCTATTTCCAAAGTCGAGAAGCTATTTAAATAATTCATGAAAAGATTCAACACCAAAATAATCTACTATTTCATGGGGCTACTTTTGCTCTGTAATGGAGGATTTATAATGCTCTCTGCACTGTTTAGTTGGATTTATCAAGACGGCGTAACAAAGCAGCTCAGTTTTACTGGTGTTTTTGTATTGCTCCTCGGAGTTCTCTTAATGTTTGTTACTAAAAAGCATCAAAAAGAAATAAAAAAGCGAGATGGTTATCTTATTGTAACCTTAGGATGGCTTGTTATGGTCTTTTCTGGTATGTTACCTTATCTATTTACTGGGGCCATCCCTGGTTTTACCAATGCGTTTTTTGAGTCAATGAGCGGTTATACCACCACAGGTGCCACCATCTTAAGAGATATTGAATCACTTCCTGAAGGGGTTTTATTTTGGAGGAGTATCACCAATTGGATCGGTGGGATGGGCTTTATCGTTTTAGCCGTAGCCATTTTACCGCTTTTGGGTATTGGGGGCATGCAGTTGTTCGCCGCTGAGGCACCAGGACCAAGTGCAGATAAATTACACCCGCGTATTACAGATACTGCTAAAAGATTGTGGTATATCTACTTTGGGTATACTGTAGCCTGCACCCTTTTTATGAATTTGGCAGGGATGAGTTTTTTTGATGCCATTAACCATGGGTTAACCTCCGTATCTACGGGTGGTTTTTCAACAAAGAATTTAAGTATGGCCTATTGGAATAACAACCCCATAGTCCAGTACATATGTATGATTTTTATGTTTTTGGGAGGTACAAACTTTGTGTTGAGTTATTATGCATTTAAAGGAAAATTTTTAAATGTAATTAGAGACCACGAGTTTAGGTTCTATTTCTTGCTTATATGTGCGGTTTCAATCATTGCTGGTTTAATTATTTTATTTAGAGCTGATGTAGCTATGAGTGCTTATCATCCTATGGTATTTGGAGAGACTGAGAGTTCATTTAGGCATGCACTTTTCCAAGTCATTTCAGTGGTAACAACAACTGGATTTGTGAGTGCTGATTTTAGTAGTTGGACACCTTTTTTAACCATAGTGTTTTTCGGATTAATGTTTGTTGGAGGGTCAGCAGGTTCCACCTCTGGTGGAGTTAAGGTTGTTCGACACCTTCTTATGATTAAAAATGGTATTCTCGAGTTCAAACGAGCTCTTCACCCTAATGCGATTATACCTGTTCGGTATAATGGAAGAACCATACAAGAACCTATTATATATAATATACTTGGTTTTTTTATCATCTATATGTTGATGTTTATTATTGGATCCCTAGTTCTAGGTATGCTTGGACTCGATTTTGAGTCAGCTGTTAGTGGAGCAGCAAGCGCTTTAGGAAATGTGGGTCCTGCCTTGGGTGTTCTAAATCCATTGGCTTCTTTCGATGTTTTGCCTGAGCTTGGTAAATGGTGGTGTGCGTTTCTAATGTTACTAGGTAGATTAGAACTCTTTACAGTACTTATCTTATTTACCCCTTACTTTTGGAAACGCGCTTGATACTTTGTATAAAAGCAAAAAGCACACCTTAAGGTATGCTTTTAGAGTATTATCTTTTCTAGAATTAGCGTTTTTAAGCGTTTGAAACCGCTGCTTTAATTCTACTAATAGCTTCTTTTAAGGACTCCTCAGAAGCTGCATATGATATTCTAATACAGTTCGGGTTTCCAAAAGCTTCACCAGTAACAGTAGCCACATTGGCATGTTCTAAAAGGTAAAGTGCAAAGTCAGAAGCATTTTCAATTTTATTTCCTTTAAGGGTTTTTCCAAAGAATGACGAAACATTAGGGAAAACATAGAACGCTCCCTCTGGAACATTAAGCTGGAAACCTTCAATCTCTCCTAATAAAGAAAGTACTAAGTCTCTTCGTTCTTTGAATTTGTCAATCATAAATTGAATACTACTCACAGGCGCTTCTAGGGCAGCGATGGTAGCTCTTTGTGCAATACTATTAGCTCCACTTGTGATTTGTCCTTGGATCTTATTACACGCTCTTGCGATCCAATCTGGTGCTCCGATATATCCGATACGCCATCCAGTCATTGCAAATGCTTTTGAAACTCCGTTAACAGTCACGGTGCGATCAAACATACCTTCGATTGAAGCAATACTTGTATGACCACCAGCAAAATTGATGTGCTCATAGATCTCATCGGAAACAACTATAATGTTAGGGTGTTTTCTTAAAACTGCTGCAATAGCTTCTAATTCTTCTTTGCTGTAAACAGATCCACTTGGATTACAAGGTGAACTATACCAAAGCATCTTTGTTTTAGAAGTAATGGCCGCTTCTAATTGGTCAGCAGTCATTTTGAAATCATTCTCTATTGAGGTTTGAACTTCCACAGGAACACCTTCAGCTAATTTTACGATCTCTGAGTAACTAACCCAGTACGGTGCAGGTAGAATGACTTCATCCCCTGGATTTATTACAGCCATAGCGACATTGGCCAATGATTGTTTTGCTCCCGTAGAAACCACTATACCATTAGGGCTATAGGTCAAGTTATTATCCCTTTGGAATTTCTTAATAATAGCATCTTTAAGATCAACGTAACCATCCACTGGGGAATAACTACTGTAATTCTGATCAATTGCTTCCTTTGCAGCCTGCTTTACAAAATCAGGTGTGTTGAAGTCTGGTTCACCCAAACTCAATCCGATAATGTCTTTACCTTCAGCGCGTAATTCTCTTGCTTTGGCTGCCATGGCAAGGGTTGCAGAAGTTGCCATGTTCAAAACTCTTTCCGATAATTGTTGTGACATAAAATTGATATTCGATTAATTGTAAACATAAGCTGGTTTTTGACCCAGCTCTTTTAAGTGTTTAAAATGCGAAATTATAGCTTTTCTTGTAGTTTTATACTCATAATATGGTAAATCAAACTCCTGAGCAGTTTGTTTAACAATTTTAGCAATATTTGTGTAATGTACATGGCTAATATTAGGGAAAATATGATGTTCCACTTGATGATTTAGCCCTCCAGTAAACCAGTTTACCAATCTGTTATTGGTTGAAAAGTTTGTAGTGGTAAACAATTGGTGTATTGCCCAGGTATTTTTAATGGTGCCAGTCTCATCAGGGAGGAACGTGTCAGCTTCATCCACAATATGTGCCAACTGAAATACCACACTTAAAATAAGACCAGCAGTATAGTGCATCACAAAAAATCCGATTAGAACCTTCCACCAAGCCAGCTCAATGAAAAACATTGGAATAGCAATCCATACAATTACATATATGATTTTGGTAATAATAAGTACGCTCCATTCCTTTGCAGGATTTGGAAACTCACCATAGGAAAGCTTACGAGACAAATAACGTTTCATTTGTTTAAAATCCGTAGTGATTGCCCAGTTTAAAGTAAGCAATCCATAAAGTAAAATGGAATAATAATGCTGGAAGCGATGAAAACGGTGCCATTTAGAATGTTCACTAAAACGAATAATTCTACCCGCATCTAAATCCTCATCATGTCCAGGGATGTTGGTATAAGTATGGTGGAGTACATTGTGTTGTACCTTCCAATTATAGACATTCCCTGCAAGTATATAAATACTTGATCCCATCACTTTATTGATCCATTTTTTAGAAGAATAGCATCCGTGATTTCCATCATGCATTACATTCATTCCAACACCAGCCATTCCTATTCCGATAACAACTGTCAATAACAACTGTATCCACTGATTTAAATCCGTGGTCAACAGTAAAAAATAAGGTGTTAAGAAGATTGCAAACATGATCGCAGTTTTGAGATATAGTTTGAAATTCCCTGTCTTTTTTATTTCTTTTTCTTTAAAATATGTGTTTACTCTAGAATTCAATGTTTTGAAAAATTTTTTCGGATCCTTCCGAGAAAATCGAATCGTAGTATCTGTATTCATTTTGAAGTGTGTATTAATGCCTTACATTCAAAAGGTATGTGAGAGGCAAAAGTATAATAATTAATTCCAATATCCTTCGGATAGATTCAAAAGTGAATGTTAATTTTCTATTTTTGTGAAAATATTGTAATAGAATGGCTCTTAAGATAATCCAAAACTACTTTCCAAACCTAACACCAAAACAAGTACAGCAATTCGAACAACTAGAACCGTTGTACAAAGACTGGAACAGTAAAATAAATGTTATTAGTCGCAAGGATATAGATGAATTATATGTGCGACATGTGCTTCATTCTATGGGCATAGCTAAAATACAAAGTTTTGTACCTGGTAGTTCGATTATGGATGTTGGGACAGGGGGTGGCTTTCCAGGGATTCCTCTAGCGATACTCTATCCAGAAACTGAATTTTATCTCATTGATGCTATAGCAAAAAAAATAAAGGTTGTTCATGAGGTGGTAGAAGCTTTGGGGCTAAAAAATGTGACTGCCGAACAAAAACGCGCGGAAAAGGTTAAGGCTGAATTTGACTTTATTGTAAGTAGAGCAGTCACCTCCATGCCAGATTTTGTGAAATGGGTTAGAAACAAGGTGAAAAAACAATCTAAACACGAATTAAAAAATGGGATCCTTTATCTAAAGGGCGGGGACTTAACCCAAGAACTTGAGCTGTATCAAAGCGCCACTATTTATGAGCTTTCCGATTATTTTAACGAAGATTTCTTCCAGACCAAAAAGGTGGTCCATCTTCCTATAAAATACAAAGGATAGACAGGTTACAGTAAGCTAGATTCTGAACATTTCTTTTTGAGTGTAGTTCCAACTTTTTATCAAATTTTTGATATACGCCTTACTGCGCTGATAAAAGGAATTCGTTTTCTGAGGTTTTAAACTCATTTCAAAAGATTTAATCTTAGCTCTTAATTTTTTCTTATTAGAGGCTGCGTAAAAGTGTTTTGTTTTAGACTTATCCGAAGACGGATCTAAGATGGAATACGTGACACTTAACACTACTTTGTCTTCATCGGCTTTCATTGTAATTGTTTTTAGTGATTCACCCAAAGTTAGCAAAGAAACATTAAATTTACAATTACATAACATTAAATTAACATTGCGCTATACTGACATTTAGTGATATACACAAAAAAACCCCAGTTTTCACTGAGGTTTTCTGCTCTAATAAGAACTCTATAATAAGAAGTCCTAATATCTATGATTCGCCCAAAAAGGGATATCTGTAATCTACTGGAGTAACAAAAGTTTCCTTGATCAATCTTGGAGAAACCCAACGAAGTAGATTCTGTGCTGAACCTGCCTTGTCATTGGTTCCAGATGCGCGAGCACCTCCAAAAGGCTGTTGACCAACAACAGCACCAGTTGGCTTATCATTAATATAGAAATTACCAGCACTGTTTTGAAGCGCAGTTGTAGCTTCCTCGATTGTATAGCGATCATTTGAAAAGACCGCGCCTGTAAGTCCGTATTCTGAAGTTGTATCAACTAAATTTAAGGTTTCAGCCCACTGATCGTCCTTGTATACATAGACTGTAACCACAGGTCCGAAAAGCTCAGTGGTCATTGTTTTATACTTAGGATCCGTAGTGACAATTACCGTTGGGTGAATGAAGTACCCCTTGGATTTGTCGTAAGTACCACCTACAAAAATTTCAGCATCTGCATCTTCTTTTGCTTGATCAATATAACTAGCTAGTTTGTCAAAAGATCCTTCGTGAATCACAGCTGTAATGAAATTCTCCATTTGGTTCGGAGCACCAATTTTGAATGATTCAACGTCTTGTTTTACAAAATCCAATACCTGTGAAGCAATAGATTCTGGAAGATAAACTCTTGATGCAGCACTACACTTTTGACCTTGGAATTCAAATGCTCCTCTACTAATAGCTGTAGCTACTTGTTTAGGATTTGAACTTGGGTGGGCTATAATGAAATCTTTTCCTCCAGTTTCGCCAACGATTCTTGGATAGGATTTATAGATGTCAATATTATTACCAATGTTTTTCCAGATGGATTTAAATACACTGGTAGAACCTGTGAAGTGAATTCCTGCAAAGTCAGGGCTTGAAAGTACGGTATCTGTGATCATTTGAGGATCACCATACACTACATTGATTACTCCATCGGGAAGTCCAGCTTCTTTGAAAATGTCCACGATTACTTTTGCAGAATAAATCTGACTATCGCTAGGTTTCCAAAGTACCACATTCCCCATCATAGCTGCACTAGCTGGAAGATTTCCAGCAATAGCCGTAAAGTTAAATGGAGTAACAGCGTAAACAAAACCTTCTAAAGGTCTATACTCAACACGATTCCAAATACCAGATTCCGATTTTGGCTGGTCTTGGTATATGTTGGACATAAACTCAATGTTGAAATTCAAGAAGTCGATTAATTCACAGGCAGAATCAATCTCTGCTTGATGAATATTTTTCGATTGCGCAATCATTGTAGCTGCATTGATTTTAGCCCTATAAGGACCTGCGATCAGTTCTGCTGCTTTTAAAAATACTGCTGCGCGCTGCTCCCAAGAAAGGGCAGCCCATTTTCCTCTGGCTTCAAGATTATTGGCAATAGCTTTACTTACAAGCGATTTATCAGCCAAATGATATTTCCCAACGATATGTTGGTGGTCATGTGGAGGGGACAGTGGTTGGGTGTTACCCGTTCTGACCTCTTCGCTTCCAATATACATTGGAATATCAACTGTACTGTTGAAGTACTGATCGTACTGTTCTAATACAGCCGCTCTTTCAGGTGAACCCGGTGCATATGATTTAACCGGTTCGTTCACTGCCTTAGGGACATGAAAAAAGCCTTTTCCCATACTCTTTATGATTTATAGCATTAAATATAAAATCAAAGGTACTAAAAAGCCTATAGGTTTAAAAAGCAAATTTATGTTAAAGGTTTTCCTTTAGTTTAACGCGAATGGCGCATGTAATTTGAAAGTTGGCACAAGAACTCGAAACCTTCTAGTTGAAGTAAAGTTAATCATATTAAAATGCCCTCGCATAGCGCCGATAGGAGAGGTTAATAAACAACCTGAATTATAACTGTATGATTCACCTGGCTTAATCACTGGTTTTTTTCCAATAACCCCTTCGCCGTCGACAATTTCTACTCTATTAAGAGCGTCAAAAATTTGCCAGTGTCTAGTGGTGAGTTGGACCGAGTCTTTACTTTGATTTTCAATGGTGATACAATAACCGAAAGCAAAGTGCATCTTATAGTTTTTGAAGAAGGTGCCTTCAAAACTAGTTTTGACTGTAATTTTTATGCCTTTGGTTATTTGTGTAATCATGTCTTTTCAATCTCTTTAATCGGGACCTTGTGATCTAATAACGATGCTAAATTAGTAAAAATTGTTTTATCATTTACTATTTTAACAATTGTTTACCTTGCTTTTCGTCCTATAATTCACCGTGTTAGGTCTTATTTACAATATTACCTATCGATTTAGTAGACTAAATGACAACAGAATCAATAGGTTATGAATTATTGAATGGATCTTACCTTCTAGAAAAAAATAAATTTAGAATTCCAACTTTAACGTTTTTAATTCGAAATTGTCTGAGAACTAGCACTTCCCATGCCAATTACACTGTCATAAGTTTTTCCGAATTCTCTGTAATAAACTAGTACTGTGTAATTGTTTTCGGTCTCCCAGTGACTTCCGCTTACATAGTTGTAATCAACGATCTGATTTTTGTCTCCCACCTTTACGTATTTATAGTTGTAAAAACCTTGTTTTAAAAGTATGGGAGTTTGCAGTAATTGATTTTCCTGATCAATCTTTAGTCTGTTTTCTTCGGTGAGTTGGTAATTGTTAAACTTCCCATAAACATAAATATTATCCAGGCCAATCTCATTGTTATATGGGAGGCTAAAATACACAAAAGAATAATCCGCTTCACGGTCAGAATTGGTCGCGCCAGCATCTATGGTTCGAATTTCAAAGTCACCATTGATATCTGGGTTGTAGGTGTAAGGTTGGCCCTTTCTGATTTCATCTGGGTATAAATAGTGATAGTACCTATTTTTTGACTCAACCATCGCGATTGAATTACTTGCTGTTCGTATTTCTTTGGTATCAAACCATAGGTATTCATTTCCGCCCTCGAAAGAAGTTTCTTTTTCGTATCTATATAGTAGTTGACTGCCCGAAATAAATTGAGGAGAAACATCTTTAATACTATGGTTAAAATTTCCATTTTGGTAAATGATAACCTTTACGTCCTGTTTGGGGTTAATCAGCTCAAAATCTGGAGCATCTATTATGATTTCTAAACGCTGCATTTTATCTAAATTCTTGACGTCTTTGGAGGTTTTTACAGCTAGGCCAACTTGAACAGATTCTTTATAAACCACAAAACGACGCGAGAATAGTAGTTCTCCTTTGCTATCAGTAACCTCTAGGACGTAATTCCCTGTAATTTTGAATTTTGTTTGCGAATTAGGCAGTTGTAATTGGTAGTTGGTATAAGGTTGTAGGGTTGTTAAGGAGTTGGCGTAATTTGTTATGCGTAGATCATCAATACCGTCTAAATATTGTGATTTTAAAAGACGTGATGGCGTCCAATCGTAGTTGCAATAAACAATACGATAATAGTAGTCCATCTCATCTGCGTATAGGTCATCAAAGGAGAGCTGTATGGTTTGTCCCAATTTTACAATTGGGAATTGATCTCCCTGCTTATCTGATTTGAAAATGATGGATTTAATATTTTCTGGTGGTCCTTTTTCTTCGACGATCTGAGAAAAACCAATTTTAAAAATTCCGATACAGAAGAGTACAAAGGTAAATTTCACTTTCTAATTGAGTTTTTAATTTTTGTCATAAAGGTAAACAAATTCAGTTAGAGCTGTTTTGTTTGTTTTAAGGTGTCTAAATTAATCCTGTTTTATTGTGCAAACTCTATTTTAATTATTAAATTTGCACGAATTTTTGAGTTAACTAATTTCATTAGATAGATAACATGTCAAACGACATTAAGATTAGAAAAGGCTTAGATATTAAGCTGAAGGGCGAGGCAGAGAAATTGATTTCCGCAGCGCCAAGATCTAAATTCTTCGCAATTAAGCCTACGGATTTTCACAGAGTTACTCCTAAGATGGTAGTTAAAGAGGGTGCAACAGTTCAGGCTGGTGATACCATTTTTTATTCCAAAAGCAGTGAGAGCGTGAAGTTTGTTTCCCCAGTTAGTGGAACCATTCAGGAAATCAGAAGAGGTGCAAAGCGTCGTATTTTAGAGGTGGTAATCAATGCCGATGCCACTGACACGTTCAAGGATTTTGGTCAAAAAGATGTTTCAAAAATGTCTGCTGAACAAATTAAGGAACATTTGCTTGAGAGCGGATGTTGGCCTTTTATAAAGCAAAGACCATACGATATTGTAGCGAACCCAGAAGATACTCCTAAAGCAATTTTCATTTCAGGTATGTCAACAGCACCTTTGGCTGCTGATGTTGAGTTTATACTTGAGAAGAGAAAAGAGGATTTTCAGGCAGGTATCGATGCGATTTCGAAACTAACTTCTGGAAAAACACACCTTTCTGTCGATAAGCGTTCAGCTTCATTTTTCGGCCAGGTAAATGGTGTGACACTTCACAAAGTTTCAGGACCACACCCTGCTGGAAACGTAGGGGTGCAAATTCATCACATCGATCCTATTAATGCAGGAGAACGTGTATGGGTTATCAATCCTGAGGATGTAGCCATTATAGGTTCGCTGTTCAAAACAGGACACTATGATCCGACTCGTGTTGTGGCAGTAGCTGGAACTGAAGCTCCTAAAGCTCAGTACTTCAGATTCAAATTAGGATCCAATATCAAAGATATTGTTGGAGCTATTTCAGCCGATGTTCGTATTATCAGTGGTGATGTTCTTACAGGAACTAGAATTACTGGTGATGGTTTTGTTGGTTTTTACGATAACACGATTACATTGATTCCTGAGGGAGATAACTATAGAATGTTTGGATGGTTACCTTTTAAAGATAATAACATTCCAAGTATGTCAAAGACTTCATTGTCCTGGTTATTTCCAAATAAGAAGTATAAGGTAAATACAAATCTCAATGGAGAAGAACGTGCCTTAGTAGTGACAGGAGAAATGGAACAAGTGATGCCAATGGATATCTATCCAATGCAATTATTGAAAGAATGTATGGTGTTTAATATAGAAAAGATGGAAAATCTTGGAATCTACGAAGTGGCTCCAGAGGATTTTGCACTGATAGACTATGTGAATACCTCCAAGTTGGAAGCTCAGGCTATCATTCGTGAGGCATTAGATGTAATGATAACAGAAGTTGGTTAAAAAATATTGAGATATGAACGCCTTAAGAAAAAAATTAGATCAACTAAAGAAACCTTTTGCAAAGGGTGAGAAGTGGGAGAAATTTGCTCCTGCGGTAAATGCATTTGATACCTTTTTGTACGTTCCAAATCACACAACACAAAAGGGTGCCCATATCAGGGATTCTGTGGATTTAAAAAGAACGATGATTACCGTTGTCATTGCATTATTACCAGCATTGATTTACGGAATTTATAATTCAGGATACCAACATTTTATACAATTAGGTGAACAGTTCACATTTTGGGATGCTTTTTCACATGGAGCTCTAAAGGTTCTTCCTATGATTATTGTATCTTATGTTGTTGGACTTACTATTGAATTCATTTTTGCTATTTATAGGGGGCATGAGGTCAATGAAGGTTTCTTAGTCACTGGTATTTTAATCCCAATGATTATGCCTGTAGACTTACCTCTTTGGATGCTTGCTCTATCTGTTGCTTTCGCAGTAATTTTGGGTAAAGAAGCCTTTGGTGGTACTGGAATGAATATATTGAACCCAGCTTTAACGGCTAGGGCTTTTGCTTTCTTTGCCTATCCGACTTACATGTCAGGAAATAAAATATGGGTATCGGAAGCATCTAATATTGATGCTATCTCTGGTGAAACCTTGCTAGGTTCATTGGCAGCTAATCACGAAGTACATTATAGTGTATGGGAAATGTTTTCTGGATCTATTCCAGGATCTGTTGCTGAAACATCTGTATTGTGGATTTTAGTTGGCGCCGCCATATTGATCTTCACTGGTGTAGGTAGTTGGAGAATTATGCTAGGAGGAGTTATTGGAGCTGCATTTATGGCATTGCTGTTTAATTTATGGGGAGTAAATGCACTGATGAATTTTCCTTGGTATGAACACTTACTTGTTGGAGGTTTAGCTTTCGGTCTTGTATTTATGGCGACGGATCCAGTATCTGCTGCACAGACCTTTAAAGGAAAATGGATTTATGGAATTTTGATTGGAATCTTCTGTATCATGATCCGTGTATTCAACCCAGCTTATCCTGAAGGTGTAATGTTGGCAATTTTACTGATGAACGTATTTGCACCTACGATTGATCATTATGTGATACAAGCTAATGTTAAGAGAAGAAAGAAACGTGTATCGACTGCAACTGTTAAATCCGCTTAGTCATGAATAGAGAAAGTAACGCATATACATTAATATTCGCCGTGATCATGGTAGTGGTAGTAGCTTCTGCATTGGCAATTGCTGCGACTTCACTTCAACCATTACAGGCGCAGAATATAAAAATCGAGAAAATGCAAGACATTTTGTCGACTATTGAAATTTCAACCACGAAAGAGGAGGCTGAAGAAATTTATAACCAGTACATTACAGAGGTGCTTGCACTAGATTCTAACGGTGAAGTTGTATTAGAAGGACCAGAGGCATTTGCTATTGATCTTGCTAAGGAGTATAAAAAAGAAACTAATCAACAACGTTTTCCACTTTATGTGGCTGATGTAGATGGTTCGACTTACTATGTTATTCCTCTTTACGGAGCTGGACTTTGGAATTCAATTTGGGGATATATCTCACTTGAAGAAGATGGTAACACCGTAAAAGGAACCGTTTTTTCACACGCTGGAGAAACCCCTGGTCTTGGTGCTGAAATCACTCAAGATTGGTTCCAAGAACGTTTTATCGGTGAAAAAATCAAAAATTCTAATGGAGAATTTGTCGGTATTAACGTTCAAAAAGGATATTCAGGAGGAAATGATAAAGACGATAACGCGGTGGACGCAATATCAGGTGCTACTATCACAGGTGATGGTGTAACTAATATGATTCATGAGCGTTTGGAGTACTATATTTCTTATTTGGAGAAACAGAACACTAATTTAGCTTTAAATTAAGGTATTATGGCTGATATTAAAAATAAAAAGGAAAAAGAGCCTACTGTGCTTTTTGTAGCAGAGGAAAAAGAGCCACTTTTCTCAAAGAAAAACCGAAAGTTATTAACAGATCCACTTAATGATGATAACCCAATAACTGTTCAAGTACTTGGTATTTGTTCAGCCCTAGCGATTACGGTTCAGTTAGAACCATCGGTAGTAATGGCCATTTCTGTAATGGCTGTAATGGCGGCTAGTAATGTGGTGATTTCTTTACTTCGAAATCTAGTTCCAAATCGAATTCGTATAATCGTCCAACTAGTAGTAGTAGCAGGTTTAGTTGCTCTTGTGAACGAAGTGCTAAAGGCGTATGCTTATGATGTAAGTAAACAGCTGTCAGTTTTCGTAGGACTAATTATTACCAACTGTATTGTAATGGGTCGTTTAGAAGCGTTTGCCTTAGGTAATGGCCCTTGGAAATCTTTCTTAGATGGTATTGGGAACGCAGCGGGTTATGGATTTATCCTTATTTTAATTGCATTTTTCCGCGAATTATTAGGATCTGGTAAATTATTTGGAATTGAGATCTTGGGACACAAAGGTGTTACTTTGGCTGAATCCACTGGACTATACGCCCTAGGTTATGAGAATAATGGACTAATGTTGTTATCACCAGCTGCCTTATTGGTTTTAGGTGTCATCGTTTGGTTCCAGCGTTCAAAAAATAGAAAATTAATCGAAAAATAAGCAATCGCATTAAAAACATTAAATTATGGAATACGTAAATCTTTTTGTAAGAAGTATTTTTATAGAGAACATGATCTTTGCTTATTTTCTTGGGATGTGTTCTTATTTGGCAGTTTCAAAAACGGTTAAAACAGCCGTTGGATTGGGAGCTGCGGTGATCTTCGTACTGGCCATTACCGTGCCGATGAACTTTATGATAGATAACTATTTACTTAAGCCTGGAGCTTTGTCATGGTTAAGCCCGGATTTAGCAGAATTGGATTTAAGTTTTTTAAGTTTTATTCTATTTATAGCAGTAATCGCCTTTATGGTTCAGCTTGTTGAAATGATTGTTGAGCGATTCGCACCAGCACTTTACGGTGCACTGGGGATCTTCTTACCACTAATTGCAGTTAACTGTGCAATTTTGGGAGCTTCATTGTTTATGCAACAAAAGGACTTTTCCTCTGTTGGAGAAGCTTCTGTATATGGATTAGGTTCTGGTGTTGGCTGGTTCTTAGCAATTCTTGCAATTGCTAGTATACGTGAAAAGATTACGTATTCTAATGTTCCCGCCTCTCTAAGAGGCCTTGGAATTACATATATCATCACTGGACTTATGGCCATTGGGTTTATGAGTTTTATGGGAATTAAATTATAATATAAATCTTATTAGTTAAGTAGGATATGGATTATTCAGTAATCATAGCAAGTTTATTAGTCTTTCTAACACTCATTATTTTAATGGTATTAGCTCTCTTGTTTGCCAAGTCTAAGCTATTGCCATCTGGTCCAGTGACCGTAAAGATCAATGGGGAGAAAGATTTAGAAGTATCCTCAGGAGGGACCTTGTTGTCCACCTTAGGAAATAGTAAAATATTCTTACCTTCTGCATGTGGAGGAGGAGGAACCTGTATTCAGTGTAAATGTATCGTTACAGAAGGAGGAGGTCAAATCCTTCCAACTGAAGAGCCACACTTTACACGTAAAGAAATTGCCGAAGGATGGCGTCTTAGCTGTCAGGTGAAAATCAAACAAGATTTGGTTATACAAGTTCCTGAAGAAGTTTTCGGTATTAAGAAATGGGAAGCTGAAGTTGTCCGTAACTGGAACGTTGCTTCTTTTATTAAAGAATTCGTTGTTAAACTTCCTGAAGATATGGACTATCAACCAGGAGGATATATTCAGATTGAAATTCCTAAAGGGGAAGTTAAATTTCAGGATATGGATATTACGGCTCACCCAGAGGAGCATGACGATCCTAATAAATTCCAATTGGAATGGGATAAGTTCAACCTTTGGCCACTTGTAATGAAGAATGACGAAGTTGTAGAAAGAGCTTACTCCATGGCTTCTTACCCAGCAGAGGGAAGAGAAATTATGTTGAATGTTCGTATTGCAACACCACCATGGGATCGTAATAAGAACGGTTGGATGGATGTAAATCCTGGGATCGCTTCTTCTTATATATTTGCTAAAAAGCCAGGAGATAAAGTTATTATTTCAGGACCTTACGGTGAATTCTTTATCAATCCAAGTGAATCTGAAATGGTATACGTTGGCGGTGGAGCAGGTATGGCACCAATGCGTTCACACTTGTACCACCTATTCAAAACCCTTAGAACAGGTAGAAAAGTATCATACTGGTACGGAGGTCGTTCAAAACGTGAGCTATTCTATTTAGAGCATTTTAGAGAACTAGAACGTGAATTCTCAAACTTTAAATTCCACATCGTGCTTTCAGAACCTTTAGAAGAGGATAATTGGAAAGTTAAGGATTCAATGGAAGCTGAAGGTGATGGCTTTGTTGGGTTTGTTCACCAAGCTGTAATCGACAATTACTTAAACCATCATGAAGCACCAGAGGATATAGAATTCTACTTCTGTGGTCCTCCACTGATGAATAAGGCTGTTGAGAAAATGTGTGATGATTTTGGTGTTCCGCCTGAGAATGTACGATTCGATGATTTCGGAGGATAATTAAGAAACCGAAATTACTATAACATAAAAAAAACCGCTCTATAGGCGGTTTTTTTTATGTTATATTTTGAGTTCTACTTCGATGGGATGGTGATCATCTTACTGTCTCCACCTGACTTGAATTCCAAGGTCTTTAATTTATTATCTACTGGTAATTTAAAAATTAGTGTTGGAGTAGTTGTAAAAGACTGCTTATCTCCTTGTTTAGTTTTGTAGGTGATAAAAGCTCCAGAGCCAAATCGCTCCGCCTGAGTAATCTCAATGCTCGTTTTAATATCTGTAGCTGGCATTACAATAGCCCCGATTCGTGTCTTATCAAAATCTATTGTACTTATGGCGTTGTCCATGGTCTTTGCTACCCCAAATTGGTTATCAAAATCCTCCTGATTATCGATGGTAAAATATTGAATAACTCTTGGAGTCATATCATTTTTAGTAAAATAATTTTCCACAATTTCAATTTTCAGGGGTTCTGTTTCCGCAGTCATTTCCATGTTGTTTTCGGAATTGTTCTTATCTTTTTTCTCACTGTTACAAGATATACATAGACTGAGGATTAGAAGTACGAATAGTGGGTTATTGGGTCTAAAAGTTTTCATAAGACTTTTATATTTAATGAATTAGCCCTTTAAAGATACTAATTTTGATGGTAACTTTTTATAAGACGTACAAATTCCGCTCTGTAACCTTCAGGATCTTGACCCTTGTTTTGCTGCGCTAATGTTATAATCTGCTCCTTGGTGGCGCCATTTAGATATTCAGACTCTCTTAAGTACATACCCCACATTGCTACAGCAGCGGCAAAGTTAAAGTCGGTATCTGTCTTTTCTATAGTACTTCCCACGGTATGTACAACCTCTTTACTTTTTTGAGCATTGGGTTTTTTGTATCTGAACTTTACAGTTACAAACTCATTTTTAAAATCTTTACTCGGGGCTACCTTAGAATATTTTAAAGAATCAATATCCTTTAAATATTTACTTTGAATTCCTGTTGGAATAATTTCATATAGAGCTGTTACTATGTGGCCACTTCCCAGTTCACCTGCATCCTTAGTGTCGTCTTTAAAATCCTCATCATTTAATAGCCTGTTTTCATAGCCTATTAAACGGTAGGCTTGAACCTGGGCGGGATTAAATTCCAACTGTAACTTAACATCCTTAGCAATGGTGTACATAGTTCCACCAAATTCGGTTCCTAAGATTCGCTGCGCCTCTTGCATTGTATCGATATAAGCATAATTACCGTTGCCCTTGCTAGAAAGGGTTTCCATCTTAGAATCTTTGTAATTCCCCATCCCAAATCCTAAACAACTTAAAAAAACTCCTGATTTTCGTTTTTCTACAATTAAGTCTTCCATTTCGCTATCCTTGTAAGGTCCAACATTAAAGTCTCCATCGGTGGCAATGATCACTCGGTTGTTCCCATTTTTGACAAAATTCTCCTCTGCGGTTTCATAGGCCAATTTGATTCCTTTACTTCCAGCGGTGGAGCCTCCAGCCCGCAATGAATCCAGAGCGGCAATAATAGTTTGTTTCCTATCTCCTGAGGTAGGAGCAAGCACTAGGCCAGCAGAGCCAGCGTATGTAACAATTGATACTTTGTCCTGGGGTCTTAATTTTTCAACTAGAACTTTAAAAGCAGACTTTAATAGCGGCAATTTATTGGGAGCATTCATGGAGCCTGACACATCGATTAGAAAAACTAAATTAGATGCAGGAATGTCCTCTAAAGGTACTTCTTTGCCTTGTAAACCTATTTTTAGAAGTTGATGGTCCTTATTCCATGGCGCTTTGCTTAATGTTGTTGCTATGGATATTGGATCTTTTGATTTTGGCTGCTTGTAATTATAAGTAAAGTAATTGATCAGTTCTTCCACTTTAATGGCATCTTTTGGTATTTTAGTCCCATTGTTTATCATGCGTCTCATATTACTATAAGAGGCCTTGTCTACATCTATTGAAAAAGTAGAAAGAGGTTTATAACGAACTTGTAGAAAACCATTCTCTGTAATCTTTGCGTAACTTTCTGTGTTTGTGGGTATGGGAATCCTTTGATGTGAAACAGGAATAAAGGTTTTGCTTACGCCTTTAATCCGGGCTGGTGGCGCGGATATCTGTACAACTTCCTCATAGAGCACCTCGTTATTAAGTTCTTCAGGCGAGTGCTTTTTTAATTGAACATTTATTTCAGAGTCGTTTTTAACTGTAATCTCCAAGGGTTGATATTCTTTTAATGTAAAGCCTAGGGTATTCCCTTTTTCTGCTTTGATGGAATATTTTCCGTTTTGATCAGTTACAGTAGTGACTTGGGTATACTGGTTAGTGACTAAGACTCCAACTAATGCCTTATTGGTTTTTACATCAGTTACACGACCCTTAATGGTCGCGTACTGGGCATTGCTCCAAGAGAAACAAAGTATTAAAAACATGAGAATGATTCGCATTTTGAGTATGTTTTATTGATTTTCAAAGTGAATAAAACAAGTTTTATGCCACAATAAAATATCCTAAAGTAAATCCTCTAAAAGCGTTGGTTTTAGTTTGTGAATTTTCCGATGAATTCAATTTAATTTGTTAGATTGCATTTGGAAAATTTTAAGATAGCAACAAAAAGATGCCTGAGGAATTTACAGAGCAAGAGCTCCATAACTTGGCGATGAATGTCGTTGGTAAAGAGCTCGAAAAAGAAGGGTTTGAGTTTATGACTGTCAACTCAAAGCTAAAAAAAGACCCTCAATTCGTTTGCTTGAAGAATAAGAAGCTTCATTTTGTTATCGTTCGAGCAATAAGCTACCCTAATAACCCTGCAACTTATGATGTCACCTATATGGAAATAGTGAAACAACATGCCTTAAACTTTAAGGCAAGAACCTATTATGCAGGAGTGGGGATTGCCAATGCAAATGATTATTCAAAAGCGGTGATCAAGGGTGATAAATATATAATAAACTTTAATGGAATTACCGAAATTTAATCCTTTAACCCCACTTCTAGGATTGTTGATGCTATTTGGAAGTTGCACCATTGAGAAGACTCCAGATGTAAAAGTCGAAGAAGGATACGTTTTGGGATCCACTTACCAGATACGTTATCAGGCTATAAAAGACTCGCTTTTAATTAAGCAGGAAATTCAACAGGTTTTTGAAAAAATTAATTCATCTCTGTCTACTTACTTACCCACCTCAGATTTATCAGCTATTAATAGTGGAGATTCTAGCAGGGTTATTAATTCCCATTTTAAAGAAGTGTATACCACAGCAAAGGAGGTGTGGCGACAGACAGAAGGTTATTTTGACCCCACTATCGGTGGATTAATAGATGCTTGGGGATTTGGTTCTGAGCCTTCTTTAAGAGGTATGGGAAATAATGAGGTAGATAGTTTAATGGAGTACATTGGTTTTGGAAAGGTTTATTTATCACATGACAATAGGATAATAAGAGAAAATCTCAAGACTAAATTAAACTTCAATGCCTTGTTAAAGGGGTATACTGTGGATCTCATTGCTCAAGTACTGGAGCAGAATGGAGTGGAAGATTATTCTATAGCCATAGGGGGTGAGCTTATGGTAAAGGGGGATAAGGATTTTGCTAATAAAACAAAAAATTGGGTGGTGGCCATTGAGAGTCCGATTCAAACCAAAAAACAGGATGTTTTCATAGCCAAGGTAAAGCTTAAAAATAAAGCAATGGCTACTAGTGGTAACTATAGAAAATTTAGAGTAGATCCTATTACCAAAGAACATTATGTTCATATTGTTGATCCACACACAGGTTATCCCAAAAAGAGCAATGTATTAAGTGTTGCGGTTATTGCTGATAAGTGCATCATCGCTGATGCCTATGCAACGGCGTTGATGGTGATGCCTTTGGAGAAAACCAAAGCTTTTTTAAAGGAGAACTCCGAAATTGAGGCCTATATTATTGTCGCCGATAAAGATGGAGATTTAAGTGAGTACAAAACAAAAGGATTTCAAGAACTGCTACAGCAATAAATGCTAAAGAACCTTTTTACAAAGTGGCAGTATTTCAGATGGATTCAATCCGTAGCGCTTGATTTGCTCAGGCGTTAAGGTATTTTGAAGCAATACTTCTTCCACCTGAAAACCAACACTTCTTAGCTTTTCAAAATAATCCATTCCATAGACTCTTACATGGTCATACTGACCGAAGATTTTTGCTCGCTCTTTGGGATCCGTAATACGATCATCCTGAAATGTGGTGGAACGCTGCATATCGAGTGGTATTTGAAAAATACCCCAACCGCCAGGTTTCATTACACGATACAATTCCTGCATAGCTTTACGATCATCTGGGATGTGTTCTAAAACGTGATTACAGAGAATCACATCATATTGATTATCTTCAAAGGGAAGGTTGCAGATATCAGCTTTTACTGTCGCTAGGGGAGATTCAATATCAGTGGTTGTGTACTCCAGATTCTTCTGAATCTTAAAACGCTTATAAAACGCTTGTTCGGGTGCGAAGTGTAATAATTTTATAGGTTTTTTAAAAAAATCTGTTTCCCTTAAATACAACCATAATAAACGGTGACGCTCCAAGGATAAAGTTCCTGGAGCCAATACGTTTTCTCGTTGATTTTCATATCCATAAGGTAAGAAAGAGCGGTAGTTTTTTCCATCAATAGGATCAATGTAACCCTCACCTCTGTAGAAAAAGGCCACAATTGGACTGACCCAATAACTTATTTTTATAAGAAAAGGGCGTGGAACTCTATTTAAGATAAATTTAAAAACGCGCTTCAAGGAAGTTTAGATTGTTACATGATTTTTAAATTCGTCTTCCTCATCACTCTTAATACCCAAGGCTTCATAGATGTAATTAAAGGTAGATAAAATTTCTGGTTTACCATCAATAAGGGCTACATCGTGTTCAAAGTGAGCACTTGGTTTGCCATCAGCGGTAACAATAGTCCAACCATCTTTCAATTGCTTAATACGATGTGTTCCCATATTTATCATTGGTTCGATCGCCACGACCATTCCGTTTTGGAACTTTTTACCACGTCCCCTTTTACCGTAATTAGGCATCTCAGGGTCTTCGTGCATCTTTTTTCCAAGACCATGACCCACTAGTTCTCTGACAACTCCATATCCATGATCTTCACAGTATTTTTGGATTGCATAACCCACATCACCCACACGGTTCCCTTGTTTGAACTCCCGAATTCCGATATATAGTGAATCTTTGGTTACTTGAAGTAATTTTTTAGTCTCAGGTTTCACTTCACCAATCTCGAAAGTGAATGCATGATCGCCATAAAAACCATTTTTTAGCGCACCACAATCAATGGATACGACATCACCTTCCTCAAGTGGTTTATCAGTTGGAAGACCATGAACTACTGCCTCATTGGTGGAGGTCAGTAAGGTAGAAGGACAGCCGTATAAACCCAAAAACCCAGGTTCAGCACCTTGCTCTCTGATATAATCTTCTGCAATTTTATCTAAATGTTTGGTAGTAACACCTGGCTTTAATTCCGTAGCTAACATTCCCAAAGTTTTGGAGACTATTAGCGCACTTTCTCTCATCAACTCAATTTCCTCAAGCGTTTTTAACTCAATCATATACTGTTATTTTAGAATCTAATACTTCTTTAATTTAGTATTGGCTAGTTGTGGAGCAAAAGTAGTTATTATTTTTTGTTTTCGCGCTTCATTTTTATGAAGACTGAAAATGGGCTATTAACAAAAATCGAGTCCATGATAAATCAAGGACTCGATTAATTTTAGGTTAGGTTCAATTATTGTACCTTTTTCTTAAAGTTTTCAAAATCAGAATCTGACTGATCTTTTGGCCACTTATTATTGGAAGTATCCACATCTGCAGTTTGAAGTTTTGGATCTACTTCAATACTGGTGATTTCTTTATCACTTGCGATCACTCTTTTGTGCTCATTATCATTTTTTCTCCAAACCTCAACCGGATAGGTAATTGTTTCCTTAGTTCCATCTCCGTAGGTGTACTGAACAATTAGTGGCATAGGAATACCTCCAGGCTTGATGAAGGTAACTTCGTAAAAATACTTTGGTGTTTTTAATTTGGATCGCTCAGAAGGGGTGAAATTATCCATCAAGTATTCATTAAGTGTTTTGAAATTTTCTTTTTCAGTCCTTTTGATAACTTCATTTTTATATTCGTCACTCTCCTCTGCAACCAGATATAGCAATTCTGGTAAATCAGATTCACTCATTCCTCTTTGCTCCAAAATTTCCTTTACTCGATTGTTTGGTTTGGATGTCACATGGAACTTTTTAACTCGTTCAATACCTATATCTACATTATCAGTAGTGTAGAACCAAGCTCTCCAAAACCAGTCTAAATCTATTCCTGAGGCATCTTCCATGGTTCGGAAAAAATCTTCAGGGGTTGGATGTTTAAACATCCAACGTTGAGCATAAGTTCTAAAGGCGTAATCAAAAAGTTCGTGACCCATCACCGTTTCCCTAAGGATGTTTAACGCAGTGGATGGCTTACCATAAGCATTTGCCCCAAGTTGATGTACGTTTTCAGGATTAGACATAATTGGCGAGATAAAGTTTTGATCGCCTTTCATATAGCTGACAATTTTGCTAGGTTCGCCTCTTCTTGATGGGTATACCCCTGAAGGTACTGCAGCTGGATTGTTTCTTGCAAACTCTTGCTCGGTTAAGTACTGGCAAAAAGTGTTTAAACCTTCATCCATCCAACCCCACTGACGCTCATCAGAATTTACAATCATAGGAAAGAAGTTATGTCCGATCTCGTGAATAATTACACTGATCATTCCAAATTTAGTTCGATCGCTATAACTTCCGTCTTTCTCTGGTCTACCGTGGTTCCAGGAAATCATAGGATATTCCATTCCTTGATTTTTAGCATGAACAGAAACCGCTTTAGGATACGGGTAGTCAAAGGTGTGTTTTGAATAAGTTTTAAGAGTCTGAATGACCGTTTTTGTGGAGAATTCTTCCCAGAGGGGATTTCCTTCTTTAGGATACATAGATACAGCCATTACCGTACTACCATCTTCCATTTTTACCGCTTGACGCTCCCAAATATATTTTCTTGAAGTAGTAAATGCGAAATCTCGAACATTCTCTGCCGTATAGGTCCAAGTCGCTTTATCCGTAGAGTATCCTTTTTCGTTTACTATAGCTTGTTCTTCTGTAACAATAAACACAGGGCTTTTATACGAAGACTTCGATCTTTCGTATTCTCTAAGCATGTCCTCTGTAAGCACCTCTTCCGGGTTTTGCAGCGTACCTGTTGCTTCCATGATATGATCGGAAGGAACAGTAATGCTTACTTCAAAATTTCCAAAAGGAAGTGCGAATTCACCATCGCCCCAAAATTGATGGGTCTGCCAACCTTCCACATCGGTATAGGCTGCCATACGAGGATAAAATTGAGCAATAACATAATTTCTGTTCCCATCAGGGAATTCCTCATAACCGCTTCTTGCTCGATCGACAACGTGGTTGTTTATCTTATACCACCACTTAATGTTAAGAACAAATTGTTCTCCCGATTCTAGCGGCTTATCCATCTCTATTCGCATCATAGTCTGATTGATGGTGTAAGGCAAATTTTTTCCTGTTTCATCTTTAACTTGGGTAATATTAAATCCACCATCGAAAGCAGGTACATAATGCTTGTTTACAAAACTGGCTGTTTCTTCTGCAGGAGGCATACCTTCACCGTCTTTTAAGAGTGCTTTAGAGTCTTTGGTTCGTATGTTTTGATCTAATTGAAGCCATAGATAATCTAAAGCCTCAGGAGCATTGTTAGTGTAGGTGATGGTTTGCTCCCCACTAATTTCTTTAGTGTCATCATTTAGCGTGATGTCCATTTTGTAATCCGCCTGCTGTTGGTAGTAGGCCGAACCGGGAGCCCCAGATCCCGTTCTAAATAAATTAGGAGTGGAAAACTCCTGATACATTTGTCGGAACTTGTTGGTGTTTTCATGTCCTTTTTGACTGCCATTCTCTCCATCTTGTGCGATGGTAAGACCGAAAACCAAAAGTCCTAAGCTTGTTACTAATAGTTTGATTTTTTGCATTGTGAATTGTAAATATATTAAAGTTGAAATATAATTATATTCTTGTTTTTGGAGCAGTTTATCTTATAATTTTAACACAGCACTGTTTTTCTCTTTAATCAAAACATAGCTTTTCTTCACATCTTTTACTTTAATGTGAATAACATTCTTTTGATCGGGGTAAACCCCATAGAGAACACTGCTTTGTACTCCAATACTTTGGAATTTATCTCGGTCTAAATTGGGAATTTCTAAATAGACCTTCATAACATCTGTGTCGTATTGCTTGCCAATGAAATTCCACTCCACTTTTTTTCCGTCGATAAATATAATAAATTTATCCCTGAGGTACGTTTCGATATAGGTGTCGATATCATGTAGTTCTTTATCAGACATCAGCTCAGGCTTAATACCATAGCGCTCCACAAGAAGCTTCTCCATATCATCTGTGAACTTACCCATCTACCCTAATGCGATAGATAGGCTTCGGGTTTCAAC
>NZ_AMSG01000006.1 GCF_000300875.1 Galbibacter marinus | reverse complement strand
GATCAATGGGTTTTACGCTCTGGTTTATAAAAAATGGAAGTGGATACAATCTGAACCACTGATGCTCACCTGGTATCACCAGACAATTAATCAAGGGTATTTCGAACTTTTAACCAACCAAAAAAGTTCAATTATTGTGGAAGAAAATTAACAACCTCCCACTCTTTTACCAATTCTCCACTTCCACTTAAAATCATTTTAATAGGCTGCCGTAAATCGCTCTCTTACATGAGCGGCATTTTCTGCTTCATCTACCAGGACAACCGCGGTATCCTGTACGGACAACTCACTTTTACCTTGCTTATCAAAAACTGGGTTTTCTAACCCTTTTCGATAGGTATTTTTACGTTCTTGTGGTTTTCCAGGAGCCATTGCTAAGGCTGGGCTAAAAAAGGTCCACTCCAAATCTTCTTCTTTTTTTAAGACATCAAGATACTCAGAAGCAGCCATAGCTCCTGGTTTAATAGCTGCAGGGAAATTAGGATCATCGATCACCTTGGTATTCTGGTCTAGGTACAAGCTACCAGCTCCCCCAACTACTATAAGACGTTTAACCCCTGAATCCTTTACGGCCTGCTGAATGGCGTTTGAACCTTCGAGGAATTCATCATATATATTTGGATTGGTCCATCCTGGATTAAAGGCACTTATTACAACATCACTCCCAGATACCGCCTGAGCCAATTCATCTATGTTTTTCACATCAACGGCCTTTTTGGTAAGAAGGTCGTTGTTAATTTCGATTTTATCAGTGTTTCTAGCTATTGCAACCACTGTATGTTTGCGATCAAGAGCTTCTTTCAACACCTCTGCGCCTACAAATCCTGTAGCGCCAATTACTGCTATTTTCATAATATTTATTTTTGTTAGTCACAAATTCCATCGGTAGAACACGATGCTCCGCCGGTTATTTCCAGTTCGCTTTTACTTTTAGAAAATTCTTCCCAAGCCTTGTCGAGTGTCTGAAGAAACATCTCTGAAGATTGTGCTCCTGATACTGCGAATCTATCATTTAGCACAAAAAAAGGTACTCCTCTTACCCCAATATTTCTAGCCTCAAGCTCATCTTGCTTAACCTGATATGAGAAGTCTTCTGAACTAAGCATCCTTTTAATTTCCTCAGCATCCATTCCTATGGAACTTCCAATACGTATCAGCTCATCATGACTATCAATGTTTTTTCCTTGCTCAAGATGCGCCTTAAAAAGAGCTTCTTCTATCTCATTGCCTAAGTCTTTTGATTTTGCCATTTGGATAAGACGATGGGCATTAAATGAGTTTGCTAAAACTGAATTTTCAAAATCGAGCCTTAGCCCAACTTCTGCGCCCATTTGTGTTGCACCACCTAACATTTGCTTAGCTTGATCGATAGAGACACCCTTAGTATCTACAAAATAATTCAAGGTACTCATCGATGGATCTGTTTTAAGGTTAGGATCAAGTTGAAAACTCTTCCAAGTTATCTTTAAATTGTCCTTATGCTTAAATTCCTCTAATGCCATTTCGAATTTCCTTTTACCTATATAGCAAAAGGGGCATCTTACGTCAGACCAAATTTTAATTTCCATAGTTATTTATATTTTAATGGGAATCTAAGGGGGTAGAGACTTTCTTTTCCCCTAAAGAAAAATAGGTATTAAGAGTATCTTCTTTAATCTCTTTTTCCTGAATTTCAATTACTTTTGAATGTGGCAGTAATGCTTTAAAATTGATAGTAGTTGATTGTGTACTAATGATCAATATTGTCTTTTGAGTAGCTACTTCCCTTATTCTTTCTAGTATCTTAGATTGAATTACGGATGGATTATAAAGTATAATTACATCCGCTTCCCAACATGCTTGTTTTTCACAACTAATAAACTCAAGTTCTGCGAGTGTTTCTAATTCGTCGAATTTTTCTATAAACCTTGCATCCTTTTGCTGTCCTGCGGATATGAAAAGTAACTGAAGATCTTGAGCTATTAAATCCTCTAACAGTATTTGGGGAAAATTCTCATATTCTCCTATGATTGTAATTGTCTTGGGCTTCATTGAGAATGAATTAAGAGCAATCCTGGAACTTTTTTATTTTCATTTCCAGGATTGCTGTAGTAATGTTACGCTTGTTTTACAAACTGAACCTCTAAATTCAGTCTTACCTGATCACTAACAACAACGCTTCCAGCCTCGGTAACATCATTCCAAGTCAATCCAAAATCTTTACGACTAATTTTCCCATTAACCGTTAATCCTGCTTTAGTTTGTCCATAAGGATCAACTACAACCCCACCGAAATCGACATCGAGTGTGATTGGTTTAGTGATTCCTCTCATAGTTAATTCACCTTGAAGTGTATCGTTTTTCACGTCGAATTCTGCTGCTTTAAAGGTCAATTTAGGATGCTCATCATTAGCAAAGAAATCAGAAGAACGTAAATGTTCGTCACGTTGATCATTGTTAGTGTCAATAGATTCTATATCTGCTGTGAATTCTATGTTTTTTAAATTTTCAAACCCATCATCCACTGACTCAAGCGATCCCTCAAATACTTTAAATCTTCCAGTTACCGTTGAAATCATAAGGTGTTTCACTTTAAAAGTTACTTCACTGTGTGTTGGGTCGATAGTCCATTTTGAAATTGCCATAATATAAATGTTTTAATGATTATTAATTTATACTACAAATTTAGACTCATAGAACCTCCTAGCCAATGACCTATGATATGAAATGAGCGTGACCTATGTCACACTTAAAACTTAAGAGATTCTTAAATGCAGTGGATAAACCAAAGCGAAGACAATACTTACATGGGTTTTGTAAATGTTTTTTTGCTAATTAAACTACCTCGACAAAGCTCTGATTGGGTCTTATTGGTGACTAATTTGGCTGCGTAAGCGACTAAGTGTTTCTCGGGTAACCCCGATATATGAGGCTATCATATGCTGAGGCACCCGTTGTGAAATGCCAGGGAATTCACTAAGTAAATTAGTGTACCGTTGCTCGGCAGTAATGGTCATGTTTCTCATTAATCTGTTCTGGGTAGCAATCAGGTTGTTTTGAATGAGAATTCTGAAATAACGCTCTAATACGGGTAGTTCACTTAAAAGCTGATCCCAGGAGGGTTTAGTAATCAAAAGTAACTCGCTATCTTCAAGAGCTTCAATATTATACTCGGAGGCTTCACCTGTCAGAAAACTATATAGATCGGCTACCCACCATCCTTGCATACCAAATTGAAGGATATGTTCGTTTCCTTTGTCATCTATTCTAAAGCTCCTTAATAGTCCCTTTTCAACAAAACAAGTATAGACACAAGGATCGCCTTCCTGTAGAAGGAACCTTTTTCTTCGGAGTTTTTTAGGCATGAAAAAGGTTTTGGCATGTTCAAATTCTTGATCTGAAATAATTATGGTATCATTAATCTTATTTTGAAGAAATTCAAACATGTTCACAATTGATTTTAAACTAACCTGTTTTTTACTTTGATGTATTATAGACAACCAACCATAAAATTACTAAATTTAATTTGTGGTTAATACTTCTATAAGTCAAAAGTAGCATCATTGCACCCGTTAGAGCTAAAATTGAAAATCTCAGCTGCTCTACTAGATAAAGAATTTCACTTTTAAAAAACTATAATTACGAGTTGCAGATTTTAGACATAAGACGTACTTATTGAAACAAGTATCATGTCTGTGATTGTTACAGCATAAAATTAAGTCGACCAAATGATCCGAAAAAATTATAGCCTATGTACCCAAAGAAGGTAGGTTTATAGTACAAATCGATTTTTGTATGGCAAGGATTCTTTCCGAAAATGGTTACTAAGATTTGAAGAATAATCAATCAAAATTAACCATCGCCTTAATAACCCCTGTTTTAGGGTCTAACCAGGAATCAAAATTAGAAATCATTTCTGAAAAATGAACCTGATGAGTGACAAAGGAATCCGTTGGAAATTCTTTCAAATGCTTTATTACAAATTCAAAGTCTTCTACGGTAGCATTACGACTACATTTGAGAGTAGTTTCCTTGGCATGTATTTTAGGATGAGAGTAACAGAGGTCCTCTTTTGAAAGACCAACTAATATAAATTCTCCTCCATGTGCCATATAATCAATTCCAGCTTCTAAAGCTCTTTTGTTACCTGTAGCATCGAATACCGCAGTAGCCATATCTGTATTAGTCAAGTCAGAAATTTGACTAACTGGATCTTCCAAGACGTTAAAAGCATGTTGTACTCCAATTTGATCAACCACATAACGCAAACGATCCTTATTCACATCTAATGCAATGACATGGGCACCAATGATTTGAGCGAGTTTCATAAGCCCAATTCCTATAGGTCCACAGCCAATAACAACTATAAAATCCTCTTTTTGGACATTGGACCTTCTGAGTGCGTGCGCTCCAATAGCTAGTGGCTCAACAATTGCCATTTCATTATAGGTTAATTCATTGGCTTGAATTAAAAGGTCAGTACGAACCGTGATGACCTCCTGCATTCCACCATCTGTATGAACACCCAATACTTTAATATTTGAGCAGCAATTTGTTTTCCCTCGCCTACAAGCAATACAATTCCCACAACTCACATATGGCATCACAATTACCTTATCTCCTTGTTTAAAACCTTGGTGGTTTTGGTCAACCTCAAGAATCTCCGCAGCCAATTCATGTCCAAGAATTCTTGGATAATTAAAAAAGGCTTGATTTCCAGCATAGGCATGTAGATCCGTCCCACAAATACCAACGCGATGAATCTTTAGCAATGCTTCACCAGGGCCTTTAACTGGGATGTTGTTTTCTTTTAATTTAAAATTGGAAGGTTCTTCGCACACTATATACTTCATGGAAATATTTAATTTTAAGCTAAAGTTAAATAGAAAATTTTAATTATGTTCAAATCCTAATTCGAAACGGGTATTGTCAAGACTTCTGATTCTAATCCCTTACTAATGACCTTTAATGTGGGAATACCGCTATTGCCAATATGAATTCATACAATCAGGTTATGTTACTGGGTTATTTAATAATCTGGTACTATTAAAATGTTGCTGGTATTAAATCTAACAAATCGGAGATCAAAGAAATTCAAAAACGCATTTTTGGTAGATGATCTTAGTTATATAAAGGCGAGCTACAATTCTATACATTGGTATTTTAGCTCCAATAAGATATTAAATAACTACAATTAAAGATGTTAGCAACCCCTAAATTAAAACAATTGGCCTTAAGAAATGCCTGGTTAAATCAGTAAAATTAACGCTATTACATTGTGAAAACTACGTTAATTTGCCTATGAAATTTTAATAACTCTTAACTTCTTCTTACTTTAGATTAAATTTAACATTTGATTTTTAGAAGATTTGCTCGCTATTAAGGTAATAGAACCCAAAGTAGCATATCACAAGACAACCATTTTAAAACAACTAAATAATTTAATTTTAAATACTATGATTTTAAAAAGAATACAACTATTACTTCTAGCATCGATACTCGTTTTAGGTGTAAGTTGTAAACAGAACAGTAAAAAGGAAGATAGCTCAGTAAGCGGTGCGGAAAGTACTACTACTGAGATGAAAACTCCTGAGAAAAAGGAAGAAGTAAAGAAGGTTAAGGTAGCCATGGAATCTAAAAGCGATTCCAATGTAAGCGGAAACGTAGTTTTTAAAGAAGAAAATGGTAAAGTATCTATGACGGCAGTATTCGACGGACTTACTCCTGGAGAACACGCAATACATTTACATGAAAATGCAGATTGTAGTGCAGCTGATGGTAGTTCCGCTGGAGGACACTGGAATCCAACTTTTGAAAAACATGGTAAGTGGGGAGATTCTGAAGGATACCACAAAGGAGATATCGGAAACTTCCAAGCTGACGAGAATGGAAACGGAACAATCACTTTCGACACCGACCAATGGTGTATCGGTTGTGGTGACGAGAAAAAGGATATCCTAGGAAAATCGGTTATTGTTCACCAAGGAACAGATGATTTCACCTCACAACCTAGTGGTGATGCTGGTGGAAGAATTAGCTGTGGAGGAGTTATCCAATAAATCAAACCACATTTATTAAAATAATAATCAAGGCCACGTTATCGCAACGTGGCTTTTTACATAACAGCCGACCATGAATCCTTTTATCGCGGATCAAGAATTTGAAAATATAGACTTCAGCACTACTGCATTTAAAAAAGGAGAGTACGATAACTGCATCTTTTCAAAATGTAAGTTTAGTGAGGTATATTTAAGCAACACTCAATTTGTAGAATGTGAATTCCACAGCTGTGATTTTAGCGGTGCTCACCTTAAGAATTGCTCATTTAAAGATGTTACCTTTTTTGATACCAAGCTCATTGGTTTACATTTTTTTGAATGTCTTACATTTTTACTTTCATTTCATTTCCAAGGATGTAATTTGAGTTATTCATCCTTTGAAAATTTAGACATTAAATCCACTAATTTTAAAAATTGTAACCTCCAGCATACAGATTTTTCCCATACAAATTTAACTGGAGCCTTATTAGATGATTGTGATTTAAGTAATGCAGTGTTCTTTAACACCAACCTTGAAAAAGCCGATTTATACTCATGTAAAAATATACAATTGAATCCTGAGAATAATATATTAAAAAATGCCATATTTTCGACTCATGGCGCGCTCTCCCTACTTTCCAAACACCAAATAATTATAAAGTAACAGCCTAACTAACTTAACAATTACATCCTATAGGATGATTTTTTCAGAAGAAAAAAACCCCAATCAATGATTGAGGCTCTTCTATACAATATTAATTGGTGGTTGTTATTTCTTCAATCCTACCTTATGACCGTATAGGGCATAAAACAGTATAAAGGCGTAACATGGGAACAAGATCCAATAGCTAGAAGTTGCAGCCTCAGCCGTTGCGACAGACTGTTCAACACCGCTTTGAATTAATTCGGCTTTACCTTGATCCACTAGATATCCATAAAGTGGAGGAATAATTGCCCCACCAGAAATTGCCATCACTAATAAAGCAGAGGCCGTTTCGGTAAATTTCCCAAGCCCTTTTAACGCCAGTGGCCAAATTGCAGGCCATACCAAGGCATTTGCAAATCCAAGAGCAGCAACAAATAACACTGAAGTAAATCCTGTTGTACTGATAATCCCTATTCCAAAAACAATACCCAGTATAGCACTTATCTTAAGTGCAGTAGTTTGGTTAAGGTACTTTGGAATTAAAATCACACCCAAAATATAACCACCTACCATGGCCATAAGAGTCATAAAAGTAAACCCTTTAGCTTCTTCTCCAGTCATTCCCAACGAGATTCCATAAGATATGATAGTATCACCAGCAATCACTTCAACACCTACATACAAGAACAAGGTTAAAACTCCTAACCATAGGTGTGGAAATTGGAAAATACTTGTCTTTTTAGTCCTCACCACTCCTGTTTCGCTTTCTGTTTCTTCAATTTCATCAGCTTCTACATTTGGAAGAGGCGCTTTATTAATTAGTAGTGCCAATACAAATAAAACCACTGCCATTACAATATATGGAAGAACTACAGAGTTTGCCATTTCTTGAAGTAATGCATTCTTTTGTGCATCATCCACAAGAGCGAGTTTCTCTTGAATTTCATCTATTCCTGATAATAATAATGCTCCGAAGATAAAAGATCCCAAAGCCCCAGCGCTTTTATTAGCGATTCCCATAATAGAGATTCGTTTTGCCGCACTTTCAATAGGTCCGAGAATGGTTATATATGGATTTGATGCAGTTTGCAAAATAGTCATTCCTAATCCTTGAATAAAAATACCCGCTAAAAACACCCAATAGGTACGTGCCTCCGCAGCTGGAATAAACACCAGTGCCCCGATGGCCATTATAATTAGTCCTAAAGACATTCCTTTTTTATAACCTAGCTTATTAATAATATAAGAAGAAGGCAAAGCCATAGCCACAAAAGAAATATAGGAAGCCGAAGCCACCAAATAAGATTGTGCGTCTGTAAGTTCATTGATGGTTTTCATAAATGGAATCAAAGCTCCATTGATCCATGTAACGAAACCGAAAATAAAGAATAGCCCAGCTATGACCATCATAGGAACTAGACTGTTTGATTTCTGAGAGGTAGTTGTCATGAGTTATATAATACTTAGTTAATAGTTTCTATTTAGATATTATTCGGTTAAAAAATTCCCTTTGTCTTTTAAAATTCGCTCCTTGGCATATTTGACGTAATTTCTACCAATTGGGATTTTCTTATCAGCTATTTCAATAAGATTCCCTTCAATAGATTTCACTTTATCAATAGCAATAGTATATGATTTATGAACCCTTATAAAATTCTCCGCTGGAAGCTCTTCACTAATACTTGACAAGGATTTATGTGAAATAAAAGTTCCTTCCCTACTGTGGAGTTTGATATAATCCTTTAAGCTTTCTATATACAATATTTCACTTAAAAATATTTTAATCAGTTTTTTGTCGACCTTTAAAAAGATATGAGGATCTTGATCAAAATCCCCTACCTGCTTTAGACCCTTCGACTGCAACAATCGAGCATTTAATTTATTGAATGATTTTAAAAACCGATTAAAAGGAATTGGCTTTACAAGATAATCCAACACTTCCAATTCATAGCTCTCAATTGCATACTCTCTGTAGGCCGTAGTTATAATTATTAAAGGATGTGAACTAAGATTCCTTAAAAACTCCAATCCGTTCATTCTAGGCATATTAATATCCATAAATACCACATCAACATCAGGCCGCTTAAAAGCAGGCAAAGCATCAATAGGATTACTAAAAACCCCAACCACTTCCACATTAGAAAACTCTTTCAAATACGATTCAAGTACCTGAATCGCTAGTGGCTCATCGTCTATGATTAGGCAATTTATATTCATGCAATCGGAATTATTAAAGTCACAACATACTGATTTTTATGTAATTGATTTGTAAAACTATAGCGATCCCCGTACAACATTTCCAGGCGTCTTTTTAGGTTAACTAAACCAATCCCTCCTGGGGTTTGTTGCTTTTGCCCAGAATCAAAATAATTTTTAATAGTAAAGATCAGTTGCTTGTCTCGGGTTTCAAAATCCACCGTAATATTTTGATCATCTTTAGTTTTTACACCATGTTTAAATGCATTTTCGACCAAGGGTAAAAACAACAAAGGCGGCACAAGGACATCATCTATATTCCCACTAATGCCAATTTCTGCTTCAAAGTTCTCCCCATGTCTTAGTTTCTCCAGTGCAATATAATTATCAATATATTCAATTTCCTTAACTAAAGACACCTCACTCTTTTTAGCATCGTAGATCACGTATTTCATGAAATCAGATAAGCGAAGTACCACATTAGACGCTGTTTGGGAACCTTTCAAGGTCAAGGCATATAAATTATTAAGTGTATTAAAAAAGAAATGAGGTTGCATTTGTGCCTTTAAATACTTGAGTTCTGTCTGATATTGCAATTCCCTCAATTCTCGGTTTTTAGTTCGTTCGTTTAAAAATTCTACTGTAAACTTGATGGCGGCCGTTAAACTCAACACATATAGTTCACCTATACATACAGCCAGAATGTGATTAAAACTAAAGGGCTTTTGCACCCCGATAGCTTCTGGCCATATATCCTTAGAGACTAAATAAAAATTTAGACCCGTCCTTACACTATAATGCACTCCCAAAGCTAGAAGTAACACTGAAAAATAAGTGAAGTACTTCCTTTTTAAGAGGAATTTTGGAATCAAATAGTAGATATTAAAATATACAATCAGAATATGGAGCGGAAACTCTACTAGGTTTGATTTCAAAGAGTAGGAATAATCATTAAAATAACTCCCCCATCTAACGAGATTAATTAGAAAATAACATACCCAAAAAAAGAAATGATACTTAAAAGTAATAGTATTCCTTGCAATGGTCCCCAGTTTATTCATCAGTAGCTTCTATACATCTATTTACAATTATTGTGAAAAAATATAACTATTCGAAAGAATAACCAAAATAAATTTTCAAAAATCAAAATCTCAAAAACTGTTATCTCCTTTTTAATGTTGTTTGTTGCCTTAT
Organism: Galbibacter marinus; assembly: GCF_000300875.1. Lineage (GTDB taxonomy): Bacteria > Bacteroidota > Bacteroidia > Flavobacteriales > Flavobacteriaceae > Galbibacter > Galbibacter marinus. Next base: position 136,022 of record NZ_AMSG01000006.1, on the reverse strand, counting down.
CCGTGCTGTTGGTATAAAAAGCTTTTTAAAGTAGCAATCTTAAAGTAAATTTTACTTTTTATTCGTTGAATTTCAACTTAAGATAAGTAAAATGAACTATAAAAATGACGAGGGCAATCTAAAATCCATCACATCAATAGAAAGGAAATGTAATAAAATTTAATAAATTAGAAATAAATATATCTATAAATAAGTAAAAACAATAAATTAAGCACATATTAATAACAAAAAACAACTTTTTGACAATAAAATAACAAAATATACAATACTACTTTTTGGTAACATTAAAAAAGGCTAATACGAAATGATACAACAAATTAAACACAAACAGGTCGGTAAATTTGAAGATACCAAATTTGAGAAGATCCACAATGAGATTTTTGAAGACTCTTATGAGGCATCTAAGGTGGTGGCTGCTGAAATCGCAGACCTCATTCGCCAAAAACAAGATAAAGGCGAGGCTTGTGTGCTAGGGCTAGCTACTGGTTCTTCTCCAATTAAGGTATATGAAGAACTCGTTAGACTTCATAAAAATGGTGAACTTAGTTTCCACAATGTAATAACCTTTAACCTAGATGAGTACTATCCAATGGATGCTGAAAATCGACAAAGTTATTACTACTTTATGCATCAGCATTTGTTTGATCACATTGACATCAATCCTGAAAACATCCATATTCCCAGTGGCCAAGTGAGTCAAGAAGAACTCAATCAATACTGTATTGATTACGATATGAAAATCAAACAACTAGGTGGTCTTGATTTTCAATTACTAGGTATTGGTAGAACAGGACATATTGGATTTAACGAACCAGGTTCTCACATCAATTCAGGAACTCGTATTATCACTTTAGATCACATCACTCGACGTGATGCGGCATCTGACTTTAACGGTATTGAAAACGTACCTAAGAAAGCGATCACAATGGGAGTTAGCACCATTTTGAAATCTAAAAGAATAATCATGCTTGCTTGGGGACATAAAAAAGCTTCCATTATAAAGGAAACAGTCGAGGGACAGATTACCGCAACTATTCCAGCAAGTTTCTTACAGAATCATCCTAATACCACTATGATTATGGATCAGGAGGCGGCATCAGAACTAAGCCGTATCAAAACTCCATGGATAGTAAGTCAATGTGTTTGGACCGACAACCTTAAATTAAAAGCTGTTACGTGGCTTAGTGAAGAACTCAAAAAACCTGTTCTGAAATTAACAGACAAAGATTATAATGAGCATGGAATGTCTGGATTACTTTCAATTGAAGGTTCTTCATACAACCTAAACATTAAGATATTCAACAAACTACAACATACCATTACAGGTTGGCCAGGAGGTAAACCAAATGCTGATGATACCAATCGTCCTGAACGTAAATCACCGGAGAAAAAACGCATCATTATATTCAGTCCACACCCTGACGATGATGTGATCTCTATGGGTGGAACCTTCTCCAGATTGATCGAACAAGGACACGATGTTCATGTCGCTTATCAAACCTCAGGAAATATTGCCGTTACCGATGAAGAGGCTTTAAAATTTGCTGAAGTTGCGAACTTACTGAGTCCCAGTACAGAAGAAACAAATTTCAAAAAGATTATATCCTTCTTGAATTCTAAAACTACTGCATATGGAGATAGTTTGGAGACCAGAAAGGTCAAAGGGTTAATTCGACGGATGGAATCGTATGGCGCCACAAGGTACCTTGGCTTGGATGATTCCAAAGTCCATTTTCTAGATCTTCCGTTCTATGAAACGGGTGAGGTGAAGAAGAACCCTGTAGGGCCAGAGGATATACAGTTAATTTCTGATTTAATAACAACGATACAACCACATCAAATCTATGCTGCAGGAGACCTAGCTGACCCACACGGGACACACAAGCTTTGTCTAGATGCTATTTTTGAATCCCTAGCCAGTATCAAACATTTAGACTTTATGGATGATTGTTGGGTATGGCTATACCGAGGAGCTTGGCATGAATGGGATATCGCTGATATTGAAATGGCCGTTCCTCTGAGCCCAGATGAAATGAATAAGAAAATCAACGCCATTCTTTTCCACCAGTCGCAAAAAGACAGAGTAATGTTTCAAGGGGAGGATTCTCGAGAGTTCTGGGTACGAGCTCAAGAACGCAACAGAAACACTGCCCTATTATATGATAATCTAGGATTAGCGGAATACGAAGCAATAGAAGCTTTTAAACGCTATCACTTTTAAAATTATGTTAGCTTTATCAAAGGAGCTCATATCGCCCGAATTATTAGAGCTCCTTTGATTAATATAAATAAAGTACCAAGGCAAAGTAATAACTTTAGGTACTTCACACCCTAATAAATAATAATATGATACTAGTAGCAGACAGCGGTTCAACCAAATGCGACTGGGTACTTGCAGATACTGATGGCAAACAATTGCTTACCGCGCAGTCAGAAGGTATAAACCCTATGGCCTTAAGTGATAAAGCAATTTTTTCAATTATACGTGAGAACACAGATTTACAACCCTATAAAAGTTTAATTACCCAAATTCATTTTTACGGAGCTGGGTGCGGCACAGTAAGTGCAGACAAAAAAATGAAATTGATTTTGGAAGAAATTTTCCAAAACACCAACCATATCAGTATTAAAGAAGATGTAATCGCGGCAGTTCACGCGACAACTGACCAACCTGGAATAATTTGTATTCTAGGTACGGGATCGAATTGTAGTTATTTCGACGGTCAGGAATGTATTCAAAGAATACCTTCATTAGGCTATGTATTATCTGATGAAGGAAGCGGAAATCACATTGGAAAAGAGTTACTTCGAGCTTACTTTCATCACAAAATGCCGGCGCGCATCAAAAAGGATTTTGAAGAGCAGTTTGATGTAGACTTAAACCAAGTATTACAACAATTGTATCATAACCAAAATCCAAATAAATATTTGGCATCTTTTGGAAAGTTTATTTTCAAACATAAACAAGAGCCCTTCGCACAAGAAATTCTCGATAACGTAATTGAGAGTTTTATTGAAACCTATTTAACACATTACCATCAAGAACTACAAAAATATCCTGTTCATTTTGTAGGATCCATTGCCTATTATGCACAAGATATCATTATCAAAAAACTCAAAAATCGTGGTTATAGAGCTAGTTCTTTTGTCAGAAAACCTATAGACAATCTAATAAAATACATTGTACTTCAAAACCAAAATATTTAGCAAGTAAAAGTATTTTAATTTCAAAGTATTTAACTAAAAAACCCCAGCACTGATAATAGTACTGGGGTCTTTCTAGCTAAATATAAAAAACTAACCTATTAAGTTTTTCCTTTTATTCTGGTTTAAAAACCCATACCCATCCATGGGGATCATCTGGAATTCCATTATTAGGACGATACAATATGAGTTCATCCTCAGTCAAAGAAATAATGGAATACGACCCATTAGGATTTCCTCTTGGCTCTTCAGCTCCTAAAATATTGCCTCCATCGTTAATCTGCAGAGTTTGTTTACCTACATCCAACACAAATGAGGTCACTTGAGGTGCAGCGTCAGGACCAGAGTAATAAGTGTAATTAGCACCTCCATTGAGATCAAATGTCATCTTTCCTGCAGCATCTACTGGAGGACAACATTCTCCTGCGGCATTCCACCATGGAGTTCCCGCCCCAGCAGGATCATCAGGCGCAGCCATATACCACCACTGACCACCATCAGCTTCAGGTCCACCATCAAATACCCACGTTTTTCCAGCAGAAGTATCTTCACCGACCAAATCATACCAATCTTGAGGAAGTTCATGATCTAGTTGATCAATTTGAACTTCAATTGTTTTAGTAAAGAATTCCGAACCAAGAGTTCCAACATACGAAAAAGTGATTGCTCCAGGAATTGGGTATATAAATTCATGTTTATTGGTTAAAGCTTTTCCTACATTAAAATCCCAGTACCCAGTAACTCCTGGGGTATCCATGCTTAGTTCGATTAAATTTCCTCCCTCAGTAGCCTGAGTAGCAGTTAATTTAACATCATCCATACTTAATGTGCTCTCGAGCACATCTCTATCTTCTATGGGCTGACATGCTCCAAGTATTAGTAACAAGGCGCTCCCCAATAAACTTATAATTCTATTTTTTTTCATCTTATTAATATTTTTAAGTTTATAAAAAGATTACCAACCAGGATTCTGCTGATAAATACCATTAGAGAGTCTAATTTCAGATTCAGGAATTGGAACTAATCCTTTCGTCTCAGGTCTATATTGAACACTATATGTAGCGTCAATACCAGAGTTTTGAACTTCAATCTGAGCGCCAAATGCAGAATCCACATCTCCCCAACGTACCAAATCAAACCAACGAAGTGCTTCAAAAGCAAATTCATGTTTACGCTCCTCTTTTAGTGCTTGTAAGGAGTATCCCACATTTCCAAGTCCAACACGTCCTCGTACCGCATTTAAACCAGTAGCGGTTTCAGTTATTTCAGAATGCATTAATAAAACATCCGCATATCGCATGAACACAAAATCTTGGGCTGACCACAATTGCATATCACCGACTGTAATATCATACATAAACCAAAACATTCCTTTAATATCTTGCACCCCTGCTGGATCATTATGTTGAAGAGTGGTGTACTTTTTGTTCATCAAGCCGGTTTCATGATCTCCAAAACCTGATTGCCAACCTTCAGTTCCTTGTTCAGCGTTACCTAATTGAATAATTGAACCTTCTTTTCTAGGATCGGCATCATCCCATTGGTTCCACAGAATTGGGTTAACTGTTCCCATACCCCAACCTTGTCCAAATGGGATCATGTTGTTATCACGTATACCAAAAAAGAGTCTCATACGGTTGTTAAATTGTTGTCCGTCATCCCAAGTTGAAGGAGAATAACGTTTCACAAACATAAATTCATTATTCCCATTCCCAAATGTTGGCGTATTACCATCTTGTCCAGCCCAGTCTAATCCTTCAGCTTCAGCCCAAGGAAGAACAACCTCACCTGCACTTTTATTTACATAGGAGTATGGCCATAGGTTTCTGAAATCATCAACTAATCCGTAACCACTGTTGTTTATAACCTCATCTAAATAGGCTACCACTTGAGATTTGGATATTGATCCTCCATCAGGAAGTGGTAAATCACTAGTGGGTTGTCCTTCAATATTGGTCATATAACCAGTATAATACAAATAAGCCCTTGCCATATACCCTTGTGCTACCCACTTATTAGCATGTCCATAATTCTCTGTAGAGGGTCCAGATCCATTTGCTGACGGGAACAGTTCAATCGCTGTTTTAAAATCAGATGCAACCTGTGCATAGGTTTCGGAATAACTTGATCTAGGTAAGTCTTTTGGATCGTCAGAATTAACTAATAATGGTACTCCACCAAAGAATTTGGCAGCTCTAAAGTAATAGAATCCTCGCATAAAATAAGCTTCTGCGAGTGCGGTATTCAAATATTCTTGCTCTGCTTCTTCCGTCAAAAAGTGCTCAGAAAAGTCAGCTTCAGAAAGTTTTTCAATTAGGATATTACAACGGTATACACCATTATAAGTTTGCACCCATAAATCTTTATAAGTATCCTCTTCTGGATCTTGAAATCCATCAATATTTTTAGCCGCACGATCATCAGGGCCTCCGCCTCCAAACATCATGTCTGAAAGCAAGTTGGCTGAAATGGATTCATCATTCATTGCGTCAGCAGAATACAGCGCATGATAGACACCAGCCATAGCCTCATCAATATCTTGTGGTCTACTATAATAATTATCAAGACCTTTTTCGTAGAGGTTGTCCGTATCTGTAAATTCTTGGCTACAACTGACTATAAAGGCTGTTGCAACCACTGATAAAGTATATATAATTTTTTTCATTGTCTTTTCTATTTTCGATTAAAAGTCAACACTCAGTCCAAGCATTACAGTTCTTGGTAATGGATACAATCCTAGATCAACTCCAGAAGCCCATCCAGTATTATCATTTCCACTATAAGATACATCTGGATCCATTCCGTCATAAGATGTAAAAGTGTACAAGTTATTGACAGAAGCATAAAGTTTGATTTCTTTGATGTAATCAATATGCTCTAAATATTGTCCTAACTTAAATCCTACGGTAAGGTTGCTAATTCTTAAATAATCTGCATCATGCAAATAGATATCAGAAATTAAGTTGGTATTTCTGTTAGAACCAGAACTCAATCGGGGAAGACGTGTTGAAGTTCCTTCTCCATGCCAACGGTCAAAAATACTTGTAGTATAGTTTTGATCAAAGTTATCTGCAAAGGAACGATACGATTGCATAACTTGCCCTCCAAACTTACCAGCTAATGTGGTATTTATATAAAATCCTTTGTACTCTGCATTTAATTGAATACCAAGTTCAAAATCAGGCAGAGGGCTCCCTAGTTCTACTTTGTCGTTATCATCAATAACCCCGTCTTGGTTCTGATCTACAAAACGAACATCCCCAGGTCGTTGATCATCGAAATAAGGTGTTCCATCCGGAGTCACATAAGCATCTACTTCGTCTTGATTTTGTAAAATACCATCTGTTTCCAATCCATAGAAATAACCTATTGGTTTACCAACTTGAACTCTAGATATATAAGATGTCCCTTGTGATAAGATATTTGGTTCCCCTGTGATAATACCTTCAGCATTTGCCAATTTGGTTACCTTGTTTTTATTAAATGCTCCACTAACAGTAGCGCCATATTTAAAGTCACCAGCGTTATCATTCCAAGAAAGAACTACTTCAACACCAGTATTCTCAATATCCCCTCCGTTAATAAAAGGAGCAGCTGCGCCAGCGGTTCCTAGAACAGGTGCTAAAACCAACCAGTCTTTAGTTGTTTTTTTGTACCAGTCTGCCGTAAAAGCTAATCTTGAATTAAAGAATCGTGCATCCACACCAAAATCTAATTGTTCTGAAGTTTCCCAGGTCACATCTGGATTAGGTATTCTCGTTGGAATAGAAGTCACATTTCCAGTTGGCTTTGTATCTCCAAAATAATAACCTGGAGATATATAAGACACTGTTGAGCTATAGTAGAAGTTATCGATTGATTGATTACCATTTTGTCCCCAGCTTCCTCTTAGTTTGATAAACATATTGCTGTCGGCCATAAAGTTTTCTTCACTAAGCACCCAACCTGCCGATACAGATGGGAAATATCCCCAACGGTTACCTTCTGCGAAATTTGAAGAGTTATCCGCTCTCATTGTTGCAGAAAACATATACTTCTCTTTGTAGTTGTATTGTGCTCTAGCCACATATGACAAGAGTCCTCCACCTCCAGCTGCCCAATCAGCACCATTGGTATTGATCGCTCCAATAGAAGATTTAGTTACATTATTTAAAAAGGCAAATCTAGGATCTTCAAATTGAGATCCTGACATACTCCCACCAACTTCAAAATTAACTTCATTTTGGATTAACTCGTTTCCAATTAAAGCTGTCAAATTATGATCTCCAAAACTTGTTTCATATGATATGGTATTGGTCAGAGTAGAAGTATTCCCTAAATAAGAACTTTGAGAAACACCGTCTGTTGGGCTATTATATAAGGAACCAAGAGCGAAAATTGGTGTCCAAGAACGACTATGCCCAAACCAGGCATTTACCCCATATGAAGAACGCAACTTTAAGTTCTTGATAGGTTCAATTTCAAGATATACGTTCCCAACAATGGTATTTCCTTTATTTCCAAGATTTGCATAATTGTGACGGTAAAACATCGTTGCAATTGGATTGTGAGAATTGTTGGAAATTCCATCCATAGTTGGCGTAAACCCATTATTATCAGGAGAATCAGCCCAATACGCTGGCATCAATGGGTGTTGAACTAATGCATTATGCAAATCATTCCAGTAGATGTTTCCAGTAGCTACACTTCTGTTGTCTGTTTGAGAATAAGTGAAGTTCTCTCCTAGGGTTACAAGGCTTCTCTCATCATTTTTAAAGAGTACAAACTCTGTATTTAAACGAGTGGTAAGTCTTTTAAAACCAGCATCTGTAACATTACCACCGATAATACCAGCCTGATCCAAATAAGACACACCCAGAGAATACGTTATATCTTCACTTCCTCCAGTGATATTAAGGGAGTGGTTGGAAACAGGTGCATTTTTCATGGTGATTTCATCAATCCAGTTGGTTCCTTCCCATCCATTTTGAAGTCTATTCCATACATGCTCTCCTAGTTGCGTACCTAATTGTCCAGGATATGTATTGTTTAACCATGCGTTGTTTTTAATTAAGGCTTCCCAATTATTCGGAGCCAAACCATCATTCACTCTACCCTCATCCATGATATACATATATTCTTGTGCATTCAAAGGTGAAAGGTTTTTGTAAATGTTCTGAAAACCATAATAGGTCTCATAATGTACTGATGCCTGTTTTGATTTAGAACCTTGTCTAGTGGTTACTAAAACAACACCATTTGCTGCTCTAGAACCATAAATAGCAGCAGAAGCTGCATCTTTCAAAACATCGATACTTTCGATATCCCCTGAACTTAGGTAATCAATATTTCCTACCGCAACACCATCAACAATATATAAAGGGTTTGAATTACCAATTGTACCTAAACCACGAATGGTTACTTTAGTACCAGCTCCAGGAGCTCCATTGTTACGACTTACACTAACACCAGGTGCAACACCTTGCAGTGCTTCCATAGCGGTTCCAGTGTTTAACATAGCAATATCCTCCCCTTTAAGGTTCAAGTTTGCTCCAGTTACCAAAGCCTTTTTCTGAACTCCGTAACCGATAACGACCACTTCATCCAAGGCCTCTAATGAGGTTTCAAGAACTACATTAATAGTAGTTTGTCCACCTACTGCTACAGTTTGTGTTTTCATTCCAACATAGGTAAAAACCAAATTGTCGGACGAAGAGACATCTGAAATACTGTAATTTCCGTCAAAATCCGTTTGCACACCATTAGTGGTACCTTCAACGACCACCGCAACACCTGGCATCGGCATGCCTGTGTCATCGGTTACAGTTCCACTAACTGCTTTTGTCTGCGAAAACATACTTTGGACGCCACACAGCATCAAAGTAAAGATCGCAATTTTCAGTTTTAGCTTCATCTTAAATAAATTTTAGAATAAATTAGGTTAGTAATAAGAATCATTCAAAAACGATTGAACAACTCAGCCATTTCCATGAACTATAGAACATGGAAAATGAGGAATATCAATAAACTGACAATCGCAATTATCAATAATACCTCTACTAAGGTTCTCCAATTCAATTTTGAAAAACTATTTTTCATTACGTAAATGTTAAAAAAACACTAAAATAAAGCACACTATTAATTCTGCATTTAGTACTATTTATGAAGCATTTACAGCATATCCACAGCAAATGCAACATTAGTTATGATTAATGCGACATTTGTATTAACGCCTTAATAGATGTTAGGATTGATAATGCTAAGAAATTTAACATTGAGATGACAAAAAAGTCTTAAAATTAATAACAACACCATTGGAGTAAATCAGGAAATCATTCCAAACGTGAGTTAAAATAAAATAGTAGGCCTACTACTGGATATATATATCTGAAAATTGACAAATATTTGTATTACCAACATTAATTCCTACCATACAAGTGATTTATATTATTTGTATTTTTACCAAAATCATTCATGGTTATGACCATTGATCAGTTTAGATATAAAGTAAAGCATATTGAGCAGACGAACCCTGCTCCTAAAGGAGGGGGTTATGATAAAAAATTGAGATATTACTCAAAGCTATGTTTTGAATGGGTTCAGGAAATCCCATATGACCCAGATGGAAAAACTGCAATCAAGGAGCTACGCGCACTGACAGAAAAGTCACTTTCTAAAATTACATCAAAGTAGATACTTGCAAAGCATCGAAGTAAAGGATGGAAGAAAAATAAATTATTCTGAATCCAAAGGCGAATCCACAATTTCTTCCTCCAAAAGTTGCGTCGGGACAATGCCAAATTGTGCTTTAAAACATTTGGTAAAATAGGAAGATGAAGAAAAACCTACCGCATACGATACCTCGCTAATTGTCACTTTACCCGAACTTAGCATTGCTTTAGCTTTATGCAATCGTATATTTCTAATAAACTCATTTGCTGTTTGATTGGTAAGCGCCTTTATTTTGCGATACACCTGACTCCTACTTAAATTTAAATGAGAAGCCAAGGATTCAACGCCAATATTCGGATCTTCTATGTTAGTTGTTATATAATCTAATGCCTTTTGAATGAACTCCTTATCTAAAGATGTTGTATTGGAGTTTTCTCCTATATCACTTATGGCACTAAAATATTTATTAAAAATCAACTGTCTACTACTGATAAGCTGTGATAATCTCAGTTTTAATAAACGTATGTCAAATGGTTTCACCATATAGGCATCGGCTCCAATCTCGATACCTTCTATCCGATCCTCAATTTTCGCTTTGGCTGTTAGCATCAATACAGGAATATGGCTAGTTCTCATATCTGTTTTAATTTCTTTACAGAAATCAAAACCATTCATCTTTGGCATAACCACGTCGGTTATTATCACATCAGGTAAGATATCCTTTGCAATTTTTATTCCTTCTGCTCCATTATTAGCCACTAATACTTTGTATTGAGCTTTAAAGGCTTGTTCCAAATATTCCCTAAGCTCAACATTATCCTCAACTAGCAATAAGGTATAGGTACCTGATTCCACCTTTATATCTTGGTTTTGCTTAAACTCGTGTTCAACAGCAGGCATTTTTAGGGCAACCGATTGGATTTCCTCATGGCTGTTTTCTGAAGAATTGCTAAGTTCTGAAGCTGATAAATGATTTTTCCCTAACGGTAATATAATTTTAAAAGAAGTTCCTTTCCCGAGTTGGCTTTCCACTTCTATTTTACCCTTATGTAATTCTACAAAGCTCTTTACGACCTCAAGTCCAATCCCAGTGCCACCATAATAACTGTGGTTTAGATTCTCAACTTGATAAAACCGCTCAAACATATGTGCCATTTGCTCCTTCTCTAACCCAATTCCAGTATCAGATATTACAATTTCAACAGCGGGGCTTTCAAACTCCACACCTACCAATGGGAAAGATATCATCTGTTCATTGGAGCATACCCATACATTTATTGCACCACCTTGCGGTGTTGCTTTAAATGCATTTGAAATAACATTAAACAGCACCTTTTCCAATAGATTATCATCGCCCCACATTTTTATAAGATCTTCGTCCTTATCAAAGGAAAGATCAATATTCTTATCTAAAGCCTCCTCCTTATAATGACCTATAACATATTCAATAAGGTGAACCATGTTTAGTTCTTTAGCATGGAGTCTAACCTTATTAAGCTCTAATTTTCTAAAATCAAGCAATTCATTCACTAGACGGTGTAAACGTTCGGTGTTTTTGTGAATAATACCATGTTTTTCCCGCAGTCGAGGCGGTAGATTTAGATTGTCATTTTGTAATATATCCTGAATCGGATTCATAATGAGCGTCAGTGGCGTTCTAAACTCATGAGAAATGTTTGTAAAAAACTGAAATTTCTTTTCATTGAGCTGCTGCTCTTGGATACGCTTATCTTCTTCATACTTTTCAAGTTGCTTCTTCCGGATCCTTTTTTGGGTCATTTTATTTAAAACCAACACACTACCTAGGAGCAAAACCAAATAACCAGCTAACGCCCAATTTGTTTTCCACCAAGGTGGGAGTACCTCGATATAAAATTTTAAAGGTTCTCTATTCCAGTGCCCATCATTATTAGAAGATTTAAGCATAAAAACATAACGTCCAGGATCGAGATTGGTATAGGTAGCACTTCTTACATTACCGACATAATTCCAAGTATTTTCATAACCTGACAGATAATAAGCATATTCATTTTTCTCTGGTCTGGTATAATTAATACCTGAGTACTCAAGAGTGAAAACGGACTGCTCACTAGTGAAGGTTATACTATCGGTTTGTGCAATAACCTTCGATAGTGGGGAGTTTTGATGAGTTGGCAACACCTTTTTGTTAAATATCTTAAGATCAGAAAGGTAAAGCAAGGTCTCTTGCTGATTGAATTTAATTGTATTAGGGTTAAAGAAATCCATACCCTCATAACCACCAAAGTAGAGGTTTCCCTGACCATCATCGAATACCGCATTCATATTATAATCATTGGATAAAAGTCCATCACTTTGATCAAAATTTGAAAACTCTCCAGTTTCAGGGTCAAGTTTTACGATCCCTGAATTTCCAGCGGCCCAAATGTGATTTTGATCACTTTCGATGATGCTACACACATTCTCCAGATGAAATCCAGTAAGTTTATTAAACCAAGTAATGGCATCCGATTTGGAATCATAAACAGCCATTCCAGCACCCTTGGTGCCAATCCATATTTTGCCATCTTCACTCTCGTGTAGAGACAAAATATGATTTGCAGTAGTGACATTGTTGTATTGCTTGGCTAATGCATCAAACTTGGATTCGATCTCAAAATCACCTGAAGGTAGCCTTTTGACCCTGTACAATCCATAGGTAGTACCCAACCAAATCTGATCTTGACTATCTACAAGCACTTTCCAAACATCTAAACCCTGAATACCATGTTCTAGAAAAGGTGCTGAATCATGATTTATAAAGGTCTTATTTTTAGAATCATAGGAGTGTAACCCGTTATGAAAACTTCCAAACCACATTGTTCCTTCACTATCTTCAGCTATACTTACGATGGTATTTGACATCAACCCACCGCTGGTGTTTTCTACGGTATAATTTATAAAATGCTTTGTTCCTTTTTTCAAAAAATACAATCCATGATCCCAACTCCCAGCCCATACATTACCTTTACTATCAATGTAAACTGACAAAATATAATCATCGTCAAGACCACTGTAGTGTCCTTGATCTTCCTTATTAATATGCGTATAGGTTCCCGTTTTTTTATTAATAATATCGATTCCACCCCCATCCATGGCTACCCATAAATTACCTTCTTGATCCTGATCAATGGAAGCCACTGAAGCGGCATGTAAAGAATTGGTATTATTATAGAGGCTCTCGTATCCCTTGAATTTATCATAAACCTCATCATAAATAGCTACACCCTTATTGTAATAGCCTAACCATATTTTCATATCACGATCATAATGGAGTGACCAAATAGAATTAGACAACAAGCTCTTTTCATCTTTATTAGAGGTCACGTAATGATGAAGTACTTCACCTTTCTCATTTAAGTGGTATAACCCATCATTTTCAGTACCACACAGAATTTCCCCACGACCTATCAGCTCTAAGGCAAAAAAAGGATAATTTGACACCCCTAAACCTTGTACTTTCCTAATTTCAGAATTATCAACATAACTAATTTTAAACATCCCAGCAGTAGAGGTTCCGGTCCAAATATTATCCTTAACATCTATTTCTAGGGTTTGGGTTGCATAATTTATCCTTTCACCCTCAGCAAAAACAGCATACTCCAACTCATTCTTATCAGGATTATAAAACAGCAATCCTTGATTTGTAGCAGCATACATCTGACCTTTGCTGTCAATTTGCAATACATAAACGGTCAATGGGGTTTGCTGATCACCCTGGAATCTCACTTTAGAAGCTTTAAAAGTACTAGGATCCATCTTATACATCCCTCTTCCAAAAGTTCCGATGAATAAGTTTCCCTGTACGCCTTCTATTATGGTTCGAACAGACAAATTATCAGTTGGGCCATCACCAAAAGTAGTATTAGAAATCCTGTGAAACAGATCTTTATTTCGGTCATAGAGATTCAACCCTTGCTCGGTTCCAACCCAAAGCCTGTGTTTACTGTCCAAATAGGTTGAAAACACCATGCTACTATTTAAAGAAGTAGAATCATTTAATCGATGCCTGTATGAATTGTATTCCAGACCATCATAACGATAAAGACCAGCTCCGTTTGTAGCGAGCCACATAAATCCATAATCATCTTGGTTAATGGAATACACCCCTACCTTTGGCAAATCTTCCATGATGCTGACAAATTGAATTTTATCATCTGAATTTTGGGCAGGAAGTTGCCAGAAGAGTAGTAACCAAAACAGGATCTTCAATACTTTCATTATGGAAATAGCTGGGATTAGAGGTTTAGCATAGTATCCAAAAATAAAACAATATTTAAACTTTACAATTTTTTTAACTTAAAACTCCACAACATGCTTATTTTATCTACCGTATTACACCAACACCAATTTAAAATAGTAAACATACTGGGTTCGGAGCTTGAATTTCATCTACAAACTCCAAAAGACCGGTATCTGAATCTCTTTTAAAGCTGATGATATTGTTGCTGTGCTGGTTAGCAACTAATAAGAAAGACCCATCTGGTGATAGACTAAAATTTCTAGGGCCATCACCCCTTACGGGTTCATGTCCCACAACAATTAATTCCCCATGATCTCTAATTTCATATATAACAATTGAATTATGCCCTCTATTGGAGGCATAAAGGAATCTACCATCATTGCTTATATGGATATCGGCGCCGGTATTCTCTTTATTAAAGTCATTGGGCAACATGGAGGTGCTTTTAGCCTTTACAAACCCATCAGGTTCATCATGAGTAATTAGTGTGACTGTACTACTTAATTCATTGAGCACATAGATCCACTTTTTATTCGGATGAATGGCCAAATGTCGTGGTCCATCTCCAGGATTTAATCCAAGTGTTTCAGGAGATTTAGTCTGTAGTGTATTGGACGAGGAATCAATACTCGAGAACCACAATTGATTAGTCCCTAAATCCACTGCAACTACATCCATCTGTGAGGGATAAAACCAAACCGAGTGAGCATGCGGAGCATCCTGGCGCTTGTGCGATCCCTTACCTGTGTGTTGTTGAGTATCCAAAACCTCAGACAAATTTCCATTGTCATTTAACTTTAATAGTCCTGTATTTCCACTTGAGTAATTAGCCGTAATAACATAATTCAAATCATTAACTGCTATAAAACAAGGGTGAGCCCCCGCTGAGCTTTGCTGATTGATAAGAACAAGGCTATCTCCCTGAATTTTAAAAGAGGACACCATTCCAACTCCCTCTTCATTTTTTATTTCGTTTACGGCCAAAAGAAATTTTCGGTCCTTTGAAAAAGCTAAATAAGAGGGGTTGTCAGATTCGGCAACGAGTTTTAATTTTTCCAGCTCACCATCCGAATTTAGAGCATATGTATAAATTCCTTGACTTTCACCATCCGTATAGGTCCCTACATAAAACACAAGGTTATCAGTACCGCCAGAAACCTTCTTTAAGGCTCCCTTATCAGATACATTTTGTGAACTTCCTTTTATTTCGGTTGTTTGACTCTTATTTTTCTCCTTACATGATCCTATGGAAAACACCATAATTATGACTATTAAATATTTCATCAATTGTTGTTTTGGTTAATGCGTGAGAAAGATACAATTTATGTATCATATGACGTTATAGCATCAAAGTGAAATTCTAAATTAAACCTACACCCTATTTAAAGATCATTTTAACTAAAAGAACAGTTTTTAGAGTATATACTAATTTATTTTAAGCCAATAAAGCCATCACCAATGTTATAAGCCAAAAAAAGGACGATCGTAATTGATGGTCCTTTTTGTGATTTGATCCCTCTATCCAATTCTAAGATTTATAGGAGTGTCTTTTATTTTAATGTAAATTATTTCGCAATATTCACCGCTCTAGTTTCTCGGATAACGGTAATTTTGACTTGACCAGGATAGGTCATATCCGTTTGGATTTTTTGAGAAATTTCGAAGGACAATTCTGATGCTTTATCATCACTAACTTTCTCACTCTCCACAATTACCCTAAGTTCTCTACCGGCCTGAATAGCATAGGCTTTTTTGACCCCGGTAAAGGCAAATGCAATCTCTTCAAGATCTTTAAGACGTTGAATATAAGAATCCAACACCTGGCGTCTTGCACCTGGTCTCGCTCCACTGATCGCATCACAAACCTGAACAATCGGCGCCAGTAATGTTTTCATTTCAATTTCATCATGGTGAGCCCCTATTGCATTACTCACCTCTGGTTTTTCACCATACTTTTCTGCCCATTCCATACCTAAAATAGCGTGAGGAGTTTCAATATCTGTCTCAGGAACTTTACCTATATCGTGTAAAAGACCTGCTCTTTTGGCTAATTTAGAATTAACTCCAAGTTCAGCGGCCATAACGCTACATAACTTTGCCACCTCTCTAGAGTGCTGAAGTAGGTTTTGACCATAGGAAGAACGGTATTTCATTCGACCCACTGCTTTGATCAATTCTGGATGTAATCCGTGAATTCCCAGATCGATTACTGTACGTTTTCCAACTTCAATAATTTCTTCTTCGATTTGTTTTCTGGTCTTCTTTACGACCTCTTCAATACGCGCTGGATGTATACGACCATCTGTAACCAACCTATGTAAAGACAATCGTGCAACCTCTCTTCGTACAGAATCAAAACAAGAAAGAATAATCGCCTCTGGTGTATCATCTACAATGATTTCAACACCTGTAGCAGATTCAAGAGCACGGATATTCCTACCCTCTCTACCTATAATACGTCCTTTCACGTCATCTGATTCTAAATTAAAAACAGAAACACAGTTGTCAATGGCCTCTTCAGTTCCAATACGCTGAATGGTATTGACAATTACCTTTTTCGCCTCTTGCTGAGCAGTAAGTTTAGCCTCTTCCATGGTATTTTGGATAAAGGTCATTGCATCACTTTTAGCTTCCCCTTTAAGAGATTCCACAAGTTGTGCTTTCGCTTCTTCAGCTGAAAGACCCGATATAACCTCTAGCTGCTCAATTTTACTTTTGTGAAGTTTATCCACTTCACTCTGTCTTTTCTCTAAAAAATCAAGTCTAAAATCGTAATCCTTACTCTTTGCTTCTAGTTCATTGCTCAATTTTTTATTCTTGGATAACTCATTTGACACCTGAGATTCTTTATCTCTAGTTCGTTTCTCAGCCTCAGCCATCTTTTTATCCTTTGCGACAATCACTTTTTCGTGTTCCGCCTTAAGTTCTAAGAACTTTTCTTTAGCCTGAAGGATTTTGTCCTTTTTAATACTTTCTCCTTCGCTCTTTGCATCTTTAACTACTTTCTGAGCCTCTTTATGCGCTCTAGAAAGCACTTTGCTAGCTTTCTTTTTCTCTAGAATCTTTGCAACAACAAAGCCAGCTATACCGCCTACTAATGCAACAATTATTGATATTGTAATATCGTCCATCTTTACGTTTATTTAAAAAAAAAGCCTACATCGGCATAAAAGTTTTGTACAAACTCCATTAGACAGGTTTAAGGCTACCAAACTGATCAAGGGTCCGCTATTCCTTTGGTCTGAAACTAATCAGAGGCGCGGCATGCTTTTACAATTTGAACTCACCTTTTTGAATTGATACTTGTTGAGTTTGTCAAAAAAATGCAACCAATGTAGGCAGTAACATTATTTTATTTAAAAGAACTTTCTAACTTTATTCACAAATGATTAGCTAAGAGCTCGTTGAGTTTAATTAAACGCTCTTTGGTCTGTTCATTTGTCATTTCTTTATCGATACTTTTTTGTTCTACTTGAGATGCAAACTGAAGCGCACACATGGCCAAAACATCTTGTTTATCTCGCACCGCATAACTCTTCTCAAATTGCTTGATCAATTGATCTATGGTTTTAGCTGCTTTCCTTAATCCCTCTTCTTGCTCGGGCATTATGGTCAAGGGATAAACCCTATCAGCAATAGATATTTTAATCTTTAGCGAATTTGCCATCTCGTTTGTTAAACAATCATTCGGATAGTTGAGTAATACACTCGTCCAATTCCCGAATTAAAGTATTTATTTTAAGCTTAGCTTCTGTTTTATTCTTATTACTGCCAATCATTGAATTAGCCAGTTTGAGCGATTCGTATTTATCTTTCCATTGTTCTACGGAAAGTTCCAAATTTTTATTGTTATGCTTCGATTTTGCCAATTCCTGTTTCAATTGTTGATTAATATCTTGCTGAAGCTTTAAGTTTTCAAGCAGCTTACTAATCTTATCTTCCAGTGAATCAACAATTTCAATCATGTCGCTCATACAGGCACTGTTCAATATATATCTTTACAAAGTTAAGACTCCTTTATATACCTCACAATAGTTTATAAAAATTTCTTTACGCTAGACTAATATAGTGAAATTTGCGTTGATCAGAAGAGAATTTTTCGATTTTGTGTTCAATTCATTAGATTTGCCAAATAATTTTTGATTCATGCGTACCCTGATTTTGTGTAGTTTCTTATTCACTCAAATCCTATTCTCCCAACAACCTTTTCCAAAGGATTATTTTCAGTCTCCTCTAGGGGTTCCCATTGTTTTATCTGGGAGTTTTGGTGAACTGAGATCCAATCATTTCCACTCTGGTTTGGACATAAAAACCCAACAAAGAGAAGGCTTAGATGTATTTGCAGCTGCACAGGGCTATGTATCTAGAATTAAAATACAGCATTATGGTTATGGTAAAGCAATTTATCTGACACATCCCAATGGATACACTACCGTATATGCACATTTACAAAGCTTTGGCCCAAAACTACAAGAGTACGTCAAAAAAAAGCAGTATGAAAAACAGTCCTATGAGATTGAACTCTTCCCTAAACCAGGTGAACTTTCTGTTGCCAAAGGTGAACTTATCGCCTATAGTGGAAATACTGGTGGAAGCGGAGGCCCACACTTGCACTATGAGATCCGAAATGCTAAGTCGGAACCTATTAACCCCTTGCTTTTTGGTTACCATGTGAAAGACACGAGAGCTCCGCGGATACTTGGCGTATATGGTTATGCTTTGGGAGGTGGGTCCGTAATTAACAATACCAACAATCGCATTGAACTTCGTCTAACTAAAAAAGATAACAATACTTTCATTGCTGACAAGATCTATGTTCAAGGAACAATAGGTCTAGGTGTCGAGACCTATGACCAGTTTGATATGGCGTATAATAAAAATGGTGCCTATAAGGTATGCACCAAAGTAGATGGAGTCCCTAACTTTGAATTTAATTTTACGAGTTTTTCTTTTGCAGAAAGCAGGTATATCAACACCTTGATCGACTACCCGACCTACATAAATAAACGTAAAAGAATACAAAAATGCTACATTGAGCCATATAACAGATTAAGTATATACAGCAAAAAAGACAACAATGGCATGATCACTGTCGAACCAGGTCAAAACTACACTATTAGCCTTGAGGTGTCAGATTTGGCTGGAAACGTCAGTGTAGTTGAAATACCCGTGGAGGGGAAAAAGCAAGAACTACTAAGAGCTAAGGAGAATTTCAGATCAGAAAACTATCTTATTTCCAAACGTGATAATATATTTAAGGTTGGAAAAGCCACGGTGTATTTTCCAGAAGACTCATTTTACTATGACTTCTTCCTAGATCTTCAACAAAATGGCGACACCATTAAAGTACACAACCATGATATCCCCATGCGAAAAAACTACACTTTGAGTATTGATCTAGACTCCGTTAATAAAAGGGATATAGACAAGTATTTTATTGCTCATGCCAGTGACAATGGCTACCTTTCCTATCAAAACACCTATCGGAAATCAAGCGTTCTGAGCACTCGCACTCGTGCCCTTGGTAATTTCGTAGTAGCTAAGGATACCATCGGTCCTAAAATACGTCCTTCTAACTTTCAGGACGGACAATGGCTCTCTAATTTTAAAACTTTAAAACTCATTATAACAGATGATTTAAGTGGCATTAATTCATATAGAGCTAAAATCAACAACCAATGGGTACTTATGGAATACGAATACAAAAAAAACAGCCTAACCTATGATTTAAGTGACATCGAATTTAAAGATGCCACACACCTTTTAGAGGTGGTTGTAACTGACAACGTAGGTAACAGCACCACCTATAAGGCAGTTTTCCATCAGAAGTAGCCTAAAAAGCACTACTAATCACTCAGATTAATCAACTATCTGCCGTAACGATCCCTGGGATAAAACACCTAGGCTTTAGCTTTGTTTCTTTACATTCTAAAGGAAAAGTTAAAAGTTCAAAATACTTGAATTATTGCTGAGAAAACAAGGCCGAATTGTAGAATTTCTATACTTTTGAACTTCTAAAAATAAGAACGACTAACTATTGGTAACCGATCACTGCAACAAACCCTATTTTAAGTGATCACAGACTACATAAAACCTTGTTAAAATTTAAAAGCAAGATTAATGCGCTAATAACATGAAGCAAACACTTTTCTTACTTGCCACAATTCTAGTATGCGTAAGCGGATTCGGACAAAAATTAATTTATCAAAGTGAACATTTTGAAGAGCTGAGCAAGGACCATAAAACAGTTGCCATCTTACCTTTTAAAGCTCGATTAGAGTTAGAGAATAAAAGCCTTACACCTCAGCAGTTAGAGTCACTCCAAGAAAAAGAAGGGTATGAGGTTCAAAATGCGCTCGAATCCTATTTTTTAAAACTTCATAAACGCAAAGATTACCGCGTCTCGTTTCAAGACATTAAAAATACCAATGCCATATTGGCCAAAAATGATATTTCGGAAAAAAATATTGACATCCACACCTCCCAGGAACTCTGCAAGATCCTAAATGTAGATGCTGTGATTTCAGGTGACTTAACCCTTAAAGCTCTTATTTCAGAAGGAGTATCTACAGATTTTGATTTTATATCCTTCATCTCTGGAACTTCCGACTATGGGCGGATTGCGATCAAGCTAAGCGATGGTGATACAGGTAAACTCTTGTGGAAATATGAAAAGGTAATCAATCGGAAATCGGGTAAAAACACCTATGACATCATAGAGGCTATGATGCGGAAATCAACCCGTAAATTCCCCTATGATAAGTAAGCCTACCTAGGAATTACTGTGCTCTATCTTTTTATAAGAAGATATAATTTCCTTGACCAAACGGTGGCGAATTACATCTTTATCATCAAGATACAGTATTCCAATCCCTTTTACATCCTTTAAAATCAGAATAGCTTCCTTCAATCCAGAGGTAATACGACGTGGTAGGTCAATTTGACCTGGATCACCAGTGATCATGAACTTTGCGTTCTTACCCATTCTGGTTAAAAACATTTTCATTTGGGCATGAGAGGTGTTTTGAGCCTCATCCAAGATTACAAAGGCGTTATCTAAAGTTCGTCCTCTCATAAAGGCCATCGGAGCGATTTGAATTATTCCAGTTTCAATATAATTTTGAAGTTTTTCTGGGGAAATCATATCTCTTAGCGCATCATATAGCGGCTGCATGTATGGATCGAGTTTTTCTTTTAAATCACCTGGTAAAAATCCTAGATTTTCTCCTGCCTCCACTGCCGGACGTGTAAGTATGATACGACGAACTTGTTTTTCTTTAAGCGCTTTTACAGCCAGTGCCACCCCTGTATAGGTCTTTCCAGTACCCGCAGGTCCAATAGCAAAAACCATATCGTTCTTTTTCATCAGATCAACTAACTTTTGCTGATTGACTGTCTGAGCCTTTATTAAACGACCATTAACACCGTGAACTAACACCTCTCCATTTGCAGCCACATCTAGGTATTCCTGCCCATTGTCGCTTATTAGAATTCGTTCAATGATATTTTCATCCAATTTATTGTACTTCCCAAAGTGGGTAACAAGCATATCTAAACGCTTGTCAAATTCCTCTAAATGATCTTGATCGCCGTAGACCTTTAATTTATTCCCTCTTGCTACTATTTTTAGTTTTGGAAAATATTTCTTTAATAAATCAATATTAGCGTTCCCAGCCCCAAAGAATTCTTTAGGGTTAATCTCTGTAAGTTCAATAATGAGTTCGTTCAAAAGCTTTAATTTATGTGAATATTTCTTTAACGGATCTTAACACAAAAAGTATGTTTTAAAATGGTTAATTCTGTTACTTTTTAGTAGGTTTGTGTTTGGTTTTAACGCAATCTCCAAAAACCAGATTGGCATATAACAAACTTAAGTAAAAAATTCGCTCTTAAATTAAAAAAACAACAACAATTCGCAAATGGCAATATTAACATTAACTACAGATTTTGGGGTCAGAGATCACTTTGTAGGTGCCATTAAGGGGTATATCCTAAGCGAAATAGAGCATGCAAACATTGTGGACATATCGCACAATGTGAGTCCATTCAACATATTGGAGGCCTCTTATATACTAAAAAACGCCTATAAAACATTCCCAAAAGGGAGCATACACATCATCGGAGTCGATTCTGAACTCACACCAGTTAACAAACACGTGGCCGCGCTGATTGACGATCATTACTTCATTGGGGCGGACAATGGTATTTTATCATTCTTGACCTCTGAAATAAAACCAGAGAAGTTGGTCGAGATCAACATCCATGATCGCATTGCGAGTGTATTCCCTGTTCTGGATGTATTTATAAATGTTGCTGCCCACATTACAAGAGGCGGAACTCTAGATGTCATAGGAAAGCCATTGGAACAACTCAAAACCTTAAAAGACCTAGAACCCACTATAAATCACCAAGAGAATCAAATAACAGGTAATGTGATTTACATAGACAATTACGGAAATGTGGTGACTAATATTCCAAGAAAATTATTTGAGAAACATCGTAGAGGAAGAAATTTTGAATTGTGGGCTCGGAATCATAGATTCACCAATATTCATTCAAAGTATAGTGATATTATAAATTTCAGCTCTGATGTACAGATCAACAAGGACGGGGAAAAACTGGCTATTTTCAATTCAGCAAATTTAATTGAAATTGCTATTTACAAAAGTAATCTAGACACCGTGGGAGGCGCCTCCAGTTTATTAGGATTAAACTATAGAGATGTAGTCACCTTAAAGTTCACTTAAAACAACTACACAAACCCATACGTTTATGGCAAATAGAACTAAATTGATCATTTTATCCAAAAACTGTAACATCCGCTAATGAAAGCAATCATAAACAGAGAAATTAGCAGCTTCTTCTGCTCACCTATTGGTTATTTAGTCATCGGTTTGTTCTTGTGTTTAAACGGTCTGTTCCTGTGGTTATTTAAGGGTGAATTCAACATACTCGAAGGTGGTTTTGCTGACTTATACCCCTTTTTTCAATTAGCCCCATGGGTATTATTATTACTAATTCCCGCAGTGACTATGAGTACCATTGCCCAGGAAAAAAGGTCAGGTACGTTAGAGCTTCTTCTCTCCCACCCTATTACAAAGAATCAAATTATACTTGGAAAATTTTTGGGTAGTTTTACCCTAATCATTCTCGCCTTACTTCCAACACTACTTTATGTGTATACCATTTGGACTTTAGCAAGTCCAAAAGGTTCCATCGATCTAGGTAGCATTATCGGCTCCTATTTTGGGCTATGTTTTTTAATAGGCGCCTATACCGCTATTGGAATTTTCACCTCTTCATTTACTGAGAATCAAATCACCGCTTTTATTTCTGCTATGCTTATTTGTTTTATTTGCTATTACGGCCTAGCAGAATTTTCAACTTTAAACGGACTTGAGTTTTTAGAAAGCTGGAGTTTAAAATACCACTATGACAGCATTAGTCGTGGGGTATTAGATCTGAGGGATCTTATATATTTTATCAGTATTACCAGCTTCTTTTTATTTTTGACCACCCTAAAATTGAACCATAAACTGTGAATAGAATTAAAAACATAGCAAAGAAAATACTGCTCCCAATTGTAGTGCTGATTGCGATCAATTTTATCGCTTCATTCTTCGTCTTGCGTTTAGATCTAACCAAAGACAAACGATACACACTCTCTGACCCCACAAAAGAGCTCCTTAAAAATGTTGAAAGACCAATTTTTATTGATGTTCTATTAGGTGGAAATCCTCCAGCAGAATTCAAGCGTCTTCAAACAGAGACTAGACAGTTGCTCGAAGAATTTAGCAGCGTGAATGACTATATCGTTTTCAGTATTGTGGATCCAATGGAAAGCGACGGAACCAAAGATCAAATCGCGCAATCACTAATGGAACTAGGACTAACTCCAGCTAGTGTAACCATAGAAGAAGGCAATAGCGTCTCAAGAGAGATGATCTTTCCTTGGGCAATGGTAAATTCTGGTAACAAAACAGTTAAAGCTTCGCTATTAAACAACAGCCTTGGATCTAATACAGAATCTCGCATAAACAATTCAGTACAACAGCTTGAACATACCTTAGCTGATGCTATTTACCAAGTGACCGTTACAGATAAAAAATCCATCGCAGTTATTAAGGGACAAGGGGAAATGGATGATAAATACATGGCTGATTTTTTACGAAATCTACAGAATTATTATCATCTAGCTGAATTCAACATGGATTCACTTCAGCAACAACCTCAAAGCACATTAGATAATCTAAAACGCTTCCACGCAGCCATAATTGCAAAACCCACAGAGGCATTTTCAGAAAATGAAAAAATGATCTTAGATCAGTATATCCTAAACGGGGGGAAAACCCTTTGGTTACTCGATCAGGTTACTGCTGATTTGGACAGTTTACAGAATGAAAACTTTAGATCCCTGGCCTTTCCGATGAATTTAAAGTTAGATGACATGCTTTTTAAATACGGGGTGCGCATCAATAAGGATCTCGTGCAAGATCTTATGTCAACGCCAGTAACTGTAACTGATGCCAATGGTGAGATTCCTTTAAATTGGTTTTATAGTCCAATGGTTTCCTCATTAAACAACCATCCTATAAACAAAAGTCTGAATGTTGTAAAACTAGAGTTTGCTAACAGCATAGATACACTTTCCAATGGCATCGAAAAAACTATATTACTCCAAAGTTCGGACCAATCAAGAGCGGTTGGGGTGCCAAGAAACTATAGCTTAGATGAATTCGACAGCCCACCTAACCTTTCAGAATTTAGCGAAGATCCTAAGATTTTGGGAGTACTTTTGGAAGGTCAATTTAATTCCGCATACAGCAATCGAGTAAAACCATTTACACCAGATGTTTTGGTCGAGAAAAATACAAATCCAAACAAGATGATTGTAATAAGTGATGGTGATATCATCAATTATACTTATGCCAATAATAAGCCTCTTGTCGGTGGAATTGATCCTTGGACTAAACAACTTTATGGCAATAGAAATTTTTTACTTAATTGCGTTAATTACCTTGTTCAAGATAATGGACTTATAAACATTCGTTCTAAAGAAATTTCGATCCCCTTACTTGACAAGCAAGAAACTTATAAACAAAAATCATGGTGGCAAGTAGTAAACATAGGCCTTCCCATAGTTATAATGCTCCTTTTCGGTTCTGTATTTTACTATATAAGACGCAAAAAGTATGGACATTAAATGTTAATAAGTTATTTTCCAAAAAAAAATCAATTCAGATATCTTTGTAAGTGATAGAAAACTATGCATTCGATGAAATTTATTATATCAAGTACGTATTTATTAAAACAACTTCAGGTTTTAGGCGGGGTAATCAATAGTAAAAATACCCTCCCAATCTTGGACAACTTTTTGTTTGAATTAGATAAAGATAAATTAACGGTTTCAGCATCCGATTTAGAAACTACAATGAGTGCTGTTCTAGAGGTTGAATCAGAATCGCAAGGGAATATCGCGGTACCTGCCCGACTTCTCTTGGAAACTTTAAAAACCTTTCCAGAGCAACCATTGACTTTTATCGTAGAAAACAACAACACCATCGAGATTAACTCGAATCATGGTAAATATGCATTAGCTTATGCTGATGGTGCTGAATTCCCCAACACTATAGAGTTAGAGGAAGCCAGCACTACAGTTATTTTAGGTGATATACTAGCTACTGCTATCAACAAAACTATATTTGCTTCAGGAAATGATGAACTAAGACCAGTGATGAATGGTGTCTTCTTTCAATTTTCCACTGAGAATTTAACTTTTGTTGCTACCGATGCTCATAAATTAGTTAAATATCAAAGGACAGATGTTACTGCTGATCAGGTTGCAGAGTTCATTATGCCTAAAAAACCATTGAATATTCTTAAAGGAATTTTAGAAGGTAGTGAAAGTGAGGTTAAAATTGAGTACAACGTGAGTAATGCTAAATTCACTTTTGACAACACTGAACTTATCTGTAGACTCATAGACGGCAAGTACCCTAATTATGAAGCAGTTATTCCAAAGGAAAATCCAAATAAGCTTACAATCAGCAGATCTCAATTTTATAGTACTGTTAGAAGGGTTTCCATATTCTCAAATAAAACGACTCATCAAATTCGATTAAAAATCGCAGGGGCAGAATTGAATATTTCAGCTGAAGATATTGATTACAGTAATAAAGCAGAAGAACGTTTGACCTGTGATTATCAAGGTGACGATATGGCCATTGGATTCAATTCCAAATTCTTAAATGAGATGCTAAGCAATTTGAATTCAGACAATGTCACTTTAGAGATGAGTGTCCCAAGTCGAGCAGGAATCTTATCTCCTATCGATGGATTGGACGAAGGTGAACACATCACTATGCTGGTTATGCCAGTGATGATAAACGATTAATTTAAAAGTACAAATCATATACCCCATACCTTGTAATGGGATTACCGAAATACCAAGTAATAAACCCCGTCTAAATTGTGTGTTAATTTAGAGCGGGGTTTTGTAATTATATAAAAGACTATTAACGAACTCTGAGGAAGGTTGTAAGCTTATAATTAATTAGCTTATAATTTGGAGACTGAACGGGTAATAAGGGGCTCTCCCGTTACTTGAATTAACCGCATTTACAATAGGAAGTACAAAAGACATAATTACAATTGCAAATAAGACTAATAACCCAAATCCAAAAAGAAAAATCAAAGGAACACTTATTAAGGCGTAAATGAATATACTGATTTGAAAATTTAAAATAGCCTTGCCATGCTCATCCATATCAATGACACTGTCCTTTTTTACAATCCATAAGATGAGTGGAAGTACAAAACCTCCAATCCCTGTAAAATAATGCAACAATTGACTAAGATGGGTAACTGCTAGAAGCTGATTATCTGTTCGTTTCATGATTTACTTTTTGATTGGTTTATATCTATAAGACGCTAAAACATTAAAAATGTTACAACGAATCTTATTTTTATAACCTGTGACCAAAAAAATAAAAACAGCTGGTAATGCCAGCTGTTTTTATAATATTAATACTTCATCCATCCTATTAGACCGAGGTAAAAATCCAATCTTATATAACACTAAAGTGTTTAACTGAATGTTTTTAGGATGTTGATTTAGCTACAGTTTGACCAGTCTTTGTGCGCCAAGCATCTAGCATCCAAGACGTTTTTTCCAATTCACGGATATACGCCCCTATCATATCAACAGTACCTTCATCTCCTCCTTCTTCAGCTGTACTGAGCACTTTACGCATTTGCTCTAATAATGGGCCGTGATCTTTTAAAAGGGTGTCAATCATTTGCCTGTCTTTAAGGTCAGAATCTGACTCCTTGATATTTGAAATATCGAGGTACTGCGACAGGTTACTTAAAGGCTGATTTCTCAAAGTTAATATACGTTCTGCTATCTCATCAATCTTAATCTTAGCATCATTGTATAACTCTTCAAATTTATTGTGAAGATCAAAGAAATTTTCACCGACAATATTCCAATGGAAATTTCTTAACTTCTGATAATACAAATGATAATCAGCAAGTAATACGTTTAGTTCAAAAACCGTTTTTTCAGTTTGAGATTTGTCTAATTTCAAATAATCCATATTCTTTCTCGTTTTAAATTACATGATTAATATACGTAAATTAAGATTCACAATCAACAGTTTAACAACAATTAACTATTGGTTAAACTAAAATAGATTCCTAAAAATTCACAGCTGGTAGTTGATGTATATATATTTGTATTTTTGTACAAAATTTCAAGAAATGAATACGCAAGATACCATCGCAGCACTAGCTACCCCCGCAGGTTCTGGTGCCATTGCAGTCATTAGACTCTCGGGAAAGCAAGCCATTGCTATAGCAGATCAACACTTTAGATCTGTTAGCAATAAAAAGCTGAGCGAGCAAAAATCTCATACTATTCACCTAGGTCATATCGTAGATGATAACAAGACTTATGATGAGACTTTGGTATCCTTGTTTAAGGCTCCTAACTCCTATACTGGAGAAAACGTAGTAGAAGTTTCTTGTCATGGATCACCGTACATCCAACAAGAACTTTTACAGCTATTCTTAAGAAATGGATGTAGGATGGCAAATGCGGGTGAATTCACCCTTAGAGCTTTCCTAAATGGGAAATTAGATCTAAGTCAAGCCGAAGCAGTAGCTGACCTTATCGCCTCAGAGAATGAAGCGAGTCATCAAATTGCGATGCAACAAATGAGAGGCGGATTTAGTAGCGAAATCAAAAAACTAAGGGAAGAACTTCTAAACTTCGCATCTTTAATTGAACTCGAACTCGACTTTGCAGAAGAGGATGTTGAATTTGCAGACAGAGGAGCATTCAATGAGCTTCTAGAGAGAATCCAACTCGTCCTCAAACGACTCATAGATTCCTTCGCAGTAGGTAATGTCATTAAAAACGGTATTCCAGTAGCACTTGTTGGGGAACCAAATGTAGGTAAATCCACTTTACTTAATACCTTGTTAAACGAAGAACGAGCTATTGTGAGTTCAATTGCTGGAACTACTAGAGATACTATTGAAGATGAAATTAGTATTGCAGGCATCGGGTTTAGGTTTATTGATACCGCTGGAATTAGAGATACTAAAGATGAAGTCGAGACCATTGGAATTAGAAAAACTTTTGAAAAAATAGAACAATCTCAAGTTGTTGTTTATATCATCGACAGCCTTAGAGTAAAGAAAGATAGAGCAAACGTTGAATCAATTAAAATTGAATTAAGGAAGCTAAGGAATAAGTTTCCGCAAAAGCCCCTTGTTATTATTGCTAATAAAAAAGATCAATTAGCCCAAGAAGAGCAACTTTTTATCCTTGATGAGATAAGTGATATCATTACGCAAAAAGACAAAACAAAAATTTTATTAATATCTGCAAAAACGAATTCAGGAGTCGAGGAACTTAAGGACATACTCCACGATTTTGTTAATACAGGAGCCTTAAGGAACAATGAAACTATTGTTACTAATTCAAGGCATTACGACTCGTTACTTAAGGCTTTAGAAGAAATTGACAAAGTTAAAGACGGAATGGCACACGGCATACCTAGTGATCTGTTGGCTATAGATATCAGACAGGCAATTCACCACTTTGGAGAAATTACAGGGCAAATCACATCAGATGACTTGCTTGGGAATATTTTCGCCAATTTTTGTATCGGCAAATAGACAGAACTTTTATTCGACACCAATTAACATCAAATAACTGTAAACCAATTTATTGACTACAAGTAAATTCTCATTATTTTCTTATAAAAGGATGTTTTTTGCCAATTTTTTACACCCTATTTACACCTTTTTTTATTAACTTCGAACGAGGTGTAAAAATTTACACCTCGATTGAACAATTTGGCACTTAATGGCACTTAATTAACTAATATCATCTAATAATACACTTAATATTGCCCATTTAAATGAGTTCAAATATTGAAATAAACCGTATTTGTGAATTTTGCCAAAAAGAATTTTTGGCCAGGACAACCGTTACCAGGTATTGCTCCCATTTGTGCAATAGCAGAGCATATAAAGCTAAAATCAAATCCGAAAAGATCAAGAAGTCCAATACCGAAACGGTCAGGGCAAAAACCCAAGCGTACAAGGAAAAAACGCAAGATATTGAGCTCATAAAAGCGAAAGAATTTTTAACTGTAAAGGATATAACTATCCTGATGAATTGCTCCAGGCAGACTGTTTACAAAATGATTAATTCGGGAAAATTAAAATCGGTGGATTTGAACATTAAAAAGTTTATTGTGAAGCGATCAACCATTGATAAATTGTTAACCAATGAGCAAGGCTGATTTAAAAGTATTAAATGAAAAAGAGGTCCTGACAGTGAAAGAAGTGGCCACCCTGTTGAATTGTTCAGTGAGATCCGTTTACCGTCATATTAATAACGGAACCATTAAAGCGGTGAATTTGGGTCATAGGTTAACAAGGGTTAAGCGTTCAGATATAGATGATTTATTTAAGGGACGATGAACGTTCCATTCAGTTTGAATAAAAGTAGTTGGATCATGAAAGTACACCTAAAAAGAAAAAACTCAAAAGCGGGAAGACCAGCCTTTATATCGAATATTATAGAGGCCATAAAACCACCTCAAACGGGAAAGTCAAGCACCTCCGGGAATTTGAATACCTGGAACTCTATTTGGTTACCGATCCGGAAACCCCTGCCGAAAAAAAGAAAAACAAAGAGCAACTTGAGTTGGCCCAACAAATCCTGGCCATTAGAAAAGCAGAGGTGTATCAAGGAAAATTTAAAATCCAAAACAACAATAAAGGGAAAACAAACTTTTTGGCCTTTTATGAGCAAAAAAAAAGAAGAGCGCTACCAGACCAAAGGGAATTATGACAACTGGGATGCCGCTCAAAAACATTTGGAACGGTATTGCCCCGCCCATATCACTTTTAATGACATTGATATAAAGTTCATCAAAGGGTTTAGAAAGCATCTTGATACAGTTGCGGTGACCAAGAGTCAAAAAGGGCTTTCTCAAAATACCAAGCACACCTATTTCAATAAATTCAAGGCATGCCTGAATGCCGCCTTTGATGAAGGATATCTGAAAGAGAACTTCATTAAAAAAGTAAAAGGGTTTTCTATGGGAGAATCGACCAGAGAATACCTTACCTATAATGAACTTCAAAAATTGTCCCAAACCCCCTGTACAATACCTTTGCTAAAACGCGCTTTTCTCTTCTCGGCATTGACCGGGGTCCGGTGGTCTGATATCCATAAGTTAAAATGGTCCGAGGTACGTGATGAAGGTATGGATGATTCTGGAAATCCCACTTTTCGAATTGTTTTCCAACAGAAGAAAACCGAAGGGGTGGAATATTTATACATATCCCAACAAGCCAGAGACCTTTTGGGAGAACGCAAAGATCCCAAGCAACGTGTGTTCAAAGGACTTCGTTACAGTGCACATATGAACCTTCAATTGCTCCGTTGGTGTATGGCTGCCGGTATTACCAAGCATATCACTTTTCATTCGGCGAGACACACCAATGCAGTTCTGTTATTAGAAAACGGAGCGGATATCTATACGGTTTCAAAGCGCTTGGGACATAAAGAGATCAGGACTACGGAGATATACGCCAAAATCATAGACAAGAAAATGAAAGAGGCTGCTAATCTCCTCCCTAAACTTGAAATAGAATTTTTATAGAAAATCAAATTTCATATTCAGATTAACTAAAAAGTAATCTCTCCAGTTCTTTTACATTTGAACTATGCTTTTCAGGATTATTCTTTTTAAGTGCATGTAAGTTTTGAAGCTTCCATTGTATGGCTGGGAATTTTTCAAAATCATAACTACTCCAATCAGGAGAAACATTTTCAAAATTTATAATAAAAGTTCTATCAATTTCGGTAAGCGCTTCTCTTAAAACTTGAACAAGTTTTTCACGGGTCCGCTCGAAATCTTCATATAAAAAGGGTTTTTCTGTCATTCCCATAAATTGATTTGTAAAAACTTGTTCTTGATTTATAAAATTAGGAAATAGAATTTCTTTAATAGGTCTTTTGCTACTTAATAATGTAAATATAAATCCTTCTTTAACTTCTTCTGTAAACCCCTCATTTTCCAGCAAATCCTTAGTATCAAATAAATCTCTGGGATGCTGCCTATCCAACGAAGCCACTATTTTACCTCCATACAATTGCCCAAACGACACTCCTTGAATTGAACAAAAAGCATCGAAATCTTCTTGTGCATTATCACATAACAATAAAGTGTCAGGGGCACCTATTAGACCTCTTATACCTTGATTTACTTCAATTTTAATTAAGGCTTCCCTATTGCTTATCTGCAATTTGAGTTTGTCTTTTTGGTGTTCGACCGATAAGTCTGGGAAAATTATATTCAGCCGTTTCTTTATTTCACCTAAAGCATTATTAATATTAGTAAAAGAAGTTGTTCTATCTTCTATAGGTATATATGTTAGGTCAATATCAACAGACAACCTAGGCATATCTCTTACAAATAAATTTATAGCTGTTCCTCCATGAAGGGCAAAACACTTTTCCTTTGCCACTTCTGGAATCACACTTAGGAGTAAACGCACCTGATTCTTATAATTATTCATCCACCAAATTTTTAGGAATTGTTATTTTATATTCCGGATTATATAAACCATCAGCGACAATTTGCCGCTTCCCTTTCCCCAGATTAATATTCTCAACTTCTACAAATTCTAACCAAGGATGGCCGCATTTATGAGCCATATATAAGAACAATCGCTTTACTTTGACAGATGTACAAGCTTCTAGCAGTTGTTGTACTTGTTTAGGACGTAAATTATTCAAGCCCTCCATAAGCTCAAAGGATTCCTTTAAATCCTGCCTTTTGGGACCTAAATATAAGCATTCCATTATTGCTCGTGCTGCACCTGATATTTTTATAGAGAATCCATTCATTTCTATTTCAGTTAAACCCAAGTCACTAGGTAAAAATGACGTGGGATAATAATTTATCTCCATTCCCCAATTGTGATTTTTCATCCAAGAAGGTATTCGCTCATTTTTATTACCAAAAAGAATATACTGTTGTCTTGAAAATTCAAGATAATGAGCTTTTCCTAATAGATTCAAGGCTGATTTACCACTTGGATGAATACTAACTTTACCTTGTGATTGCAAAGCATATACAGCTCCTTCAATAGTTGCTGTACCACCACTTTTTATGAATGCTCCATTATTTAAAGAGGTAATCCAATTACTCTTTTTATATCGGTTTAATAGCTGGTGAGAATATCCATTCTCTACTAACCAAGAAGTAAGGTACACAGCATTTTGTGGCCACCCCTGCATAAGAGAGTTTATTTTATTTTCTTTTTCTAAACTCATAATATAGTTTTTTATGAAAAAACAAACCAAATATATAAAATAGTTTGAAATTACTAAAATATATAAACTAATAGTTTAGTTTTTATATTAAAAATAAACTCGTGCTTTAGGACTTAATTTTTGTTAATAACTCCAGTTTTCAATGTTTTAAGATGTTCTTATTTATCAGCAGTTCATATCTTTTCATATTCGATTTAATCAACTACCTATATTTTAAACGCAGTTGCAACCAAATAACATCAAGAGGCTCATTATCAATTTTTTGTGAATAAAAAATTTGCACTTCTTAAAATTTATTTCGTCATTCTTTTTATGTTTATTTCTAGAATTTAAAGTGCTTTGTTTGTAATCAAAATCTATAATAATGATGAACAATCTCGAAATAGAAAAACGCCTGGAAAGAATTGAAAAGCTTCTTGCGTTCAATAAACGGGTCCTAACTTTTGATGAAGCCAGTGATTATACCGGTATTTCAAAAAGCTATCTCTACAAGCTGACCTCAGACAACAAAATCCCATTTTCCAAACCCAATGGTAAAGTGATTTTCTTTGAAAAGGAAAAACTCGAAAACTGGTTGTTGAGAAACCACAGGAAATCCAAACAGGAAACAAAAGATGAAGCGCTCTCCTATGTCCTGAAAAACAAAAAAGTCTAAAGACTACCTTTGATAAGTAAGTTTCTCTTTTTTTCCATTAAAATCATTTTAAAACACTAAATGAAAAATATTTTCCACTATAACTACAAACTAGCTTTAAAGACCATTTCTATTGTGACCTTGAGGAGCAAATAAGCAAATGTTTTTTGGACAGTACTTAAAGTGAATTCTCCAAAAACTCATAATTATGTTAAGTCAAGCAGAGATAAAAAAATTTCATATCCTACCGCCTTATAAACAAAGATTTATATTTGTGATAGAAAAACAGATCGGTAATAATTAATTTAAAAACCAAAGTTTTATTGGAGAACCATATAGCTATAATATCCAGTATAGGAAAAATCGTTGTTTTTCTGATGGTGCTTTTTTCTGTTTTTCTTTTTACCGTTAAGGGCAATAAAAGATTACCCAATCAAATATTTGCCCTATTTATCCTCATCACTGCTTTTGACCTAACAGGTTTATTCTTGGCCGACGGGTATGCCAAGTATACGAATTTTCAAATTCTGAAATCGGCTTCTTCACTACTGCAAATGCCTGCATTTTACTTGTACGTGCTCACTATTTGCTATTCAGATTTTACCTTTAAACCAAAACATCTATGGCATACGGTTTAGTTTTTCCTGTTTCTTTTTATCCTCAAAACAACCTCCTATTCCCATCAAAGCCTTTTATTCCTGAGAATTGTGGGAGAAGTACAATACTTCTCTTATATCATCGCCATCTTTTTTGTCCTTAAAAAGTATAAGACAGTCTATTTGGAAAACTATTCAACCCCTGATTATTCGAGCTATAAATGGTTATTCCAGATGACGTTTATTTTTTGTATCGCCCACGTCTTCGTATTAATGAAATTGGGAACATTTTATTTTCAAAATAACCAGTATATACTACAATACATTTATGTTTTAATCAGTATTTCTTCTTTGTCCGTTATATGTTGGTTTGTCTTGAAAGCCTTATACAGCCCCCACCTTTTTACAGGTATAAGAACAACTTTGGAACCCATAAAATCAACCATAGATAAGTACAAAAGAGCAATCGAAAAAGATCTTGATTCCACCAACGAAGCCATAAAAAGATTGACTTTTTATATGGAAAATGAAAAACCGTATTTGGATTACGAATTGACTCTTCAAAAATTAGCTTCCCAACTCGATATGCCAGAAAAAGAAATATCAATACTTATCAATCATCATTTGGGAAAACACTTCTTTGATTTTATAAATGAATATCGGATTGAGGAGGCCAAAAGAATTTTAGGAAATCAACAAAACAAAGCACTCACCATTTTGGAAATACTTTATCAGGTAGGATTTAACTCCAAATCTTCTTTTTACACTGCTTTTAAAAAGGTAACAAACCAAACGCCTACAGCATATAGAAAATCAGCTTTACCCAATTAATCTGATGCTATTTCCTCCTTTAAAATCAGTCCGACTTTTTTAATCGGACATTTTTGACGGTTTTAAATACCATTTTTGCTAAAAATTAAATACAGAAATGAAAAAACCGTTCTTAATCGTAATCCTCTTAATGCTGTCTTTTCAATACATGTTTGCACAAAACGACATTGAAGAAAAACAGCTGGACAAATTAGATTCAATAGTAAACAGCTACTATCAACCCGGTACTCCGGGAATTGCAATGGCAATCATAAAAAAAGGAAAGGTTGTCTATTCCAACCAAATAGGCATAGCGAATATGGAACACGGAATTCCCATAACCGATTCTACAGTTTTTCATATTGCCTCTGTTTCCAAGCAATTTACCGCCTTTTTGGCCGTATCATTAGAAAAAGAAGGTAAACTATTATTGGAAGATGATCTAAGTCAATACCTCCCTGAATTAAAACAACTCCCATATAAAATCACACTTCGCCAATTGGCAAACCACACCCACGGTTTACCCAACCTATTTGAATTAGCCCGTCTTCGTGGAATAGGAATTGAAGATAGAATGACACATAGGGAAGTGGTACAAATGCTATTGAGTATTAAAAAAGTAAATTTTAAACCCGGGAATAAATATGAATACAACAATACCGGATATGTATTACTTGCAGAAATTATAGAACGTATTATAGGGGAACCTTTTCAGGAAATCTTGAAAAACAGAATCTTTTCCCCTTTGGGAATGACACATAGCATAGCCGTGGATGACCCGTCATTAATTGTAAAAAACAAAGCGTATTCCTATAGATTGAACAATGGACAATATGAGAACCACGCTTTTAATGTTATGGCAAACGGCTCGTCAGGTATAAGCACAACAATCAACGATTTGAGTAAATGGGCTATTGACTTTCAACATCCTGAAGATCAGGATATTTTTCAGGAAATGCAGCAAAGCACAGCCCTTAACTCGGGGAAAATAGTCCAATATGGATTGGGTCTTGAATTCAAAAACTATAAAGGTTTGGAGGTAGTCTTCCACGGAGGTGGTGATGCAGGTTTTCGTTCCTATATTTTACACGTTCCCAAGCATAAACTCTCAATAGTATTGTTGGGAAATAACAATGATTTTGCACCTCTTAAAATTGTTTACAAAACCGTTGATTTATTGCTAAAAAAATATCAAAAAGAACCATTGGAGTCCAAGAAGATTAATTATACCACACAAGAATTAAAGCGGTTTGAGGGTATATATAAAATGTTTCCCGGCACCTATTTCAATATCATTGCAGAAAACGATACGCTCTATTTTTGGACTTGCAACAAAAAGTCGGACATTTTTTTTAAGACCTATGCTACATTTTTAAATTGATAAAATTCTTGTTCTACTTCATAAGGAGTTTTATATCCTAAAAAAGAGTGTAAACGTTTTCTATTATACCATATTTCGATGTACTCAAAAACAGCGGTTTTAGCCTGCTCTATGGTTTTAAAATCATCATCATAAATAAGTTCTACCTTTAAAGTTTTAAAGAAGGATTCAGCAACGGAATTATCCCAACAATTTCCTTTTCTACTCATAGATTGGGTTACCAAAGAGTTTGATTTAATAAAAGTTCTAAATGTTTTTGAGGCGTATTGTATTCCTCTATCTGAGTGAAATATTAAATCCATCTTTATAGTACGCTTGCTTACAGCCATTTTCCAGGCTGGAATAATAGTTTGATCGGTATGTAAACTTGTGCTTAATGACCAGCCGATTACCTGCCTGTCAAACAAATCAATAATCGTGGTTAGGTATAGCCACCCTTGATTGGTTTGAATATAGGTAATATCGCTAACCCAAGCTTCATTTAATCTACTGGGATTAAAGTTTCTGTTCAATAAATTTCTGCAAACAGGATAACTGTGATTGGAATCTGTGGTAGCTTTAAATTTTCTTTTGTGTTTGCTTGCCCAATGGTTCGCCCTCATGATTTTAGCCACTCTACATCTGGATATACAGTAACCTTTACGTTTAAGTTTTTCTGCTATTCGTGTAGAGCCATATCGTTTTTTGCTCTGGTCAAATTCCTTTTTAATCAAATCCGTAAATAGGCTAAGTTCCAATCTTCGTTTTGATGGTCTGGCCGTATACCATCTGTAAAAACTACTCCTACTTACTTTAAAAACTCTACACATCTTCTCAACGGGGTATAAATGCTTATAACTGGCTATAAATCCATAGATCTCCCATCGCTCTTGGAGAAGATGTGCACGGCCTTTTTTAATATTTCAAGTTCAAGTTCCTTTTCTCTAAGAGCTTTGCGTAGTCTTTTAACCTCTAATGTGTCATCAGGTATTGGTCTTTCAGACTTAGGCAATGTAGCTGTTTTAGCTGCCTTGCGCCATTTGTAGATTCTTTCTACTTCTATCCCTAGCTCGTCTGCTAATTCTTTTATGTTCTCTCGCTGATAACTTAAGCGAACTGCTTGTTCTTTTAATTCGGGGCTGTAATAGCGTTTTTTCATGTTTCTAAGATATTTGTTTTATAACAAACAGTCTTAAATTTTATGTCCGAGTAAAGGTAGCAACTCCACGCATTGTGTATAACGTTTCGCGGGTCAACCGCAATTAGGCGATGGTTTTATTTCCTAGATATTCATCAATGAGTTTTGTAATACAACTTGTATAATGTTGCCCTTGTAATAGGAATATATTTTTAAAGACAGGGTTGTCATATTCATATCTATTACTATTCATTATCCACGATGAAGGGTGAATATATTTTGAATAAAGTTTGAAAAAAGCCTTATACTCCTGTTCGTTATTTGTTTGTCTAGCAAGATGACTAACGGTCCAGTTTTTTGATGGAGTTAGATGATTCACTCTCACAATTTCTCTGATATATTCAATCCTATCACGTATAGATTTTATACTTTCTTCTGAGGTATTTTTAGTTGTCAATGATAGAAATCCTTCATTAATCTCTAATTCTTCACGGGGTTTTTGGCTAATAAACTCTTTCCCTTTAGAAGGATCACTAATAATATAAGCTGCGATTAAATAGCATTCAAAAAGATTTCTTGCAGAGATAGCAGTGTATTCAATCGGTAAGTCCTGGTATGAAATTAAACGTTCAAAAAGTACACCTGTATAATTAGCTATTGCTCGCAAAGAAATCAATAGATAATCAACCTCATTTTTCTTGACAAGTTTAGAAACTTCGTCATTTAACAACGCAATTATTTTACGCAGATCTTCATCTACGTTTTTGGTAGCGCCATAAATTGTTTTATCTCCATATTCCATAGAGTTTCAAAATAAACTATCGCCTAACGGTTTCGGCTATGAGTAGTTGCGTGGTTTAGCACTTAACTTTGCAAGTATACACCAAACTGAAAATCCTTGCGGATTTTCAGAAGTAGGCGAGAATGAGCAATACTTATAGCCATCTTTGTTGGGCATAGTATTTTATAAATTATTCAATTCTATATATGCTTCTATTTGTTCATTCCGAGAGTGAACTTGCATAGTATAATCTGTTGGCCATTCAGATATTGCCTTTTCTAATATACTTTTAAATACATCTTCGGGAATATCCAATGGTTTAAAGGTTTCAATATCCTTTTTCGCCTCTCTTTGTTCTTTTATACAAAGTACTCGCATTGAATAATCATTAGGCCATTCCTTTTCACAATAAGATTTTATCTTATCATCATCATCCTTTGAAGGACTGCTATTCTTTTGTGCTGTTTGCTTAAATGATGATTTACTTTCCTCAGCGGATGGAAGAAGCTCTTTTAAACAGTGATTTACTAATGATTCAATCTTATCTTGATATACTTCAGGTGATTCACCCGTTATTTCTAATTCAGATTTTAAATCCGATATTAATTGTTGTAATTGAGCAGGTTCACAACAATTTAAAGCATTGATTCCGCTTAAGGGTCCTTTAAGAAGTTCACTTCCAAGTTCGCTTGTGATTAAAGGTATCAGAGGTAAAGATGCTCCCCATCTAGCTCCTAATTCGAAAAGGACGTAGGCAGAATTAATACTTTTAGGCGAAATTAAACCTATTAAAACTTTTGAATCGTGCACTTCTTTTTTCAGCGTTTCATCGGTAGATGCGCCAGCAGGAAGTCGATAGCCATTTACACTTGTACATCTAATTCTTGAAGAACTTAAATTCAGAGATGTTTTAAGCAAGTCAATTAGCAATTTTGCAGTATCGGCATCTTGACTGCTATGGCTAATAAATATATCCATAATTTTTTCAGTTTCTTTATTACTAACATTTTTAGAGTTCTCTTCCCAAAATAACTTGCCTACTGAGGTTATCTTAGCTGATAAACCATCTTTAGTTCCTATAGTCTCAACATAACCATTATTCTCTAATATTTTTGTAATTCCTCTTACCTCATCATAATTATCTAACTCTATTTGATTTAACTCAAAAATCATTTTAGTATCCCAAAGCTTATTTGTTTTTCGTAGAGAATAAAGTTTAGATAATAAAAATGTTGCCTTTTCATTTGTAGTTAGATTTGACCTTTCTTGCTCGAATTGCCTTCCTAAAAATAGGGGGTCACTTAACTCCACTATTTGAACTAAGTATTCAATAGTTTTAATTCTTTTCTTAATTCTATTATTTAGATTCTTGGCTTTTTGATTTAGCGGAATTTCCATTCCTACATTGAAACGATTTTCATATCTGATTAGATTTGAAAAATTTAAGCTAATGTCTTCTGAAAAGACCGATTCAATGTAGGTTGCGCAGTTGTCTTTGTAGGCGATAAATGAACTTTCTAAATTTTCATATTCGGATGCATTATTGATATTTTGCTTTGTTAACTTTTCAAGGTCATTCTTGAAAGAATTAATTCTCTTTAGAAATTCTGAATATTTTGTGTTTAACTTCATTTAGTTCATATTATGCCCAACGTTTCGTATAACCGTCAGTTACGGTTTAGTATGCTTTAATTTTCAGTTTAGCACAAACTTTAGAAATTCCGAGTGCACTGGGACGTGGTCATATCTGCCAATATTGCGGATACATTATTGTAACTAGTTATTTCTCTAAATTTTCCCACTCATCATAGACTTTTAAAATTGCTTTATACTTTGATGTGTGTGCTGGAAAATATTTCTCCTTGTATTCGCCTTTTTCAACCACATTTCTGATTTCAGATGAATACTCAATTCGGAATCGAACTTTGTCTAATTTGTCATCTAAATAGAGCATACACGCCCTTTCATATTGATTTAGTAAGTCTTCTACAGATGACCAAAATAATTTAGTCATTATTTTCAAGTCAGCGTTTGGGTTTTGCAGTTTGAAGTTTTCTAAATCTCTTATCGCAGAGTTCACATTAGTTCTCGCATTGCTTATCGAGTTACGCAATCCCATTTCTACATTTCCCTCTGATAACTTTATTGCTCTATCTGCTTTATCGTTAGATTTTTTTGTCTGTTTTTTGTTATCAACTCGATTTTGATATGTAATAATCAGTGCGGAAACTGAAACCACCAAAGCTATTATTTCAAGAGCATAGTCCATTTATTACTTTTTATCTAATTCATTTATAATATCGTTAATGACATCAATAATGTCCGAATTATCGCTTTTTCGTGATTCCTCCCGAAGTTTGTTTACAATTTCAAGCTGCTCTGATAGAGGCTTTCTTTTTAATTCCTCCTTGATTCCTCGGGCTTCAGAATATTTATACTCTGATTGCTTAAGTCTGGCAATAATGTTTCTAATTTCCATATTGTTTGTTTTAATTCGCTATAACAGTAAATTGTATGAATGTAGCAGATTGCATGACATTTACTTGTCAAAGCGCTACACAGTTCAAGCGGGCTACATACCTTGATATTTGGCACTTTAACTGCCATAACATTAGGTACTTTTA
Organism: Galbibacter marinus; assembly: GCF_000300875.1. Taxonomy (GTDB): domain Bacteria; phylum Bacteroidota; class Bacteroidia; order Flavobacteriales; family Flavobacteriaceae; genus Galbibacter; species Galbibacter marinus. The sequence continues at coordinate 95,095 of NZ_AMSG01000006.1, read as the reverse complement.
TTCTTATATACAATTAAATACAATCAACTCTAAATATACTTTTTTTGAATTATCATCAGGGTGTTTAAATAAGTATCTAAACGATGTATCGCTAGTTGGCCCAATGTAATTATCAAATAATGGATGCTCGGTTAATTTTTTCGAAGCTTTGGTTAGCAATTCACTGAACTTCTTCATATCCTTATTGAAAATAATTAGTGCAACTTTTTCATCTCTCCATGTTACATATCTCTCTAATAATTGGTCAACTGCCTTTAATAATTCCAATTCTCCTTTCCACAATTTACATTCTGCTATAAAAACATTTATACCGTTCTCATCTTGTATTAAAATGTCAGTTTTTCCTATTTTATTAAAAGTCTCACCAGTAGCAGAATGCTTTTTAGAAATTGAATTTAAGTGAGGAAGGAAAAACTCCCTAAAGCCTTCTTCATCAAACTTGTCATATAGTTTTTTAAACTTTTCTAAGTTTTTCCCATAATATCGTATATGTGTTAAAATATCTTCATAGCCTTTTTCGCTTAATGAATCTATTTTATCTTCAAAAACTGGGTCAAGGGTTCCTCCTGTCAAATATGAATCAAGAGCAATGTCTATTTCGGCAATCATTTCATCAACTGAATAAGTCTTTGCTGGATAAACAGTAATATCCTTTTCCGCATTATCAGTAACATTAGCTTTCCTAACTGATTGAAGGGAGCTAATTAAACTTGCTGCTTCTTCAATTTCGCTTTTGTCTCTAAGAAATACTTTTAGATATGGTTTATCAAAAGCTTCTCTTTTTTCGGTGGTAAAAAGTTTTGGCATTGAGTTATAGTTTTTTATTATGGGCTTAAGTTCTGATAAAAATAATCTTTCGTTTTTTAGCCATTTTTTTATGATTTTCACATACTTAACTTCATTCTTCGAATAGTCAATTAGAAGCTGGTTTTGCCTAACTTTATGTTGTTCATTAAGTAAATCAATTTGATATTTTACTTTGTCAGAAATTAATCCATTCGCGAATAACTTTGGAGTGTTAATAGTACCTAATAAATTCTTTGTTGAGTTAATTAAAATTTCAATAAGCTCGCTTTGTGTTCTAATCTTAGCTTTTGTTAATCCTGTGAATCTGTTATGATTTGTTTCGTAAAGGAGTAAGTTGAAAGGTATTTTTCCTTTTAGTTTTTCTTTAAGCTCTTTAAAGAATGGAAGGTCAGGAAAGGTTTTCAACCATTTCTGAAATGTTGTATGTAATATATTTAAATCTGTATTGATTTTCTTACCTGGAGAATAAAACTTATCAATAAACTCTAATAACTTACTCCGTTTAGATTCAGGAAAATCAAAATCAGTGGGTTCGGTACTCTTTAGCCAATGTTTTAGATTCCCTAAATACCTGTCACCACCAATATTAGGAATTCCAAAGCTATCGATTGAGTATTCGATATAGTCTGTAATGTTTTTATACCATAAATCACTTTCTAAATTTTTTGCAATAAAATTCTCGGTAAAAGCTAATTCATTAACAACCTTTAATGACAGAAACTTATAATTCTCCTTTTTAAACCAATACTTCGTTTTCAATTTTTTATGACTTTCACAACAATTAGGAAATTTAATCAACCATTCATCTGTATGTTCAACAATACTTTTATGATAGCCACAACAGTTTGGAAATTTATCTGGTGGGTCATATTCATCGTCAAAAGGCTTTGTATCATAGCCTAAACTCCAAATGTGTTCCCCGTCGATTTCTACAAATGGTTTTGTTTTTAAGTCTTTAACGAACTTAACACTATCAGTTATGTCAATATTGTATTTACACTGCATTCTAGTTCGTTATAATTATAACCATGTTCAGTTTATATCGTAATTCCACCAGGCTAAAAGAAATTTTTGATCCTGGAATTTTCAAGCCAACATATTTTATTGTAAATCCAAATCCTTTTCCAAACCGGTCGAAGAGGGGACTTTTGCTTTATCACAAGACAAGGTCGGCTTTACATTTAATAAGAATATAGCCATTAAAAAATAGTTCCCAAGTTAATAAAAAACTCCTAAAAAAAGCTAAATAATTATGGGTTTCGCTGCCCTATCGAAATAATTTAGAAGAAACCTATTCCTCAGCCCATTCCCCTTCTTTCCGTTACCCTGAAATCCGGGAAATGCGCATCGTCAAAATAGTCTTGGACACAACCCCTTCCTTTTTGCTCCCGTTCTGCTTCCCCATTCCGGAAAAAACTGGAATGAGACACTGCACTTCCCGGTCAGCATCGGGCCACAAAAAGGAAGGGGTTAAGTCCGCTTTGTCTCAACTCCAATGAGTCCATAGTAATCAATAAGTAGCCCAACATTATTTCCACAAGATAAACCCGGAAAATGTTTCCCGGACAAGGGACGGCATAAAGCCACTCCCCTCCCACCACCTGCCCATCTGCAGGCCAATTTATTCCGTTTCCTTGCCTCGTTAAAATTTTCGCTTCCGTTTGATCCGAACTGAAAATAATGTTGAACCTAAAAGTTATAATCATGGAACATCCTGAAACGCACCAACTCGATTTCGGCTTTGATTTAGAGCCACTGGCACAACCGAAATCCAAGCAAAAGCCCCCGAAACAAGACCAGTCCGATTTTGTCTTCGATTTTATGGATTGCCTGAGCAGCCCCATTATTGTCTATCCGAACTCCTGGCAGGATGCCGTGCCCAAACACCTGCTTAACGACATTCCCCTGGCCCGCCTGTTGGCCCAGATGCAGGGACAGCGGATGGCCTCTCTGACAGAGGTAGTAGCCTATATGATGCCCCGTACCTTCGAATCGCCATTGGCCAGTGAGTGGGTGAACATTTATATCTGGTGCGGGCTGCAATACGCCAAGACTTTTAAGAATGCCGGACAGTTCGAGGCTATGGTCGAAATTGCCCCAGAGAAACTTTCCGGCTATCAGGAGGGTTTGCTGAAAGGGCTCAGAGTTTGGATTTACGACAAACGCCGTCAGGCCCTGAAAGAGCGTATGAAAGCCAATACCACAAAATCCGGAACGGAAACCACAACCCGGCAGCAAAATCTCTTCGACCCGCCCGATGGGGAATGAAGCTTTAGACAATAAGTCACAAAGCTAGTTGTCGCAGCACATATCCGTCAAAGCAACAATAAATTTGCTTCATGATTTTAAGGACAGTTTATTTCATAAAAACCATTTTATCCAAAGTAAGCCTATTTGCAACATTGATAATTTCTCTTCGTCTTTAAATAAAAGATTCCGATTTTATACCGGAATTTCTTGGCATAAAACTTGTGTCCGTTTTAAAGCCTATAAAATGGTTCAACCTTAATAGAGAAAAATGAAATTCCAATGTATCATCATATGTATGTTAGCTACCTCAATTGCAGCATACGCTCAAAGTGGGAATTTAACCAATGCCCATAAAAAAGAAATCATCGACTCCATCAACTATCAACTGAAGGATAAATACGTGTTTGAAAAAGTGGCGGACTTAATGGCCAAAGATTTACTAAAAAGGTACAAACGCGGTGAATACAAAATGATTACAGACAAAACCGTTTTTGCCGACTCACTGAAAAGCCATTTGTTCACGATCAGCAAAGATAAACATATTGGTGTTGCTTATGATGAAGAAAAAGCGGCACGATTGAGAAGTCCTTCAAAAAAAGAGGATCCAGCCGAAAAATTCAATAGGGTCAATGAACGGGTACGGAAGTTCAATTATGGCTTTGAAGAGTTGAAAATTTTGGAAAACAATATCGGTTATATTAAAATAACCGCTTTTGCACCCACCCTATATGGAGGGAAAACAGCATCTTCAGCAATGCAATTTGTTTCCAATTGTGATGCACTCATTTTCGATTTGAGAAATAATTTTGGTGGGGACCCCACAATGATTCAGCTTTTGATAAGCTATTTGTACTCGGATGAACCGGTACATCTAATCGACTTCTATCAAAAGAAAGAAAACACGACTATCCAATCCTGGACCTTACCTTATGTAGATGGGGAAAGAATGCCAAATGTTCCTGTCTATGTCCTGACAAACAATAAAACGATTTCTGCCGGGGAAGAGTTCGCCTACGACCTTAAAAGCCTCGGCCGGGCAACCATTGTAGGGGAAACCACTGCCGGCGCCGCCAATTTTGGGGAAGAATTCAATGCATCCGGAAATTTTATTGTATGGATCCCCACTGGAAAAGCCATCAGTCCCATTACAAAGACCAATTGGGAAGGGAAAGGAGTTGAACCAGATGTAAAGGTAAAAGCCAATGAAGCGCTGGATATTGCTTATAAACTAGCACTCGAAAAAATAAATCCCAACATGAAAAGCCCTTAAGGGACATCTTGTCCTCCATACTATTGAAGCTGGAGAAATTCTCACTGGACACGATAACTGGACCAATGGCGGATTTCACATTTCCACGCTCGGGTTGCCGGTGAGCGCAACTCTTATCTACCAAGAACACGCAAGATACCTTTGGTTCAATCAGAATTGGTTCTGTAAACCTCCCTGATTGGGATATGCTACCCTATAGAGGTTTTCAGATAGAATTTGAATTCCACATTCCTGCTCTTCCATATCCTAAAATTTGACATTGGTAAATGGCTTTAAGTACCATATGCCATAAGATGATGAAAATACCGTAGAACAAACAAACCATCAACCAATCCTTTGCGCAAGGTAAACGTCGCAGCCCGTATCCGGACAAGGGACGGCATAAAGCCGTTCCGTCCTCTCTTTTTATATTCCGTTTCCTTGCCGCTCCACGGCCTGTCTTCCGTTTGGGTGCCCTGCAAATATTGTTTAACCTTAAATCCATGTATTATGTATTTAGACAAATTGCAACAGGACGAGGTCTTTGTAGCGTCCGCGGTAAGGCCCCTCAGGGAACTTACCCAAATGGAACCCCGTAAAGGGCTTGAAAATGTCATTGTATCCAATGGCAAAATTGTGAACATCGTGTCCAAAAGCTATGGGCACATCCCCAATGAGCTGTTCTTCGCCAAAGCGGAACAAATGCTCATCGATGCAGGTCTGACCTATTACCGCCAGACCATCAACCGCTCGGACCGCAGCTTCAGTATGGACTTTATCCTTTCCGACAGTACCCAGTTCTCCGTGGGCAACAAGGCGGACACCATCCTGCCTATGCTCCGGTTCACCAATTCTTACGATGGCAGCGAGCGTACCTCGGGCCACTTCGGCTTCTACCGTATGGTCTGCTCCAACGGCCTGCACGTGGTACAGTCGGAGATTGCCTTTTCCATCAAGCACAGTACCCATGGCGTGCACCTAATCATGCCGGAACTGGAAGGGTTTTTCCGAAGGTTCCTCGACAACGAGTTCTACTCCATCTCCGATAGCTTTGGAATTACAGAAACAGATAATGAAATGGGTAATATGGTAGAAACAGCTTTTTTTTTACAATGGATGCATCGAGAAAATCTTGATTTAAAATATGCTCGTTGGAAAATGGGGCGCTCCGAAGGTGAAGTTGATATCGTATTACTGGACAACAAATTATTTCAACCGCAATGGTGTGTAGAAATAAAATGGAGTAATCGTTATTTTGAAAAACCGCAAGAATTAAAAAGCTTGATATATTTCTGTAATCAAAATAATTTTTCCGCAAGCCTGGTAACCACAATCGATATTTTAGATAATAAAACAATAGAGGATATTAATTTAACCTATGTTCCTGCTGCCGTTTATGCCTATAACATAGGCGTAAACACACTCGAATTAAAATCGAATTGGTAAAAATGTTAAATTAAAACACTATAGAAATTGCACTGATAAACCAATCAGTGGAACATGCTTGGGTAAATTAGAGCCTGTTGACTCCTCTACCGGAAGCCGTTCAGGGAGTGTAATTTTGCATTAATAACCAAAAACATCTTCTAAGCTCAGTTTTTCTAAATCACCGATTTTTTGAAGATCTTCCACATTAATTCTTTCTTCTGATTCGATAATACATTAGTGTAAGGTTTATCCTCTACTTCCTTGTTACAAAAAGTTCAATATCTACTGGATCAAAATCCCATAATAAGGGAAGTAATAAATATACAGCAAAGGTTATAATAACAATTGAAATTAAATTCATCCAAAATCCTGCCTTGACCATATCCTTGATACTCAAATAACCTGACCCGAAGACCACTGCATTCGGAGGTGTTGCTACCGGCAACATAAACGCACATGATGCAGCAAGTGTGGCTGCCACCATCAACATATAAGGATTAATATCCAAAGAAATCGCAATGGGCGCTAAAATGGGCAACAGCATGGCTGTGGTGGCGGTATTTGACGTTAATTCAGTGATAAAATTAACTGCCGTTACGATGACCACAATAAGCACAAGTAAAGTTAGACCTTCAAGCAGCTCAACTTGACTTCCAAGCCAAGTAGCTAATCCCGTGACTTGAAATCCAGAGGCCAATGCCAATCCGCCCCCGAATAAAAGGATTATTCCCCAAGGAATATTAACGGCATCCTTCCATATTATTATGGGCTCTCCTTTCTTCCTTGTCGGTAATATAAACAATATAATTCCTGCGATTATAGCTATTACAGTATCGTCTATGCCCGGCATAAGCTGTTCGAAAAAAAATGATCTGGTAATCCAAGAAAATGCGGTCAATATAAAAACAATTAAAACTGTTTTTTCTTCCATTTCCATGGGACCCAAGTCATTTAATAACCGCTGAATTTCTGTTTTACCACCGGGGAATTGTTTTTGCTTAAAGACAAAAGCATGATGGGTTAAATAATACCATGAAACGGCTAAAAGAATCACTGAAATTGGCAATCCAAATGTAATCCAACTTGCAAAAGAGATCTCTATATTATAGGTTTCTTCAATAAACCCGGCAAACACAAGATTGGGTGGAGTCCCAATAAGCGTCGCAATACCACCTAATGACGCACTATACGCAATTGCCAGCATTAATGCCTTCCCAAAAATTATATTTTCATTTTCTTCTGTATGTGGATTATCCTTTAATTGGAATACAATTGACATTCCAATAGGCAACATCATAACACTGGTTGCGGTATTTGATATCCACATCGACAAAAATGCGGTTGCAACCATAAATCCCAAAATGATTTTGGATACGTCCGTTCCAATCGTTTTAATTATGTGTAAGGCAATTCGTTTATGCAAGTTCCATTTCTCTACAGCTATGGCCAGCAAGAAGCCTCCCAAGTATAAAAAGATATATTTATGTCCATAGGAGGCTGTTGTGGTTGAAATATCTACTGCTCCTGTCAACGGAAATAAAACAATTGGCAGAAGTGCTGTTACACCTATAGGAATAACCTCTGAGACCCACCAAATTGCCATCCAAACTGTAATGGACAACATATCAAAAGCACTTTCAGGCATTCCCTCAGGGGTATCCAATAATTGCAGTAACGCAAATATTAAAGGGCCTAGGATCAAAAAAACAATCTTTTTTGTCGAAATCATTTCTAAACGAACTTAATTTTTAATTTACTTTCTTTTACTTAATGCTCCTAATACATAAGAAACAGAGGTGTTTACAGGACCTCGCCCTCTCCTATCCTTTTTCGTGTATCCCAAGAGGAATCAACGCGATTTATAGGGTGTTTCCAGTTCTCAAATCTAATATTTAACAATAAACTGTCATACTTAAATTCTAAGTAGGTATAGTCCATTCCTTGTATCCTAATATCTCAAAGCTATTTATTGGAATCTAAAGGGATATTATATTAGAAGATGAGAAGATGAGAAGTGCTCTTGGTTTGCAAGCCTGAGCGCTCTCCTTCTACTTTTTCGATTCTAGGATTTCTAGAAATTGGAATAAACTATACTTCTCACAATTCGATAAGTTCAATAAAATAAAAATAGGCGATGTTTTTATATAGGGCAATGCATAAAAACATATTAGAACCCAAATAATTAAGATTCACTTTGGTTATGTGTACATTTTTTGAAACAAACTACGGATTAAAATTGTTTTGGTCTTTTGTTTTCACCGGCAAGCATTGCGATTTCATCAATACGTTTTTGTCGGGTCTCTGGCCGTTTTGCAAGAACTATCCAACGCAACATCATCTTTCTAAGCGATTTACTCAAACCCAGAAAGTAATTTTTTGAACCTTTATGTCTTTCAAAGGCTTCTTCTAAATCTGCTGGTACTATGAGCTGTTCAACCGCATCCAACAGAGCCCAGGATCCGTTTTGTTTTGCAACCTCAATAGTTTGGTAACCAGACTCTGTCATAAGTCCTTTATCAATAAGCATCTGTACTTTGTCTTTATTTATTTTTGACCATGTGCTACTATGCTTCCGTTTGCTAAACATCTGCTTGAAAGTAAACTCATCAATGGTTTTTCTGGTGCTATCAATCCGGCCAAAGCAAAGTGCCTCTTCAACCAACTGACCCCAAGGAACTGTTGGTAAGCCTGATCTTTGATTATTACACACCAGCCAAATAGACTGTTTTATCTGGTGGTTATCGCTCAGCCATTTTCGCCATTGCGCTCTTGATTTTAAATAGAGTGTTTCTCTGTTTGATTTATCCATTGAGTAATTTTTGGTTGTGATTGGTTCATTTTTAATGCAAATTGCTTGATCTAATCCTTTAGACTGATTGCTCCGAAAAGTCGTGTACACAGTTCTTTGGCCAGTAATTCATTTAGATATAATTCGTGTGACTCAAGAGAATAAAAGTTTTCATTGCTTTCATTTGATCAAACCATTCTTTCTTCATACTGTGTTAAAATTTAAAATTAATAAAAAATATCGAGGGTCATGACCCTCGATATTTTTTTACTTACACAGTTTACAGGATACTCCCCAAAAAAAATTAAAACACCAGCACGTATAATAGGCATTTACACCCTATCGCTCAACCATAAGACTACTGCATAATGGCAGGACAGAAATGAAGCTTCGCCAAGTTGTTATACTGCTCTCCCCTGGTGATTTTTGTGGGATACTCGCCCATAGTAATTCACTGGAGTTCGGTATTGTCCACTAGATGTTATCCTCAATGATTTCCTATTCTTTATTTCTGTCAAGGTATCTCACCTGCTTTATTTCACTAATCTGTATAACAGGCGTAATATTGGTGTAATTTTTAAAGTCAGTCCGAATTGCATCTATATTTTGTCCTATTGCTTTATTATATTCAGCGACATCATTAATATAAAAATAGCCTACGGCTACAAAAGGAGATTTATCATTAGGAGTTCTGCCGGCTATACCCTTATCTATTTCAAAGAACTTTAAATTTTCGCCTAAAAAACCCGCCACCATTGGCATGTGCTTTTTTTTCATAATAGTCCATGTCAAAGGTTTTATCTTCTCCATTTGGATAAAGTATTACTACCTTAAACATACCGATTTCTAGGTTGGACGACTGTGTCGGTTGATTGGTATTGCAACTTATCAAGCCTATGAAGGCGAAGATGAGTGAAAATAAATTAATTTTAGTTTTCATATAAATCAGGTTTCAAGATTTTTATTTTATCGATATTAATTGACTCCAACGGTTTGCTAGTCGTTGTTTTTTAGTTAGTTTCTTGTGCAGGTACTGAATGTAGTTTGTGTGAAATTGTCCATTATAGGTGGTTTTATTCAATGAGCTTTCTCATTCCATCTATAACAACTGCCCAATTTTTGGAAGAATGTTTTGCCTTCTCTTCATTATTACTGGATTGAGTAATAGTCAGTTCTGTCCCGCTGCCAGTAGGTTTTACTTCTCAGGCAAATAAAGGTACAAAAAAATAAAAAAAGGAAAAGACCTGGATCAAGCCGTAGCCCTTTCCACATCAATTCCTCTTACTAACCAACCTAAAGATTTAGATGCGTTTATTTTTTTTTAATTATATCGTAGATAAACTCCCTACTTTAATGGTCTTCCATTTATGAACTCATCTATTTGCGACTGTTCAAACACAGGATTGGCTCCACTTTCAGCGGCAACCATAGCACCGATGCCACAGGCAAAGTCAAGAGCGCGTTGCGTATCTTCATTTCTTAACAGTTTGACCAATAATGTTGCTAAAAAAGAATCCCCAGCACCCACGGTATCCTTTACTGTGATCTTATAACCGCTATTGTAGTAGTACTTATCATTATGAACCAACAAGGCACCATGCCTCCCCTTGGTAACGCATATGGAGCTTGCGCTAACCTTGGATTTAATATACTCAAGGTTTTGCTCCAATGAATTGAAAGTAGATCCCATCATTTGCGCAATTTCAAATAACTCATCGTCATTGAATTTTATAAAATCAGCACTTTGAATCAGCTCCAGTAAAAGATCCTGAGTGTAATAACCCTGTCTGAGATTCACATCCAAGACCTTAAAACTTGATTTAGGAATCAATTCAAACAACGTATGCTTACTTTGAGGATCCCTACAAACCAAGCTCCCATAAATAAAAGCATCCGATGATTCAACGGCTTGAACCATTTTTGGAGTTAAAGAAATTTTATCCCAGGCCACCGGATACTTGATATCATAGGTTGCCGACCCGGTTTTATCCAAAGTCACCTGAACTATTCCGGTAGGGAAATCAGCATGCATCTCTATACATGAGGTGTTTAGCTTCAAACCTCTCAGATAGTCCGTAATTTTATGCCCGCGAACATCATCTCCAACACAACTCATCATGCTGGTATTCACGCCCATACTCTGAAGCCTTATCGCAACATTTAGAGGAGCCCCTCCTATCTTCTCACCCGTTGGAAATACATCCCACAGCACCTCACCGTAGCAGGTGATTTTTAAATTATCATCCATTTGAATTCGTTCTATTTACAGTTCAATTTTGCTGTTATTTTCATATTCCTAAAACCCTCTAATTGTTAAATCCCTCCCTTAGCTTGGCTACTGCCACCATGGGCACCCGGATTTAAATTTTTATTCTAGTCTTCACTATTAAAATTGAAGGCATCTACATTGGAAATTATCATTTTTTTCTTGATTAAATCATACTTAATCAAAATGATTTTAAAGGTTTATGCTAATTTCCCCAGTTACAAATAGGTCCATTCTATAACAGCAATCATCAATTTAATATCCTACGTTTTGTTGATATACATTTCTACTGAAATTAATCTGGGCTAATGGAATTGGACAATACTCTTCTGCATTGGCATCAAAGTGCGCCTCAGCATAATAAATACGCTTATCTTTTTCCTCATCATAGTAGGTATTTAACACCTCTTCTGCAACACCCCATCTGACCAAATCAAAAAAGCGACTACCCTCCATGGCAAACTCCAGTCTTCTTTCAAAACGGAGCGCTTTCCTTGCAAAATTTTGTGTCCAATTACAGTTTACGCCATCCTCATATAGGGCAACATTTGTATTAGTAGCATAACCATCAATCAGTGTTGTACTCTGTCCTGCTCTTTCTCGAATTTGATTAATCAACGGCAAGGCCTCTTTCTGTCTTCCTAACTCAATTAGAGCTTCCGCTCTCATTAAAAGAACATCAGCATAACGGATTTGAATTCTGTTTTTAGAATTTCCATAAAAAGGATCTATGTTGACAAAACAATCGCAATCCGGTGATACATTTTCCTTCAAGGAAGCATAAAACCCGTAGGTACTTGGGCTTCTATTCCAATCTTCCTTATAAATATAAGATTCATTATACTTAAACGGAAGTCCCGGTATGGCTACCGTATGATACAATCTAGGATCTACTGTATAGGCATCTAGATTGCTGTAATCCATATCTGTGTTGTTAAAATCCTCGAGCATTGGAAGACCTTCACCGTCGGTTTTAAAAGCATTAACGAGGTTTTGACTTGGCTTGTGAAAATCACAACAACCAAGTCCCTGTGGGGTCGATAAAACATCTGAATAATTTAAACGACCATGAAGTGTATTATCATCATTAGAGAACTGAATCGAGAATACCGCTTCTGGTCCATTCTCATAACTGCCGGCAAGAAAATTAAAACCGAAATCCGATTCAAGAGCATATTTACCCAGTACCCTATCCGTGGCTGCAATGACCTGCTGAAGTCTTTGATCATTAATATTGACCACATTATTATTCTCATCCTGCTCATAGGCCTGATACAATCTCACCTTAGCAAGATAGGAAAATGCAGCAGCCTTAGTTGCTCTTCCGATTTGATCCTGATGTTCGGGTAAATTTACAGTTGCCTTGACAAAGTCCTGGGCTATTGCTTCCCATAACTCATCATTACTAAGATCTCTGTTTGAAATAGTTCCATATTGCTCAACGGGAACATCTTCTGTTATATAGGGGATGTATTTAAAGACCTCCTTGAGCATAAAATAGAAATGTCCTCTTAGGAAATACATCTCAGATAATCTGGCATCCTTTATGGGGTACTCACTCTCTTCTAATTGATTAAGGGCGTTGATTGCCTTGTTAACTCTTGAAATTGCGATATATGAATTATACCACAAAGCATCCAATTCACCAAAATCAGTACGGATATTGTTAGACACTTCAAAGAAATGAAAAACCTGAATATCATTGGTACCACTCCCTCCTTTATAAGCATCATCAGACCGAACATTTCCGTAGGGCCATAAACTAAAAGGAGTATCATAATGATCATTTCCCAATGCCGCATAAGCAGCAGTTACAAATCCATCAATATTCTCCGCATTGATCAGTTCACTTTCCTCCAATACGGAACTAGGAGTATTCTCCAAGTAATCAGAACAAGCGTAGAGCATACCAAGGCTCAATATTCCTAAAATCGTTTTATAAATAACTTTCATGATTCTTTTATTTTTAAGTGTGTTAGAAGCTTATATCCATTCCCATGGTCACCGTTAACGGTAAAGGGTATCCGAAGGCAGGGTTTTCAGGATCAACTCCGGTGAACTTCTTAGAATTAATCGTGAAAAGATTCTGACCTCCGGTATAAAACCTTAGGGAACTCAGTCCAATACGATTCACTATACTTTGGTCAATGGTGTATCCTATTTGTAAGTTTCGGAGTTTAAAATAATCACCGGGTTCTATATAATAGGTTGAAAAACGGTTTTCTGCATTACTATCAATAGTTGTAAGTGCTGGAATAGTGGAATCAGGATTACTTGGTGACCAAGCATTTAATAGCCTGCTTCCCTTATTGGATCCCACATCATCCACACTCCAAAAATCTGTTTGATATTTTCTGGAATTTATCACATCCACGTCCCCTACTCCGTCAAAAAACAAATTCAAATCAAAACCCTTATAGGCAAAACTCAGATTTAATCCATAGGTAAAACTAGGGTTCGGATTTCCAATCCAAGCTCTATCCTTATCATCAATAACCCCATCACCGTTTAAGTCCTCAAACCGGATTCTTCCTAGATCCTTTCCTTGTTGCTGCGCAGAATTTTGAAGTTCCTCTTCGGAGGTAAAAAGACCATCGGTAACATATCCATACATGGAGTTTATAGGCCTTCCAAGAATATTATCATCCATTCCGTTTCCGCCGTAATTGTTTTGCACCTCAACAGGTAAATAAGTAATCTTATTTCTATTAAGAGCAATATTTCCCGAGATCTCATAGGACAATCCATCGGATTTACCTCCTCTGTATAACAAAGCAAACTCAATACCTTTGTTCTCCATGGATGCCCCGTTCACCCATCGGTTTCCACCTTCTCCGATGGCTCCCAGGTATGGTGGTAATACTAAGATGTCTTCCGTTTCCTTATAGTAAAGATCAAGCGATCCGCTTAAATGCTGATCAAAAAGCCCGAAATCTAAACCAATATTGGTCTGTGTTGTAGTTTCCCATTTTAAGTCATCATTTCCGATTTGAATAGATCTAAAACCCGAAGGCAATAATCCACTTCCCGTTCCCGACAAATCATAAGCAGTTCCATGAGAGGTCCCCCAGGTAGGATCACCACCGGCGTAGTCTGCGATGTATAATGAATAAATGGCATTATTGTCAATTTGCTGATTTCCGGTTTGTCCCCATCCAACTCTCAATTTTAAATCAGAGATAAGATTGGAATTCTCCATAAAACCTTCATCACTGATCCTCCAACCCGCTGAAAATGCAGGGAAGGTACCATAACGATTGTTGGCTCCAAAGCGAGAAGAACCGTCCCTACGGATAGTAGCGGAGAACAAATAGCGACTATCAAAATCATAAGACAGTTTTCCAAAAAAGGAAACCAAACTAAAGGAGGTTGCACTCCCTCCAGTAAAAGACTCTCCAGTTCCGGCATCCGGGTACATATACTGTGGTGTTTCAAGTAAAAAGTCCTCTTTTCTTAAATACGTATTCTCAACTTTTTCTCTATATATTTCAGTTCCTCCCAACACATTAAATTTATGATTCTCTAGGGTCAGATCATATGTAATAGTATTACTCCATGTAATCTTATTGGAGGTGTTCTGATCAATAGTCACTGCGTTTTGATCATTTTTTAAATAACCGGATTGATAACTTCTTTGCAGTGTTCGTTTGTAAAAACTTCCCTGATCGACTCCAAGATTGGTTTTAATATGAAGATTATCGATAGGCTCCACATCAATGTAGAGGTTCCCGAAAAGACGTTGAAATTCATATCCATTATCTTTATTGTACTGAAGAAGTCGCACCGGGTTTTGACGATCGTTCATTCCCCCAACCGGGCCTCCCCATCCTTGGCCGTCTACGGTCCTTACCGGTATGATGGGCAGCGCTCTTAATGCAGGGTCCAATACACCAGGATCACTCACTTCTTCGGTCCTGTTAACGGTAAAGTTTTCACCTATGGTAACGCGATCATTGAAGAGTTTATAAGAACTGTTCATTCTGGCAGAAATCCGGTTAAAGCTGGTCTGTTTAATAATTCCTTGATTGTCATAATACCCCAAGGAGAAGAGGTAATTACCTTTATCGGTTCCATTAGAGACCGATAAATTATAAGATTGTGCAATTCCCATCCTGGATAATTCATCATACCAATCCGTATCTGAAGCCCTGAGGGTCTTTTCAGCATCCAAGTATTCAGGCATCAAAACTTGGTTTAACCTAGGGGTTCCCTGATTCTCGCTCCATTGAAATTGATAACTTAAATTATTCGAATTGGGATCCAAACCATCGTTTATCATGGCCTGCCAAAGCACCTGACCATACTGTTGTGCATTGAGAACCTCCTGTCTGTTGGTGTAGTTAGAAATGGAGGTGTAGTTTTTAAAATTAACTCGCATCTTCCCATTTTTCCCGCTTTTGGTGGTAATTACTATAACACCGTTTGAAGCTCTGGACCCGTAAATACTGGCAGAGGCGGCATCTTTTAAGACCTGAATAGACTCAATATCATTGGGATTTAACTCATGCATACCGGATTTGGTAGGCACTCCATCTATGATATAAAGCGGATCCGTATTGTTAAGAGTCCCTACACCCCTGATAAGGATTTGGGTATTCCCGCCACTTGGGGTTCCGTCGGAGGTGATTTTCACCCCAGCAACCCTACCCTGCAATGCCTGCATTGGATTTGCTTGTGGTTGTTTATTCATTTCATCGATATCCACCACAGAAACAGCTCCTGTGATATCTGCCTTTTTCTGGGTGGTATAGCCCGTCAGCACGACTTCATCCAACTGTTGCGCATCAATTTTCAGTGCTACATCTATAGAATTTGAGCCATTTACAGGAATTTCAACAGTGGAAAATCCTACGTAACTAATGACCAATACAGCATCTGATGCCACATTCTGTAGACTAAAATTACCGTCAAAATCTGTAACCGTCCCTTTTTGAGTATTCTTAATCAAAACTGATACTCCAGGCAAAGGCAGTTGATCATCCTGCGAAATTATGGTACCGCTGACTTGTGCTTGTTGACTCCAAATGGTCATGGAGAACAACAAACAAAACATCACAATTAATTTATGATTCATAAGTTTGGTTTTTAAAGTTTTAGTTCGCTTGCTTTTAAATCGGTTATTAAAAATGTGTGGTTAGAAAGTGATTTAAATTCTAGGAAAGAGTTTTTAGGGAAAAATATTTCAGACATCACTGTTGTTCCCTTATCAAAGAATAATTCGATAGAAGTCTTATCTAATAAAACAGTAACACTTAAATTTTCATTGTCGGAAATTCGGGGAGCAACCGATGGTTTTTTTGCAAAATTCTCGTTAAAATCAACCTTACCGGATTTCGAACGATCGATATAGAACTGCGCCTTAGAATGATCGTATCCAAAAGTCAGGCTATCTCCAATGGCATTGGTGAGTAAGAATTTGTAATCCTTATCCTCTAATTTAGGGATTTCAAAAGAGAGTTCCGTCTTGGACAATGATACATCATCTACAGATACAATGGTAGATCCCTTTGAGAGTTCCATAGATGCTTTTGTAAAGCTCTTATCTAAATAGGAATCTAATTCCATCACAGGGGCAGAAGAAATACGGTATACCCCATCTACAAGGTGAAGCTTAAGTTCTCTTGCAATAGTGGAGGTACTTCTCCAGGTCTCTGTGGGAACTACATTGGCATATTCCCAATTGGACATCCATCCGATAAATAAGGTTCTTCCACCAGGTGCGTTATTCCAGGTCACTCCGGCATAATTATCCTTTCCAAAATCAATCCAATAATCGTGTTTCTCTCCCAGATCATTCACATAGGATTCCGGAGTGAAGGTTTTTCCATCGAAATCTCCCACAAAATACTGCGTCCCCGATCCGCCGTTATAAGCCCCCGGATTTAAACTCTGGATAAGCACCCATTTGACCGTGTCAGTTCCCTGGACCTTCATTGGAATAAAATCCGGGCATTCCCAAACACCACCATGGGCACCAATTCCTTCCCCAAAATCAGAAGCAAATTCCCAATCAATTAAGTCCTTTGAGGTGTAAAACAGGTTTTTTTCGTAAGTAGCCAAGGCCATCACCCACTGATTGCGCTGCGCGTCCCAAGTCACTTTAGGGTCTCTAAAGTCTCTGATCCCCGGATTTTTAAGCACCGGATTATTCTTATATTTGATCCAAGTCTTTCCCTTATCCAGACTATAGGCCATTCCTTGAGTCTGAAAATCATCGCGTCCGCTTTTCTCACCTTCCATATCGTGATAGGTAAACAAAGCTACTATTGGCACTTGCCCATCGCTGCCCAGCCCTGAGGTGTTGTTCTTATCCACCACGGCGCTTCCGGAGAATATCCATCCGTGCTCGTCCGGAAATAAAGCCACGGGTTGGTGCTGCCAACTAATCATGTCCTTGGAGGTGGCATGCCCCCAATGCATGGTTCCCCAGGTACTGCTCTCAGGGTGGTATTGATAGAATAAATGGTAGGTTCCATCTAGATAGAACATCCCGTTTGGATCATTCATCCAATTCTCCTTTGGAGTGAAGTGAAAATTCGGTCTGTAATCTGTATCCTGCATCTCAGCACTGATCACCAGATTCTCAGAGGTCGCTTTGGTTTTCTCAGAGCTGTCCTTGCAACTGGAGAAAAGCAAAATTGTACTTAATAAAATTGTTAGAGTTAGCGTGTTAACATTCATAATCAGTTAGATTTAAATTTAGATTTTAAAGAAAGTTCCCTACTCAGATCTTCGAGTGATTTCCCTTTGGTTTCGGGCATCATAAACAAGACAAATAGTAGTTGGAAAAACATCATAATAGCAAAAAACAGAAATACATACCCAGCCCCGATAGAGGTGAATAATACCGGAACAAATGACGGGATGATAGCAGCCAGCACCCAGTGAACAGAAGAACCGAATGCCTGGCCCGAGGCTCGCAAGTGATTGGGGAAGATTTCAGAAATGAATACCCAAATCACAGCGCCCTGCCCTACGGCATGAGAGGCGATAAAAATAAAGAGGAAGATTGGAACCCATAAACCTCCCCATTGAAAGAAAAATGCACAGGCCACTAGTAAAAGTGAGATTATATAGCCGATAGATCCAACCAACATCAATTGTTTTCGACCTGCTTTATCAATTAGAAATACACCGATAAGGGTGAATATCAAATTCACCACTCCTATACCAATGCTGCTTAGCAAAGAGGAATCCTGCTCTAAACCGGCTATTTCAAAAATTCGTGGTGCATAATATAGAAAGGCATTTATACCGGACATTTGGTTAAAAAAAGCTACTAAAAATGCCAACATTAATGGGAAGCGATACCTTTTTAAAAAAATAGACTCCGCTGTAGTTCTATCTCCTTTAGATTGTTGGATATTCTCGGATAGCTGGTCTATATCCATGCCGATATTCATTTTTTGTAGCACCTGTTTGGCCTCGGCAATTTTTGATTTGGACAACAACCATCTTGGGCTCTTTGGAATAAACAAAACAAAAAGCATATATATAAAAGCCGGAATGGCTTCCACGCCAAGCATCCACCTCCAAGGCTGATTCCCCGCATCTCGCAGCAAATAATTGGAAAGAAAGGCCATAAGTATACCCAGTACAATATTAAACTGATACATAGAAACCAAGCGGCCTCGATTCTTAGGTGGAGCGATCTCTGAGATATAGGTAGGAGCGGCAATGGTAGAGGCTCCAACGCCTAGTCCACCAATAAATCGGAATGCGGCAAAAGAAACTGGATCATTTACAAGCGCCGAACCAATTGCGGAGACCAAATACAATGCCCCTATAAAGAATAAGGTGTTCCTTCGACCAAACTTATTGGTGGGAATCCCTCCAAATATAGCACCCACTACTGTTCCCCATAAGGCCATTGCCATTACAACAGAACCATGGAAGGCATCCGTTGTACCCCATAGTTCTTGCAATTGCTTATCGGCTCCTGATATAACTACAGTATCAAACCCAAAAAGAAACCCTGCAAGAGCAGCACAAATAGACCAAAGTGTCAATTTATTCATAGCACATCTTTAATGTTAGACCACTAAAGTATGCGTAATAAATCATTGTCTATTCTAAGAAAAATTCAAAAACTTCTGAAATTGTTAATCAGCCCTCTAATTGCAGACAAAAACCTAACTTACAGATATTTAACTAATTTTAACATTTTAAAACTACAACGTAATAGTTTTAGTCATGTAACCTAAATTTAAAAATTGATACATCATTTGACCAAACTATAACGATAACGTTCTAAATGTCCATTCTAACTTCTGTAGCGATTTGGGGAGATTCCATATTTATTTTTAAAAGCGGTGGAAAAATACCCGGGAGACGAGAAGCCTACCTCATATGCAATTTCGGCTATGGAAAAGGTATTGTCCGTAAGAAGCTCCTTAGCTCTTTCCAATCGAATTTCGTTCATATAGTCACTTACGGAAACCCCAAGTATGGCCTTGGTTTTTCTATAAAGTTGAACCCTAGAGATATGTAGCGCCTTTGCCAATTCTTCCACTGAAAAATCAGGGTTGGTTAAATTATCAGTAACAAGGCTGTTCATTTTTTTGATAAAATCTTGTTGCTCTTTATTAAAATCACTGTGCACCACACTATCCAGCTTATTGGTATAATAATAACGTAACCGCTCTCTGTTGTACAACATCGTCCTTAAGACCTGTCTTAGGGACTCCATTTGGAATGGCTTAGTCATATAAAAATCCGCGCCCGCATTTAAGGCTTTCAAATATGATTCTTCATCCGAGAGTGCTGTTAGTACAATTACCGGTATATGTGATGTGCGAAGATCCTCTTTAATCTTTTTTGCGATATCAAAACCAGAGATTTCAGGTAAATTCAGATCACAAATAACGATATCGGGTATAAGCTCCAATGCCTCTTGAAATGCATCAATACCATTTGAAAGGTAAATATTAAACCCATCTTGTAATTGTTTTCTTAAAAGAAAACACAAGTCTATATTGTCTTCTATAATAAAGAGATTAGGTAATTGCTCATTTGTCACAACAGGAAGCTTCTGAGGTGTTTCTATTTTAATATCCTGGTTCATACCGGAAGTGGTCCTCAGATGCTTCACACCTTCAGACTGGACAACCAAATCCTTGAAGTGTTCTTTTCCTTTGAGTATGGTAATTACGAATTCTGTACCGTTTTGTAGATGAATTTCAATGGTTCCTTTATGCAGTTCTACAAATTGTTTTGCAACATAGAGCCCAAGCCCAGAACTCGGTCTTTGGTTATTAGTTGCTTGTGTAAAAGGGTCAAAGATATTTTCAATATCCTCCATAGGAATACCAATACCGGAATCTTTGATATAAATTTTCACGCATTCATCCAGCTCCTCCACTGTTACCTCTATTTTACCGTTGGCAGGGGTAAACTTCAATGCATTTGAAAGCACATTAAAAAAAACCTTATCAATAGCATTGATATCAATCCATAGATAACAAGGTGATTTTGGATACTTTTCCCTTAAACGAACCGAATGCTTAACGGCCTCTAATTTAAAATCGTTAATAAGTTGTTGTAATACCTCTACAACATCCACTTTTTGGGGTTTTAATGAAAACGAATCCGATTCGAGTTTCCTGAAATCAAGCAATTCATTAATCAACCTTCTCAGCCGCTTAGAATTATTGTGAATGAGGTTAATTTCAAAAGAAGAACGGTCAGCCAATGTTTTATTTTGCTCCAAAATGGTTTCAACAGAACTCGTAATTAGCGTAAGCGGGGTCTTGAACTCATGAGACAGGGCGGTGAAAAAGTTAATTTTACTCTCATTTGAAGCCTTTAATTGTTTGGCAAATTTCTTAATTTGATTTCTTTGGGTTTTAATCCTTTCATTTATCAATTCCAATTTTCGTTTACTTCGGCTAATCTTTATACCGGAATAGATACTCCATAGCGCCAGTGCCAGTAGGAGTACCAATAGTCCTATCATCAATTTAATCAACGTGTTCTGAGATTGATACTCCTTTAGTTGCTGATCGATTACCAACTGCTGTCCTTTGATATCATTTTGCTGTTCCACCAGTTTATTAAACTGATTTTGCATCAAATCAACATTGACCGAATCAATAACCACTGTATTTAGGGTGTTGTTTTTTCTGACGAGTTCTCCACGTACTATTTTAACTGCCAAATCAATGGCCTCTGCCCCTCCTGTAGGATACAAAATGGTGGCTAAAAGAATCTCATCTTTGACATATTGTATTCCTCCGTTAGGACCATACAACCCATCAACGCCGATTATTTTTACATCCTTATCTAGGTTACGACTCTTAAGCACCTCCCAAACCCCCATTGCCATACGGTCATTGTGCGCAAAAATGTAATTAGGAGTCACGCTGTCCAGCAGCTTTTCCAAAGGTGCAATTAGAGATGGCTTTTCCCAATCGCCATTAATGGTGGCAATTAAATCTACCTTGTCAGATTTTGAAAGTACCGTCTCAAATCCTTGTTGGCGCTCTTTGGCCGGCGATGAGGCAATATCTCCAGTGATTTGAACTACAGTGGCTCTTTGCTTAAGCCCGGAAAGAATATATTTTGCGGCATCCTTCCCTATTTCAATATTATCGGCTCCTATATAGGCCGTATAATTAGTACCATCTATGTTTCTATCAATAATGATTGTAGGAATACCGGATTTTGTAGCATTTTCAATGGCATTGGTCACCGGCATGGATTTAATTGGGGATACGATAAGCACATCCACTTTAGACTCCACGAAGTCCTGAATCTGTTTAATTTGAGTCTCTACATCATTATTTGCATTTTTTATTTCCAAATCAATATCAGGATATAAAGAAGATTGAATTTGCATACTCTTTTCCATCTCGCGCCTCCAATTATCAGAACTCATGGCTTGAGAGAACCCAACACGAATTCCCTTATCCGCATCAGGTGAATTACAAGATGCGTAAAGCAATATTAAAAACAAAAAACAAGTAAGCCTATATATAATCATGGTTATACCCTTAACGCAGCCCAAGTTAACCAATCGAATTGAAATTTTTTAATTTTCAATAATTTAAACCTTAATCAAATGAGCAGCGGCTCTTTGACCACCTCAACGAAGTAGTGTCTATTTTACAACTAAACAACCCAAAGAATAACCTGTAGTAGTTCGCAATATATCTTACCTTCCTCTATAAGCAATATGTACAAAACAGCGGCAAATGATAAAACTTAAATTAGAATTATTCGAGTATCAAGAACCTGCTATCAAATCTGTAGTTCTATTTGGTAAAACAGCCAAACAATGGCGTGAGGACAACCCCAACGAAAAAGGCTATATAAGAGATATGGCAACTATCCAACAATTGGTTGTTCTTTCAAATTTAGAAAGTATAAATATTCGTATATAAAAATTAACTGATGAAGAACCAGATTGAAATATATCAAGCCATGGATGGTCAAACTCAAGTTGAAGTAACGTTCGATCAGGACACTGTATGGCTTAATCGAAAGCAATTAGCTGAATTGTTTGGGCGTGATATTAAAACTATCGGGGAACACATTAACAATGTCTTTGACGAGGAAGAACTGGATAAAGATTCAGTTGTCGCAAAATTTGCGACAACTGCAATTGATAATAAGATATATCAGATAGACCATTACAATCTAGATGTTATTATTTCAGTTGGATATCGCGTAAAATCCCGACAGGGCACCCAATTCCGTCAATGGGCAACTCAACGCTTAAAAGAATATCTGGTACAAGGCTACGTTATTAATGAAAAACGATTAGCTCAGAAACAGCAAGAAGTTCAGACCCTGAAAAGATGGTATTCGCATTTTAAGCCGAGCAATCGAGGGTAAAATAGAACGGTAAAGAAACTTATTATTAGTGTGCTAAACAGAAACCAGTAAATTAACCGGGAGTGTAAACTGAACTGTCGTACATTTGATTAGAATAACTATATTTAATTAAGCGTGTATTCAGGTTTAATTACCCCATTTGCTTATTTTGGTTCGTCAGCACTTGATTTTTTATTGACTGGACAGCTTACCAAAATAATTACAAATGTGGCTATGGTTAAACTTTTTTCGTTGTCGGTGCGTTTTTATCAATTCCGGCTGTATAAATCATTTACTTTTTTAAAATCAGTCATTTTACCGATTTCATAAAAATAGCTGAGTTGCCAATTTTGAGTCAGTTCGGCTTGTTTGTTTTTTACGATGTCCCAACTCGGGTAAACTCGAAATGCTCTTTTTCCTTCTTTCTTGCAGCTGGAGATTATTCCTTTTCCAATCAACACAGATTTCGGAAAAACAAATTGTCCGAATCCATTTTCAGTTCTAACATTCACAACATAAAAGTCAATTTTGTCGTTTTCTTCAAAGGGTTCAATTGGTCCATTCTCATTTCGTTTCCAAAACGTCACGAATTGCCCCACTCTTTTAGGTGTAATTTTAGCATTCCTGCAAATAATTTTGCGCCCATTTAAATCAAACCGGCAAGCATCATACTCCCTACTTTCAGGTTCTAGTTTGAAGTGTGAAATTTCAAAGGAGCATTTATCGTAAATCTCTGTTTTTATTTGGTTTAAATTCTCGTCCACCTATTTTAAAGGATACATCTGTTAGCCACTGATTGTTTTTTCTTCGGTTTTCAAATTCCTAATGTAACCAGTTCTTTTACATTGTGATAAGTCAAGGATGCTTTTATACATTCCTTTAGTTCCAATTCGGGAATTCTCTGGTTTAGATCGAATATAATAGCACGATTGCCTTCATATTGAAATTTAGTGCCAAATACTAACCTGAAAGTATCAACGAGTCGATTCGTGCATTGAAAATACATTGCAAATTGATCCGGCGATTTTTCTTTCCAATCCATACGGAGCGTACTGCCTCGTTTGGTAACAAAACTGGGTTCGCCCCATTTCAAAGTTTCTTCCAACATGTCCACCCCTTCTGTTTCCTTGGCCGTTTCTATGACCAATGCTCTCAAAAATTGCAATTTACCCCGAACAAAGTCAGGATACTTAGCAAAAATGGCTTCTACCCTGGGATCAGTTTTTAAATCTAATTTACCCATTCAAAACGTTTATTATACCTGTATGGCAATCTACTCTCTCAAAAATACAATTTTTTGCATAAGGATTGATCGTACAAAAAAGGTAAATGGTTTAAAATTCAGCGCATCTTCTATAATGGCTATGTTTTAATTGTGTTGTTCAAAGAACAAGATGCACGAGGATATCAGTAACATGCCTTTCTACAGTCTGGATCGCTCGTTACGCCGAGGATATCAGACTCAGGTGGATTATCCGAAAGAAAAGTCAATAGCAAGGAACTTTAACCAGTGTCCAAGGTATTTTTCAGTTATTATTTATCCTCGAATGATTTTCATTGACAAAGCACGGTATCAAAGGAGAAAAAGCACGCATTCCATTATCGAAAGTTAAATCCAAAAAAAACTTTAGAGGATTATATCGAGAAGTATCTATCTGAATATTACTTCAAATCCCTCCGCCAAGTTTTCAATATACTTTCTACAGATCAAGATCTACATCATAAAATCA
Organism: Galbibacter marinus; assembly: GCF_000300875.1. Classification (GTDB taxonomy): domain Bacteria; phylum Bacteroidota; class Bacteroidia; order Flavobacteriales; family Flavobacteriaceae; genus Galbibacter; species Galbibacter marinus. The sequence goes on along the minus strand of NZ_AMSG01000006.1, from coordinate 70,763 downwards.
AAGTCGGCGAAAAACGCTATATGATCCAACGCTGCCATTTTGATTCTTCCCAGACTCCTGAGCTATATTTCAAGATCGAGAAAACAGGTAAAAAGCTTTCGATAGTCACTTTTTTTCAACTCGGTAATCAGACCTACAAGGCTACGGACTTTCAGCAGTCCCGATTCTTAATTTGTAAAGAAGATAATTATTACTTGTTAAAAAAGTTGGATTGGCAGTTGATGGAGGAAATTGCTGAGGCCGGGGCATTCAGTCACCAAACCTACCTTGAAAAATACCATGACAAACTGAAAAGGTATCCCTTGGATCTCGAAGGTGTCTTTGAAGAAGAGACTAGGGAAACCACCCCAAAAGCCATAATCCAGATTTCCGAATTGGGAGGCGATATGTTGTTGTTTTTACCCCGTTGGGAGTATGACGGTACCATTGTGGAAGACCATAAAACTCAATTTTCAGTTTATGATGGACTCAAACGGATTACTTATCTCCGTAATAAAGAAGAAGAAGGTAAAACATTGGAGTTTATGGAAAACGCCCATCCTAAATTTAAAGGACAGGGCAGCTTTTTCTTAAAGTTTGAAGAAGCTTCCAAAAAGAATTGGTTTTTTAACTTTTACCACGAGCAACTCAAGGATAATTTTACGATAACCGGTATGGATATGCTGGGCTATTTTAGGTATTCGAGCCACCAGGTAGTGTCTCGTCTAAAAATCACAAAAACCTTGGACAATATGGTCACCGCCAAATTTACAACTCATTTCGGTGACGAAAAAATAGACACAATAACCTTACAGAAAGCCCTAAAGCGAGGGGATTCCTTTGTTTTATTAAAGGATAGTTCCCTTGGTATACTCACAAAAGACTGGTTGAAAAACTATGCCCTACTTGTAAGAAATGCAAATGTAGATGGAGACGAGATCGAATTTCCAAAATGGCTGCTGTTCATTTTTGATTCTGCCCGAAACCACACTGCTGCTAATATGGTATTGCCAAAAGATTGGCTGGAAAAATGGGATCGCTGGAACCAATCAGAGGAGCAGCTTTATGAAAAACCGGATTTGGTACAGGCCGATTTAAGAAATTACCAACATAAGGGTTATGAGTGGATTAATTTGATGGCTGAAATCGATGCTGGTACACTGCTGGCTGATGATATGGGACTGGGGAAAACTTTGCAGACTATCACATCAATGTCCTACTGGTTAGAGAGCAATCCAAAATCTAAATTCTTGATCATCTGCCCTGCTTCGCTTATTTACAATTGGAAAAATGAATTTGAAAAGTTTGCGCCCAATTTCAATCTTTGTATCTATCATGGAACTCAACGTGATATTAACCATTTTTTAGAAGGTGAGTATCAAGTACTGATCACCTCCTACCCTTTAATTAGGAACGATAATGAACTGATGTCAAAAATGCTTTGGGATGCCATTGTATTGGATGAAAGCCATCACATTAAAAACTATACGGCTAAACAAACTCAAGCCGTCCTGAAGCTCAGAGGAAGACGCAGAGTTATCCTCAACGGTACTCCGATTATGAACAATGTAACAGATTTGTTTCCACAATTACATTTTCTTCTTCCTCAGCTCTTTCCTTCCCTAAAGCAATTTAAGGAACAGTTCGAGAAACCCCTTGCGTTCAAAAAAGGAGAAGAACAAGTGAATACGCTTAAAAAACTAACCAGTCCGTTTATTTTAAGGCGAACCAAACAAACCGCTGGTCCGGACCTACCGCCTAAAACAGAATCTGTGCTCTGGTGCGAAATGGGAGAACACCAACGTTTGGCTTACGAAGAGGTCAAAAACAAGGTAAAGAGTAACATTATGGTTGAAATCAACGATAAAGGATTGAACAAGGCCAAATTAGGAGTACTACAAGGAATCACCAAGCTCAGACAGGTTTGCAGTTCACCTCGGCTTTTAAAAGAAGAGACGGATTTCAACAACAGGCCTTCCATAAAAATCGATAGTCTGATCGAAACCCTAACCACGGATCTAGCCGAGAACAAAGTCATTGTATTCTCTCAATTTTTAGGGACTATGGATCTGCTATGCGAAGCCTTTGAAGAAAACGATATTACATATCGCCAGTTTAGGGGAAAAACAGCTGCAAAGGAGCGTATCCGATTGGTTTCTGAATTTCAAGAAGAAGATTCGGATATACAGGTGTTTTTATTAAGTCTTATGGCGGGAAATTCCGGAATCAACCTTACCAATGCCAATTATGTTTTCCTGATGGAACCCTGGTGGAACAAAGCCGTACAGCAACAAGCCATTGATCGAACCCACCGTATCGGCCAGGATCAAAAAGTTTTTGCCTACAATATGATCTGTAAGGATACTATTGAAGAAAAGATTATGGCCTTACAAGAGAAAAAACAGATTCTTTCGGATGAGGTTGTTTCGGATGACAGTAACTTCCTAAAAAGCCTAACCGCAGATGATATTGCCTTTTTGTTTGAATAGTTTATCCAAATTTAAAAAAGGGTGAGATAAACGGAGTACAGGTTATCTTTTAATTGATGTTTAAATCTTTAATTATATGATTGAGCAGGGATTATAATATTCTAACAGTATGTAAATAATTTAAGTATTGGATGAAGTAGTAACAGACATAGGCTGCTATATAGCTCATTTTATTGAACACCTACTGTAGTTGTTGAAAACATTTGTTTCTTGGTTTTCGATATGCTATCTTAACTGAAACTAAAACCTTCTACACATTATGTGTGAAATTTCAGATCAAATAAAGTTTTGCACCTGCACTGATAAAAGTATTGAGGAGCTTGAGGATTATTGGGTGTTATATCGATTAAAAGAACCTGGTGAGTATACTACAGATGTCATCGGCATGGTAATCCCTAGGCATTGCACAAATAATAAAACAAAGGAAATAAACATAGAACTATTGTTAAAGTTATTAAACTCCAACAGTATTTTTGACAAGCCTATTTCCATTATTAAGGATGATATTTTATACATTCACTTCCTTAATCCAATAGGTTACACCAGCATAGAATATCAATTTAAGTTTACGGGAAAAGCATGGGAAAACCTCCCATTGAATGACATAGCTATTTTTATGAATAGAAAGGAGTCCAGTGGTAAAGTTCAAAATGGAATTAAACCGAAATAAATTTTATAAATACACCCACAGTAATCAACATAGACCCAAAAGATGATTATGTCGGTTTCTGCGAATGTTCAATATGACTTAAATAATGCATTGCCTATTCACAATATGACTTAATAATATCACTCACATCCTCAAAAGTGTGTTCATCTATCAAAGAAAAATCCATTTCAATCGAAAAATGAGTAAGGAATGTTGTCAATTCTTCTTGGAGATCATCGTCCAGACCAGAACCCACTGGGTTATATAATTTATAGGCTAATTCCCTACCATATTCTTGATTAAATTGTTCCATTTTCATATGCTTTGATGTGATTTCAGTTTCCTCTAGATATCTTAAATAACGCTGGTTCAACACCCAGAAATTTAGTGCTGTGCGTTCTTCAATGCTTAATTTTCTTATAAATTCAGACAGGAAACCTATCATTTCAAGTTGTTGCTCTGGTGGCGGCAAATCTCCATTGTAATGACTTACAATGATGAGAAGTTCGGTTAATTCACTTTTCTCATTTTCTGATCCATATGTGTACAAATTTAACAAACGGCGAAGTACTATTTCCTTAGCAAATCTTAGAATTACATTGTTAACCTCCTTGGTAATGTATAATTTATCGTCTACCGTAATCATTACTGAAATTCATTTTTAAATTAGTTGATCTTAAAATATTTATCATTGATGAATTTTTATATTCATAATAATGCACATACTCAGCCGATTGGGCATTATTGCGTTTCCTTTATTAATTCCAAAGTTAAAATAAAGTTCGTGTTTGTACCCAAACATTCACGTTCAAATATCAGAATTAATTAAATATATTTTAACGTTTTATAATTTTATTTCATAACCCGACGACAATTTGAAAAATAAATCTAGTAAAGATCACGAGATTATAGGAAATTCAGAATGGCAATTGGGTGATAAAAGATCTTTTCAATGCTCTCCCAAATGTCCTAAACGATCTCCTAAAAAAATCACAACTGACCGATAATGAAGTAATAGATCTCAAAAGTTACTTTGGAAGGGCTTATGGATAATATTTAAATTGCTTTGGTAAAACAACAAAATAATTTATTAGATAGTCCCCTGTTATTCTATCCAATGGTAGTGAAAAGGCTGTCACTTCCTGTCTGGTTGTTAAAATTAACATCTTACACAATCTAGTAACTATTCGTTTTTTGCCAAAAATGTGTTATTATCTATTACATTTAACACCTCTCTTCTCCTGCTTAGCATTTTATTTACACTCGTTTACGGCTTTCCACATTCAATGCTCTGTAAATCGTTTTACATTTGTTGTAAACAAACTGAACAAAACTACCTATGAAACTAAATAAGCTTAAATTAAAAAACTTTAGAAGTTATTCTCTAGAAACAGAAATTGACGTTTCGGATCTCAATGTTATAATAGGAAAAAATGACGTTGGTAAATCCACTATATTGGAAGCGTTAGAAATCTTTTTTAACGGAAAACCTGATAAGCACGATTTATGTATTTCGAATGACAATTCCCAAATAGAAATAACATGTGTTTTTGATGATTTACCTGACACCTTAATTCTTGACGACACGATAGAAACAAGTTTAAAAGATGAATTTCTTTTAAATGTTAGTAAAAAACTTGAGATTAAAAAGAAGTTTCCAGTTTCAGCAGCTGGTAGTATATCAGAAGAATCTGTTATAATTTGCGAATATCCTGATAATGAGAACCTAACAGACTTACTTTCAAAAAAGCGAACAACTTTAAAACTTCAATTTGAGGAATTGGATATTAACCCAGAAGGAGTTAATAGAAGAAGAAGTAAAGAATTAAGAAATGCAATAAGAAACCACTTTTTTACAGACGGAAAGATAATAACACAAACTACTGAAATAAAAATAGATGGGAAATTAGACAACGAGGATAATAGAAAGAAAATATGGGCAGGTCTAAAAAAATATTTGCCGATTTATTCTCTTTTTTTCGTTGACAAACCATTAACAGACCAAGATTCGGATATACAAGATCCAATGAGGCAGATCATAAAAGAGGTTTTAAAAAGAGACCATATTAAACCATTATTGGAACAATTAAAAGAAGCTGTACAAAATGCTTCCACTTCTCTCGCTGATGACACAATAAATAAATTAAACGAATTAGATTCTAGTTTAGCGGAAACTTTACGCTCTAATTTCCCTAAAGAACCTACCTGGAATTCAATCTTCAAATTAACTTTAGAAGATGACAGAGGCGTTCCTCTCAATAAAAGAGGAAGTGGAATGAGGCGTTTAGTCTTGCTAAGTTTCTTTAGAGCCCAGGTTGAAAATAGGAGAACTGCTAACGCACCAAACATCATATATGCACTAGAAGAGCCAGAAACATCACAGCACCCTGATTTTCAACTAATGATCGTAAATGCTTTAGGAGAATTATCAGAAACTGAAAATGCTCAAGTGTTTTTTACAACGCATAATTCCAATCTAGCTAAAGAAATTCCTAAAAAATCGTTAAGATATGTATATTCTAATAATGGCAATATAAATGTTGAAAGTGGTTTAAATACGGATGGAACAGACAATACTGAAATAATTGACAAAATTATTAAAACTTTAGGTGCATTACCAGACCCGAAAAACAAGGTTAAAGTATTGGTTTTTGTTGAGGGAGAAAATGATATAAATGGCTTAATTGGCATGAGTAAACTTTTGAATGCCTATGATAATTCGATTCTGAATTTAGAAAATAATGAGGCTGTTGCATTCATTCCAACAGGTGGATCTCAATTGAAATACTATATAGAGAAGAAATATTTAGATGGCCTTTTACAAGCGCAAGTTCACATTTATGATTCAGATAATCCGGCATATATTCAAAGCGTTGCAGATTTAAATGCAGAAGGGAACGATAAAAAAATTGGTTATAATACAGCAAAATCAGAATTGGAAAACTATTTACACCATGATGCAATTAATGAATGTTATCTTGATTTTAATATTACAATCAATTTATCAGAAATAACTGATGCAGATGATGTTCCTGAAAAAGTTGCAATGGCAGTTCATAGTGCAGAAAGTGATACCGATTGGAACTCTATAAATCCAGACCCTGTAAAAAACGAAGAAAAACAAAAGAAAAAAATATCGAAAGCAAAACGTAAATTAAACACAGATGGTGTCAATAAAATGACAATTGATAGATTAAATGAGCGAGGCGGTTATGCTGAAATTAAAGTCTGGCTAGATAAAATAAAAGAATTTATCGGATAGAAAGGTCAGCTTACCGGTAATCCCCAAGTTTGACGAAGAACCACTTTACTCTGGAATGATTGGTAAACTTTGAGGTGGAGTATCTCTGGACAAGACACTGGATACGAAAACGTTAGGTTTGGCGACATAATTACCATAAATCGATTTTATACCGTTCGTATAATTACCGGAGCTGGTATTAGTGGGATTACTGTTATCCGAAATTTAATAACTTAGCAATTAAATATATTAATTCGAGTAGCAGGCTCAATTCAACACCACAATTTGACCAAACATTGAAAACAGCGGAACTTACATATATAGATTGGAATTTGTTTTCCATACTTAAAGAACCAAAACTGAGTCCTCACATCATTCTGAATGACTTTCTAAAAAGGGAATCTGATAAAATCACTTTAGTTTATTCAGATGCACACCTTGGAGATCTAGCAAAGACATCCGGCGGATTATCGAGTAAACGAATAAATGACTTGACCTATCTTTCTGAAAAAGCAAAGGATTTAGTAATTGTTAAATATTTTGGACGTGATTATGTCGATGTTGAAAATCGAAATGCCCTTGAATTCTATGAACAAAATGTTTATGACAATTCAATACCAATGGCTGGATCGCACACTGCCATAAAACAAATGACAGACACATATGGTTCATTAAGGGATGATATAATCAAAATACACTTTAAATTAGACCCAAAGAGTATCTGTAATTTTTCAGCATCTCAATTGGATGAACTAATCAAAATGTTAGGTATAAGTGGTTCCTTGAAGGAATTCATTGAATTTGGATTATCGCTTCGAGGAGATACTTCAACACATCCTTTGACATATATTGATTATTATACAACTGCATATATGAATTTAGACTTGATTGGCTTTTTTCCAGACTCAATGAATGAAAAAGGAGAGTATAGTAACTTACTGAATGACGCAAAACATTCGGCTTATGGTTCAATTTGTAAAGCATTTATAACAAATGACAATAAGTGTTACCATAAATCCAAACTTCTATTTGAATATTTTAAAAGCCAATCTAAATTGATTAAAACCTGTAAGATTAAAAATGGAACAACGGAATTAGAAAAAGAATTGAACAGTTTAACGGAATAAAAACTTTAGCTCTTTTGTCCACAGATACACCTATGAAATTTTGGAGACACAAGAGAATTAGCCAGATTTAATCATACAGATCCATAAATTAGCCTCACTAATAAAACTGCAACATCCAACCTCAGAATAATTTTTATCTTTGATTAGCTAAACTATTTATATTATTCTATGCCATTTAAGTCTTTTTTTGAAAACCCAGACGATTATCAAAATTCAAATCATTACTTACAAGGTGGCTCTCCTAAGTTACTTAAAACGATCATTGACACGATAGAAGGGAATATAGATGCCATTGAAGAAGTAAATTTATGTTGGTATTTATTTAATAATAAGATATTACACAATTATCTAAAACGGATCGCTCAAAAAGGCATTAAAGTCAATGTTATTACCATCCCTTTAGAGGGGTATGATAACAAATCCGCTCAGAAACTAACAGATATAGACACAAATGTTATCGGCCAATCTCAATATACCAAGTACAGCTTAGCTGAAGAAATCTTCAAAGACTACTATTTTAATAACTATGCCAATTACAACATATATTTCTTTAATCACATCTATGTTAGAAGTAGGTATATAAAGCAATTTTCAAAGGGAGATTTCCCATACTCCCTTCATATTAAAAATGGATATATAAAAAAGAAGGACGGGTATATCAGTTTATTGAGCTCCTCTAACTTAGCTGTCAGAGATAAAGTTAAATATGAGTCTTTACTCATTATAGAAGATGAGCTGGGTTATGAAGATAATACCAGGCAATTTTTCAATGATATCATCGCAAATAGCATCCATATCAAAAGCTTTAATAAAAACTTCAATATCCTTAGGCGCGAACTTAAGCCTTTGACCACTGCAAATAACTCAAAGAATTTTTATAGCGCACCATTTTATTTTGACTCAGCAAATAAAATGGAAGAAAAGCTAATAACGCATATTAAAACAGCAAAAAAAGAAATTATAATTTGCGGTCAGCATTTATCTGCTTTTGATTATAAATTTTATAATCCCTTCCATTCAAAAATAAACCTACAATCCAATACCAAACCCGGTATTTTACGTGCTATTTCAGACATGTCTCTCAAAGGAGTGAATATAACCTATCTATCGCAGACCCTAGCCACCGGTAATAAAGAAGTGGATCATAAATTTAGAACCCTAGTTAACAAAAAAAGTTATAGTAACTTTTACAAGCATATAAAAGACAACCCATCAACGGCTTATTATATTAATGCCAATATTCATTCTAAGTATATTATCATTGATGATTTATTGATTTTTTGCACATACAACTTCACTCCTACCCAATTTATATATTTAGATCAGGTAAGGATTGATTCATTCGAACACATGCCTAAGAAATCATTTTATGGAATTCATTGTGAAGTATCCTCACATGTTATCATCAAAGACATTCCAACCATAAACGCCTTTCGAGAAAATGTAACCATGCTAAAAAATGATCCCAAAACGGAAAAGGTTTTGTAGTTATTTAAATTAATTTATGTATATTAACTAAACAAAATAAGCTGCTCTATTTAAAGAAATCTTATTAATTTTGACACCTTATCAATTCCCTTTTTATTTAAGGGATTGACATTAGAGAAATAATCTCTACTCAACAATTTATAACCAGAATTTATATGAACTTAGTTTCTTTCTTTTCAGGTGCTGGAGGTCTTGATTTAGGCTTTTCAAAAGCTGGTTTCAATGTGGTATGGGCAAATGAATACGATAAAGATATTTGGAAAACTTACGAAGAAAATCATTTAGATACCTTTTTAGATAAACGTAGTATTGTTGATATTCTTTCTGAGGAAGTTCCACAATGTGATGGTATCATCGGTGGACCTCCATGTCAAAGTTGGAGTGAAGCTGGATCACTGAGAGGAATTCAGGACAAAAGAGGACAACTATTTTTTGATTTTATTCGAATATTAGCTGATAAACAACCTAAATTCTTTCTGGCTGAGAATGTATCTGGAATGCTATTAGAGCGCAACCACAAAGCATTGGAGAATATTAAAGCATTATTCAATGAATGTGGCTATAATTTGTCATTTACGATGCTAAACGCTTCGGATTATGGCGTTCCACAAGACAGAAAGAGAGTGTTTTTTGTAGGGTATAGAAAAGACTTAGGTATTAAGTTTAAATTTCCGGAACCTACCACATCTAAGAAAAAAATCACCCTTGAAAATAAAATTTCGGATTTAAAAGAAACAGCAATCCCTGCTTTACAGGGAAACTACACTAATGGTGATCAATGTTCTGTTCCAAATCATGAATACCTGATCGGAGGCTTTTCTTCTATGTATATGTCACGAAACCGGGTGCGCAGTTGGGATGAAACTTCATTTACCATACAAGCTGGCGGACGCCATGCTCCTATCCATCCTCAGGCGCCAAAAATGGTTCTTACCGGACCAGATGTAAGGATTTTTGCTCCGGGTAAAGAACATCTTTATAGAAGATTAAGCGTTAGGGAATGTGCCCGTATACAAACTTTCCCAGATGATTTCATTTTCCATTATAAAGCGGTTGCAGCTGGTTATAAAATGATAGGAAATGCAGTTCCTGTTGATCTTGCTCATGTTATTGCATCGCAAATCAAAAAGGACTTAAATCAATTAAAAACTAAAAAACAAATTAAAACAAATAAAGCAGACACTTCATCCACGCCTATTAATGGCAATTATATCAAGGAGAAAATGCTGGAATTAGTGAATTCCTAATCTATATCTATTCCCATGGCTAAGCAAACAAAAACCGGTAAGGCTTTTGAGTATTCCTTATTGCATGAATTTCATTCAAGACTGAAAGATATTACAACTGTAAATATTATTGAGAATCATGCCTATTTAACCGCGAGGGAATGTTTTGATGCTTTTCCTTCAGAGGAAAAGGATGCGTATGTTTTAAGTTCCAGTTTTGCCGTGAATTTTCTTATTGATTTGGAGCCGAGACTCTCCTATGGAATTGACAATGAAGATATATTGCAATTAGAAATCGCTACAGATAGCCAGGGACAAAAGGGTGATGTCAGGGATGTCATTATTATAAGAGCAAAGCAGAAATGGGAGATTGGAATTTCTGCAAAGAACAATCATAGGGCATTAAAACACTCTCGACTATCCGGAAAATTAGATTTCGGTAAAAGCTGGGTTGGTCTCCCTTGTTCTACTACATACTTTGATCAAGTCAATGTTGTCTTTAACCGGTTAAGTGAAATTAGAAAGCATGATAACACCACCAAATGGGATGAAGTAATACAGGATAAATATCAAGAGGTATACAAACCCATTTTAGAAGCTTTTAAAAAAGAAATGCTTGCTTTAGAAAAACAAGCCCCTGATAACTTTGCTCAAAACCTGATTCTCTATTTAGTTGGAAACAAAGATTTCTATAAGGTCATAAAAGGAAAGAAAAAGGTAGAGATTCAGGCTTTTAACTTAATGGGTTCTTTAAATAAATCTTTCGGAAAACACAAACCTAAGGCAAAGGTTCAGAAGTTAAACCTCCCCTCCCGCATTATAGAGCTCTCCTTTAAAAATGGCTATGATAATACATTGCTGGCTACCTTTGATGAAGGCTGGCAAATTTCATTTCGTATACACAGTGCCAGTTCCAGGGTGGAATCCTCATTAAAATTTGACATCAATCTGGTAAGTGCTCCCCATACATTATTTGTAAACCATTTGTTTATTAAATAAAACAAGTAGTTCAATTATAAGGAACAAATAGCTTGCATCCTAAATGGTATACTTTTGGATTGAAATAAATATAAAATGCGTAAGCTAGTTACCCCAAAATCTAGACAAAGTTAATCGGACAACAGTACCGCACCCCTTTATTGGATGGTACCTTCTCTCCTATCGGTACATTCAGGTCTTTCACGTAGAGCCTAACAGAAGGCTCTACTTTCAGATCATTAATGCAATAGCCTTTACTTTTTCCAAATCCTTAGATGGTTTTTAACCGCATATAATTGAAATTAAATCGTACTTCAACAATCATCTATCTGAATAGAACTTCTCAAAGCTGTATTGCGTGTATTAATGAGATTTAGGGTTTTGGTTTTCGCCTGTGTTGCACGCGATTCTTCTCCATTACATTTTGAATCTCATTAAAGTCATAATAAATCGTTCCGCCTAATTTCATGTAAGACAGAGTTCCATTGATCCTTAAATTCTGTAGTGTTCCGGGACTTACCCTAAGTAAGTCCATTACTTCATCCGACTTAAGGTATCTCCTGGTTACTCCAGTGGTTTGAAGAGCAATGGACTGTTTACAATATTCGCGTATTTCTTTTTTAAGTTCTTGAAAATCATCTAAAGTAATAAGTCTTGTCATCATACAAGGGTTTTATGAAAAGGGGACAATCACAACCTGTTATTTAATGTGATAGTCCCCATTCAGGTTAAACACTGATTCTACCAATTTGTGAAGATTAGTTCCTTTTAATTATGTCGACAATTTTTAAAAGTTTAGATCTATAATACTCTTCACTTATAAAGCACTCACAATGAACAAAAAAAGAATACGAATCAATTACAACTTTTAGTTGTAAGAAGTTGTAAGGGCAGTAATTACTGGGGCTAACGAGGCAAAAAACTGGAATTTGGATAAATATTTAGGCAAAAGCCCACAAGTTTAAGCCTAAAACCTTAGCATCAAACCAAGCGTATGACACTGTAATTATTCAAAAATCAAGATACGGTCTTTTTGTAGGTGCAGGGTTTCATGATAACTGGCAATATGGATGGAAGTTTTTTCAGATTACTTCATGTAAAAGGATTATGGGATAAAATTGAATATGAACTGGTCTAGGAGGGACAACTAATCAGCGCCTTTTTTCGCTGTATACCAAAGAAGGGAAGCTAATCTTTGGGAGTCCTGATTACCAGGTACAATAGACTACAGCTGAATCGCACGCATTTATCGCAACCACGAAAAGGGTAACTGTGAGAGTAAATGAAGAAGGAAGACAAGAATTCTTTATCGATGACATATATAAAGCAAGATTTTCCGGCAACAAAAAGATATTACTTTAAAAGTCAAATCCCAATAGCTAAAAGCTTTAGAGCTGAATTAAAAAATGGAGATGTCTTTGAAGTAGGGATACTCAAAATACAAAATAGGGTGCATTTTGTGGTGAAAACACCTATTGATGACTCAACGATTAATGGTGATAATAAAGTTTGATCCTAACGGGCACAAGGAGCTTCATCGGTAGTATCATTCTCCAACTTTTTCTTTTGCCTCAGCTATAACTCGAGCAGGTATTCTTTTAATTAATTTATAATAAAAAGGTTTAGCTCCAACACCTTGTTTAGTCATATATTGATCATCAGTTTTAATAACGTATTCTGAAAAGTTTTTACTTATAGTTCCCGATATCTCTTCGTCCTCGTATAGGATACTATACTCTTTGTTAATATTAGTCCGCAAATGTTTGATTAAAAACTCATTACCTGTAGACAATTCACCTAGTAACAGCGTCAAATGCTCAATTATTAACCTCTCTTTATAGATCCTAAGTGGCTTTTCCCGTAAAATAATGGCTTTCCTTGTTTTATTCGGTAATTTATTGAATATAGGGAATTCACAGTTTGGATTGCCAAATTGGTAATATACTAAGCCATATACCGAAGCGACTCTTTGAAGTTTTTCAACATTATAATTTGTAATTCCCTTTTCTAAAACACCATATTCAGAGGGACTCATATTACTAAGTTCGGCTAACTCCTTCTGACTCAGCCCAAATTTCAACCTAAACTTTTTCGCTTGTCTACCGAATTCACTTTTTATGTTGTATTTCATTATTTATATAAAAACCTTAATTCTTGTTTTTTATAGATTTATGCATTATATTTGTATCAGTAACAATAGCGACGATTAGAAGAAAGAGTTTTTAACTCAATCTTAATACGATGTCACTCATAAATGAAAACCGTCAATTTTCCCTATGAGCAGACCGTGAGCTCGCTTTCTATTGGATTTTGTATCTTCGCGATATAAACCAATAGGCGGGTCTCATGTAAGTCTTTGGGGAACCACAACTTCGGTTGTGGCGGTTCTTGACGGTACCACATTCAAAGCATTGAGGCTCGCTTTATTGGTTTTTTACCAATTGAGGAACTTTCTTTGCTTATCGAGTACACATCGTTTACATAACCAACATGATTATGAAAACGAAGTTTAACATACCGCCAAAACCTTTTATCCGCAGCCCACTGGCCGCGGACATCACTATTGGTGATTCCAATTGGTCACAACCTCTCGTATCTATTTCAAAAAACTATTATACACACTTAAACAAAAAAAATCTTCCCGACAGTATCTGTTGGGTAGTACCGATCTTATGTTTGGGTAACCAAACGTGTTTCCCTCAGGAAATTAAAAGGTCACATTTTTCGTCAAGTCGCATTGATTACGAATGTAACCCGTATTTAACATTTTTGCAAGTCGTTTTATTAAGGTCTTGCAGCATAGGGTCGGTTTTTATAGAAATATCACGTTCAAAGGATCTATCAACTTATTTGAATTGTGAAATCATATCTCACTATTTAAAGAAGATACAGGTATCACCTTCATATAGGTTATTTCGGAAGAAAAGAAAAAATCCTATTTAGCCCAGATACCATTATTGTAGCAGTGGCCAAGGAAGAATGGAATTTAGACTGATATGTACGTATACTTTTTTTAATCGAAAAGTATACCACTACTCTGTTAGTGACAATTCATGATTGAGTTAATGATAGTGTGTTTAAAACTCACTTAAATTATAGTTCAGGATTATGGATTTAGATCACGAATACCCTATTACAAAACATTTAAAAACAAAGACATATACGAGATAGAATACAACAGACATCATACTAATTTAATCTAACAAGGAAAAGATTCTCAGTGCATTTGACAGGTGATCGGAATCTTTATAATTAACTAAAAACAATCTATTAGAACAACATTATGCAAAATAAACATATCATTAGAGATAGGTGTATACTATTGGTACTCCTTCTCATCTTCTCTATTGGGACCTATTCCCTATTCGGAAATAATAAAACTATCAATTTTTTAGAATTAGCTGATTACCAACATCGGGTTAAGGGGCAGGTCAAGGATTCCAACGGCATTCCGATTCCCGGAGTGAACGTAGAAATCAAAGGGACTTCTTATGGCACTTTCACAGATAAAGAGGGTTACTTTTACGTGGATGCCGCCCCTACCGATGTTTTAATATTAAGCTATATCGGATTTAAGCCTCTTGAAGTGACAGTTGGAACTTCAAAGGAACTTTCATTGGCACTCGAAGAGGATGTAACAAACTTGGAAGCCGTCACTGTTAATGCAGGGTATTACACCGTTAAGGAAAGAGAGCGAACTGGAAGTATCGCAAAAGTAACTTCAGAAGAAATAGAGTTACAACCTATTGTAAGTCCGCTCCAGAGTTTAGAAGGGAGAATGGCTGGAGTGGAAGTAGAACAAGGAAGCGGAATTACTGGTTTGGCACCGACCATACGAATACGTGGACAAAACAGTTTACGAAACAGCCGCAATGATAATGGAAATTATCCATTATATATTATAGATGGTATTCCAATTGTCTCTGCACCAATACAAAGCCCTGGCACTTTAACAATAACAGGACTAGACCCTTTGAGCACCCTAAATCTCAATAATATAGAAAGTATAGAAGTGCTTAAAGATGCGGATGCTACTGCGATTTATGGTTCTCGGGGAGCCAATGGTGTAGTATTGATTACTAGTAAAAAGGGGAAATTAAATCAAGGGAAGAGCTCATTAGAGATCAACATGTATTCAGGCATATCCGAAGTTTCAAATAAAATGAAGCTACTAAATACCCGACAATACATTTCCATGAGAAAACAAGCCTTTGAAAATGATGGAGTCATTCCTACAGAAACAAATGCTCCTGACCTTATGGTATGGGATCAAAATCGATATACAGATTGGCAGGATGTTCTGTTTGGAGGTACAGCCTTCGCTAACAATATAAACATGGCAATTTCTAGTGGTAATGAGAATACCACTTATAGGATTGGAGGCTCATATAATAAACTAGGCTCTGTATTCCCTGGAGATTTTGACTACAATAAACTAACGGCAAATGTGAATTTTAGCCATAAATCAGATAATAACAGATTTCAATTAAGCTTCTCTGCTAACTATGGGGTAGATAATAACAAAGTGTTTAATGGAGCCAATTTTGTCAACTATGCACTTTCCGTTCCGCCAAATGCACCTCCTATTTATAAGGACGATGGTAGTCTAAACTGGGAAAATTGGACAGTAGATAATCCACTGGCAGTTTTGAAACAACCACAGGATATTAAAACAGATAATCTATTAACGAATTTGAATATTTCATATGGTATTATAAAAGGGTTGAGATTTAAAATTAGTACGGGTTTTTCCAAATTAGATAATGAAGATGGAATAAAATATTATAAAGAACGGTACAATCCTAATAGATGGGAGAGGATAAAACTCGGCGTAAATCAGAACTATTCTAAAAGACGATCCTGGATATTAGAACCCCAAATTATTTTTAATCAAACTTATGGTAAAATAAATATTGATGCATTAATGGGTGGGACTTTCCAGGATAATAAGAGCAACTTTTTAAGCATAACGGCAAATGGTTATCCCGACAAAAGTTTAATGAGCAATCTTAATGCAGCTGAGGAAGTTAGAATTACAAATGATGCCAACATACATTATCGCTATGCTGCTTTATTTGGTCGTATGGGATTGAACTGGTACAAGAAATATTTCCTAAATATTACAGGGAGAAGGGATGGGTCTTCCCGCTTTGGCTCTGATCGACGTTTTTCTAATTTTTGGGCTATAGGGGGTGCTTGGATTTTCTCGGGTGAGAAGGTAATTGAGGAGAATATTTCTTTCTTGAGTTTTGGAAAATTAAGAGCTAGTTATGGTACCACTGGAAGTGATCAGATACCAGACTATGGCTTTTTGGATACGTATGAGGCAACAGAAGGTATTGGAGGATTATATCCGACCCAACTATTTAACCCAGATTATTCCTGGGAGGTTAATAAAAAAATAGAGGCATCATTACAATTAGGATTTCTTAATGATCATTTCAATATGGAGGTCAGTTGGTATCGAAACCGTTCTTCCAATCAATTGGTAGGATATCCACTTCCTGCAATTACAGGATTTACCTCAGTACAGGCTAATCTACCCGCGTTGGTGCAGAACAGCGGTTGGGAAGTATTGTTAAACTCCATGAATTTAAGTAGTAAAAATTTCTCATGGCAAACTTCAATAAATATGACCATTCCAAAGAATAAACTGCTGGAGTTTGATAATATTGACGATACCTCATATGCTAGCCAATACCGAGTGGGACACCCCTTAAACATTTCCTTCTTTTATCAATATGATGGTATTAACCAAGAAACTGGCTTTTATCAAATAGTGGATGCTAATGAGGATGGACGATATAATAATGATGATAGGGTAGTTATAAAAAATATGGGAAGGGAATATTACGGGGGTATTAATAACCATATCCGTTATAAGGGACTTTCTTTACAGTTCCTATTCGAATATATTAAACAATTTAACGGGAGTCATATATTTAGAGCAACTCCGCCTGGTTTTTCTGGAAACAAACCTGTAGAATTTTTAGAAGCTTGGGAAAGACCCGGAGATAATGAAAACATTCAAAAGGTTTCACAATCATTTTTAGCAATAGACCCTTTTTACAATACGGCCAATAGTACTATGGGGATAGAAGATGCTTCCTTTCTAAGATTAAAAAATATTTCTCTGTCGTATCGCTTACCTAAACATATTCTGAAAAAAATAAACGTAAAATCAGGTCAGATTTATGTACATGCACAAAACCTTTTCACCATAACCTCATATAAAGGCTTAGACCCACAGGGAGGATCGGGTGTGGTTCCTCCATTAAGAACTATTACCTGCGGTATTAAAGTAACCTTATAATATCTATATCATGAAAAACACAAGACATATTATAATCATTTTCTTCTTCTTTATGCAGTCATCCTGTGAAAATTTTGTTGAAGTAGATGTCCCCGACCAAAAAATTGTAAGTGAAACTGTTTTCGGTAGCGATGAAGCTGCAAACAATGCTGTAATTGGCATATACAATGAATTGTTCAAGGCTGATTTTTCTAATGGTAATTTCCGTTCTGTCACTCTCTTGGGAGGATTATCTGCTGGTGAACTGCAAACCACTGCATTAAATGAAGAGATGATCGAATTTGAAGAGAGCGAAATCTTAATAGAAAACTCATACAATTTAGCTCTTTGGTCAAGTGCCTATAATATTATTTACCTCTGTAATGCAGTAATCGATGGTCTGCGAAAATATAATGGAGTATCTGAAGAGATGAAAGCTAAATTAATGGGCGAAGTACAATTTGTGCGAGCTTTTGTCTATTTCTACCTTGTCAATTTATATGGGAAAGTACCTTTAATACAATCCCCAGATTACAGAGAAAATGCCTTAGCATCGAGGGCTGAAAAAACAGAAATATATGAAGCTATAATTGATGATTTAGAGAATGCTGTTGCTATTTTAGGAGAGTCCTATGAGGGTGGAGAACGTATACGACCTAATAAATATACAGCAATGGCTCTAATGGCTAGGGTATATTTATTTCTGGAAGATTGGGAAAAAGCGGAAACATATAGTACTCAAGTAATCAACAGCACTGAGAATTATGCTTTACTAAACGACCTAGATCAGGTTTTTTTAGCCAATAGCCAAGAAGCTATTTGGCAAATATCTCCAGCTGGTAGGGCCTTAAGCGTTATTCCAAATGAACCTCGAATTTTTATTTTAACAAGTGCTCCTCCACAATCTAATCAACCCACCGCCATTACCAAAAAACAATTGATGTTATATTCAAAAAAAGACATTAGATCTGAATACTGGTTAGGTGTATTTCCTACTGATGTCAAAGATTATTACTATCCAACTAAATATAGAATTCATGATTCAGAGGGTATCAAGGAATATTCTATGGTAATGCGCTTGGCAGAACAATATTTTATACGGGCGGAGGCAAAAGTTCATCTAGAAAATCTAACCGGAGCTATTACAGATCTGGATAAAATAAGGGAGCGAGCAAATCTCGATCTGATTATGAATCTAAATTCCGGCATTACAGGAGAAGCTTTATTGGACTCCATTCAGATAGAAAGACAAAGAGAGTTATTTACCGAATGGGGCCATCGGTGGTTAGATATAAAACGTACAGGAATGGCTCCAAAGATTTTAAGTGGCACAAAAACATCCTGGCAGGACACTGATGTTTTATACCCCATACCTGAAGAAGAAAGAAGTAAAAATCCTAACCTGACACAAAATAACGGGTACTAAATTAGCAAACTACAATGAAAAATAAATTCATAAAAAAAGAAGTCTTATCGTTTTTATTGACCTTTTTCTTGGGGGGAATGTTTATGGTTCATTCATCAGGAAGTCAGGATACGATACCTCTGGATAGAAGTATACGGCATGGAAAGTTATTAAATGGTCTCGAATATTACATCAAACCTATAAAAGACGGATCCTCTCAACTCGATGTACGATTACTCATAAAGGCTGGATCTGCATTAGAAAATGAATACGAGTCTGCTCATTTTATGGAACACATAGCCTTTAAATCAGGCAAGCATATGACTATTGAAAAAGCGCAAGATTTAGGTTTTAAAATAGGGCAAATCAATGGCAGCGCATCTTTTGATTTTACGCAGTATTTTTTTGAATCAGTTGGCACAAAAGAGCAACGAGAAATTGCTTTTCAGTTATGTCAAGATATTATATGGAATTTAGAGTTTAAAGATGAATACATTAATAGTGAACGCGGGGTAATTATTAATGAAAAAGCACAAAGGGGGGGATATCTAGCGAACTCTTTGATTAGTGATTTCGAAAGTGTGATGATCGGAAGAGGAGCTACTCCGCCAATCGATTTTATAAAACACATAGAACATTTCAAGAAAAAAACTCTTAAACGTTTTTATAAAGATTGGTACCGAACTGATTTAATGGCTATTGTTGTTATTGGTGATATTAAAGATGTGGATCTTATAGAAAATGAAATAAAAGAAAAGTTTTCTAAGACCAAACCTAACAAAAACCTACAATCTCCAATTAATAATTATGAAGAATACAGGAATTCTTTTCCACAATTTATTAGCGAAGAACATCCTTTTTTAAAAAAAAATTCAAAAGACGATGCTGTATATATGCGTCTATACATGCGCCAAAAAATACAGGAAGAGGTGTATGGCTTGAACGTTCTGAAAAATGATCAAAAACGACAGTTATTCATGAATATATTAAGAGAAATGCTTATTACAAAACAACAACAGCAATATGCTACTTCTTTTTATGTACTTCCAGCATTTATAAAACCTTTTTCATTAGGGATAGCTTTGCAAATAAGGATAGAAGACGGTTCAGAGAAAGAGGTTATTTCAGAATCTATACAGCTTTTAAAACAATTAAAAAGTAAGGGATTCTCTAAAAGGGAGTTTATGGAAGGCAAAAAGAAACAACTCAGATCTTTAAATAAAAAAGATACTACAGGAATACATTATTGGAGAAATAACATCAGAGACCACTTCATTTACAGAAAGGCATTACCATCAAATAAAAAAGCAATTTTAACCAAACTGATAAGGGAACTTACTTTAACGGAATTTAATAAATTTATAAAACAATATATTAAAACTAATCCAAATGACATTGATATAATAATATTGTCTCCTCCGAACCATCATGCATTATCATATACGGAAAAGGAAATCAGGAGATGGATTAAAGATGCTAATAATTCACCTGTATCTGAATTTAAAGAACTGAGAATTCCCGAAGTATTATTATCTCCATCTACCATACGAAATTTAAAGCCCAGTAAGATTCAAGAAAAAGTTGTTTCTATTCCTGGAGCTAAAGAGTACCAACTGGATAATGGTGTGAGAATAGTGCTCAAGCCTTTTGATTCACTGTCCTCAATAAGTAATAAACTGCGAGATAATATAAGCTTTCATGGCTTTACTTCTAAAGGGGTTAGTTGTTTTCCAAAAAAAGATTATTATTCGGCTCTAAATTCAACTGAGATTATAAGGAATTCAGGTGTAAATGGAATGAATAGATTTGAATTGGAAAAATATTTTAGAGACAAGGATTTAAACCTAAGAATATCCCCATATATAAACTATAATGAGGCAGGCATAAAAGGAAATGTAAAACTTAAGGATTTAACAACAGCTTTACAATTAATGTATTTATATTTTACCGCTCCCAATAAAAATAGTTTAGCTTTTAAAGATTGGAAAATTAAAAGTAGTTCATCATTAGTTATGAAAACGATCAACGAAGATGCGTTTAGAAGTAAGATTAGAGATATCATTGGAGATGGTACTCTTTTTCCCAACAACCATAATTCATTAGAAAGTGTAAATCGAACAGATATGGAACAGGCATTTGATATTTATCAGAATGTCTTTGGTAATGCGGAAGACTTTACCTTTGTTTTCACCGGGGATTTTAAAAAGGATAAAATATTAGCTTTAACTAGAAAATACTTGGGGAATTTACCAACAAATAAAAAAGAGAAATGTAAAACAATAAATAAACCAACAAGTGTTGATCTACCGGCATCTTATTCATTAACTATACCATCCATTGAGTTCATGCAACAGATAAAAGGAAGGTTGGTATACCTTTCACCTTTAGATAATAAAAATCTCAACTGGAAAGAGGAAATAAAACTAAAGCTATTACAACAAATGATGAGCACATTAATGATGCAAAAGATTAGATATAAATCAAAAGCAGAACAACAAACTTATTTTATTGGAGTATACGCCAATTCTGATAAATCTCGCTTATTTAATGAAATTTTTATAGAATTTAGCTCTAGACCAAAGGATACAGACCAAATAATTCAGCAAGTAAAAGAATTTGTTGAATCCTTCAAAAATAATGTAGTTGATGTAGAGTTTTTAGAACAATTTATTAATGAAAAATTACAATCTATGAAGGCGGAAAAAATTAGTGGAAGACAAGTGAGTGGGAAAATTCATGATTATTATAAAAGCGGATATCCTTGGAGAAGTGTGAAACAGGAAGTGGAATATATAAAATCTCTCACACCGAGTGATATTCTGAATACAGCACAACAATTATTCAATAGAGATCCTTTTGAATTTAAAATGTTGAATAAAAAATCACAACAGTAAAGGTTAGAGGGGACTGTAAAATATTTTGTATTCTTCCTGGAACCAAGCTAGAGAAATGATTTTGAAAAACACAAAATTCGGGATAGACTCGGTTAGAGTTATAAAATATAGGAGTGCCATTAGTGCACTCCTATATCATTAATACTAAAATTCAGGATCGGGATCAGGAGCCGAACCCGTTTTTGTTATTACAACTCCATTCCCTTCTGCAGGATCATTTACATTTTTAGAGTTATAGAGAGTATACTCTGTTGAAAGGTCCTCAGCAAACCTAACGATACACTGGTCATTGTCAGGTTCACAAATTACACCTTCGACTGTAGCCCAACCATTAGGCTCTTCCACTAAGATGAATTTTGTATCATAGACCTCTTTCTCCTCCGTTGCGCCTACAAACGCAAATGACATACCGATGGCCAATACGAAGGCTAACATCGGTAAAATTGTTTTTAAATTTCTCATGATTCTAGTGTTTTTCATGATTAATAATTTTGCCTACTTCTGGGCAGGTTTTCGGCTGATCTTCCCTTCTTTTGTTGGCCAACAAAATATCTTGACACCTAAAAAATTAGGTCTAAACTTTTAATTCATTAAGTAGGCTGTCATTGGAATAAGAGCAATATCCCCTACTCCACTTTGTAATGAGGCAGTTCTCTATTTGGTAATTTCCTTATGTGGTATAACCGTATCGCCGACACCGCTAATAGCACAAAACTTATATTAACTACCAGATGCTGAGGCCAGGATAACAGTGTCAATACTCCTCCACAAGAACAAGGCGTGTAAGGGCTAAAAAATACAATCCCTGCAACGTAGAGTGTAAACAAAATCATTAGACCTAAAGCGCCATACAACCCTTTAAGCTTTGTTCTGGGGATTGCAATAAGTAAGGCAATTACTAACTCCAAGGTTGGAACTCCCCAGCTCAAAATATAAGCTGTTGCATCACCAGGTAAAATGGGAGAGTTATTCAGATTATTAAAAAACTTATCCCCTTCCATAAGTTTCGTAAGCCCCGCATACACAAACAACACTATAAAGAGAACACTAATGATCTCTATAATAATTCCGCTATACTGTTTATTCCACTTCAAAACTTTCATAATTACCTGATTTCAAACAAGATAAAGTTAGGATATGATTTTTAAAAAGTGGTTTACATTCTGATTGAAAATTTGAGCCAATGTGGATAAATATATTACCCAAAGTGGGTGATACTACGAGCCAATGTGGGTAAAAAAATTACGCAAAAAGTACACCCAACGAAGATTTTCATAAGCTAATTCATACAATATAGGAATTGGAAATTTTGAAATTCATTGAATAAATCCTTTATAAAGCCCTGTTTTATGTGCTTTTACCGTAAATAACCTATCAGAAATTCAGGTAAGGCTATACCAACGAACATATGCCTTTTAGATATTAAATTAAAATTCTTAGAACAATGATTTAGAGAATAGTGCATTCGGAAAAATACAGAAAGCCCCATATAAAAGAACTTGCGTTATGGCGCTTTATATCAGGAATGATGATTGCCCATTGAGTCTATGGAATAGGTTACAATTAAGACATGGATCGATAAAAAAGGCGCACGTACTCATGTGAATTGCTTGCTTTTGAGTGTTGGTATTTAAAGATACTTGATTAGTCATACAACAAAAAGTTATTTTTCATATGAAGCCCATTTCACGAGCTTTATCCACTAAATCCTTATTACTGCCACCTTCTACTCCTAAAGTAATTTTTAGTTTTTTCTTCATTTTTGTAACAGTGGACCTAGAGAAAAAAAGATTATCTGCAATTTTCTTCATGGTAAAACCCTTCTCCATTTCGAAAAGTAATTGTCGATCTAAACTGTTAATGGTAATATCAGTCTTGAACTTATGGGATACATATTTTACAACGGTTTTACTTAAATAAGGACTATCATCGAGTACAGTTTTAATAGCACTGACAAAACTTTTAGGATCCAAATCGCCTTTCACAAAAAAACCTTCGGGAGTAACATTCTTCATAATATTCTCTATATAGAAGGGTTCATCATGAATTGTGGAAACTATTATAAGGGTTTCGGGATAAAGCTTGCGTATCTCACTTCCTAGATCCTCCCCGGAGTTCATTCCAATTTCCGGTTGTGGTTTCAGCCGTATATCCAAAAACACCAAATCAAAGGACGGTTTTGTTTTCAATGCAGTTAAAGCATCAGCCAAATTATAAGCAATTCGGGTAGTAAATTCGGTACCAGTAGAATTACTAATTTCGTCAAGGAAACCTGCTATTCCATTTGCGGTGGAGACATGATCTTCTACAATGAGTGTTTTGTAATGTTTTTTCATGAAAGGTTTGGGTTTAGGCTATTTGAAGTTGGGTAAGGAATGGTCATAACTAGCTTAGTTCCTTTACCCTGGGTAGATTCAATAGTGAATTTTCCTTTTAATTTATCAATGCGAGATTGCATATTTTTAAGACCGATACCTTTGGAGCTCACTTTTGACATCCCTACTCCATTATCTGCAACGATTACCACCAGGGACTGCCCCTGAATTTTGAGTTTTAATGTAACCTTGGTAGCTTTAGCGTGTACAATACAATTTTGTAATGCTTCATTGATATAATAGTAAAGATCCATTTTAGTGAGCCTCTCATATTTCGACCAATCAATATTTAAATCGGTATCTATAATAAGCTTAAATTTTCCGGTGACAGCCCTTTCTTTTGCGAGATCTACAATAATAGCTGTGAAGTTTACAGATGTAAAAATTCTGCTGGCTCTTAAAGTATGAGAGACACCCCGTATCCCTTTATAAATATGTTTGAGTTCTTCAATGCATTTTCTATAGCGTGTTAAACTTTCAGCATCCCCTTCGAGACTTAAATCTTCCAGATCCATCCGAACAGCATAAAATTCAGGAAGCAATCCTTCGTGAAGCTCCTGGGAAATTCTAAGGCGCTCCTCTTCTCTGCCCTCTTCGTATTTCTCCAATTGTTTGTGTAGTAAAATATATAAATCCATATCAGCTTTCTGCTGGGCAGTTTCTAACTGTAACTGCTTGTATCGAACATGCTGTCGATAACAGATAAATAAAAAGACCAGTAAGACAAGCAAAAACCCTATAAGATTGAGTCTCTTGTTATTTATTACAGAAAGCTTCGCAGTCTGTTGTTTATATTTCTGAGCCTCATATTGGATCGCCATAAACTTATTACGGGTCTGGCGCTCGTGATTACGTAATTTATTAATTAAAGAAATCTGTTCTTTTTGATACCCCGCGACATTCACAGGATCAATTGCAGCCAGCAATTCTAAGTTATCAAGCACATCACTATTGCTTTGAATCGACTTTGCCAATTGATACGATTCCTTGGCTAATTGGATTGCCCTTAGGGTATCTCCTGCATAAGCACGGTACCAAGCCAAGTGATGCTTACTTGTTATCACTCCCAGTTTGGATTCCAAACTATCCCTGATCTTTAAAGCCCGATTATACTCCGTGTAAAGTCCTGTGGTATCTTTAAGCTTTAGTCGGCTATAAGCTCTATTATCTAATAATCGGGCATAAAGCGCCTTATCCGTTTTTTGTACCCCTGGATTCTCCAGTGCCTTATCAAAATAAGAAACAGCCTTCTGATAGTCTCCGGACTTATGATAGAGGACTCCGACATTGTTTAGGGTGTGGTCACGAAAAAGACCGGGATCTTTCACATTTTTTAAATACCCTAAACCTTTGGTATAAGCATCAATTGCGTTTTCATATTCCTTTAATTCGTTATAGATGATCCCTAGAAGATTATAACACAGGTAAAGCTGTTTGTAGTTTTTATTGGGCTCAAATAACTTTAACGCCCTAAACACTTCCACTTCAGCTCCTGTATAATGTTTGTTTCGACAAAGGATAGAGGCTTTATTATAATGTATCTTTCCGGCATAATATAAATGTCCTTGGTTTTCAAAATGATGTTGGGCTTTATCATACTGATAATACGCACTGTCAAAGCGTTCCTCATTAAGATACCAAATACCATAGTTCCAATGCGCATGTCCCATACTTAATGAATCCCCTGTCTTTACCGCAAGTTCCATGGCTTTGGCATTGGCCGTATTAAAAAGGACGGAGTCCTTTAGATATATCGCTTGAGTGCTAATCTTTTCAAGATACTTTCCGGCAGTAGAATCCTGCTTTAGATGATCGACAAGTCCTAAGGCTTCTTTTAAGTATATAATAGTGGAATCAGAGTGATTTGCTTTTGCTTTGGAAATAAGCATAGCGGCTTTGGCTTCTGTATCGGTGTAGGTCTGATCGGATTTATGGGAAGTCTTTTGACAACGGTTAAAAAATACTATCAGCACTATACCAAAAAGAAGTACAACAATCTGATATCTGACCATATTTTTTCCCATTTTTTAGAAAAAAGCAGCAGCTACATTAGAGGGTTATCTTTATGATAAATAAACCTTAAATATAATAAAAAATTTAACACAAACCGCTAAAGCATTGAATTAAAACCACTTAAAGGTGTTTAAATATACATTAGCAGAATTCTAATCCCAATTATGTTACAGTAAATCCAAGGGTTCCCATCACATTATTTCTAAGAAATGAAAGTTGAATATTTCAATAAAAAAATAAACTTTTTAACTGATTATTCTCATTTTGGCTGAAAAATCATTTAATTTTTTAGCGATTACGCTTTGTTTTAAATTAAAAATCAATACTTCTACAATATCAAAAACAGTAGAAAAGTAAAATCAGCCTCCTAAATGAAGAAAACCATCCTGATATTGAAGAAAGTAAAACGTACTTCCCGAAAGCGTATTTCGGAGATTCAAGAAAAGGTTATGACATCCACTATTTCACAAAAAATGAATTGATTTCAGATGTCCTAAAACATTATGATCGATTCTTAGCTATTATATCGGAAGAGCGCAATGAGATGTTTATCAGCAGTAATGCCAATAAAAGGAAAAAGTAAGTAATAAAGACAGAAGCGACCCAGGTATAATTCTGGAGCAGGGTTTCACCGCTGGGAGAATGTAACGCAGTACTAGAACTAAGTGTGCCATTGAATTTCCTGATTTTAATCAGCAACTTAATATCCGATACAATAATGTCTTTCCTTTATTTACCGGCGAGGTATCGACTTTGAAAAGCTTGACCATACTATTGGGGGAGGAAATCTGATGAACTACATTTCCAAAATATTCGGTAATATCCACGCATCTATGGATTTGGAAAAACATCTGGAAATACCAGTAATTTTCGGATATTTAGGACAAGTTTCAAGTGTAATTGCAACAGTAAATAATATAAGAAATAAATTAAGATTCAGCCATGTTCTCAAAATAAGCTTTTATTTCTTTTACCGTGGCTCTAGCAGTTTTCCCTACACCGTATATTGTAGCTGAAGCAAAACCTGTCCAATTACCATAACCCACCAACCAAAGTCGTGGTTCTTTTAGGGCGCGGGTATGTTCTGTTTTAATGCGGTTGTTTTCAATAATGTTAAGTGGTTTCAAATGGTCAAGATTCGGTCTGAATCCGGTGCACCATAGTATAGCATCAAAAGCTTCTTTTTCTCCGTTAGACCAGATTATTCCTTGCTCATAAAATGATGCAAAAGGTCTTAAATCTTTATAAATATTTCTTTCGAGACCATCTTTAACAATTTCCACCTGAACAATATCACTTAATGAAGCTTCCCCATGCTGATTTAGAGTTTCCCCCTTAAAATACCTTGAGTTCGCTTGATGGAACAAATAGCGTCCATCCATTTCTTCCGGAAGAAAACGAGGAGCATCCAATGTGATCCATTTGGTCCGGGCTACTTCGGAGAGTTCGGCGAGTATCTGAGCGCCGGAATTACCTCCACCAACCACAAGTACTTTTTTACCTTCAAATTTTTTAGTGTTCCTGTACTCCACGGAATGCAGTTGCATGCCCATAAAAAGACCTTGATTTGGATAATTAGGCACATATGGAACTCTAGTAGCTCCTGTCGCACTTACTACTGTTTTGGCATATAGATTTCCCCGGTTGGTTTCTATTTTGAAAATATCATTTTCTTTTACTACCCTATAGACAAGAGTATTTCTCTTAAGCGGAAAATTATAACGTTCTTCATAGGCTGTAAGGTATTTGATAAACTCATATCTGGTAGGGTATTCATAATTACTTTTCGGCATTTGCCAACCGGATAATGAACTATACTCTGACGGCGAGAATAATTTTAAGCTCTCCCAAGTGTTCAGCCAGGTGCCTCCCGCTTGCTTTTGATCATCTATAATCAAATAGTCCAAGTCACTTCTTCTTAAGAAATAAGCCGTAGAGAGCCCCGCTTGCCCGCCGCCTATAATTATGGTATCATAAATATGCACACTGAAATATTTTTTCAAATTTATTGAATTTAATTTTCTTCTTTTTAAGTGGATTTTAAGGATGGTCGCTATAGTATCCTATTCTTGTTCCCTTCTTAATGCCTATAGCGGAAACCGGATCACAAAGAATTCTAACCCCCTCAACGGACCAATCATGTATACTATTTTAAAAAAAGTATCTCAAAATTTGTTTAGTTAGGATTCCTTACTATATTTGTATAACCTTGATCCCTACCTGTTAAGGTAGATGATTAAACTTTTTAACTAACCTAGTTAGGAATCCTATCTTGAGATAATCCTGACTTTTAAAAACAAAACAAATGAAATCTATTCTATTATTTTCAGCACTGTTGTTCTTTAGCATTAGCGGAATCAATGCTCAAGAAAGTTATAAAAATGATGACTTTGCCATCACTAGCGTTCAGGTTTTACACAAGGCAGATTATGGTGTAACCGTTTGGGAAATTCATGTACAGGGTAAAGCAGGAGCCACAACACCTACTAAGGCCGGTCAGCTTGACGGTGCACCTGTTTTAGGTTACGTCTTCCCGACAAACTTAAACCCAACCGATGTAGGTTTTAGTCAAACCGAAGGTATTCTAGCCCTTGCGCTGACCTCTCATCCAGATTTTGACGACACACCATTATGGGATGAAAACAATGATAAAGCTTACGATAATGATGGTATAATTTGGCATCCCCATTGGGTAGTTCTTCACAAGGATGACCGTGTTAAAGGAGGTCTTGCCGTGAAAGAATTTAAAAAAGCTGATGATACCGTTGTCCTTCCCCCTACCAATCCAGGAATGCCAATGTATATGGATTCTCCGGGATATCCGGTAACGGCCAAAAAAGATGTGATCAGAGTAGTGGTTCCCGATTATAGAATTAATAACCGTAAAGACTTTAATTATGACGGAGTTACTGCTTTTATGAAAGTTAACACCAGTATAGATGATCTTCCGATGTTAGGAGTATACGAAGTTTATAGCATAGCCAGCGGGGATTTATCCTTACCTTATAAAGTCAGTGAATAAGAAAGGGAGATCACCATGGTGGTATATGGCATCAATGGTTGGTTAAGTTTCACATGGAGTGAAGTATGTTTTTCACTCCATGTGAAAAAATAAAAAACAATTAAAACCTAAAAACAATATGGAAATTGCAGTCTGGGACACCTATGTAAAGAGAAAAGACAATCAAATTATGCACTTCGACATTCTTGTTCCAAGTGCGCTGAAAAATGAAAACACCATTATTGATTTTGGAAAACATTATCTGAAATCCAAGGCATTCCAAACTGGCCAGATCACCTCTAAAGAATGCCGATTTTGTCACATTGAACAAGCGACAAAAGAAATGGAAGCATCCATTAAAGGGAATGGATATGCCATTATTGAAATGGAAAATTGTGATTAATTAATTAGGATAACTAACTTTACCTGTCGAACTCAAATTCAACAGGTTTTTTTATGGACAAGAGTATATTTAATCCAAAACAACAACAAAAAGATATTTCAAGCAAGATCGTTGCAGGGTTAGAACGTGTCTCTGAGGTGTTTAAAGTCTTGTTATGGGAAAAAGCAAAATTAGTCGGTTTGAGCCCAATTCAAATCCAGATTCTGATTTTTATTGCGTTTCACAAACAAAATTTGTGTAATGTAAGTCACCTCGCCAAAGAGTTTAACGTAACCAAGCCAACGGTAAGTGATGCTGTCAAAATATTGGATAAGAAAGGATTTATTATTAAAGATTACTCCAATACGGACAATCGAAGTTATTCCATTTCTTTATCGGATTCAGGAAATGATTTAATAGCACACACCTATGACTTCTCAGATCCACTAAAAACACAAGTGGATAGTTTCTCCACTGTTGAACTGGAAAGCTTATTTTCCACCTTAAGCCAATTAATTTATAAATTAAACCGCCACGGAATCTTGGACGTTCAACGTACTTGCTACGGATGTAAATTTTATCAAAAAAACCCGGACTCTGATTATTGCAACCTACTTCAAACAGAATTAATGAATCATGAAATACGCCTGGATTGTCCGGAATTCGAGAAGAAAGAGAGCGTCTAATCTACTATATATTTACCCTTATTATTATTTTTTGATTGTCACTTTTAGAAAAACGTCAAAGGTCTAGGGGTACCTCATTTCTGTATCTTATTTTTCATGTGCCTGCAAAAAAGAAATCAAACTATTTGAACTAGAAAAACGAAGCATCAACAACAAGCTATTCGTTCCTCCGATAGACCGGAGATGAATATCATATTGAAGGGTTCGGTCTTTGTATATGGGTAAGCCCTTCTACTTAGTAGTTGTTGTTGAGTTACTTTACTTTGACAGGCGATACGCTATTTTTCCTTGGCCTTTCAATGGTATTTCTAAAAAAGTGTTCATAACGCCTACTTCTACGGTATGGTTTGAACCCTACACAAAGCTATACTCCTACTATCTTTACTTCTGGAAATCTGATTCCTGTATGGGTAATGATTGCGACACTCATACCTCCAAGTGCACTACGGAATTACAATAAACCTCATCGAAGGGTAATTCACTATTGATTTATTTAAAACTTTTTAGTCATGAAAAAAATAGGCACTACGCTGCTATTGATGGCAGTCATTATCTTAGTACAATCCTGTAATCCGCCGGAGGATATAACTGAACACCATGAACTTTACACTAACCGTTTAGATGCGGGAGATGAAGTAAGTATACCTCCGGATAATGAAAAAGACGCAGATGAATAAGATTTTCTTCTGATATTTAAAATTGTGAATAACCTCCGGCATTCCAATGTTGGAGGCTTTCAATTATTTAGTAGTTTACATTAAATTTTCAAGTATTGACGTTAAGCTAATATATTGCCAATACCTTGTTCTTTTTGTAATTGTTATTTCTAATTATTCCTGTATCAGTGAAATATTCGAAAAACATGACTACAACAAGGACCAGGTATCCCTATGGCTGAAACGAAAGAAAAACAGTACAGGATCCAGGGCAGAAAAGAAAATTATCATAGACAGCGCTTATCATTATACCAAAGCCGTCTCGAATGATTCCTTAAAGTATGATTACCTATCTAAAGTAGCCTCAGCATACTTAAAGATAAAGGATTCGGGCAGCTTTAGAATTATCAACGCGAAAATCATAGAATACGCCTTAAAAGAAGGTGAAACAGAATTATTAGCTGAATCTCATTGGAACTATGCCATTTTCCACCTTCGAAACCAAAGGTTTGACAGTTCCTATATTCATTATAAAAAAGCGTATGAGCTCTATGAAATAGCTGGACACTCCTACTATAGCGGGAAGATGCTATACCATATGGCCATTATTCAAAGTAGAATAAAAAACTACACCTTAAGTGAAGTTTTGCTCATCGCTACCATCAATTATTTCGAACCACTAGGCAAGTATAAACAGCTTGCGCTTTGCTATAATCTTTTAGGTATCATACAAAGCAAATTAAAAGAACCTGACAATGCGCTAAGCTACTACAAAACAGCCATGAGATATATCGATAGGCTGGATAATGAGGAACTTCTAAAATCTCAGTTGAATAATAATATAGGGGTCCTGTTTCGCGAAAAAACAGAGTACACCACTGCCCTGGCACATTTTAATCAAGCATTGCAAGTGCCTGAACTTTCTGATACATACTCAGCCCATTTGGCGCGAATAATTGACAATATTGCGTATACCAAATTATTAATGGGTGATCCCAAAGTAAAGGCAGATGACTTTAATGAGTCTTTACAAATACGTAAATCCAACCAAGATCACATAGGTATAGTGACCGGCACCTTGCACTTAGCTGAGTTTTATGCTATAAAAAAAGATACTGCACAGGCCATATTTCTTGCAGAAATTGCACTACAAATAAGCAGAAGAATTAAAAGTCATAGTGAAACCTTGAAATGTCTCACATTGCTCTCTGAACTTGACATAGCATCAAGCAATCACTATTTGAAGGCTCACAAGACACTTAGCGATAAAATTTATTTAGTACAAAGTAAGGTGCACAATAAATTTGCGCGAATCCAATATGAAACCCAAGAGTATCGGGAGCAAGCGAGGGCTCTACAAAATAAAAATTACCATATTACCGCATTTGCAGTCCTTGTCATAGTAGTTTTAACTAAGATAATTCTCGACTCCTACCAGTCTTCTAAGCTTAAAGTTCTTAAGCTTAAAAATATACAAAAGAATATCGAAGAAAGAATACTGAAATTGGAGAACGAAAACTTTAGTGGTCAGCAAAAAGAACGGTTACGCATTTCAAACATATTACATACAGAGGTTATGGGATCTTTAAGTGTACTGCGTTTAAAGTGGTTCAGGCTATATTTAAATGGATCTAATGAGCAAATCAGAGAACAATTGTCCGATATCGACCTACTTCATAAAGTCGAAAAAACCCTTAGGGATTTATCCAACGGATTATATTCCAATGCAAATTCTTTCGAAACGGATTTTGTAAATGATATAACAGGTAAATTCAAAAGTCGCTGTGACGATGCCAAAATTGCGTTTCAACTCCATACAGACCAGTATATCCAATGGGAAACTATAACATTACCTATTAAGATTAAACTATATTATATTATTTCAGAGAGTTTAAACAACTGTATTAAGTACGCCAACGCTCGACATTTTAAAGTTGTATTCTATGGTTTTGAGCCAGGCTTGCATTTTGTTATAAGAGATGATGGCAGCGGTTTTATAAAGTCAGAAACTAAAGCTTCATTAGGGCTTAAGCTAATGCATAGAAACATTGAAGAAATTCACGGAAAAATAGTATTCTATCCCCAACCCGGAATAGGAACAAGGATCCATGGCCGCATCCCAACGCTAACTTAATAATGATTTCATGATGGAAAAAAAAGTAATGAATGTAGTGGTAATTGATGATCACCGGATGTTTACCAAACAGTTAAAAGACATAATACAAGAGGTAGGTGAAAAAGAATCCATGCGTATTAATACGGTAGAGGTTCATTCATCCGCTCAGGCTATGGATCTATTAGAACAAACCAGTTTGGCGTATACCATAGATTTTGTATTTCTGGATATAAAATTACCGCACATGGCTGAAAAAAATATAATTACCGGTGAAGACATTGGTTTAATGATCAAAAAGAGATATCCAAAAAGTAAAATCGTTATTGTTACAACCTATAATGAACCCTATAGGATAGGTACCTTACTAAAGCAACTAGACCCGGCTGCCTTTTTAATAAAAAGTGATCTGGATCCAAAGGAATTTTATCTTATTATCCGTCAAATTATAACAGGCGTTAAGTATTACAGCCCAACAGTATTAACGGTATTGGAATCCTATATGAGAAATGACTACAATCTCGATGAGATAGATCGCCGCATATTATACGAACTCGCCAGTGGAGCAAACCTCAGTGAAATAGCAGAAATCGTACCACTATCTAGGTCCGCTTTAGCAAAGCGAAAATCACAATTAAGAATACGCCTTAATGTGAAGTCCGCAGAAAACCGAAAATTGATAGAAACTGCAAGAGAATTGGGGCTTATCTAAACCCTAAAGCATTTGGAAGGCTATTGGGGTAATTATCATACTCTAGATTTGTACGTTGGCATGCCTAAAAATAGTTCAGTATTTATTAAGGCTTCAAAAACCTTAGGTGTACTAGGCTCACAAGACAACAAACAAGCGCATTACTGTCAAACACCTTATTCACTCAACCATGTATACAACTCATTGTGGGTGTTTTGATTTTAGGTAGGATAAAAATATCTCTTTGGGTACTATATATAATAAAACTCAAATTAGGCCTTAAGAAAACTCTATTTTTTCCCTATTTTTAGAACACCATACCAAAAACATTATATTTCATGAATTCACGTCGCGATTTTCTACAAAAACTTACTACTTCGGCTGTAGCCATACCATTTTTACCACTATACGGTTCATCAGAACAATTCAATTTTTACGACCAATTATATGACGGACCTGTGTTACGTGTAGCCATTATGGGATTGGGAAGCTATGGTACCCGAGTAGCGGAGGCCATGCAAAATTGTAAACGTGCCAAACTCGTGGGTGTTATCAGTGGTACACCTGCTAAAGTTAAAGACTGGCAAGCCAAATATGGTATTCCAAAGAAGAATTGCTATAATTATGAAAATTACGACAGTGTTAAAGACAACCCGGACATTGATGCCATATATGTTATCACACCCAATGCCCTTCATCATCCAGCAGTACTTCGAATAGCTGCAGCCGGAAAACATGCCATATGTGAAAAGCCAATGGCTTTGAATGCACAACAGGGACAAGAAATGGTGGATGCATGCAATAAGGCAAATGTAAAATTATTGGTGGGTTATCGCATGCATTTTGAACCCAATACACTGGAGATTATCCGAATGCGAAATGAAGGAGAGTTTGGAAAAATTTTATTTTTCGAGGGGCTCAGTGGTTTCAAAATTGGAGACCCCAATCAGTGGCGACTGAATAAAGAATTGGCAGGTGGCGGATCCTTAATGGATATAGGTGTTTACTCCATTAATGGTGCCCGTTATATGGTAGGTGAAGACCCCATCTGGGTTACCGCCCAGGAAACCAAAACGGATCCTATAAAGTTCAAAGAAGGTGTAGACGAAACTATTTTATTTCAGCTGGGCTTTCCCACAGGAGCGGTTGCTTCCTGTTTGTCCACATACAGTATGAATCATCTAGACCGATTTTTCTTAAATGGAGACAAGGGATTTGCCGAACTACAACCCTCTACGGGCTATGGGCCAATAAAAGGACGCACACATAAGGGTGAATTAACAAAGCCACATGTCACCCACCAGACTCTGCAAGTGGATAAAATGGCAGGGGTTATCTTAGCAGGTGAACAAGCAGTGGTACCGGTTGACGGAGTGGAAGCAGTTAAAGACCTTAAAATTATAGATGCTATTTATGAAGTATGTAAAACCGGGGCAAAGAAAACATTAGAATTATAATAGTGGAGCTAAAGAGTCGTAACAAGTTAAAGGGTGCATAATAACCAATCGAATTCTAAAAAAATAGATCCAGTGACTACAACTTAATAAGAATGCATTTTTCTAAACTCAAAGCAGAAGTCAATTACGTAAAAACTACCTTTATTCGGATTTAAATCCGAGATGTTTTTATTTACAATCCTTTTATTTGTTAAAATGGATGATAGGAATGTATATATAGTAAAGGCCTTGAATGAGCTATGGATAAAGCAGGTTACTAACAATACAGAATTTGCTAACAAAAATAATATTGACGAAAAGACGGTACGCAACATTAAAGGTCTTAAGACTGAAAGTGCCAGTCTGCAAACGATCATAAATATCTGCGAAACCCAAGGTATGAACCTTTCAGATTTCTTTAAACATGCGGAAAGTCTTTTTCCGCAGCTAAAGTTCAATTAGTAATTATAACAAATCCTGTAAAGTTTTTTTAGGACGGGATAATCTGTATTTACTGGACCATATTTCAATCGAAAAGTATGGATCATACCTAAATGCTGTGTTTTATGCAAATATTGTGGTTAATCTGTAATGAAAGGATTCCACATTTATTACCTCTCTAAACTGTGCAGCGAACGTGTTAATTTTGGCATAGAATGATTCTGTTATGGCTAACCTCATTTATTGTTGTACCGTTTTAAGGTACCGATTAAATTCATTTTAATCCACAAAATTGCTATATTTTATATGCTAACACAAAGTCAGATAGATATCATTATAAACACCATGAAACCATTTAATCCCATTAAAATTGGGGTGTTTGGTTCGGTGGCAAGAAATGAATCTATAGAAAGTAGTGATATTGATATATTCTATTCTTTTAATTCTAAATAATCTTTATTTGACTTGGCAGGGCTCCAAATAAAACTACAGGAATTGCTTAAAAAAAATGTAGATTTAGTGGAATTTATAGCGATCCACCCGGGACTAAAGGACAGAATTTTAACTGATGCTAAGATATTTTATAGAGCAAAAGGAAAGAGACTTATTTAGATTAAGGGACATAGAGGAATGTATTGACAAGATTCTTGAATTAGTAGAAAGACTTCAAAAATTTGAAGAATTTGAGTTAAAGTGGATGGAGCAAGATGCTATGATTCGAAATTTTGAAATAATTGGGGAAGTTGCATGTATCCGAAAGGGTTTTTGACTCCCTGAAATTTTATAGATATCTCCGAAAAATCGTTTCCCGATAAGGCGCATAGAAATAACCGGCCAATTGTCTAGGATGCTATACCTCCAAGGCATGTGGCGCTATTCTACTAAACTTATTTCAGTACTGTTAAAAATGCGAAATTGTATTTTGAACTCGCAACGATACTGGTCAAAATTATTATTTTTGAAATATAAACATTCATGAAATGGGAAATAAAAAGACTTCACGTAAAATGCTTACCGAACAGTTGATGGCTAAGATATTCGCAGAAATGCAAAAAGAAGTATTACAGTCCGAAGATCAGGTTCGATCTTTTATGAATGGAATGGCTGGAAAGTCTATAGACAATATATGCTCAGGAGACCTTTCAAATGAACAAAAAGCGCAGGACCTCATTTATGAAGCCTATGACTCAACGGTAAAAAAAGGAAAACAACTAGCAGAAAAAGCGTTAGAATTAGACGCGGACAATGCAGATATTTACAATTATTTGGCTGAAAAAGAACCCAATTTTGAAAAAGCACTACAGTTATATAAACAGGGAGTAAAGGCAGGAGAGAAAAAATTAGGGAAACAAGCATTCAAAGAAGACAAAGGTCATTTCTGGGGTCTTTTAGAAACACGCCCTTATATGCGTGCTAAAGCAGGATTAGAAGAATGCTTGGCACTCTCAGGACAACATCAAGAAGCTGCTTCTATATATTGGGAGATGTTGGATTTAAACCCTAACGATAATCAGGGTATCCGATATAAATTATCTTCACTACTTTTAAAAATGGATGATTTTAAAGGGTATGAGAAGTTATACAAATTAACTCCTGACGAAAGTGCTGCCCACTGGAATTACAACAGGGTACTGTAATATTTAAAAAATGCTAATATGGCAGACGCAAAATCTCAGTTAAAGCAAGCAATAAAATCCAACGAGCACGTTATTGGGTATTTAACAGGCAAAAAACGATTACCTAAAAATCATCCTGAATACATTAGCCTTGGAGATTCTAGCGAGGCAACTTCCTATGTAATGGCAAATAAGGACTTGTGGGAAGAAACTAAGGGAAGTTTAGAGTTTTTAAAAGCCTATTAAAATTTAAATAAAAACATTCTTACAGAGATGCAAATCACTGTTCCATAATTACAAAAAAAGAAAGCGAAGGAATAGTGAATAACAAAACTCCGGGTCTATATTGAATAGTTGGTATTCAACATAGACCCGAAATTCATTAATAGCAGTTTCAATTGATTAACTCAAGCTTACTCCGTTTTAATTGTTATCAACTTAGAGTACCCTGCCAATCAATATTCATTTAATGATAGCTTCCTTTGTGGATAGCCTAAAGGATGGAGAAACCGGACAGAATTTGTAAACTACACTCCCCTATTTCCCTCTAAGTGCACTTTGACTACATAACTTACATCAAGTAACCGGCTGCGCATTAAACATCCTAGGGTCAACTGAAATCAACAAATTGCCTACCACCATTACAAAGCATTTATAGGGTATGAAGCGCAATCAATCAGATAATCCAGTTTAGTTAATCCAGTTTAGATATTTCATTTAGTGCTTTCAGTCAATAAATTGATGCACAATGGTTTGATATTTAGCTTTATTTTTAAAGTTGAATTAATCTGTAGAATTATTGAAACGTATAAACTCTAAGATTCACATATAATTCAGCTACTTTGAGCAGAAAAGTATTCAGCTTGTTGCACTCTGGAGAAACAGGCACCCCCCATCATTAAAACCACCAGGGTGTCATGGAATAACTCATCTCGAAAGATGGGACGATATTCCAAAAATAACGACATTGTTTAATTCCTTTGCGTAGCAGGTTATATAATAAAAATTATGAAATTAAAATTCATTTTAGTAAAATGTTTAGTGTGCATCACGATTTTGTCGTGTGCTGATCGCAAGACCACTAAATCTTCCAAGTATGATAGTACAGATCAAGACAAAATATCGTCCGAAAAAACATATAGCAATCCCCTTTCTGTGGAATTTGGCGATCCTTTTATTCTAAATGATGACAATGGCAACTACTATATGTATGGTACGGGTGGTGGTGCAAAAGATGGTTTTGCCACCTATATGTCGACTGATCTTATAAATTGGGAATTTATGGGACAGGTATACACAGGAAACACAAATGATTCTTGGAGTACAAGTGCTTTTTGGGCTCCTGAGGTTTACAAATTCGGCAGCAAATATTATATGTTTTTCAGCGCTCAGTGGAAACATAATCCCAACAATGAACTTGAGAATTTTAAAATAGGTGTTGCAGTAGCAGATAGTCCTACCGGACCCTTTGAGGATCTTAAAGACGAACCTCTTTTTGACCCGGGTTATCCCATTATAGATGCCAATGTATTTCAGGACGATAGTGGGGAGTTTTATTTATACTATTCCAGGGTATGTTATAAACACCCTGTAGAATCAGAAATCTCAAAATGGGCGAGGGAAAAAGGTTGGTTTGATGAAATTGAAGAAAGTTGGGTGTATGGCATAAAACTAAAGTCGGATTTTTCAGGGGTAATAGGCGATCCCGTATTATTGCTCCGTCCTCCATTAACATTGGAGGATAAAAATGCAGAATGGGAAAGCCGATCGGTGACCTCAAAGGAGGTAAACCGAAGGTGGACTGAAGGATCCTTCACTTTTAAACACCGGAACACCTATTATATGATGTACTCCGCTAATTATTTTGGAGGTGAAAATTATGCAGTAGGCTATGCCACAGCCTCTTCCCCATTGGGACCCTACACCAAAGCAGACAACAATCCTGTTTTAGAGAAAAACATAGGTAGTGGCGGTGAGGTAACGGGTACCGGGCATAATAGCTTGGTATTTTCCTCTCATGACAACAAAATATACTGCGTGTATCACGGCAGAACCAAGGCTACTGGAGATCAACGTGTAGTTTTTATTGATGAAATGAAAATTCTGGGCAATGGAAAATTAGTAGTCCACGGACCTTCAACAACGCCAAAACCAATGCCGTTAGCCAATTCGCCGGAATAGTTTTTACAAATTATAGAACTCATCAAAAATGAAACAATTAAGCTTTCAAGTACTACTATTGATTTTTACAATTCAGCTTTTTGGTCAAGAGCTCAGTATGGATCAGATTTACCTGGCCGATCCCACGATCTTTGAGGATCAAGGCACTTATTATCTGTATGGAACAAAGGGTGACCCCCGCATTGAGGGTGAAGGCTTTTTGGTATATCGTTCGACCGATCTAAAAAACTGGGAAGGCCCCATTGGTGCAACTGATGGGTTTGCTTTAAAAAAAGGAGATGCTTTTGGAACTAAAGGATTCTGGGCACCACAGGTTTTTAAGTACCATTCAAAATACTATATGGCCTATACGGCTAATGAGCATATTGCCATTGCAACCAGTGATAACCCCTTAGGCCCTTTCATCAATAACGGAAATGTATTAGAGTCGGATGTTAAACAAATAGATCCCTATGTGCTGTTTGATGGTGATAAGATTTATTTGTATCATGTCAGACTTCAAGACGGCAATCGAATTTTCGTGGCAGAGCTGTCTGATAACTTACGGGCTATTAAACCAGAAACACTTACCGAATGCATTAATGCCGAAACCGGCTGGGAAGACACTCAAAAAGTAGCATGGCCAGTAGCAGAGGGTCCTACGGTATTTAAAAAGAATGGAAAGTATGTTATGCTCTATTCTGCTAATGATTTTAGAAATCAGGATTACGCAGTGGGCTATGCCATCAGTGAGTCGCCCAAAGGCCCATGGAAGAAGATAAAAGACAGTCCTTTTATTTCAAGAACTGTTACTGGTGAAAACGGAAGTGGTCATGGCGATCTACTCTATAATCATAACGGTAAGGCATACTATGTATTTCATACTCATTTTTCAAATACAAAGGTCGCACCACGAAAAACCGCCATTATTTCTATACAAATTAAGAATTATAAAATACAAGCTGTTAAAAACAGTTTTCAGTGGCTTAAGTTGTGAATTCAATAGTGTGGCTCT
This sequence comes from Galbibacter marinus, assembly GCF_000300875.1. Classification (GTDB taxonomy): domain Bacteria; phylum Bacteroidota; class Bacteroidia; order Flavobacteriales; family Flavobacteriaceae; genus Galbibacter; species Galbibacter marinus. The sequence continues at coordinate 30,410 of NZ_AMSG01000006.1, read as the reverse complement.
CTATAGTATTGGAATTTTACATATAAATTGAGAATGCGAGGCTCATCTCTCCCGTATTTTGGAAATCTGCTGATGCATTAAGAAATTTATAACATCTTATTGGTATTCATTTTTACTACCTTTGCATAGATGAAAAAAAGACTATACATAAGACCTATTGTCACTATGCTTTCCATTGCAGGACTGGCGTTGTTGCTTTTAGTTTCCCCATGTAAGGTCCGAAATTTTATGCAGTCCAAATTGGGTGTATCTCAGACCCAAGCATTGAATAAAAGTCAATCGACAATTTCGCAGTTCGGTTGCTTTTCAGTTGAAATTTCCCAATCTGATGAAACAGTCATTAAACCATCTATCACAGTAACAAAGCTGCTATTTAATGCGGTTTGTCCTGATGATTTCACAGGTCATTTCTACCAATATCCTGTAATTTCACCTCCATCGAAATACCTTTTAATTTCTGATGTTCCTTTATACATTTTATACCGGAATCTAAAGATTTATTCGTAATTGATTTTCTGATAGAATAATTAGAGTCAGTTGCAGCATTGCTCCAAAGTATTATATGTTAGTCCATGGTGGTTTTAACCGTAAAGATCCATCTAGAGACTAGTGTCAATCTTTCGGTTTAGCCAAATGATCATCCAATAGATCGACTGCCGTAATTCTATTTTATCAGTAATTCCTAGCATCATTAGATTCAAGTGGCGAAAGCCTGTATTTACGGGCACCGCTCTTGTCAATATAAATTCCAATTTTAAATTAAAAAAATGAAACATTTTATTCTATTTATATCTACGCTCCTATTATCTTTCGGAGTTGTCCAAGCACAGGATTTTGATCCACAAAAGAACAATTATCTTTTGCTTACCAAAAACATCAACCAACTCAAGCCTGTACTATTAACCGCAGAAGAATTGGCTAAGGAAGATGGTAATTCCTATGGTGAATTTTATGTGGTAATATGCGGCAAAACGGTAAAAGATATTCCTGATAATAATAGCTTTAAAAAACTTCTCAAAAAAGCCAAAGAGCAGCATGTGAAAGTTTTTGTTTGTGGCATTTCGTTGGATAAATTCCAAGTAGACCCTAGTGAGCTTCCTGACCAATTAATTAGGACTGAGAATGGAATTCTTTTTGGATTTCAATTCAGCAAAAAAGGATTCATTTCATTAACCATTTAATATTCATTTATGCAACATATAAGTGTAAAAAATGACGCTGGCCTTTTGGCTCTGGCAACAAGGCTTGTTATAGGCTGGACATATTTTTCAGCCTTTTGGAGAAGAACTATATTAGCGGACAAACTGGATCCTGAATTAGCAGGTTATATCGGAGAAAAATTTAACCACTTTTTACCCAATGCCTTGGGTATAAAACCTATCATTCTATACCTGGTAGAAAATCCTGATATTCTCTGGATCAGCATGGTACTCTTTACAATCATTGAAGGGATAGTAGGTCTACTGATCATCTTTGGATTGTTTACCCGACTTATGAGCATTGGTGTATTTGGTCTGGCCATGGGAATCTTACTTGGTTCCGGTTGGATTGGGACTACCTGTTTAGACGAATGGCAAATCGGAGTATTGGGTATCGCAACTGGCTTTGTATTATTCCTTACCGGTAGTGGGCGATATTCTTTAGATCGTTATATGATGAAAAACAACTATGCCATCACCAAAAAGAAATCTTTTGCGTGGCTTGGCTCGGGTGTACTTCCCATTAAAGAAAATATTTTCCCAAAAGTCGTTTTAATCGGTTCGCTATGCATACTAGGGATGACCCTGATGACCAATCAGGTGTTTCATGGCGGCCTGTGGGGTACACTCCACAATAAGTCAGTAAAACCTAAACTGGAGATTACCGAAGGTGTAATCGCTAACAACACCCTTTCCTTTGATGTCTTCAGAACAGAAGGTGCTGATGTATATGGCTCTTGGGTTATTGGTATAGAACTTTATGACCAGCAAAACAATGCCATTCTAACGTACTCACAAGAAGACCTGGCCTTTTTACCCAAAGAAAGTATTTCCAATTATTATATCGCCAAAATTAAATCTGCTAAACACAGTTTGATTGTTCCTTTGGGAGCAAAGGCTAAAATAAACCTACAACATGATAACTTGAAAAACTTGAAAAAAGGGACTTACACTATAAAGATCACTGACATCAGTGGTGTTTATTGGCAACATCATATTGAAATATAACGTCCTCTGCTGTTAATTTTATCAAATAAACAGTTGACAGCTTTTGTAGTAACTTAGTAGTTGCCATATATCGGCAACTACTAGTACTACCCTTAAAGAAAGGATCCTTTATGCTGCACCGCTAAATTGGTGTTTGAGAAGGTTTAATCCGATACAAGTAAATCTTAAGAATGAACTATTTACTTATCAGGTTCTCAATTTGCTCGATAAATTTAGGTGCTGCATAATTTGCAAAGCCTGTATGGTGGTACCTAATTCTTCCATCCTTATCAAGCACAACGGTCGTAGGCAGTGCCCCAGAATACACCTGTGTCGGGATATTGCCTCTGGAGGTATACATGGGTACAGAAAACCCCTCCTCCACAAGATAAGCTTTCCCGGTGGCTAAGTCACTATCCTCATTAAGGGTCAAAAAGAAAACATCCGGGTTATCTTTGAATTTTGTGTAAAGTGTTTCAATGGAGGGAAATTCAGCGCGGCAAGGAGGACACCATGAAGCCCAAAAGTTAATAAAGACAACCTTTCCCCTTAAGGATGATGTATGTTTCAAATTTCCTTTTTCGTCAACAAATTCAAAATCTATTTGAGCCTTACTCCCCTTATCCACTTCGTTTACATCCATGCTCGCATTAAATAATCCCGTTACCATTAGTTGTTGAAGTACGTAGGATTTTGCATCAGGAATTATCAGTACAAGGATTAGAAGCAGCATAATGATATTGAATCCGTTTTTTTTCAAAAACCCGATAAATCCGTTTACCTGAGTTTTCTTTTCAACTACCTCTTGATCGTTCAACATAATTTTTCTTTTTTTTAAACTCATTATTTTGCGACCAGTTCATTCAAACCTTTGATGATTTGTGGGTGTGTATAATCACGACCGTCCTCCAAGCGGGCTACCATTTCTCCATTTTTATCAAGTATAACAGTTGTTGGTATGGCACCCCCTAGAAAGGAAGATGGTATAATACTAGCTGGAACAAACACGGGTAAATCATAGTCGTTTTCTTCCATGAAGGCCGTGGATTTCTCTATTTTATTATCCACATCAACCAACAAAAATTCTATATTGTCACTGTCTTTGAAAGAGTGTTTCAGTTCGTTAATTGAGGGCATTTCATGTATACAAGGTGGGCACCACGTAGCCCAAAAATTAATAAAAACTACTTTACCTTTCAACGAGCTTAAAGTAACGATGTTTCCGCTTTTGTCTTTAAATGAAAGGTCTGAATCTTCAGGCGCTGGAATTTCAACTTTCGTCGCCTCTTGGGCACGGGTGTCTTGTTTGCTCTTTTTACCTTCGATATTCCCGCAGGAAGCCAACAAAATGGCTATAAAAATGAAAAATCCGAGACTGACTGCCACATTTCTGGCTTGCATTTTCATATACATTAATTTTTAGTGATTCTTAATTCTGGTTCTTTTTATTGTGGTATCGGTCAATGGCTGACTGAAGAAAGTTGTAATAACTTTCAGGGTTATAGTCTGCTCCTTTGGGTTTTAGCAATAGCTCTTCGCTGTATGGGTCTAACATCACATAGTATGGCTGCGAATTGGAATTGTATTTACTGGCTTGAAAATCACTCCATTTATTGCCGATTGTACGTATACTTTTTCCGCTGTAAGATGATGTGAATTGTTCTGCTTGCGGTAGTTCTGTTTTGTCGTCCACATAAAGCTGAATGATAACAAGCTCTTCACTTAACAACCTATACACCTGTTTATCTGACCATACAGATGCTTCCATTTTACGACAATTAACACAAGCGTGACCTGTAAAATCTAGCATTACAGGTTGATCCGCTTTTCTTGCATATTCCATCCCTTCTTCATAATCAAAAAAAGTATTCAAGTTTAATGGAGCATGGAATATATCGGCATATTTTTGAGCTTTACCTTCTGTAGTATGACCTGCCTGCGTTGTCCCAAATGAGGAGGTATACAAGTCAAAATCTTGAGTTGTCTGTGGAGGTAAAAATGCTGAAATAGATTTCAACGGAGCTCCCCATAAGCCGGGAACCATATAAAGCGTAAAGGAAAACACCAGCATTGAAAATACCATTCTTGGTAGGCTCATTTTGTCTATTGGGACATCATTGGAAAAACGAATTTTCCCTAATAAATAAAGTCCTAAAAATCCAAAAATAACTATCCAAAGGACTAAAAACACTTCTCTATCAAACCAATTCCAGTGGTAAGCGAGATCTACGTTACTCAAAAATTTCAGCGCTAAAGCCAATTCTAAGAATCCGAGTGTAACCTTTACACTGTTCAGCCAGCCTCCTGAGGAGGGCAGGCTTTTCAAAAGACTAGGAAACATAGCAAAGATGGTGAATGGTATAGCCAAAGCTAATGCAAAGCCCAGCATCCCGATAGCAGGACCTAAAAGTTCACCCATTGTAGCTGCCTGCACCAATAATGTTCCAATAATAGGACCCGTGCACGAAAATGATACAACGGCTAATGTTGCTGCCATAAAGAAAAGCCCTAATAGACCTCCGCGATCTGAATTTCGATCTAATTTGTTGGCAAGCGAGGATGGCAACTGAAGTTCAAATGCTCCCAAAAATGAAAAAGCAAAAATCACCAAAAGAACGAAAAATAAAAAATTAAAGATTCCGTTGGTGGAAAGGCTATTCAATGCATCTGCTCCGAAAACAACAGTAATCAGAATACCTAATAAAACATAAATGACAATGATGGACAAACCGTACAACATTGCATGTGCCGTTGCTTTACCCTTTGCTTTTCCACTCTTTGTAAAGTAACTCACCGTTAGTGGCAACATTGGGAAAATACAAGGCATAATCAGAGCCGCAAAACCTCCGATAAAACCCGCAATGAATATCGTCCATAAAGAACTTTTATTGTTTTGTGCTTCATAATCTGTGACTGCGTTAGTCACTTTTTTGGTCGTCTGCCCTTCACCAAGTATCACGTTATCTACAGGTTGTTGTTTTATCTCTGTAAATTCTACATCATCGAATGAAATGAGGCTATCTTGGGCACTTGCTGGAAAATACGTCAATGCGCTCAGCAATAGCATCACAACTAATTTCATTTTAAATTTCATCATTAGTTCATTTTATTGGGATATTAAAAGCCACTTCTTCTGGTGGCAGACATTGTGTGTCATCACATGCCATGTAACTCAGTGTTCCTTTAACAGCAGTTGAATTTTCCAATAATTTTACCTTTTGTTGGAAAACCACCGTTTCTGAATAGTAACCGATCTCCATATCAAATGTGGGGTCATGTTTGACCACCGGATGTGGTGCATTGGTATTTCCGTTTAATTGATATGATTCCGATAAATTGAACGAAAAGGTCGTGGGCACCGGACCGTTTTCAGGAACTTTTTGTGCATAGATATTCCAACCGTGGTCAATAGTAGCCTTTAAAAATATCACAGCTTCCTTGTCGTTGATTTTCTTTGAAGCATAAGACCATTTTACTGGATTTAATATTTGTCCGTATGACGCAGCACTTATACAAAGAAGCACTACCAATATTAGATTTTTTTTCATTTCAATATCTTTTGCGAATTAATTATAATTTTTCATTTAACAGTTTCTCCATCAACTCGATAATCTCCGGGGAGTTATAATCCGCTATACCGACATGCCGGGCTACGATATTGTTTTGTTTATCGACAATAATTGTCGTTGGAATGGAACCACTGAACAGTTCCCGAGGCAATCTACTGTCCATAACATGCACCGGAAGGTCATAATTATTACTTTCCATCCAGGCTTTGGACTTTTCAATTTTATTGTCCATATCGACCATCAGGAATATCAAATCATCATTATCCTTAAAGGTGTTTCGAAGCCCGTTAATTGAAGGCATCTCATGAATGCACGGGGGGCACCATGTGGCCCAAAGATTGATGAAAACGACCTTCCCTCTTAGGGATTTAAGTGAAATGATATTACCAGTTTCGTCCTTGAATTTTAATTCCGGAAATTGTTGTGATGGTGTCTCTAAAATCTTTTTACTATTGGGGATTTCATAAACCGGCAAAGTTCTTTGTTGCTCTGAAGCATTTGCCCAACCTGTGACGATTAATAATAAGACTACTGTTATTTTATTAATATGCTTTTTCATAGTTCTCTTAATTAATTTTAACTGTTTTAATTTCTTCTGATGGTTTAATAATGATTTTGTCATTGGGAGATAGATTTCCGAAGACTTCTGTCAAGCTATCTAATCGATTTCCTTCATTTACAGCAATCCGTTTTACCTGGTTGTTATTAAATGTTAAAACATATTTTCCTGACTGGGTTTTCAAGACGCTTTGGCTCTTGACCCAGTTGGAAGGGTTTTCACGTTTTAATTTCAATTTAACTTGTGCATAATCTCCACCCTGCAATTGGCCTGAAGAATTACTTACATCAAACTCCAATGCAAGTGAGCGATCATGCGGATCGAGTATACCAGAGGTGCGGGAAAGCTTGGCATCAAAAATTTTACCCGGCTGTGAACTAATAGTGAAAGTAGCCGGCATCTCTGGGTAAACAGAAGACGCGTGTTTTTCGGGCAGAGATAAGGTCAACCGCAGTTTATCATCCTGCGCAACCCTAAATAACGGCAAATGATTTGCTTTTCCTGCCAATGCCCCTACGGATACATTTCTTTGAGTAATTATTCCGTTAAACGGTGCTGTGATATGAAGATACTCTTGCAACTGTGAGGTATGCCCTGTACCTGCCTTTGAAGCATCATAAGCGGATTTGGCACTTTCCATAGCGCTTTTAGCTCTATCAAGTTCAATCTCCGCAACTGCCCCTGTAGTCTCTGAAGCCACAACGAGGCGATCATAGGCCTGTTTTGCATAGAGATAATCGCTATATACTTTTTGCTCTGTGGATCTGTCAGAAAGATACTGTTGCTGCATCTCAGGGGCCTCCAGAACAGCCAAGAGCTGTCCTTTTTTTACGCGGTCGCCACGTTCAACACGAATTTGTTTGACGAATCCCGTTACCTTGGCATAAATCGCTACTTGCTCGTAGGGTTTTAATTCCGCAGGAACGGATATTTGGTACTGAGGATTCATGACCGCTATTGGAGCGGTAGGATAGGTTTCGGAAATTGACGTTCTATACTGTAACTCCTTCTTTTGCCCGTCTTGTTGCGAACAAGAGGAAAATAGAAATCCCAATAGTGAGGCGGACACCAATATTGTGATTAATCTTCTATATATTGAAATACTGTGAAACATTGAAATATGCATTTTTAAAGTTTATAATACGGTTTGTTGTTTGGACTGTTCCAAATAATACCTGCTTTGGCTATCATCAGGATCTAATGAAGGGCTTACAATAGAAGTCCTAGACATCAATGAGGAAAAAAAGTGAGGAACTAACAAAAGAATAGTTATCGTAGAGGCAATCAAACCTCCAATAACTGCCCTACCTAGTGGCGCTATCTGTTCTGCTCCATCTCCTAATCCCATTGCCATCGGCAACATCCCTGCGAACATTGCTGCGGCAGTCATAAGAACAGGTCTTAATCTTGATGAAGCAGCAAGCCTCGCGGCATTAGCGGGTTTTAGCGCCAGTTTTTTGCGATAATATTCTGCCTGATTAACTAGCAATACCGCATTGGAAACCGAGACGCCAAGCGACATAATGATTCCCATATATGATTGCAGATTTAGTGTACTGCCCGTCAAAAACAGGACAGTGAGACTTCCTGCAATCACGGCAGGCAATACGGAAAGAATAATCAACGGAACTTTAAACGATTGGTAGTAGGCCGCCAGCATCAGAAATATGGCGATAATAGCCACACCTAAACCTGCCAATAGGCTACTTAGGGTATCTTCTAAAAGTTGCAATGTTCCTTCAGTCCAAACAAGGGTACCCCGTGGGGGCTCTCCAGCATCTTTGATAGCCGTATCAACCGCACGTGAAGCCGTACCTAGATCTTCGCCGTAAACATTGGCGACAATGGTGACGTATCGGTTTGGCCCTTTGCGGTTTACCTGTGCTGGCGTGGTTACACTACTTATGGTGGCCACATCTTCCAGAACAGGACGAAGACTTCCGGATTTCAAAGGAAGGGATCGTAGTTTTTCTTCCGACATAATTCCTTCAGGAAGCTGTACTTGAGTCTGAAATACCCGTCCGGAGTTTGGATCAACCCATAAATTTTTATTCGTATAACGAGTTGATGAGGTAGCCGAAACCAAACTGCGTGTAATATCCTTCATGGTCAAACCAAACTGTCCGGCAAGATCCCGATCTACATCAATTGCTAAACTGGGGTAAGACGTGGATTCTGCAATACGAACATCACGCAAGTATGAAACATTTTTCAAATTTGTTTCAATTTTTTCAGCATGATTAACTGCAGTACCTAACTTATTGGCACTCACTTTTACCTCAATCGGGGTCATCGCGCCTTGCCCCATAATTTTTTCTGTTAGCTCCATGGGTTCGAAGTTGAACGTAGCCTCAGGGTGTGTTTGTGAAATCTTCGTACGTATTTTATCTTTAAAATCCTCCATCGACCCATCGTAAATATCTTGATTTACAGACACCTGCAAGACGGCTTCATGAGAAGCACTGCTGAAAAGAAATATCGGATTGATAGGTGAATTTGAGGGATGCATTCCCACAAAAGCGGATGTAATATTCAATCCGTTTTCAGGTAATTCAGCTTTAATAGTCCCAATAATTCCCTTGACCAGACGCTCTGTTTTTTCAATCCTGCTACCCTCTGGAGCCAGGAGACGAATCTGAAAGTCGCCGTTATTTGAAACAGGCATTACATCCGTACCCACCACAGTCAATAGTATGCCGGCTACAGTCCCCGCTACCAAAACATAAATAGCAAAAATCGAGAGTGCTTTAGTAGACCACTTGCGCATTCTATAAGAATAATTGACACGGAATTTTTCAAAGAATGCTCGCTTTCGTTTTGTCTTAGTTATCTTAACGTGCTTATTTTTCATCATCCAATTCGCCAGTATAGGCACAAAGGTTTGAGAAGCCAAAAAGGATGCAATCATTGCAAAGGCAACAGCCATGGATAAAGGCATAAACATATCTCTTGGAATACTGGTCATAATAAAGGCAGGAGTCAATACCGCAAGAATACAAAGCATTATGAGAAATTTTGGAATAGAGATCTCGAGTAAAGCGTCTAAAATAGCTCTCTGCTTGGGTTTGCCTAGTTCCATATGTTGGTGTATGTTCTCTATAGTTACAGTAGCTTCATCCACTAGGATTCCGATAGATAAGGCTAGACCGCTCAAGGTCATCATATTGATAGTCTGTCCAAATAAATGCAGTACGGTAACGGCTGCAAGAATAGAAATTGGAATAGTGAATACTACAATAAGAGCGCCTCGTGTATCTCCCAAGAACATCAGTATCACCAATCCGGTAAATAGTGCTCCTAATAGACCTTCGTGGATTAGATTTGAAAGTGAGCGCTGGATATAGGTAGATTGATCAAATTCATAACTCACTTGTACATCCTCCGGCAATTGATTTTTAAGCATTGGAATAGATGCTTTCAGGTTTTTCACCGCTTCCAAAGTGGAAGCATCTGCCTTCTTAATAATTGGCAGATAAACTGAACGCTTTCCATTAATTAAGGCGTAGCCTACAGTTTGATCAGCTGCGTCCTCAACGCTGGCAACATCTTTCACATATATAGTACGGTTGTCTATTGTTTTAACCGGTGTATTTAAAAACTCTTCAGGCCCTTTTAAAATGGAGTTAATGGGTGCCATCAAGTTTTCTTCTCCTATACGGATATTTCCAGCCGGAGACGGTAGACTGTTGTTGGTAATGGCGACTGTGATATCCTCAGGTGTAAGCCCATTAGAATGCATGGCAACCGGGTCTACATTTACTACTATGGTTCTACTATTCCCTCCAAATGGAGCCGGGGCAGTAATACCCGGAATAGTTGTAAACATAGGTCTGATTTTAGAAATGGCAAGAGTCTGCAGTTCATTAACCGATCGCTGATCACTTTCAAAGACTAGCTGTCCCACGGGAAGTGAACTACCATCAAAACGCACCACCATCGGCGGAACCGCACCAGGAGGCAAAAAACCCATTGCTCTTGAAACAGAGGTGGATACTTCTCCTGCCGCCTGCGCCATATCAGTCCCCGGATAAAAAGTTAATTTCATTAAGGTTAGGCCTTGTACACTTTTAAAGTCAATGTTCTTCACACCACTTACAAACAGTAGCACTTTTTGAAATTCATTAGCCATAAATCCATCCATATACTCAGGGGATAGCCCTCCGTAAGGCATGGCTATGTACATCGCAGGGAGTTCCACTTCTGGAAATATATCAACGTTTATATTTTTTACCGTGTTATAGGAAAAGAAAGCTATGGTCAATACAACAACCATTATGGCAATAGGCTTCCTTAACGCAAATCTTATAATATTCATAAACGATTAGTTAAAGGTTATTAAATAAGTACTCGAAATCAGCGGTAAGCTCGGCTTGGTAAGTAAGTAATACCCAATAGTCTCTAGAGACTTCTATATGCGCATTTTCTGCTTGTTCAAGCATACTGCGAATCTGTAGCAACTCGCTCAGGGTGATTAACCCACTTTTGTATCTTGCGAGGTACATTCGGTACGCGTCTTCTGATTGCTTAACAGCTAGCAAGGCTTTTTGAAGTTGTTGGTACTGTTGTATAATTTTTGCCTGGGAAGCCGATAAATCTGCCTGCATTCCTTGTTGGTATTGCGAATGAAGTAGTTCCGCACTTTCTGCTTCTTTAAGTAACTGTTCTCCTTTTATTCGATTGGTTACCAAGTTTGTTAAGTTCCAAGTAATGCCAATACCGGCTAGAAAATTATTGGTTGAATTCTTAAACCCTTCTTCCCACGCTCCACTTACTGTACCATTGGGGTTGATACCAGTTGCTCTAAAAGCATAACCGCCTAAAAGACTTATCGATGGCAATGAGGCTCTTTTTTCTGCCTTACCACTTAACTTAAAATACTCAGATTGCATTTCCAAAGCAGTCAAGATTGGGTGAGCAGTATTTATGATACGCTTCTGGTTTAATCCATTTTCCACAGGATTACTGAATTGTTTGGCGGATGCGGCATATACAATGGTATCCTCGTTGTATAGCTCCAACAACTTGATAATAGAAGCGTTTTTAAGTCCCTCCCATTTATCGTGTTCGCCCAAAGCTTGAATATGCGAGGAGGAGGCTAGAAGACTGTCTGCTGCAGGCCTTAATCCCGATGCCGACAATCTAGAAGTAATTTTCAGAATTTCATTCAAGCGTTGAACGTTCTTCTCGGATAATTTTAACTTGGCATCGTTGTACAATAGAAAAATATAGCGCTGGGATAACGTCTTTTTAAGCTTGAGCAAGTAAGCATCCTTTTCACTTACTGATTTATGATACAAAGTAGTTGCAGCCTTCTTGTGATTGCGGTTCTTCCCGAAAGAAAACAACTCCCATTCAACAACGGCTGAACCAAAACTATTGGCAGTAGTAGAACTGCCTTGCAGTGGTATAGCCGAACCACTGACATTGAATAAACCCGGCTGGGGAAAAAAAGCTCCTGCACTTCCTTCAAAGGTTCCGTATGTGTTCTGTGCCTGTGCACTTAACTGAGGAAGTGTGCCGCTCTTAATTACTCTCTCATTGAGCTTAGCTGCCTCCACAGTAGAGATTTCGGCTCCTATTCCAGGATAATTTCGTTCCACTTTAGACCATATTTTGCCTAAAGTATACTCCTTATGTTGCTGCGCATTTATTGGATACACTGCAACAATGGTTAACCACAATAATGAGGTCACCTTAATATGTTTAATCATATTACGTTACATATTTTGGAAAGATCACATGGATCGACCGTAGATTGTTTTTAAAATGGATATAACAGAAATTTAGCCTAGCTGACCAGGGGGTCGATAGGCGAAAGAAAATTTTTTAGCAGGAGTAATGGATAATCAGTTTCTGGTATTCCAAGAAGATGGGAATAGAACTTTGGATTTTTCTACTGCCGTTATAAAGTGGATGTATACTTTCACTTTCTAGTGAAGGAAAGTCAAACAAAAATAAAAATGCAGTTTTAAAGCTAATTAGTGGTAGTAAATCGTCCGAATGAGAAGAGATGTTTTGAACGACTTGTGAATCTGAAATGTCAAAAGACGGACATTTTTCAACTGAATTTGTAAATAAATTACGACTGTTTTGTGGTACTCCCTGCTCTGTGTTCGCAGAAATACCTGTCAATTCTTTAATACTGGATTTGATGGCACAGGACGAAAGCAATACAAAAAGTATTGCTGTCAACACAAGAAAGTATTGCTTGAAATTCGTTGAAATATTTAGAATTGTCCTTTTCATCAATTATCAAAATTAGTTTTTATTGATTAAGGGAGCAAGTGACAACCTGTAATTTAAGTTATTTTAACATATCTCTGCTACCTATGTGATATTTCATCCCTGGAAGAAAAAATTGAATTTCTCTTTTAGTTTTAAGTAACAAAAACCGTATTAACAGTTTTTGTTACTCAATTATTATGCACTAATATAGCCTTCGGCTGTAGTTATCCTGGCATAGAAGAATGTTAATGCTGCTAAAAATGCGGTGTGTACATCAGCGGCTTTGACCAGCTTACCATCCAACTCCTGATCCTTAGAGGCACAGGCATCGCTAATCACCGTACAATCAAATCCAAAATCCTTGGCAGCTCTTGTTGTTGCATCCACACACATATGTGACATCATCCCGGTGATGACTACTTCTGATACGTCGTTTTCTTTCAAGTATTCCATTAAATCAGTATCCCTGAAGCTATTTGGATAATTCTTTTTAACTACTTTCTCTCCTTCTAGCGGTTTTACATTGTTGTGGATTTCAACACCTGGTGTTCCCGGGTGGAAAAACGGAATATTACCCTCAACAGCAAAATGCTGAATGTGTGCTATTGGTAAATTGTTCTCTCTAAAGTGATTAATCATCTTTTGTGCTTTTAAACTTGCTTCGTTTGCACCCACAAGTTCCCATGCGCCATTTTCAAAGTAGTCATTCTGAATGTCAATTACTATTAATGCTTTTTTACTCATTTTCATCTATTTTTATTCGTTAACATTGTATTATACAAAGTTCTCTTGTTTTAGAATGGATAAACCTACCAAAGCAGGAGTTAAAACTACCATTATGATAAATAAAATTGATTACCAAGGGAGGTTTCAGGAATGCAAATTGTATCCGTTATCGGTAAGAAATTCACTGGTAGTCATTCCTGTTTGATTTTTGAAAAAACGCATCAGATGGTTCGGTTCTGAAAAATTGAGCTGATAAGCAATTTCGCTTACAGTCAGCTTTGAGTGGATCAGATAGTTCTTTATCTCCAGCAACAACCGTTGTTTTAATAGATGTGTAGCCGTTACGTTAAATTGTTCTTTGACGGCGGTATTTAAAGAAACCCTGCTAATACCAAGCATCTCGGCATAATCAGCGATACGTTGTTTTTTCTTTATATTAATTTCGATCAATTGCTTGAATTTGAAAGCGTAGTGATTATTCTCCTTTTCCAAGTCTAAATCATTTCTAAGGGCATACTCCCTATTAAGTTTTTGGAGGATGTAATAAAGTAGGGACCGTATAATGTGGACACTGCCGGCTTTTGTATATACAAGTTCATCCTTTATTTCGGTAAGTAATGCACAGTATTTTTCAATAAAAGGTCTGTCAACGTTCATCTGCACAGGAAAATGAAGTTGGTAAAAATAAAGAAGTTTGTAAGTAAAAAGCTTATCGGCGAAAAACTCATTAAGAAAATCTTCCTGAAACAGGAGAATTGTAAAATCCTGTTCACTTTCCTTATCAAAATGCCACTGTCTTTTTTGATATGGAGATATAAAGACCACACTGTTATCCTTCAAATCAATCTGCTGATGGTTTAATATAAGCCGACCACTACCCTTTTTAAAAAACACTACTTCAAAGAAATCTGTATTGAACGGGATATCCTTAAGATAGGTTCCATGTGTGTTCTCTAGATGAACAACATTCAAAAGAAAATCAACACCACAATCTGTTTTGTGAAATCTATATGTTTCGACCTCGTTCTCCATCACGTCTTTAATTTAAAAAATCAGTTATGCATTGCCTTATCCTTTCTCAAACCAGATATCGCAATTTACAAACTTTAGCAAACAAGCTTATCACATTATGGATGTTTGTTTATCAAAGAAAATTATATGAATAATAATTGATTCAAAATGTAACACAATTGGTTCGCCATATTAAAATGATAGCTGATTTTTGTTAATATTCTACGTACTAGAAAAAGATATCAATGATAAAGCTCAAAGACGTGGAATCATGATGCATACCGCCAGTTACGTCAAAGAAAACTCCGGAGTAGTAGGGAGAAGCCATGGCTGTCCTGCCATTGATCCTTTCGAGAATGAAACTATCAACAATAAACTTAAAAACATATTATTTGAGGAAATTAAAAATGGTAGTCTGCTATTTGCCTATACAACTAAAGCAAATGCGACTGATGATAATGGTAAGAATTATTACGATTCTTCAAGTTTATTAAAATGCCTGGAAAGGCAATTTTAATAAATAATTAAAATGAAAAAATCACGTTTTCTATAGGTACTTTATATGGCGAGTTTGATGGTGTTGATTTCATGTAATAATAAAAAGGAAAAAGATACTAGTAGTGATGTTACTGAAGAGGTCGACACTGATCAAAAAACGGACGAATCTCCACAAAGTGAAGGTATTAACAAGGAGTATAAAGATCTAAAAATCACTGATGTAAAGCTCATTAAGTTAAATAATCCCGGAAATTCATGGATTGCCCATACTTTGAAGGTAACCAAAGGAAATTACGAGCTTAACTATCAATAAGTAAAGGTAATACCCAACTAAATACCACGCAACACGACGCTGTCAAATTCCTATCATAGATTAAAAAACAAACGATGCTCATATGAGTTTTGATTCCAATTTAAGCTGGAATGTTAGACATATGTAATTAAGTAAGGCTTAAAAACTCGCCCTAAACCCAAGGGTAAATCTATTTCCTTCTTTAGAGTTAAAGTAGGATAGGTCTAAGTTTACCAGTTCACTGGCCACTAAAAACACACCCCCTCCAACGGAGTTATGCCATTGTTTGGAATCTTCACCGTCAACCCATACTCTACCGAGATCCACTCCGCCGTAAACACCTAAATTTACGGGAAGAATCGGTGTTTTAAAAGAGTTGAAGGTGTGTCGAATATCACCGTTAAACACCAAGCTTTTGTTTCCGGTAAATCGGTTGATGCGATAGCCTCTAAGACCACTATTCCCTCCTAGGTAAGGAGCCTGGTAAAACTCAAAATCATCTCCAAAATTAAGTTGGCTCTGTACATTGGTCTTTAGCACCCATCTATGATTCTGGCTCAAAGGATTATAAAAAGTGATTTGTGGATCTAAGTAAGCAAAGGATGTGCTGCTACCCGATAAGTTAAGGGTATAACCAAGAGTAGTTTTAAAATACATTCCACGACTGGGATTTACCGGAACATCGTAGCTTTCATACTCAAAACCTACCTCTGCTGTGGCAAAATAGCGCCAATCGAAAAAGGAAGCATCAGAATTATATGTGGTAATATACCTATTCTGCGTATCCTCTACCTGAGCTCCTTCAAAAATTGCTTTGACAGAGAGCACACCCCCATATTCAGACCTTTTTACCAGTCCGAGATACCCCCTTAGGTTACTCCAATTCGAGCGATAATAATCCTTCCCAAAATCATCTTCTAAATTCATGGTTTGATTTCCGAAGCCAAAGAAGTTCCTGGCATAAGTCGGACTGTTATATTTTAAACCATACGCTAAATTCAGCTTATGGAAAATCCCGGAACTTTCCCCATCATATTTCAATTCAATACCGGAAGTGGCAAAATGGAAATTAACTCCTATACTATGTTTTGAACTAAATGGATTTCTCTCGAATCCATAATTGGTAATAGCATAATTCACCCCTGCGATAAAGCCGGCATCTGCATTATAACCTAAACTCGGCAACAGTGTATAGGTACTGTAATTACTCTTTCCAAAGGTGAAAATATTAGTATCGTATTTATCGCTAAAGCGTTTGGTTCCCCCATTATTGACCTCAACAATATTATCTTTAGATTTAAAATCGTAAAAGCGTACTTTTTTACCGTTTCGTATTTTATAGGTGTCCCTGTTTTGCCCGCCTATTAATCGTACCAGCATCGGTTGTTTCCCTTGTCCTTTAACCTCAAAAACATCCTTGTCATCCAGCCCGTATATCCACAGTTCTTTGGTGACATCCTTATGATAGGTTTTATCTACAATCAGATCAGCCTTTTCTCCTTTTTTTATCCTGTGAATTACAACCCTGGTTTCTTTTGGACCGGATCGTATCACTTCTATATAATCATCCTTATCAGTTGCGTGTAATATCGCAACCTTGTCCACCAATTTATAATAATCCTTAGCTGTAGTTACTAATCCATCGTGTCGCTGCATTAACAAAGGCTTTACTTTTTTCATTGTTTCTTCTCGTACCTCGGCAGGAACAGTCATAAAAGCCTGGTCGATAACCTGTTCAGTCAGGTGATCTTGAATAAACTTAGCTTCCCTCACCCAATCCTCTTGATCGCTATTTCGGATTAAGGCCCTATCCATAGGCAATGGTTCAGTATTAATCCAACGCAGATGATCAATTTCCGGCCCATAAGGTTGCAACATTTTTGCAGGAGCCATTAAGGCCCGAACTACAGCTAAAAAGCTACCGTCGAAATCTGCAAAGGCCTGATCCCTATCTCTTGGAATTGATCGGTATACCGTTTGTTCTTCTCCCTTAAATTCTGCCCAACGCCACTGATCTCCATGACGATCCCAATCTCCTATAAGCATATCAAACAATCGCGCTCTGATATAAGCGTTTTCATCCAGAACATTCTCTTCATCCTTTCGAAGTTTTTTGAACAGGTCATCGGTGCTTTCAATATCTTCAGCATACCCGAAACTCGCAACATTCTGATGCTCCTTTGCAGGGCGCTCTTCAATCAAATACAATTCATCTCCGTACTCTGAATTATATTTCCCCAGACGCTGTTGTTTAGGAATGTAAAATAGCTCAGGGTTGGTATGATAAATCTCTATGGCCTTGGAAAGTTCTGATACAGGGTATGCCGCATAAGGATAAGATGCCGTATAGTAGTCCATCAGTAAGGATTCCGGCAAGGTCTCTGAAAGATCGTCGATAGAAAGCTTGTGATCCTTCAATACCACTTTTTGTAGAAATTGAACAGCACTTTTTTTAACAGCTCTCATATTGTACTCCCTACCTTGAGGATCTTCAAGCCGCAAGGTCCTGGTCTGATGCCCTCCACCTTTACGCACCGGAGTCAGTCCCCCATAGAGCGTGTCCAAAAGCGCTACTCTAGCCTTAATCGGTGTCCCGTAAAGTTTCCGGTAATGCTCTCCCCAAAACTTTTGATATCCTTTAGATTTGATAGTCTCGTCAGTTGGATAAATAGACGACATCACATGCTGTGGGTACTCCTTTGGAAATTCATCGACATATTGATCTTCTTGAGCAGGGTATATTTCTTTTTGAAATTCTAAATAAGGCTGCCCGTTTCTTGAAGTATAAAAACGTGCCCATACCGAGCCGTCTTTAAAAACATCCAATGTGGCGTAACCTTGTTTTCCGGATACAAAAAGTGCATCTCCGGTGAGTTTAGTCGGGGATTCTTTTGAACCAGAACCCGAGATCAGTTGTTTGTAGTTGTCATTTTCTATGTACTGCATGGAATGATCATGCCCGGAGGTAAAAATTACATTCGCCGGAGCCACCATGGCAATAGCTTCTAAACGATCCCTAAGGGCTTTGTAGCGTTGGTTTTGAATGTCTTGGACCGACACACCTCCTGTTTTTCTAACCTGTGTGATCAGACTACCAATCACTGGAAGCGGTACTTTGTTTTGAAAAGGAAAAAGATGTTTATCTGCTGAGAAATACCCTCCATGGGTACCATAGGTATTTAAGGGATGATGTATCGCTACAATAACAGTCTTACCCTCATTCTTTTTAAGCATCCCCTCGAATTCTTCATAAAATTTCTTTCGAGTTTTTATTTCACAATCGTCATTAACGGTAGGATGTTTGTCCCAATCTTCCAAAAACCACTCTGAATCGATTATAATCAAATGAACACTTTCGGAAATATCAACATCTTCCAATCCACATGCATCGCTCGGTAAAAACACTTTTTTTTGCTGTATCACGGATTCAATAAATTCTTCTTGTTGCTCCAGCCCTGGAATGCCACCACTATACCAATCATGGTTTCCGGGAATGAACAGCACCTGAGCCTTGGCATCCTTAACCGCATTGAGCTGAGTGTTAAGCTGAAATTCCGCATCCGCTCTTCCCGGCTCCCCTACTTCCGGCAGGCCATTGGGGTAAATATTATCGCCCAAGAAAAGAACAACATCATTTTTGGTGCTTTTGGATACTGCGTTTTGAAAAATTGTCAGGGCGTCAGACGGCTTTCCATTTTTGGATAAACCGGCGTCACCTATTAAAAAAAATCTATGATCCAACTGTTTATCCAGTGGATAGTTAGATGAATTTGAACCTACCTTAACTTTAGAAGTATAAGTAGCACATGAACCTACTACTATTCCAAGTAAAATTAACTGCCACAGGAACCAAGATTTTTTCATCAACTTTGTATTTAGAATATGTTTAATTTTGTAATATTATATGAAATTTCCACTTACGCATTACCACAAGTTATGATTATAGATAAAGTATCAGAATACGCCAAAAATTTACTAACTACTAAATTAGACAAAAACTATCTATATCATAACCTCATTCACACAGAAAGAGTAGTCAACGCGGCAAAAACAATTTGTGAAGCCTTAGAAGTAAGTCCTTCTGAGCAAGAAATAATTATCATCGCGGCCTGGTTACACGATTTAGGGTATACCAAAGGTAATGAGGTTCATGAAGAAACGAGTTGTCAAATCACTAAAAATTTCTTGACGCAACAAAACTATGATGTCGAAAAAATTGACGCTGTCATACAGGTCATCATGGCCACTAAAATGGATCATAAGCCTACCAACCTTATGGAAGAAATCATTAAGGACGCCGATAGTTATCACTTTTCCGATGAGAATTTCTCCAAAATATCAGAATTACTACAACAAGAACTTCAGTTACTGGGAATTGCTGAATACACCACGGAACAATGGAGGGAAAAAAACATCGAAGTACTAAACAACAAGCATCAGTACTATACTAGTTTTGCGCGCGAAAATTGGGGACTCGGGAAGTTGAACAATATTAATGAACTGATTCGAAAAACCCAAAAAGCTAAAAACAAACAGGAAAATCCGGATAGAGGTGTTCAAACCTTATTTAGAGTTTCATTACGAAATCATATTCAACTCAGTGCCATTGCAGACACTAAAGCCAATATTCTTTTATCTATCAATGCCATTATCATCTCATTAGCACTTTCAAATCTTATTCCTAAATTAGACAGCCCATCCAATCAACACCTCATAATACCCACCTTAGTATTGGTCGTCTTTAGTGTTGTCTCGGTAATATTTGCAGTACTCTCCACAAAGCCAAACCTATCCTCCGGCAAGTTTACCAGAGAGGATTTAGATAACAGAAATGTTAACCTCCTCTTTTTTGGAAATTTTCACAAAATGAAATATGAAGAATATGAAGACGCAGTTATGGAGATGATCCAAGAACGAGATTATATTTACGAATCCATGACAAAGGATCTTCATTCCTTAGGAACAGTCCTGGCAAAAAAGTATAGACTCCTTAGAATAACCTATTATGTGTTTCTATTTGGGCTGATCATTTCAGTGCTAACCTTCGGGTTGTCATTCGGACTGATCTAAGCCATAGACTTCACAAGGTCATCATAGGTCAATTTACTCTTTTCATTAGCCTCATTGGAATAAAGGATTTCCACTGAAATGGCCTTTAATCCACTGACACCCTGCAGTTCTTCTAACTCATGAATCTCAATCTTGTCATTCAACATCCCCTTGGCTTGCAGAAGGCGAATATACCGTAGGTATTCAAGCTCTTCTTTCTCCTGGGAGTAAATGATTGCAATTTTTCCTGGTTGCGTAATACGTCTATTGGTTCCTTTAATCAAAGATTTATCAATACGTTTTTTAATAACCTCATAGCGGGCATTATACGTACCATCCACATCAAAGTGTTTCTCATCCATTCGGAACTTTATTGATAAAGGAGAACTGTGCACTAGAACCATAGAGGTGACTTCAAAATCCACTTCTAATTCCGGCTTAAGCTCATAAAATGCATTTTCCATGGCACAAATTGTTTCCAATTGCCACAGTTTCAAATTCTGAAGGTACAAGTCGCTATAACCGGCTCCAGGAGTAATGGATTCACCTATATACATGGTATGCTCCACGCCATCAGTTTTATAGCGCTCAAAATAATGAGGAAACATCAATTGCGCGTCTTTTTGGTGCTGGTCTATTACACGCGTCAAGCGCTTGTTTACAGCGGTTACCGCATCGTCATAATTTTGTCTGTGGTCGTAGACCATTTGTAAATTCGTGTCCAAATGATCCCTATAACCGCTTACTAAAACATCTAACGAAGGATCCATCAATGCTATTTGATCCAAGGAAGGATGTATTTCTTCATTGATAAAATCAATGATTCGTTGTTCAGTACCTGTCTTAAATGATTTCTTCACCTCTTCCAAAAAGTTGAATACTCTAAATTGGTATTCTTCATAGATCGGTATGCGGTGAATACTCATTAAGGTACTGAATATCTCTCCTAAAAGTTCAAGCTGCTTTGCCAAATCTCTCTGGGTAGCTTTATTTCTTGAAGTGGAAGAATTTTGTATATCTACCTGTCCGTAAAGAGGCTGCACTTCTTTAAAGGTAATATCCTTAAAGGCCATGTTGTTGCCAATTGCACGCTCGTCAATAAAGCGTTTTACTTCCTTGACAAATTTCCACTTCACGCTCTCATGTATCGAAGTATATTCATTTTGAATAATAGCTTCTATTTCATTTTCTAATTCATTATTTGAGCGTACCACCGCAGCGGTGATATAGGGTAAAATATCGTCTAATTTTTTAGCGTTGATACTGTTGAGTTCATAGCTCTTTTTGGAAACTAATTCCAAAACACCAACCAATTTTTCTCCAGTATTTATTGGTATTAAGATCGCACTTTTAAGTCCTTGATCGTTAAGAACTTTATAAGGCATATCCCCACACTGCATTGCTGTTTTCTTCTCAACATCCGAAATGGCAAGGTACCTTTTATCCTTAAGCAGCACCTCCCTGCTTTGCTGACAAAGGAGCGTTTTACAATCCATCTCTTTAAGATCACATAACAGGAAACTAGGCAGACCGGAGGTCAAGCGTTCAAAAGTGAAGTTCCGATTATCATAGATTGAGAAACCTACTTCCAGATCACGAATATTAAAAAAGGATCTAAATATATTTTGTAACCTCTGAATCAGGTGCAAATCTCCACTACTGCGTTCCAGTAGGGTCGTTTTTAGGTTGGAGATCGAATGATCCAGAGTAGTATCAAAGAGACTTGAAATGACAAAACCTTTTGCAATCCAGCTATTGGGCGGGAATTTTTCCTTCCACAATTCCAAATTATCAAATCCATCCAGCAATTCCTCTATATCTTCTTGGGTTAAATCCTTTGCTTTATCTGTGGGTATAAAGTCCATAAAATCCGCATTGTACATAATACGGTAATGTCTCATTATTCCATATTTATCAGGAATATCAAAGTACAATGTCCGTTTAAAATTGATATCAATTTTATAGTACATCGTAAGTATTATGGCACATTGGAGTACGTACATTTGACCATCAGGAAGATCCCTCATATGCAAAAAGAAATCCTTACCTGCGTCCTCTATAATCTTATCGAATCGTTGTGTGGTCTGGAAGTTAGCATATTCAAAAGGAATCCCGGCGATTTTAATTTCATTTTCCGAAAGTATCGAAGAGAAAGAATCCTGAAGCATAGCGTCAATAATCTCTTGAAACTCACCTACCCTGCTTCTATCCACTATACCATTGCGTAGCTCACTATGGCTACCGGCTAACTCCAAAATTTCTTTGGCTTTTTTTGCCTGAAGCTTATTTTTGCTTTGTGCTAAGGACTCATACTTATCCAACAGCTTATGAAAGCTAATTAAAACCTCGAATGGAGCCTCTTTTGTCATGCTTTTTTTTAATTTTTACTTTAGTCTAGAATATACAAAAAACTTACAACAAAGATCCGAAAAATTTAACAAACGTCCGCGGTGAAACCATAGAAACTCGACTAATTTACTAGAATACTACATTACTTCCGCTCAAGCATTCACCAAACAGCCCCATGGGTGAATTTAAATACCCAAATGAAGGATCTTAATCACAAGGAAAATCACTTAGAACTAGTTGGATCATTTGATTTTAACGTTTGGATTTTAAGGCATACTTTGCACCAAGCTCCTTTGCATAAACAACGAGTTGTTCGAGAATTCTGTTAGGATCGTTTTTTCTCCAGTGTACATATAAGTCTACGGTTTCTTCCAATGGAATAAATCGAAGATTCTCATTTTCTGCCTTTGAAAATGACATAGGTAGAATGGAAACTCCGAGATTTTGTGAAACAAGATTTAAGATAATTCCCCCAAAGTCGGTTTCAATTTGTATCTCAGGTTCTATTGCCGCACTACTAAACATTTGACGTAGTAGCGAAGCAAAATAGGTGTTGTGATGTAAACCGGAAGTAATAAACTTTTCATCTTTAAGATCCCTTAGATTCTCAAAGGTGTCTTGAGTTAACCAATGCTGTTTTGGCACAACCAAACACACCAGTTCAGTGTACAGCTTTTCACAAAGCAATGAAGGATGCAAAGTAGAGTCTCTACTAAAGGATATATCTATTTTGTAATCCAGCAGCAAACGCTCCTGATCCTTATCTACCGGTTCCATTAATTCGATTTTCACCTCAGGAAGATCTCTGGAAAACAATTCTAATACCTCTGGTAGAAAATTATGAATTATGGATCCCGGATATGAAATACTAACTGCCCCGGTGGTTCCCAAATCTATTTTTTTAGCTTGTTGAACTGTTCTGTCAAACTCATCAATCAGCACCGTCCATTTCTCTTGTAAATACCGCCCGGCATCTGTTAGTTTCACATTTCTTTTGTCCCTCTCAAATAACTTACAACCCAACTCCTCTTCCAATGATAAAATTTGTCGACTTAATGTCGATTGCGATAAGTACATCTTTTCAGAGGTTTTCCAAAAGTGTAATTCTTGAGCAAGAGCTAAAAAATATCTAAGTTGTTGAATTGTCATAATTAATTCACTTTATGCATTAGTTAAGCAAAAATAAGTATTTTTCTTTTGTAGCTCTTCTACTTTATTTGCACTGTGATTCTGTCATTCATTTAAAAAAAGAAAAACATGGGGATCGAAAACTTTTATACCTTTATTATCAGTACACTATTTTTTATTATTACTCCCGGGATGGACACCGTATTTGTTTTAAACAAATCAATCGGAGAAGGAAGAAAATCCGGAATATACGCTACTTTAGGTGTGAATTCAGGAATTATCATCCATACGCTACTTGGTGCCTTAGGATTATCTGTTCTCATTTCCAAGGTTCCTTCGGCCCTTATTGCCATAAAATATTGTGGCGCGACTTACTTGGTTTATGTAGGCACAATGGCTCTTATAAATAGAAAGTCAAAAGTCAATATTGATTCATCCTCCCATCGAAACGGTAGGAAAACGAACAGCTATTGGTCCGGACTTGTTACCAATACTTTAAATCCGAAAGTTGCATTACTCTTTTTAGCCTTTTTCCCCCAATTCATTGTTCCGGAGCAGATAAATAACCCAATACCATTTATGACATTGGGCTTAAGTTATGCCATTATGGGAACCATATGGTATATAACGCTCTCTCTTTTGGCCAGTGGATTTTCTCAAAGATTAAAAACAAACCCCAAAACGATGTTTCACCTCAATACCATCAGCGGAATTGTTTTCATCTTAATGGGTTTACTGGTGGCATATTAATGATTTATTTCCCTTGTAACACCATATGAGAATATCTATAGGACTTATTAGCGCTTTATCATGTCACAGTTGGGTTGTACTGCTTTAAATGAAACGGCTGTTCCTCCTCCTGGCGCCAGTTGCAATGTTAAGGTGTCTTTAGCCGTGATTCTTTTGTAGACAATGTCAATGGCATATGGATTGGTTTTATAATCTGCATTTACTCCATCGGTATAAATGATAGTTTCATAACGCTTATCTTCATCCAGAAAATCACAAGGAATCTCAACGGTTCGTCCATCTTTATTGGTTATGGCGCCCAGATACCAATTTTCACTGTTGCGACCCTTTCTTACCATACTCACGTAATTTCCAATTTTAGCATCTAAGACCTTAGTGAATGACCAATTTACCGGAACATCTTTTATAAAATCAAAAGCGGGTTTATTCTTATAATTTTCGGGTAAATCGGAAGCCATTTGTAATGGGCTAAAAATAATTACATATAATGCTAATTGTTTGGCTAGAGTTGTGTTCACCAATGCTCCATTGGGAGTTTGATAATCAAAATTTCCTGGAGTAAAATCAAAGGGTCCGGCAAGCATTCTGGTAAAAGGAAGTATAGTGGCGTGCTCCGGTGGGGTTCCACCATCGATAGACCAGGAATTATACTCTTGGCCTCTCCCCCCTTCCTGAGTCATTAAATTGGGGTAGGTTCGCTGAAGACCAGTTCCTTTTACGGGTTCGTGATTATTAATCATGATTTGATACCTCGCTGCGGTCTCCACCAGCTTTCTGTAGTGTCTTACTCCATATTGGCTATCGTGCCACTGGCTGGTGTCCAGGTATTTATTCACATAGCCTGTTTTGACCGTATTTATTCCATTTTTGTGATAAAGCTGAAAAGCCGAATCCATTTGACTTTCGTAATGTTTCGCAGCTCCTGCAGTTCTATGGTGCCCGATTAGACGTACATTTTTTAGTGCTGCATATTTAGCAATTCGTTCCAAATCAAAATCTGCATATTCGTTCAATCAGAAATCATAATATAGATAATTTTACCTTCTTCTTCAAAATGAACATAAATCAAAGGAACTGAAACTTCCACAGGACAGACGCCAGCACCACATAAAATGGTTAGATTTTGAGTGCCTTAAATTTATTTAGGACAGGATTGACCTCTTATAGTTAATTTCTCGCACTTCATCCTAATTCGACATTGCAACTTTGGATATTTAGTAATTTAAGGGTTGTTTCGATTATAATTATTGCGAATATGCAGCTGACTTTTTTGTTACTATCTATTATGCACAAGAAGACACTGTAATGGCCTTATGAAGAACACTAACATTGACTTTTTTGCGCGTTTATCGGATAAACTTTCCTTGCATTTTATACTGCAAAGCAAGTTAGAGTTTGAAGAATCAATAACCCACCTTGTCCCCACTCTAGAATTCAACCTACTCAACCAACCAACAAAAAATAAAAATGAAAACTAAACATTTGGATTCTAAAGCTTTAGAAGCATTTGAAAATCAATTAAAAGGAGAACTAGTCACTCCTGACAGTGATCGTTACGATATGTTCAGAAGAGTGTATAATGGAATGATTGACAAAAAACCTGCCTTGATCGTTAGGTGTCAGAACATTGCCGATGTCTTATATAGCCTGGAATTTGGTAAAATACACAACATCCCAATTGCAATTCGAGCAGGAGGGCATAATGCAGCAGGCCTAGGCGTTGCTGACCAAAGCATTGTGATAGACCTTAGTCTGATGAACGGCATCCAAGTGGATTTAAAATTTAATACTGTACGAGTAGAGGCGGGCTGTTTATTGGGTGATATTGACCATGCTCTAGATCCCTTTGGTAAGGCTTTTCCAACAGGGATTTTTTCGACAACTGGAATATCCGGCCTTACGTTGGGCGGTGGTTTTGGTCATCTCTCGAGAGCCTATGGGCTGACTATAGATAGTTTATTAGAAGCTGACATCGTTTTAGCTGATGGTAGACTAATTACGGTGGATGAACATAACTTTCCAGATCTATTTTGGGCAATACAAGGCGGTGGCGGCAATTTTGGAATTGTTACCTCGTATTTATTTGAGCTCCATCCTGCCGGAAAAATACAGGGAGGCCCAATGCTATGGCATATGGAAGAGGCCAAGCATATAATGCCTTTTTATAGAGACTTTATATTAAAGGCGCCCAAAGAAATTTACTGCTATTTCGCGTTTCTCACAATACCTCCGGTTGCTATCTTCCCTGAAAATTTACACCTTAAAAAAATGTGTGGTCTGGTTTGGTGTAATCTCGGGAGTACCATTAAGTCTAACGCAGCGTTGGAACGATTCAGAAGCTTTAAAACTCCTGCGCTTGACTATGTAGAAATCATGCCATACGTGCAATTACAATCACTTTTCGACGCCCTCTATCCTTCCGGATTACAATGGTATTGGAAAGCCGCATTTTTAAAGGACCTCAGCCAGGAGGCAATAAGTCAAAACATCATACATGCAAATCGACTTCCAACACCCCATTCTACAGTACACTTTTACCCCGTAAATGGTGCGTGCCATGATAAAAAAAACAGTGATAGTGCTTGGGGGAATCGCGATGCCAATTGGTCACAAGTTATCGTTGGTGTTGATCCTGACCCCACAAACAACCCTAAAATAACGCATTGGGCAAGATCTTATTGGGAGGCCATACACCCCTATTCTCTGGGAGGAGGGTATATAAACTTTATGATGGATGAAGGCCAAGATCAAATAAAGGCCAGTTATCGTGACAATTATACTAGGCTTCAGAAAATAAAACAGAAATATGACCCTAAAAATCTATTTCGAATCAATCAAAACATTAAGCCATAATGAGGCTTATAAGTTTTTCTATTACCATCAAATGCGGTATTTAGAGTACCGCATTTGATGGTTTTATGCTTTTAATTAAAGCTTGTATAGCACTGAATTCTTGCTATTAGTCAACAATTAATTGAGTTTTACATCAGCAACAATAGTTTCAATTTCTTTTAATTCCTTGGCGGTGAACTTCAAATTGTCCAAAGCCTCAATATTATCCTTTAATTGAGATACCTTACTTACGCCAATAAGTACAGAGGTTACTCTTTGATCTTTTAAAAGCCACGCTATGGCCATTTGTGCCAGACTCTGACCCCTTTTCTCCGCTATAGCATTTAACGCTCCAATCTTAGCGATAAGTTCAGGAGTTATCCTGTCAGCCTTTAGGTAGCTGCCTTCTGTGGCTGCTCTTGAATCTTTTGGAATACCATCCAAATACCTGGAGGTGAGAATACCTTGTTCTAAAGGCGAGAACACAATACTTCCGATACCTACTTGATCCAAGGTAT
The DNA here is from genome assembly GCF_000300875.1 of Galbibacter marinus. Classification (GTDB taxonomy): domain Bacteria; phylum Bacteroidota; class Bacteroidia; order Flavobacteriales; family Flavobacteriaceae; genus Galbibacter; species Galbibacter marinus. Next base: position 2,718 of record NZ_AMSG01000006.1, on the reverse strand, counting down.
CAAGAAGCTTATCTTCAACCCATCTATCAAGCATATTATACCTTGGTTGGTGAATTAAAAATGGTGTTCCTTGAGCTTTTAAGATAGCTGCCGCTTTTTTAGTATCTGCAGCATTGTATTGTGAAATACCTACATATAACGCTTTTCCGGATCGCACAATCTGATCAAGTGCTCCCATAGTCTCTTCTAATGGGGTATCTGGATCAGGACGATGGTGGTAAAAGATGTCTACATAGTTCAGTTTCATTCGTTTTAAGGATTGATCCAAACTTGAGATTAGGTATTTCCTGGATCCGAAATTCCCATAAGGCCCGGGCCACATATCCCAACCTGCTTTGGTAGATATGATAAGCTCATCTCTATAGGATTTAAAATCTCTTTTGAAAATTTTACCAAAATTCTTTTCAGCACTTCCGTAAGGAGGTCCGTAATTGTTTGCCAAATCAAAATGCGTAATCCCATGATCGAAGGCAGAACGCAAAATTTGCGCTGCATTTTTGAAGTCATCGTTATTTCCGAAATTGTGCCATAACCCAAGTGATAAAAGCGGTAAGTTTATTCCACTTTTGCCACATCGACGGTATTGCATTTTTTCATATCGGTTTTCTTCTGCAAAGTATTTTTTCATGTCTTTTTAGTTAGTATCTACAGACCAAATTACGCTATTTGGATGTTATTATAAAGCAACGCTTAAAAAATCTATTAATTTTTAATACCCAATCCATAACGGCCTAAAGGTTTAAAAAAGAGTAAGGGATTATTGTTCCTCAAATTTCACCTTTGAGATGCAACACAAAAAACCAAAGGTTGTTGCATTTACTAATTGGACTTAAGGAATCCAAAAGCACAGTAGTTAAAAATTGTTAACTCCACACTGTGCAATAAACAAATAGTACATAACACACATTTTAGGAACATTTTGTTCGCCTTAATTTTACCTGCTTCCAAAAGGATATTAAAAGAACTATCGTATTTTAGCACCCTAAAGTTTTAAGAAGCTATGAACCCTTCAGCCCAAGGTTGGATTGACAAATTCGCATACGTTGTAAAGGATAAGGATTTCCCTTATCCCTCTGAACAAGTACTTTATCGTGAATTACGAAGTTTTGGGTTCATCTACGGTGCGAACATAAATGTCGCAGCTGTTCTGGACATTGATAATGAACTTACAGAGGATGAAATGGCTAAAGTCAACTTATTGACTGCTCTTTATTCTACCTATCAATTCCACAGCACAAAGGATCAACCTATAAATTTTGATTTATTTTTAGAAGAGGTTCTTGATTTTTATTCCAAGCTAGAGATTGAGAAGGCTTCATTTTTGGCCAGTTTATTTACCGACAACAAACCAAGCGCAAAGCTTGAGAAAATCATCCATCAAAGGGTTCATGTGATGGAGAACCTCTTGACCAAAAACTTCAGTAAATTACTGACCAATTCATTACTCTTTGTAGATGTTCTAATGTTTGTCTATTACCTAGAAGGGGGATCAGACATTCAATTACAGGCGAAAAAACTAGAACGGATCTTAATGAGCCTGGCCTTTTACGCCATAGATGCCAAACAGGTTAAAACAGAAAACGACAATCAGCTTCTAAAACTTTTTAGCGCTTCCTTGCTCTACCACGACATGGAAGACCATCCTATTGTGAACACCTATAAGGATGATTTAAAAGGAAGCTACTCTTCCTCAGAGCGACAATATTTCATCGATATCGTTTCACTAGCTGCTTGGGAAGATCATGAAATAGAATATACTGAATCAGATTTCATTAAAGAGATTGCACTGGTTCTTGAGCTTGACCAAGACGTTGTAAAAGACGCCATTAATCACGTGGCCGTGTTTTTTGAAAAACACAAAGACAGTGTTAGCCTTTTTAAAACCGCCAATCCTATCTTACAATTCTTTGAAAACTCCCATCAATTAGTCAGACGATTGATAAAAAGAAACAGTAAACGGCTGTTGAGAGAACTTAGTGAGAGTAAAGAATTAATTTACCTATTGAGCAAATCAACTACAACAGAACTCACCGACCAGGAACGGCGAAAAATAAAGGAGCAATTACTTGATATCTTTAAGTCGATTCCATCCTTAGCGATTTTCGCACTACCAGGTGGAGCGATATTACTTCCTATCTTTATTAAATTAATACCTACCCTACTTCCCTCCGCCTTTGATGATAATAGGGTGAAAAAATCATAAGCCTTAAGGTGGTTATTTAAACAACTTCTCCATTTATTATAGCAAAATAGAATAGTCGGGTATGCCACATACCTGAATTCTCACAAAAATGGGTAACAATTACACATCTTCTTACACACTTTACACAATTTTCACTCTTACAAAATCGATGGCACTCATAATTAAAACGTTGTTAATCAACAACTTAATCCAAACTATATGCAGTGGCATAAAAATAGCAATTACTTAAGCGAAACAAATTGAGAACATAAGTTTAATATAAATTTTAAGAATCATGAAAAAAGTAATTTTAGTAGCAGCCCTAGCACTAGGTGGATTGACAGCATTTGCAGCTGCACCAGTGACAGTAAACAACGATCTTGTAATCACTATGCAAGATGAATATCAAGAAATCGCTGTAGAGGAAGTTCCAGCAGCTATTCAAGAAGCTCTAGCAGCTGATTATCCAGAAGCAGCTATCTCGAAAGCATATAAAAACGCTGAGGGTACCTATAAATTAGACGTTCAAATTGGTG
>NZ_AMSG01000005.1 GCF_000300875.1 Galbibacter marinus | reverse complement strand
TCGGGTATTGTAATACTTGCTTGGGATGTATTACCAATTGATTTCATTACTAAAGAGTTTCCATAAACATCACATTTTACCAAGAACCATTCGAGTCTACTGTTTTCGAGATTTGGAACTTGGTAACTCCATGGGGTTTCTGAGGTTTTAAATACCGCTGTATACTTGTATGGAAAATCCACTTTTAATCGAGAAGCAGGTTTTAAAATGTTAATTTTTAGATCTTCTGGAGTGTACTTTTGGTGATTTAAAAAAGATTGAACCCTATAAAGATCTGGTTTTATAGCGCCTTTAAAATCGATCAACCCATTTAAGTCCATGCTGTTACTCTCATGTCTATCTTGAAAGTTAGCAATATAGAGGCTTTTGTTCTCTTTGTAGAGTGCTTCCACTTGTGGGAGTGTTTTAGGAGGTACAGTACCTAATTGATAGGCAATGTGATGCTGTTTTGCAAATGCAACAAATTCTTTCAGATAACAATTGTCTTCTTCCTTATTTAGGTTTAAAGCTAGGGCGTCAATAGGGGGCGCCTTAGAGAGTAGTATTGCGGTGTTTGTAATTGTGTACTTATTTAAGTCTAGGGAGACGATAATCGGACGAGAGGAATCTTCGGACTTAATTTTTATCAAAAGTTCTTGTAACCAATCAGTATACTGTTGTTGTTTAGAATCAATGTGTTCTGATTTGTACGTTTTAGCATAATGACTCAGTAAGTCATTTGAGAAATGCCAAGAATCAATAATTTGCTCATTTTTTAATTGGCGAACCTTGTCTAGTACTTGATTTTCTATCTTTTCTATGAATGCGATATTGGTAAAGTCTTCAATCTCGGGGAGCCAAAAACCATAATCGATTTGTAAATTGTACTGTTTTGCTGTTTTAAATACATTGTGGTTGTAAATGGGGCTTCCAAAATATTTTACACGATTAAACCCAAGTGTTCTTATCTGGCTAAAATCTTTTTGAAGGGTGTTAATATCAAGAGTGTAATAATTTTTATACCAATTAAGACCCTTGTTATAAATAACTCCTTTGATATTTTTAGTGATCTCCACAAAGTTTGTAGTGTGCTGGGTTAACTTAAGGGTGTCGGTGGATAAGGGGATACAATTTTCTTGACGAATTTCAGCCTCCCAAAGGGTTCTTCGAAGCTGGTTGTAATCTGCAATTTTCCAATTTAATATCGAGGTGTCTAGCTGTTCAGGCACATTTCTATCGATTGAACTATTAAAAATTACCAAATGATTAATCTCAGGGTAGTTGTCAGCGATACTTTCTACCCCTTGGTTAATCCAGGTGGTTTGATTGGTGTTATTGGCTAAGCTACCGAATTCTGCTAGGATGACGGGTTTTTGGATTCCTTGGGAAGTAAGAGCATTTTTAAATGGAGCGTACCAATGATCAAAACTGGGCTGTTTGCCATAATTCAGTGCAGTTAGTCCCACATAGTCAACATAAGTGTCGCCAGGGTAATATAAATCAATCGCCTCTGATTTCCATGGATTCCATACCCATTTTACATTATCCACACCAAGTTCTTTGTAAATGTTCCAGATATAGACCCATGCCTTTTTGAATTCTTCAGCTGTATTGTTCCCGCTTTGGGACCATGGGTAAAAAGGGTTGTCAAACTCATGTGCAAATCTTAAATACACTGTTTTTCGATAATTTTTAAATGCAAAGGCTGTTTGTTTGATATAATTATCGAAGTCTCCTTGTAGAATATGTTTAAAAATATTTTTGTTTTCTTGATATTGCTTTCGACTTTTACTGAAGCTAAAATCATTGCTCCAAGGTTCCCAGCTAATAATGGGAGTGTGTTTATTCTGATTTAGGACCTTTTTTAGATTCTTGAATTGAAAGGTGTCTCCCCAAGGGATATAGTGTGCACTGATATCGAAGGCGATATTTAATTTTTGCTCTACTTTTTTTATTTCTTCGGCATTACTGAAACCATTGTTGTATAGTGGGTTATATATGCCTAAGTAGCGTTGGGAGAGATGTGCTGGTTTTACATTTGAATCAACTCCATCCCATTTTCTATATTGTTGTTTGTTAATTGAAATCAGAGAAAAGCACATAATTAAAAGAAGTAATGGCATCCCTGTCTGGCGTACCAGACTATAGATAGCATGACGAAATCTCCACAATTGAACCTTCACATTGAGGTTGGTTTGGTAAGCCTTTTTGGAAAAGTTATTCTTTATCGCGGCCAGTTGACTGGATTTATGGAAACCCAGATAAATGGTGAAAAACATGAAGAAGGCATTTAAAAGTGCGAACCCGGACATAAATAGACTAAATGGCGTGAGGTTTTTTTGTAAGCCATAGATAATCGAGGCTAAGGATACAACCCCCACTATGATATTCGGGGCAAGTAACTTCCAACTAGTTTTATCTTCTCCTGTTTTTGGGGTTGGTAGGTATGGGATCTTTTTGGAAAATACGGTGTAAATACATCCCAAACAAAATATCCACCAAGTGCTGATTTGCAATAATCCTCCCACGGCATGAAAACCTCGTTCCGTCTCTTCCATAACCCAGCGTTGGACATAATTTCTAATGATAATTACAGTGGCCATTAAAGGAAACAAACTTAGTCCGAACAGTAATATATTGCCTTTCCACGGAGTAATGGAAAAGCTTAATGAAATGATAGGAATTAAAAAATTGATCAAATAAATAAAGCCAAAGATATAATGTAAAGGAATCAGACCGTAATGAATGCGCTGTCTCCAATTAAATTGCTTGAATAACTTTGGGTACACATGAGCAAGTAAATCTGTGGTGCCTCTAGCCCATTTTAATTGTTGTTTGTAGTATGCTGTTAATGATGATGGAACTAGACCTCTAGCTAAAATCTTCGGAACATAAACTGACTTCCATCCCTTTGCATGTAGTTGCATAGCGGTATGCATATCTTCGGCTAACCCAGGGGCGTGACCTTGAATGCTATCCAGGGCCGCACGTCTAAAGGTGCAATTTGCCCCGATAGCATTTACGGTCCCATAGCTGTTCATACACATCATAATGGGGCCATAAAACTGAAACGTCTGTTGGGCGGAACCTTTTGCTACATATGATTCGTGGAGGTTTTTGTATGCTTGAACTATTTGTACAAAACCTATGTTGTCATCCTCGAAATAGGGCAGGACATGATCCAAAAACTCCGGCGCTGGAACGTGGTCTGGATCTAAGATTACACATATTTCACCTCGGGCAATTTTACATAAGGCATTATTGATGTTTCCAGCCTTTGCGTCAGTGTGAACCGATCTTGCGATGTGGCGAATATCATGCTTAAGACAAAAGGTAATCAAACGAGGATCATTGGCCTCATCACATAGAATAGTCGTATGTGGATAGGTTATATTTTTAATAGCTATCAAAGTGTTTTCAACCATCTCATAGGGCTCACCTGGGAAATAGGTAGTCAATATATCTACCGTAAAGTTTTTTGTCAAGGGCTGAAACTTAGGGATGGAGATATCCCAGTAGTGATACCATTCGTATAATATTCTTGCTAGACTGTAGGCTAGTGTCGTACAGAGTAGGATGTAAAGAAATTTGTTTCCAATTTTATCGATGGAAAAGAAAATAAACACAAAATAAATCAGGGCAAGACAACCTACAACGATCATAAATCGCAAAGTGATTTTTTCCTTTTTAGTAGGTGGTTGTATAGTAATACGACGTTTCATCTTAAAACGTAGAATGGTATATTAGCGGTGGTAAAGTTTTGATTTGTATCATATAAATAAACAAATAAGCGATAAGGCCCCTCATTTTCAGGCGCTTGGAAAGTTATTTTTTCTAAACCTTTTGTCAAGGGGTAAGTAGTTGGCTTGATCTCCTTTTTACCGGGTTCGACATTCCACCCTTCTTTTACGATTTCCCAATGTATATCCAGACTGTCTGAAGCTTTGTATTCAACCTTAGCTTTACAAATTGTATTGGGCTCTATAATAATGTCAGACCAACTGTTTTGGGAATTTAAAAGCATGTTTTCTATTAAAGGCGGGCGATTTAACATAGTGTTAGGTCCTTGAAAATACTGAGCAACGCTATTGGCCATATTGCTTTTTCTTCCCTGAGAATCTAACAGGCTAAACCAGGTATGCGTGGTTTCTTGCTTCTCTCCCCAGTAGAATACAAGGTCTCCAAGGTTTCTAGAAGGATATGCATCTAGGTATTGGGTGTATACTTTTTCGATTTCCTTTGCTTTTTCACCATCTTTATGTTCAATGGTTGAATTCCAATTTGTTTTTCTATTTATCCAGGGGCCTTCTGCTCCCCACTCGCTAATTAAGAAGGGTCCATCCCAAAAGAGACTTAATTTGGAAATTTGAGAATCCATTTCATGGATTTGCCCAAAGATGTTAATGGAGATAAAATCTAAATTAGGACTTCTTCTCTGAATACTAAAAATTCGTTTTTTTGAAATAGAGGCAATACTAGTAGAGACAGGATGGTTGGGATCCAATTCATGAATTTGCTTTAAAAGTGTGTTAAAAAATGCGATAAAACTAAGCTGCCTGCTGTTCAAAAAATAGTCGGTTGGAAATTGTAGTTCATTGCCCAGCATCCAAAATAAAAGTGCGGGATGATCTTTGTGACCTTCCACAAGCTTTTTAATGCGGATAAAGGCGGAATCCCGATTGGCTTGAGACTGATAAAAGGTGCTTTGGTAATTTGCCATTGGAATATCAACCGCTACTGCCAAATTGTGGGCCAAGGCCTTATCTAATACTGTCTTTAGATCGGTGGTGTCATAGACGCGAATGGTATTTGCGCCAGCCTGGGCTAAGGACTCGATATGGTCTGGGGAACCTGCAGCCCCTTTAATTTTAAAAGGTAGGGAGTTTCTCATAAGGGTGAACCCTTCTGTTGTTTTAGCTACATATACAGTTTTCTCTTCGTGGAACTCAGAAGGTGTGGAGCAATAAGTCAGTAGGGTTAGAATTAAAAAAAATAGTATTTGACGCATGTATTTTAGGATTGCTCTTTAAAGTTAAAACAAGTGCTTAATCCATCAGTTTTATACAGTCCAATGTCCTAAAAAATAGACGAATGGAAATACTTTTAATTGCTCAAGAGGACAAATCTTACATTAAGTGGAAGTCTTCAATTTGCTGTAATTTAAATTTGCATTGATTTGAAGTGTGATTTGTCTATAGCTCAGACTTTAAAACATGAGCTAAATACTTATATTTGCAGCTAAATTTGAAAGTTGATGAATATTCAAGAGCTTATTATATCCAAGGTTAAGGAGGCGGTAGCTACGATTTTTGAAAAAGAACTCGAAATGGTAGAACTTCAAATCACCCGAAAGGAATTTGAAGGTGATTTAACGGTTGTAATCTTCCCAATGCTTCGCACCCTTAAAGGAAATCCACAACTTATAGGTGAAGAGATAGGGGCTTACCTAGAGCTCAACATGGATCAGGTGATTCGTTTTAACGTCGTAAAAGGATTTTTAAACTTGGTTATTTCTGAGTCTTATTTCATGGACTTTTTTAACGGGATTAGAACCCAAGCCCATTTTGGGTATGTAAGTGCAGAACCAGGAAGTAATGCTGTAATGGTGGAGTATTCATCTCCAAATACCAACAAGCCATTGCATCTAGGACATGTTAGAAATAATTTGTTGGGTTATTCGGTATCGGAGATCCTGAAGGCCTCTGGGAAGAAGGTTTATAAAACTCAAATTATAAATGATCGCGGAATCCATATTTGTAAGTCTATGCTGGCTTGGCAAAAGTATGGCAATGGTGAAACTCCGGAGTCCACAGGGCTTAAAGGAGATAAATTGGTAGGGAACTACTATGTGGAATTTGATCGTGCTTATAAAGAGCAAATCAGTGAGCTTATCGCTCAAGGTGTTGATGAACAACAAGCTGCAAAACAAGCTCCTATTATATTAGAGGCTCAAGAGATGCTTCGAAAATGGGAAGCTGGAGATACCGAAGTGGTTAGGCTTTGGAATACAATGAACGGATGGGTGTACGATGGTTTTAATAAGACTTATAAGAATTTAGGAGTAGACTTTGATCAGCTTTATTACGAGAGTAATACCTATTTATTAGGGAAAGATATTGTCGCAGAAGGTTTAGAAAAAGGTGTTTTTTATACTAAAGAAGATGGTTCTGTTTGGATCGATTTAAGCGAGGAAGGCTTGGATGAAAAGATCGTGCTTCGCTCCGATGGAACAGCTGTTTATATGACGCAAGATATTGGGACTGCGATTCAAAGGGTAAAGGATTTTCCAGATGTGGGTGCCTTGGTTTATACTGTTGGAAATGAGCAGGATTATCACTTTAAGGTCTTGTTTTTAATTTTAGAAAAGCTTGGATATTCATGGGCAAAACATCTCTATCACTTAAGTTATGGGATGGTTGATTTGCCTGATGGTAAAATGAAAAGCCGAGAAGGAACGGTAGTGGATGCTGATGAACTTATTCAACAAATGACGGATACTGCTGGGGAAATTTCAGCAGAGCTAGGTAAGCTAGAAGGCTTTAGTGAACAGCAAAAGCAAGAACTTTATAAGACCATTGGTCTTGGGGCTTTAAAGTATTATATATTAAAGGTAGATCCTAAAAAACGAATTTTATTCAACCCTAAAGAATCCATCGATTTCCAAGGAAATACAGGCCCTTTTATTCAGTATACCTATGCTCGCATACAATCCATTATCCGCAAGGCGGATTTTGATTATGAATCCAATGTGAGCCCCACCTACGAGTTACATGAGAAGGAACGAGAACTTATTAAATTGATGCAACAATTCCCAGAAGTGATTCAAAATGCAGCTTCGAATTACTCTCCAGCACTGATCGCTAATTATGTCTTTGATTTAGTGAAGGAGTTCAATTCTTTCTATCAGAATGTCTCGATCCTTGGAGCTGACCAGCTTGAAGAAAAAATATTTAGAGTTCAACTTTCTAAAAAGGTTGGTCAAATTATAGAAGATGCACTCGTATTGTTGGGTATTCAAGTGCCTGAGAGAATGTAGCACTCCTTTAATTATATAAAATTTAAAAACCCCAAGACTTCTTGTTTTCTTGGGGTTTTTCCTTGTTATAAGCAAGGTTGAACTAACAAACTCAAAATATAATTGGCTTTCTTTTTTTCAGATCTAATGTCAGGCGAAGCTTAATTTGGCTGCCAATTGTAATTTATATCTGATGCCGTGATCAGCTCTTGATTACTTTGATGCATGGCTATCAAGCGTTTTAATTCCAAAACCTCCGCTTTGTTTAGTAAAATCAATAGATTGGATTGAATAGTCGGTATTGGAATGCGCTTTTCATATATCGAATATTTGAATTCTTCTTCCCAAAAGTCAACCTCTAATGTATACATATACCGTTGAAAACTTTCATATTCACCTTGGGTGAAATTAAAGTTGAGGTTGTTAAATAACAATTGATACATGTGATTATGCTGGCAAAAAATGAGTAATCCGTTCTTTGATCTGCTTAGTATTTTTAGGTGTTTACACATGGTCAATTGGTTTAAATGAAACTCTACTAAAACAAAATTATAAAATTTATTTAGATTTAATAAAAATAAAAGTATATTTGTTCATCTATTATCCATGAAATAGTTGATTGACCTTTTATTGTTTTTAAGCTAAGGTACTTTAGTTTTTATCTCTGAAGAGAGGGTAGGGTTAATCGAACAAAAATTCAAAAATTCTTAATAGATGTGATTGTAATTAGTTGACTTTGTGTATCCATAAGGAAAATTACATTATTAGTTTCATCATTAAATTCATGTGGTTAGGGGGCAATCTGTAGTAGACTGCTCCCTTTTTGAATTTAATGATTGATTTATGTTATTATGACAAAGAGTGTTGCTTTGTGCCAATCCACTCGGATGCGTGGTTGAATGTAAAAATTCTATATATTGCAAAAAAAGTACATCTATGAATAAATTTTTTTACGGGCTGATCCTTATATTGGGCTTTATATCTTGTTCGGATGGTGATGACGCTAATGAAATTGCTAGATTAACTGCTTCAAATCGATTATCAACTGGGGATTCTGCAAGAGACTTCTTGACCCAGGACCATTATAAAGAGCTCGTAATGGAGATTGTATATGTGGAAGAATTTCCACCTTCAGATGAAGCTTTGCATAGTTTGGTGGAATTTATAAATCAATATTGTCATAAATCAGGGGGTATAGAAATTACAAAAAGAGCTATTGAATCTCCATCAAAGGAGTTTTATACCATTTCTCAGGTTGATAGTCTAGAAAAGGAGTTACGTGGACATTACAATAGTGATGGTCGTTTGGCTATGTTTGTTTTTTATCTCGATGGGAGGTATAAAAGCATGGAAGAATCTTCAAAATCAAGTGGTTTTGATGTGGTTTTGGGAGTTTCTTATAGAAATACTTCTTTTGTTATTTTTAAGCAAAGTATCAATTCCATGACCACTTCGAAGTCATTTGCATTAGAGAGTACGGTACTAAGGCATGAATTTTCTCATTTGCTAGGACTTGTCAACGTGGGTACCCCTATGCAACAAAATCATATTGATCCTGAAAATGGACATCATTGTAATGTAGAGGACTGTCTTATGAATTACAAAATCGAAACTGGATGGGAATTTTCTGGTTTTAACACAGACCAGCAGCTTCCACAGCTCGATAACTATTGTGAAGCGGATTTACGAGCCAATGGTGGTAAATAAGTTATTTAAATCTAAAGGGCTATAGTATTGCTTACCGTATTAATTATTAATTTTGTACGGTGATGCAACAAAGGATACTTTTTTCTAACGAAAATAAACACATTTTAAATACCATACTCAAATTGGCATTTCCTATAATAATTGCCAATGTTTTACAAACCATGTACCAGCTCGTAGACACCTTTTGGTTGGGACGCTTAAGTGCCAACGCGGTAGCGAGTGTGAGCTTGAGTTTTCCAATTTTATTTTTAGTGGTTTCCTTAGGTGGGGGTTTAACTCTTGCTGGGACTGTTATCGTGGCGCAGCATAAAGGAGCGGGGGATCAAAAAATGGTCAATTATGCTTCTTCACAAACGGTCATGGTTATTTTTTTCATTTCTATTATTTTAGCTCTTATTGGTTATTATTCTGCAGGGACTTTGATGAACCTAATCGGTGCAGGAGAGGAACTCATGGATGATGCCGTGATTTACTTTCAGGTGTCTTCCTGGGGTTATATCTTTATGTTTATGTTTTTTGTCTATCAATCTCTAATGAGAGGGATTGGTAATGTTATTATACCCATGTATATTGTTCTGGGAACCGTGTTTTTAAATTTGGTTCTAGATCCTTTATTTATCTTTGGTTATGGTCCCATCCCTGGATATGGGGTTGCAGGAGCTGCGATAGCTAGTATTTTTACCCAAGCTATTTCTGCTGCCTTTGGGTTGTATATTCTCTTCAAAGGAAAGAGGGGTATTAAGATTCGTCTTATTCATATGAGTTGGGATTTTAAGTGGGTTAAAAACTTATTTTCTTTAGGACTTCCAGCGAGTTTGGATCAATCAAGTAGAGCTGCGGCAATGGCGGCTATGGTGATGCTAGTCACTAGCTTTGATAGTGAAATAGTAGCTGCTTATGGAGTAGGGGCGCGAATATTGAGTTTAGTGGTCGTTCCCGCATTAGGGCTTTCTATAGCAACTACTAGCCTAGTTGGGCAAAACATAGGAGCAGGTCGGTTGGATCGTGCAGAGCGGGTAGGTAATATAGGGATGCTTATAGCGGCAATTGGCTTGAGCCTTTTAGGAATTATATTATTTTTCCTTGCTGAACCTTTAACGCGTTTCTTTGTCCCAGATGATCCGCATGTTATTGAAGTGGGATCAAAATTCATTAAGATTATGGCGCCTACCTTTGGGCTTTTAGGGATTCAACAGGTACTCAATGGTGTGTTTAATGGAGCTGGACTCACAAAAGTTTCCATGCTTATTTCTGTAATGGTACTTTGGATGGCTAGATTTCCAGTAGCATTTATGCTTTCCAATAATACCAGTCTAAGCTATGAGGGTATATGGTGGGCTTTCCCAATTTCAAATGCCATCGCAGCCATGATTGCATTTATGTATTACAAGAGAGGTAGTTGGAAAAAAATACAACCACAGCTGGTGTAATGGCTAAATTTTTACGGAAGTGTTTTTAATTTTAAGCTGCTGTAAATCCCCTGATTAAGAAGTCTAAAATAACTTTCGAACTTCGAGTTCAAATTCTTAAATTTGCAACTCTCTATAAATTCGCAGTTGAATTTTTTGAGAATATTACCAATTCTCAGTATTGAGTAAAAGCAGTAAGATAATATGTTTGATAATTTAAGTGAAAAATTAGATAAAGCCTTTCATGTTCTTAAAGGACATGGGCAAATTACCGAGGTTAACATAGCAGAGACTCTTAAGGAGGTTAGACGTGCATTGTTGGATGCGGATGTGAACTTTAAAACAGCCAAAGAATTTACCAACTCGGTTAAAAGCAAAGCGCTTGGGCAGGATGTATTGACATCCTTGAAGCCAGGACAGTTGATGGTGAAGCTTGTCAAAGATGAGCTTACCGAGCTTATGGGTGGTGAAGCCGCTGGGGTGGATCTCTCAGGTAATCCTTCTGTTATTTTAATGGCGGGTCTTCAGGGGTCAGGTAAAACAACCTTCTCAGGTAAATTAGCTAATTTTCTAAAAAATAAAAAAACAAAGAATCCTCTTTTGGTAGCTTGTGATGTGTACCGTCCGGCTGCGATTGATCAGTTGCATGTTGTAGGTGAGCAAATAGGAGTGTCGGTATATTCCGATAGAGAGAATTCTGATCCAGTAGCTATTGCTAAGGCTGGTGTGGATTATGCGAAGGCTAATGGTCATAATGTGGTTATTGTGGATACCGCAGGTCGTTTGGCAGTGGATGAGCTTATGATGAAGGAAATTTCTAATATTCATAATGCCATTAATCCAAATGAAACCTTGTTTGTGGTTGATTCTATGACAGGTCAGGATGCTGTTAACACTGCAAAGTCATTTAATGATGTCTTAGACTTTGATGGAGTTATTCTTACAAAACTCGATGGTGATACTAGAGGTGGGGCAGCTTTGTCTATAAAATCTGTGGTAAATAAACCGATTAAATTCATCGGTACTGGAGAGAAAATGGATGCGGTAGATGTCTTCTATCCTTCTCGTATGGCTGACCGGATCCTAGGAATGGGAGACGTTGTTTCCTTGGTAGAAAGAGCTCAGGAGCAATACGATGAGGAGGAGGCTAGAAAACTACATAAAAAAATTGCCAAGGATCAATTTGGTTTTGACGACTTTTTGAGTCAGATACAACAAATCAAAAAGATGGGTAGTATGAAGGACTTGCTCGGGATGATTCCTGGCGCAGGAAAGGCTTTAAAAGGAATGGATATAGATGATGATGCATTTAAGGGAATTGAGGCCATAATTCATTCTATGACGCCTGAGGAACGTTCTACTCCTTCTGTCCTTAATGGAAGTAGAAAAAAACGTATTGCAAAGGGTAGTGGAACTTCAGTTCAGGAGGTAAACCAACTTCTAAAACAGTTTACTCAAATGAGTAAAATGATGAAAATGATGCAAGGAGGCGGTGGTAGAAAGATGATGCAGATGATGCAAGGGCTAAAGTAAATTACCTTTTTGCAAATTATGTAATCTGGATTTGTAAACAAGCTTAAAAATAATAAACCTATATAATGGAACTTCTAGACGGAAAGAAAATATCCAATCAAATTAAGGACGAGATTGCAGAAATCGTTCAAAAGATAAAAGCAAGAGGCGAAAAGGTACCTCATCTTGCGGCTGTGATAGTAGGTAATGACGGTGCGAGTCTGACATACGTGGGAAGCAAAGTAAAGGCTTGTGAGCGTGTTGGATTCGAGTCTACTCTTGTAAAGCTGCCAAGCACTACTAGTGAATTGGAGCTTATGCGTAAGATTGATGAGCTTAACAAGAATAAAGATATCGATGGATTCATCGTTCAATTACCATTGCCTGAGCAAATCAATGAACAACGTGTGCTAATGGCAATTGACCCTAATAAAGATGTGGACGGTTTTCATCCAACAAATTTCGGGAAAATGGCCTTGGATATGAGTACTTTTATTCCAGCGACACCTTTTGGTATTCTAGAGCTGTTGGAGCGATATAACGTTGAAACTAAAGGAAAACATACTGTGGTCATAGGTCGCTCACATATCGTGGGACGCCCAATGAGTATTTTGATGGGTCGAAAAGGGTTTCCAGGAAATTCTACAGTAACACTTACTCATAGTCATACTAAAAATATTACGCAGATCACTTCTCAGGCTGATATTATTATCACGGCATTAGGGCATCCGAATTATCTCAAGGCTGAAATGGTTAAAGATGATGTTGTAGTGATCGATGTTGGAATCACCAGAGTACCAGATGAGAATTCTCCCAAGGGTTACCGCATTACTGGAGATGTTGACTTTGATAACGTGAGTAAAAAGGCAAGTTTTATCACCCCAGTTCCTGGTGGTGTAGGTCCAATGACCATTGCAATGCTTCTTAAAAACACGCTTCTAGCAAGAGAGCGCCACCGTGTGACTGCAGAGCCTAAATAAGCGATATAAAAAATAATTTTGAGGTTATGCTAAGCTTACCCTGTCTATTGATGGGGTAAGTTGGTATCCTTATTGCCGTATTCATTTTTGTATATTTTCACCAATAACAGAAATAGACTCAGTAACAAGGGACCAAATACGAGTCCTATAAAACCAAATAAGGGCACACCTATGATCACCCCTATAAGAGTAATAAGAGGGTGGAGATTGGCGAGTCTTCTCTGCACGACCATTCTAAATACATTATCGGTGGACCCAACCACTGCTATTCCATAAATCAGTAAACCTACAGCTTGCCATTGTTCTCCTTGTGCGTATAGAAGTAGGGTTACGGGTATAACCCCAAGGGCTGTCCCAACAAAAGGAATCATGGAGCCTATTACGGTCACTACAAACCAAAATATTGGGTCTTGAACCCCGAAAATATAGTAGCCGATTAGGGCAACTATCCCTTGTAAAAGTGCTACCAAAGGAATTCCGATGGCATTTGATTTTACGACTTCACTACTTTCTTTGGAAATTAATCTGATGTTTTCATCACTAAGAGGAAGGAAGTTCAATACTCTTTTTTGTAAATTCTCCGAGTCTATTAATAGAAAATAGAGAATAAAATACATGATTGTTAAAGCGATCAGTGCATCAAATGTCCCACCAGCTAAGCCTTGAATTTGAGTAGAGACCCAACCTGTGATTTCTTTGGTGTTTAATTCGGTAGATAAACTGAATCCTACATATTGTTCGACCTCCAATATTTTACTTTTTATAATAGCGATCAGATCCTCTGAGTTTGCTACGGCTTTTTGAATCTTAGAGGATAATAATAAAACTATTAAGCTTACCGGTATGATGATAATCACTATTGAAATTAAAATGATAATCGTTGCCGCTACCCAGCGCCTACAGCCTATCTTAACAAGTCGCTTCATGAGCCTTTTGAAAATGACATACATAGTGACTGCTCCTAATATACCTGAGAGGTAAGGAAGCAATTCCTCAATTATAAGATATCCTAATAGTACTATGGATAGAAGTACAAATAGTTGCCGTATGAGGCCTGGACTTAGTTGGTCTTTATACATTTCTAATGATTCAGTAAACTCAAATTTAATCAATGCTTTTATGATTCTACTACTTTAGAGCATATTTTTAACATCATGTACTAATTTGATAGGTGTAAGGACTATTGTTGTCTTAAAATAAGGGTCTTCTTCTAGGCTTTAAATTTGGTGTGAATTTGTTAGATTGGAGCTCAGGGGGGACTCTGCAAGCATTAATCTAGGATGTTTACTGAAAAGTTGTGGTCGTTTTGTAGGCATAAAAAAAAAGCCTGCACTTTTTTAAAAAAGTGCAGGCTCTATTGTATTGTGTCTGCCGATAAATTATTGATTCATCGTCATTAAAAATTCTTCATTATTCTTAGTCATACGAATACGTTGATCCATAAACTCCATAGCTTCAACAGGGTTCATATCCGATAGGTATTTACGTAAGATCCACATTCTTTGAATCGCATTGTCATCTAATAATAAATCGTCTCGTCTAGTTGAAGAAGATATTAAATCAATTGCAGGGAAAATTCGTTTGTTAGCAATACGTCTGTCAAGTTGTAACTCCATATTACCTGTTCCTTTAAATTCTTCGAAAATAACTTCGTCCATTTTAGAACCAGTATCGGTTAGTGCTGTAGCAATAATAGTTAAGGAACCACCGCCTTCTATATTTCTTGCCGCACCGAAAAAGCGTTTAGGTTTGTGTAAAGCGTTCGCGTCAACCCCACCACTTAAGACTTTACCACTAGCTGGTTGAACGGTGTTGTAGGCTCTAGCTAGACGTGTGATGGAATCTAAAAGAATTACTACATCGTGTCCGCATTCTACTAGACGTTTTGCTTTTTCTAATACAATATTGGCAACTTTTACGTGTCGGTCTGCAGGTTCGTCAAAGGTAGAGGCAATTACTTCTCCTTTTACATTACGTTGCATGTCGGTTACCTCCTCAGGACGCTCATCAATTAATAGAATTAATTGATAAACCTCTGGATGGTTTGCTGCAATTGCATTGGCGATGTCTTTTAAAAGCATCGTTTTACCAGTTTTAGGCTGAGAAACGATCATACCTCTTTGGCCTTTACCAATAGGAGAGAAGAGGTCCACAATCCTAGTGGATATGGTGCTTCTATTTTCAGCTAACCTGAATTTCTCCTCTGGGAATAGGGGTGTTAAATGCTCAAAAGATACGCGGTCACGAACAACCTGTGGATTTAATCCATTAATTTGGTTTACCTTAATGAGTGGAAAATATTTTTCTCCTTCTTTAGGTGGACGTACTGTTCCTCGTACAGTATCTCCTGTTTTTAAACCAAATAAACGTATTTGTGATTGAGATACATAAATGTCGTCTGGTGATGAAAGGTAGTTGTAATCGCTACTTCGTAAAAACCCATATCCATCTTGCATGATATCTAAAACACCCTCACTCTCTACAATACCGTCAAATTCAAAATCAGGTTCCCTGTACCTGTTTCTCTTTTCCTTGTCAAAATTGTCTTTATCCTTAGGACCGTTATTGTTATTTTTCTTATGGGAATGAGCTTGATTGTTGTTATTTGGATTATTATTGGGGTTGCGTGCATTGTTAGCGTTCTCGTTACGCTTAGTATTGTTTTGCTGATTGTTGTTAGCGCTGTTAGGCTGTTGTTTTGATTCCGTTTTAGGTTTCTTTACAGCTTCTGGTTTCGCTTGGTTATCAACTTCTTTCTTTACAGGCGCACTCTCTTTTTTGGGTTTTGGCTCTGTTGGATTAGCCTCGGTAACTGGCCTTGAGGGCGCAGGGGTTGAGGTAAATGCTTTATTTGCACCACCATTAGTATCTTCCGCTTTCCCAGTAGATCTTTTTGTGGTACGCGTTCTTTTTTTAGGCCTTTGCGCAGAAGGTGTTTCTTCGCCTTTAGGAGTGTCCTTTTTTGGAGTATCTATAGTGCTTACTGCACTTGGGCTAGCAGCTTGGACGTCGAGAATTTGATAGATGAGGTCGTTCTTTTTGAACGTTTTAAATTTTGGAATACCAGCCACTCTAGCAATCTCATGTAGTTCGGCAAGCTTTTTTGCCTTTAAATCTGAAATTTCAAACATTGATTAAATAAATATATTATTATTTGGTCTGAGGTAAATTATGATTGTTGTTTTGAAAAAAAATAGAAGTACAAAATCTATTGAAGTAAAGTACTCGTTTCGAATTGACTACGCAATATTACAAATTTATTTTAATAAACAAGCATTATTTTTAGAAAAGAACATTATTTTTGCCTAACAAAATTCAAATTTGTGATACAACGAATTCAAACTATTTATTTACTAGTGGTGGTCCTTGTTAGTGGGGCTTTGCCTTTTTGGTTGCCTTTATGGACGGATCAAGAGGCTAACTGGGTGTATGCTCAAGATGAGCTAATGATTCTAGGTGGTTTTGGAGTTGTTTCAATTTTAGCGCTTATCGCTATATTTTTATTTAAGAATAGAAAAAATCAGTTTGTGGTGAACAGACTTAATATGATATTTAATCTTTTTCTACTAGGATTTTTCGTTTATCGGTCGCTAACTTTATCCGGAGAAACGAACGTTTCTGAGAAGGGTATTGGGATGCTTCTCCCTATTGTTTCTATCGTTTTTTTAGTGTTAGCCAATAAGGCTATTAAAAAGGACGAGGATCTCGTAAAATCTGTTGATCGGTTACGATAAACCTAACATCTTAGTATATTAGTGCGTTAAAAAGCCCCTTCATTATGTAGGGGCTTTTTTATGGGATTCTCCACTGGAAATAAGTTGAACTATTGTCCACCTATTTTAGGACGACTCAATATGTTCTGTTATTTGTATTCCGATACAAAATGTAATTTCACTGTCGGATACTTTTGCTGTGCCATTTGTATAGAAAATGCCGAGTCGGCCAAAAAGACTAATTGACCTTGTTTGTCATGAGCTAGGAATTTTTGCTTTACGCGTTTGAATTCAGCAAATTCTTCGTTATTAGGATCTTCTGCTTCTACCCAACACGCTTTGTGTACTGGGAAGTTTTCGTAGCTACACTTAGCCCCATACTCATGTTCTAATCGGTATTGGATCACCTCGTATTGAAGTGCTCCAACAGTTCCAATAATTTTCCTGTTGTTTAATTGCAGGGTGAATAACTGAGCAACCCCTTCATCCATAAGTTGTGTAATTCCTTTTTCCAACTGTTTAGATTTCATTGGATCGGCATTATTAATGTAGCGAAAATGTTCTGGTGAAAAACTTGGGATCCCTTTAAAGTTTAATTGTTCACCTTCAGTTAAGGTGTCGCCGATTTTAAAGTTTCCTGTATCGTGTAAACCTACAATATCACCAGCATAGGATACATCAACAATTTCTTTTTTCTCAGCGAAAAAAGCATTTGGACTTGAGAATTTTAGGTTTTTTTGATGCCTTACATGTAGGTATGGTTTGTTGCGTTCAAAAGTTCCAGATACAATTTTAATAAAGGCCAAACGGTCTCTGTGTTTAGGATCCATATTGGCGTGAATTTTAAATACAAACCCGCTAAATGTATTTTCCGTGGGAGTAACTGCGCGTTCCTCCGCTTTTTTGGGAAGTGGAGGTGGGGCGATGGTAATAAAGCAATCAAGAAGCTCACGTACTCCAAAATTATTTAAAGCAGAGCCAAAAAACACGGGTTGTAGTTCTCCTTTAATGTAGGCCTCTCTGTCAAAATCTGGATATACCTCTGAGATTAACTCTAGGTCTGTTCTTAGCTCTTCAGCTTCGTCTGATCCTATAAGTTTTTCAAGTTCTGGACTTTCGATATCGTCAAATGCTATGGTGTCCTTGATGTTTTTCTTATTGTCACCACTAAATAGATTAATGTTTTTCTCCCAAATATTATAGATGCCTTTAAAATCATACCCCATTCCAATAGGATAACTTAAAGGGCATACTTTTAGTTCGAGCTTTTGTTCGACTTCATCTAAGAGGTCAAAGGCATCTTTTCCTTCCCGGTCTAATTTGTTGATAAACACAATCATTGGGATTTTTCGCATACGACAAACTTCAACCAATTTTTGTGTTTGTTCCTCAACTCCTTTTGCTACATCAATTACCACTATAACACTATCAACCGCGGTTAGGGTTCTAAAAGTATCTTCGGCAAAATCTTTGTGTCCTGGGGTGTCAAGGATATTAATTTTTTTGTCCCTATAATTAAAGGCAAGTACCGAAGTAGCTACAGAAATTCCTCTTTGGCGTTCTATTTCCATGAAGTCACTAGTAGCTCCTTTTTTGATTTTATTACTCTTGACGGCTCCTGCTTCTTGTATGGCGCCTCCAAAAAGTAATAGTTTTTCAGTTAATGTTGTCTTTCCTGCATCCGGGTGGGAGATAATCCCAAAGGTCCGTCTTTTATTGATTTCTTTTTCTAGCTGCATCTCTCTAATTTACAGAGGTGCAAAATTAATCTTTTTCTATCAAAAGGGCGCATAAACTTTAAAACATCTAAAGGAGTGGTTTTGTGTTGTTTTCCAGTCTTAATAATCAGTGGGTTAGTTGTTTAATGTGGGCTATAGCGTCTTATGGTTTTACTGGGCATCTATGTTTTGGGAATTGCTTAACCTTTTTTGTAATTTTGTTGATGTATTTTTAAAGCTCAATAAAGAGTGTACCCTAATTATTAAATTTAAAATTAACACAATGTATAAAGAAAAAGAAAAGGTAGTTCTGGTGGATAAAGATGATCGGCAGATTGGGTTGATGGAAAAAATAGAGGCTCATGAGAAGGCATTATTGCACCGCGCTTTTTCTGTATTCGTGTTTAATGATAAGGGAGAAACCTTGTTGCAGCAGCGGGCAGCTCATAAGTATCACTCTCCAGGGCTATGGACAAATACGTGTTGTAGTCACCAGCGTGATGGAGAAAGTAATATAGCTGCAGGAAAAAGAAGGTTGCAGGAGGAGATGGGCTTTACAACAGCGCTTGAAGAGGTGCTGTCATTTATTTATCATGCTCCATTTGATAATGGGCTCACGGAGCATGAGTATGATCATATTATGGTTGGGAAGTTTAACGACCAGCCAGTGCCAAATCCGGATGAAGTAGCTTCTTGGAAATGGATGTCCTTAAAAGATATTAAAGCTGATATTGCCGTTAACCCTGATCATTATACTGCTTGGTTTAAAATTATTTTTGAAAAATTCTATGTCCATATTGAGCAGCAATCCACCAATGTATTATGAAATTAAAAGTAAGTAGAAAAGCACATTTTAACGCTGCTCACCGCCTGTATAAAAAACAGTGGGATGATACTAAGAATCTAGAGGTTTTTGGCAAATGTAGCAATCCTAATTTCCACGGACACAATTATGAGTTAATCGTTAGTGTTACTGGTGAAGTGGATGAAGAAACTGGTTTTGTAATTGATCTTAAGATATTAAAACAACTAGTTCGAAGAGAGATCGAGGAGCATCTAGATCATAAGAACCTCAATATTGAGGTGGAGGAATTTAAAAACCTTAATCCAACTGTTGAGAATATTGCTGTGGTTATTTACAATCGATTAAAGCCGCATTTACAAGATTTTGAATTGGAAATCGTGCTCTACGAGACTCCAAGAAATTTCGTAACCTATAAGGGATAGATTACCTCCCTGATCAATTTATATATTTAATTCAAAAGCATTAGATGGAAAGTTTAAACCATAATAGTACTTCAAATGACCTATGTTATCCAATAAAATTTTCCCCAATATTCAAGGAATATCTATGGGGAGGGACTAAACTAAAAGAGGTGCTGAACAAGGATGTGACAACCGAGACTGCCTCAGAGAGTTGGGAAATTTCAGGCGTAGAAGGGAATGTTTCTCAGGTATCAAATGGAAGCCTAAAGGGAAGGAACTTGCAGGAATTAATGGATACCTATACCTCAGAGATATTAGGGAATTCTGTTTATAAGCGTTTTGGGACAAAGTTTCCTATTTTGATAAAATTCATTGATGCGCGATTGGATTTATCAGTGCAATTGCATCCTCATGATGATTTAGCCAAAAAGCGCCATAACTCTTTCGGGAAAACCGAAATGTGGCATGTGATGCAGGCAGATCCAGGTTCTAAGCTAATTGTTGGTTTTAATCAAGAGCTCACTAAGGAGTCTTATTTGGAATCTCTTGAGAAAGGACAACTTTTAGAAATCTTAAATCAAGAGGAAGTTGTAGCGGGGGACACCTATTTTATAAATACAGGGAAGGTTCATGCTATCGGAGCAGGAATTTTGCTAGCTGAGATCCAGCAGACCTCAGATATTACATATCGAATCTATGATTATCAGCGAAAGGATAAAGATGGTAATACTAGGGAGCTTCATACGGAGCTCGCGGTGGATGCCATAGATTATTCATTAAAGAAGGATTTTAAGGTGAACTATCCTAAGCAATCCAATACGACCAATAATATGGTTAACTGTCCGTACTTTGTTACTAATTATTTAAACGTGGAAGGTACCTATGTTCAGCAGTTAGTTAATCGTGACTCCTTTACCATATACCTATGTGTAGATGGGAAGGCACAGATTAAAATTGGCGAACATACTGAGAATTTGAGTATGGGTCAGACTGTCTTAGTACCTGCGGTAGTCAATGATGTAGTGATTAGTGCGGCTGATGCGAAAATTTTAGAGGTATATTTGTGAAATTAGCTTATTTTTGCAAAAAAAATAGAATCAAATGGCGAGTGTTAGAAATTTAAAGAGAGATATTAATAATGTACTTGGAGACATTATTGAGGCGGTTTACATATGGGAAATCAGCACGGAGAATCCAAACTCAAAAGCAGGTGATAAGATTATAGATAAGGCAATTACAACCTTTGATGCTCTTATTGAGAAGGTTAATGATAAAACTGTGGAAAACAGAAAGGCACATCTTAAGGATGTCAACAAAGAGTTGGAGTCACAAGCCAATGCGCTAGTTGAGGAGTTAAATAAACTTTCTGTTTCTAAAGCTTAAAAAAGTTTAAATAAAAATTTGGAATAATAAATTTCAGGTTTATATTTGCGCACTTTTAAAAGCAAACGCCGATGTAGCTCAGCTGGCTAGAGCAGCTGATTTGTAATCAGCAGGTCGTGGGTTCGAGTCCCTCTATCGGCTCAGAAAAAAGTCTTTCAGAAATGGAGGACTTTTTTTTTACACCCATTTGAAGGGTAAAATGTTCTTCTTTTGTTGGTCAAGAAAAATTGTAATTCGGTTAATTTTGAAAAATGATTTCGTGCTATCGGGGGTAGGATAACTAATTTTTGGTCAAAAAAATTCTACCAATGTTGCCACTGGTAGAATTTATATAGTTAAAATAACCGATTAATCGAACTATTGAATCTCAGTAATTTCTAGATCAAATACAAGGTCTGCCTTTGGTGGAATAGGACCGTATCCTGCTTCACCGTAAGCAAGGTAATAAGGAATAAACAGACGGTATTTAGAGCCTTCTTCCATTAACATGATCCCTTCCTTAAAGCCAGGAATAATGCCTGCATCAGGGCTAACTTCCATCATCATTGGTTTGTACATCCCGCGAGCTTTTTTTTCTGGATTTACACTACCAAATTTTTCTGCAACTTCTAAAACGCTAGTGTCAAAAAGTTTACCATCCTCATAGTGACCAGAATAATGAACTAGTATCACATCTCCAGTTTTAGGTTTGTTTCCGTTACCTTCACTAATTACTACATATTGAAGGCCAGATTCAGTACTTTGGGCTACTTTCTTTTGTTCTTCAAATTCTGCAGCAGCTTCACTTATGGTTTTCTCAAGTTCTTTTTGTTTTTCTGCTTCCCCAGCAAAATAATCATCCATAACTTTTAAAGCATCAAATTTTCTGGCGTCCTTGCCATTTCTGATGATTTCTACATGGTTGATTACTACCTCGTCAACTGGTCTGTCTTTAGCGGCAGTTTCAACATTTGCAATACTATCCACAACCTCTAAGCCGATAACAACTTCTCCAAACACAGTGTGTTTACCGTCTAAAAAAGGAGTTTCTTTATGAGTTATAAAAAATTGACTCCCGTTGGTTCCGGGTCCTGCATTAGCCATTGAAAGAATTCCTTTTTTATCATGTTTAAGGCTATCTACAAACTCATCTGTAAATTTATATCCTGGATTTCCATTTCCTTCACCTGAAGGATCTCCTCCTTGAATCATAAAATCTTTTATTACTCGGTGGAATATAATACCGTCATAATAGCGTGTTCCTTTTAGGGAGTCAACTACGTGTGTGCTAGTTCCCTCAGCGAGGCTGATAAAATTGGCTACTGTAATAGGGGTTTGTTGGTAGTATAATTCTACAACCATATCCCCTTTATTGGTCTGTATATCTGCAAAGATGCCATCACCTAAATCTGAGTATTTAGAACTAGAACATGATGCAAAAAATAACATTGAAATAAGAATGAGATTTAACTTCTTCATCGTTGTAAGGTTTTTTTTAATTTGCGGTTAAACTATCTGTTGATTTTTGGATAATTTCAATAATATGGATGGTGCTTTTAATGGTTTGGTTGGTTCCAATTCTGTGGTCATCACCATGGTACCCATAGGCCAAAGAGGACGGAAATAAGAAAGTTGCGGTCTCTCCTTCTCTTAAGAGCTTGACAGCTGTTCGCAGACCGGGAAAATAATCTTCCTTGTCGACCTTAAAGTTAATTTCACCTATTTCTTCACTGGAGTAGATGGTCTGGTTGTTTAAGGTTCGTATATCGTAATTTATTTTTACCACATCTCCTTCTTTTGGATGGTAACTGTTTGTGGAATCAAGTTTGTTGAAATAATAAGAGTACCCATTAGGAGAGCTATGGTATTGATTAAGAGTGTCTTTAGTGATTATTCTATCTATAATCGCTTCTTCATGACTCAGTAATGCTTTACTTCGTTCAATGGAAGTTGACATAAAGCTCCCAGTTTTTACACTAATCGGTTTTCTGGGTTTTGGTTGGCTACACCCTGCGGTTAAAAAAACTAGGCAGAGTAGGTATAGGTAGCTGAGGTGTAGTTTTTTCATAAAAATTTCTATTAGGTTTTGGAGCGTATTTGATTATTGTAATTGATTCTTATAATCAGGAAGAAGGTCTTTAAATTTTCTCACCGTTTCTTCCAATGAAATTGTGCTTCTACCTCCAGCGGCATTGGTATGCCCACCGCCGCTAAAATGTAATCTTGCAAAGTCATTTACCGAGAAATCTCCTTTGGATCTTAAGGATATCTTTACGATTTCTTCTTGTTGACTTTCAATAAAAATTACAGCAAATTTAATACCTTTTAATGAAAGTCCATAATTCACAAAACCTTCAGTATCACCTTTTTTGAAATTATTTAAAGCGAGTTCTTCTTTTGATAATGTGATGTATACTGTGTTGTATTGTGGTAAGAGAACTAGGTTTTTTAATGCGGTTCCTAATAATTGTAATTTATCCAATGAACTCGTATCATAAATAGCATTGTGAATTTCTGAATTGTTTGCGCCTTTGTCGATTAAATCTGCAACCACGCGATGAGTTACGCTGCTGGTTGAAGGAAAACGGAATGAACCTGTATCGGTCATAATGCCTGTGTAAAGACAGGTGGCTATATCTCTAGTGATCTTTTGACTATCTGCCATCATTCCAATGAAATTGTACACCATCTCACAGGTGCTGCTCATGGCAGTATCCGAATAAGTGTATTTAGCATAGGAATCTGGCGCTTGATGGTGGTCGATCATTACATAATCACCCTTGAACTGTTCTAATGTCTCTGCTACGCCGTTTATTCTGCTGAGGGAATTGAAGTCTAGTGTAAATACTAGTTCTGCTGATTTAATACAACGCGTGGCTTGATCAAGCTGTCTTTCGTGAATGAGTATTTGATCAGCTCCAGGCATCCATTTTAAAAAATCTGGAAATTCATTTGGAGCGATTACCGTAGGGTTGCATTTATATTGTTTCAGGTAGTGGTATAGCGCTAAACACGATCCTATGGCATCTCCATCAGGGTTTTTGTGGGGAATTATAACAACCTTTAAGGGAGTGGAAATTCGTTCTTTTAATTCGTGTATTTCTATTGTAGTCAAAAGTTTTAATTTTAAGCCATTTAAGCGAAGCGAATATACAATTTAAAATAGAATCATGGGCGTATCGTGTACGGGAATCCCCTTTAGGAAGTTAGGGTGAATTCACTTGTTTTGTATGCTTTAAGAATTTTTTTAATGGTGATGTGAAAATGAATAGTACATTTGTGGTACCAAACTGATATGAGATGCGGGTACTATACTGTGGGTTTCTACTGATGTTATTAATGGGTTGTAATGCGATACAGAACACGTTGTATCCCCTGGATAATGACGAATTCGTAATAGCTTTTGGCTCTTGTAATAGGCAAGATCAGGAGAATCACCTTTGGGATGATGTAGTGGCAAACAAGCCTTCGGTCTGGATCTGGGGTGGGGATAATATCTATTCCGACACCGATGACCTTAGAGAAATGCGCAAAGATTACGAAGAGCAGCGTTATCAAAACGGCTACAAGGAGGTTCGAAAGTCCATGGATATCATAGGGACTTGGGATGATCATGATTACGGCTTAAATGACGGGGGACGTGAATGGGCTTTTAAGGACCAAGCACAGGAGCTCTTCTTAAACTTTTTAGAAGTGCCTAAACACGATCCAAGGTGGAATCAAAAAGGAGTTTACGATGCCAAAACTTACCATACCCCACAAGGAGATGTGAAGATCATAGTGTTGGATACGCGTTATTTTAGAAGTCCTTTGACTAAAAATTTAGGAGATGATGGCAAGCGATTTATGCCAAACCCTTATGGAGAGGGAACTATTCTTGGAGAAGTGCAATGGGCGTGGTTGGAAAACGAACTTAACACCTCACAGGCAAGCTTTAATATTATTGTAAGTAGTATACAGTTCTTATCCAATAAACATGGGTTTGAAACCTGGGGTAATTTTCCTTCAGAAGTGGAAAAGTTAGTAGACTTAATCAAATCAAGTAAAGCTGAGCGAGTAATTATACTCTCTGGTGATCGCCATATCTCTGAATTTTCTCAAATCAATATTAGCGATTTGGATTACCCATTAATAGATTTTACTTCGAGTGGACTTACGCATACCTATGAAGCTTTTTCTGGTGAGCAAAACCCTTATAGAGTGGGTGAGGTTGTTAAGGAAAAAAGTTTTGGGTTACTTCGACTTAATTTAAAAAATTATAGGGCTACCCTTCAGATGATCGGGGATGGAAATAAGGTGTTAAATGAGTTGGAGCAAGCTTATTAAAGGTTCGAATTACAACTTTGTTTTCTGTTTTTTTGGTGTAAATACGAAGCGTGTCAAAATTTTTTAAGTAGTATTTATTTAAAAGCTATACGAGCATTAAATTTAATTCCCTTACTTTTGCGCAAAATTTAATAACCCAACAAAGGCAGTACGTTGAATGTTTCTTACTGAGTTGGGAACAAAAAATTAGTAAAGTAAAAAAATGGCAACAAACAGAACATTTACAATGATTAAGCCCGATGCAGTTGAAAACGGTCATATAGGGGCTATTCTTGAAAAAATTACTGCTGCTGGATTTAAAATAGTTGCAATGAAGTACACGCAACTAAGCCGAAGAGATGCAGAAGAATTCTACGCGATTCACAGCGAACGCCCTTTCTTTGGGGAGCTAGTGGAATTTATGACTCGTGGACCTATTGTGGCTGCAATCTTAGAAAAAGACAATGCTGTAGAAGACTTTAGAGCTTTAATTGGGGCTACAAATCCAGAAGAGGCTGCTGAAGGTACCATCCGTAAACTTTTTGCTACTTCTATTGGAGAAAATGCAGTTCACGGATCAGATAGCGACGAAAATGCTGCTATTGAAGGTGCTTTCCATTTCTCTGGTAGAGAGGTTTTTTAAAACATACTCATAGAATTTAAAAAAAAACTGAGATTGCCTTATTGGTAGTCTCTTTTTTTTTGAGTACTAAAGACTTGGATTTAGCGAAAAATAATTGCTTTTACAATGTCCTTTCCGAGTTCTTCATTGATCATTCTAATGATCTTATCCTTACCAAAGGCAAGTTCCTGTCGTAGAACAGAAGAAGATAAACAGACGTACAAAGTGTCTCTTTTGAGTTCGATTTGAGTGGTGTAGGTATTGACTCCTTTGCCCATTAGATTAATCCATGCGTTACGAACATCAATCTTGTCCATACCTTTTTCAAGACTGTTTTCTTGTACAAAAGTTTTAAGCAGATCGTTTAAAGAATTAGATTCGTTACGTCGTTTGGCCATTATTTTAACTCAAATTTTTTAAAGGGTTTGTAGTGATATGTCAATTCATCCCTGTTGATTACTACCAATTTTTCTTGATTTAATGAGATTACTCTTTCACTGTGAGTTACACCGTCTTTATCGTAATCTAAGTAAAGCTCACCTTCGCGTAATGATATCTTAAAGGGTTCTTGATCTCCATTGCTAATAAATGTACCATCAAGTTGTGGCATAACTTTTTGGCGTACTCCGCTAGAGTCCCCAGTAAGTAAAAAGTAATCCACTACTGCATTGACTTGATAGATCTTGGTTTGCCCTGATGGAAAACTTACCTTTTCGATCTCCCAATATCCGTTAAGTATGGTAGTGTCTTTTACTTTTTCTTGGCTACAACCCCATAAAATAAGGCCGACTAAGCCCATTAGAAGTGCTCTCAAATTGGTCGGATTTAGTTTGTTGACAAAGGTAGGTAAAAGAAGAGGGTTTACGCAATGAGATCGGATATATATTGGAATTTTTCCAGTTAAGAGATGCTATAGCTCGATCATTCTGTAAGATTGTTCGGCTTGTTTAACTACATTTTCTGTGCGCTCGCGATGGGTGTCACTAATGAATATTTGCCCAAAAGAATCCTTGTTAACAAGACTTATAATCTGGCTAACGCGCTTTTCATCTAGTTTATCGAATATGTCGTCCAGAAGCAAAATTGGGGTCTGTCCTGATTGCTGTTTTGTGAAGTCAAATTGTGCCAGTTTTAATGAAACTAGGTAAGATTTCTGTTGTCCTTGGCTACCGAATTTTTTAATGGGGTGGCCGTCGATCTCAAAAATTAAATCATCTTTATGCGTCCCAACCGAGGTGTATTGTAAAGCTTTGTCTTTGTTTAGATTTTCATCAAATAGTTGTCCCAGGCTCTTATTTTCTAATTGACTCTGATATTTAAGGTCCACTGTTTCTTTTCCTGAGGAGATTTCCATGTAGCGATCCTTGAAAATTGGGATGAACTTTTCTAAGAATTTTTTTCGCTCTAGGTGAATCTGTGTACCGAATTGGTTTAACTGATCATTGTATACCGACAAGGTGTCTTGGTTAAATGTGTTATTAAGTGCAAAGTACTTAAGAAGTGCATTGCGCTGAATTAGTACTTTATTGTAATTAATCAGGTTTTGAAGATAAGTTTTATTGCCTTGGGAGATGACGCTATCTATAAATTTTCTTCTCATTTCACTTCCTTCGGTAATTAAATCTCTGTCAGAGGGAGAAATAATCACTAAAGGGATTAATCCTAGATGGTCCGATAATTTATCATATTGCTTGCCATTTCTTTTGATGAGCTTTTTTTGTCCCTTTTTAAAGCTGCAAATGATCTTTTCAGTTTTTTGGCCTTTTAGAAAAGTCCCGTCGACAACAAAGAAATTTTCATCGTGATTGATATTTTGAGAAGCTATAGGGTTAAAATAGCTTTTTCCGAAAGCAAGTAAATATATGGAATCCAATGCATTAGTCTTTCCAATACCGTTTTGACCTACAAAACAATTTATTTTGTGGTCAAATTCAAATTCTTGAGATTTAAAGTTTTTAAAATTAATAAGGGATAGCCTTTGAAGTTGCATAGGAGTGCTTCTACTGTTTTTATTGTTGAGGTACTTGATAAGAAGTTGCAAATTATAAAAAATATCAAATGAATAAGCTTTCCTATTTGAATAAATATTTTATTTTTGCCACGCTTAACAATATATCATTATTATGGCAACATATAAGAAACGCGGCTACAAAAAAGCTGTAGATAAGAGTGAAGAAGGACAAGGTGGACCAAGTACAACTAGAGATGTATTCTCTGCACTGGACGAAGGTGCTGGAAAAACTGAGGCATGGGTGATGAAAAACCAAAAGATTCTTTTGGGTGTAATTGGTGTTGTGGTTGCAGTGATTCTTGGATTTTTAGGCTATCAACAATTTGTAGTGAAGCCAACAGAAGCAGAAGCTTCTAATGAATTGTTTTTTGCACAACAATATTTTGACCAAGCTGTTAACAGTACTCAAAATGACTCTCTATATGTTTTAGCATTAAATGGTGCTGATGGAAAATACGGATTGTTAGATATTATTGATAATTATTCTGGTACTAAGGCTGCGAACCTTGCGCAATACACTGCTGGAATGGCATTTTTGAATACTCAAAAATACGATCAAGCGATCGCCCACCTTCAGGAGTTTAGTTCTGATGATGAGATCTTAGGATCTTTAGCTTTAGGAGGAATAGGTGATGCTTTTGTTCAATTAGGACAACAGGCTGACGGCTTGGATTATTATGAAAAAGCAATCAAGAACTCTACGAATAACTTCACGACTCCTAAATTTTTATTTAAGGCTGGTGTGATTTTACTTCAAG
Source organism: Galbibacter marinus (assembly GCF_000300875.1). Classification (GTDB taxonomy): domain Bacteria; phylum Bacteroidota; class Bacteroidia; order Flavobacteriales; family Flavobacteriaceae; genus Galbibacter; species Galbibacter marinus. The sequence goes on along the minus strand of NZ_AMSG01000005.1, from coordinate 153,898 downwards.
ACGGAAAGGCTGACCAAGCTGCGAAGTACTTCAACAGAATTAAAAATGAATTTCCTAACTCTGAAGAAGGACGAACTATTGATATTTATATTGGAAGAGCAGAAACTGCTCAACAATAATTAGAAGTTGTACATTTGTGCGTTGTAAAACGAACAATAATCAATGATAAAATATTATGGCAACAGCAAATACTAATTTGTCTGATTACGATAAGTCAACAATCCCAAATGCGGAAGATCTTCGATTTGGGATTGTTGTTTCTGAATGGAATTCATCTATAACTGATGCGCTTTACCAAGGTGCTGTAGAGGCGTTGCTTGATTGTGGTGCTGTAGAGCATCAGATCGTTAAATGGGATGTGCCTGGTAGTTTTGAACTAGTCTATGGTGCTAAAAAAATGATCAAAAGACATGATCCAGATGTGATTATTGTCATAGGAAGTGTTATCCAAGGAGAAACCAAGCACTTTGACTTTGTTTGTCAAGCAACTGCCCAGGGAATCATGGATTTAAACCTTCAGCACGAGACACCAATTATCTTCTGTGTGCTCACTGATAACAACATGCAGCAGGCCATAGACCGTAGTGGGGGTAAACATGGAAATAAAGGTGTTGAGGCGGCAATTGCTGCTATTAAAATGGCCGTCCTTGGCCGGGGTAGTGCTTTCGCTGATGAATTGGAATTCTAATATTACAAAAATCTTATCGTATTTGTTGATTTAGCGCTTCTTGTTAACAAGTTTTAGGATTTAAAGCCTGCGTTTCTGCCACTTTTTAAGTAATTTTGGTAATTAAGCTAGTGTGCTCAAGTGAAGTAATTCGCTCGCTTGCACATTGCCAATATTAATTTTAAAACTAGACCAGTGAGACTTCCGTCACTTTTTAAAACCCAGAAACCGAAAGCTTATAACTATAAGCCTAGGTATTATGATGAGCGAAAGGAACGCTTGGAGGCCCTTAAAAAAAGTAAGGAATCACGTTCTGATGAAGAATACGTAAAAGGGTATAGGCCTAAGGGTTTTAAAGATAATTGGAAAGCTGCTCGCAAAAGCAGTGATAATAAAAATTCAAGGTTACGCTTTATCGTTATACTAATCCTTCTTTTGTTATTCGCATGGTATGCGCTTAAGGAAATTAAACTTGAGACTCTCTTTTAATGGCAGATATAATACAGCTTTTACCCGATCATGTTGCAAACCAAATAGCAGCCGGTGAGGTAGTACAAAGGCCTGCCTCGGTGGTAAAGGAATTGGTAGAAAATGCAGTAGATGCAGGAAGTACAGTAATTCAGCTTATCATTAAAGGCGCAGGGAAAACACTTATCCAGGTTGTCGATAATGGAAAAGGGATGAGTGAGCGCGATATGTTGCTCTCTGTGCAGCGTCATGCTACCTCTAAGATCAGAACGGCAGAAGATCTCTTTCAATTACACACCAAAGGGTTTAGGGGTGAAGCATTGGCTTCTATTGCGGCTATTGCGCACCTTGAGATTTCAACTCGGGAAGAGGATAATGAAGTAGGTATACAACTTAAGATTGAAGGGAGCACTATTAATGACCCAAAACCAATCGCCTGTGAAAAGGGAACCTCTATTGCTGTTAAGAACTTGTTTTTTAATATTCCAGCACGACGTAATTTTCTAAAGTCAGATACTGTGGAACTGCGTCATATTATTGATGAATTTCATCGGATTGCGCTTGCTCATCCTGATATTCATTTTGACTTTTTCCATAATAATTCCGAATTATTTAAATTACCACCTTCTAACCTTCGGCAACGAATTGTCAATGTTTTTGGAGGTAAAACTAATGAAAAATTGGTGCCCATTAAAGAGGACACAGATGTGGTTAAAATTAATGGTTTTATCAGTAAACCAGCTTTTACTAAAAAAACTAGAGGTCAGCAGTTTTTCTTTGTCAATAACCGTTTTGTAAAAAATTCTTATTTACACCATGCGGTTAGCTCAGCATTTGAAGGTTTATTAAAACCAGGTCATCACCCTGGGTATTTTATATTTTTAGAGGTAGATCCATCTTCTATTGATATTAATATCCATCCCACAAAAACGGAAGTAAAATTTGATGAAGACCAGGCGATGTATGCCATTCTTCGATCAACTGTCAAACATAGTCTTGGGCAGTTCAACGTGGCACCTGTACTAGATTTTGATCGGGATTCCAATTTGGACACCCCTTATAGTTATAAAACCAAATTACCAAAGCAACCTGGGGTAGAGGTTGACGCCGACTTTAACCCCTTTAAGGAGGAAGGTAAAGGTGGTGTTAGGGTAGCCTCAAAGCCCTATCTCAAAGCCGATAGAGTAGAGGCTTCTTGGGAGAGTTTATACGTGTCGGTAGATTCTAGTGAGAATTTTAAAACCGTCAGTATTGAGTCGGAATCTACAGCGAATGAATTATTCACCGAAGAGGAAACAGATATTTCACCGACCACCTATCAGTTGCACAAAAAATATATTGTCACTACCATTAAATCAGGTATGGTGATTATCAATCAACATCGTGCACATCAACGGGTGTTATATGAGCAATATTTAAAAAATATCACGGTGGATACTGGAAGTAGTCAACAATTGTTATTTCCATTGACATTGGAATTTTCCACCACAGAGATGGAGCTTTTAAAAACAATTAAGGACAGTCTAGAACGTACTGGATTTGTGTTTTCAGAAATGACTGAAAATGAGGTTCAACTCAGTGGGATGCCCTTGAATGTATCAGAAAGTGAAGTTGGCGGGATCATTGACCAGTTGCTGGCTGATTTACAGCAAGAAATTCCGGAATCTTCACTCTCTCAATCAGATGTTTTGGCCAAGGCGATGTGTAGGACTCTTGCGGTGAAGAGCGGAGCACATTTAAACACTGCTGCCCAGGAATCTTTAGTAAATAATTTGTTTGCTACAAAAGAGCCCATGGTTTCTCCATTTCAAAAGCCTATATTTATTACAATGTCATTAGAAGAATTAGATAAACGATTTTTATAACAATAGCATGGGAAGAATAACAGACGCGGTTAAGCATATACTGATTGTCAATGTGCTGTTTTTTATCGCCACACAGCTTCTTGGGGATCAAATGTATCAGTGGTTTGCGCTATGGTTTCCAGAAAATGAAAACTTTTACCTCTGGCAGGTAGTCACTCATATGTTTATGCATGGGGGCTTTATGCATATTTTATTCAATATGTATGCACTTTGGGCTTTTGGTACTCCATTGGAACAAATGTGGGGACGAAATAAATTCATATTCTTTTATTTTTCTTCAGGTCTTGGAGCAGCTTTAATTCATATCTTGGTTAATTATTATCATTTCAATAGTGGATTGCAGCTTTTACTTGCTGAGGGGTATGATAAATTTGAGATTTATACAATTTTAAGAGAAGGAAGGTATATGATTACCTGGGAAGCCATACTATCGCCAGATGGGTTGGATAATTTCCTTGGATCTTATATTAGTCCTTCCGTGGGTGCCTCAGGGGCTATTTACGGAATTTTGGTGGCCTTTGGAATGATGTTTCCAAATGCAGAGCTTATGCTGATATTTTTCCCAATTCCAGTAAAGGCTAAGTATTTTATACCAGGACTTATCTTAGTTGATTTGTTTTCAGGTCTCTCTGGATCCTCTATTCTTGGAGAAGGAATAGCACATTTCGCGCATTTGGGAGGAGCACTATTTGGATTTATAATGGTTTGGTATTGGAAACGAAATCAATTTAGAAATAACCGCTGGGATTAGTGTAGTAGATCAATGAGGGTTTAAAACAATAATTAAGTATGGGTATAAGGGATGAAATAAATATGAAATTTTCAGCATTAAACATCGCGGAAAAGCTGATCATAATCAATACCGCTGTGTTTATCATCAATGCACTTGTGGTGTTTTTATTTCAGTTACCAATCGATTTTATAATGGGCTGGTTTGAGCTTCCTAAAGGATTTGATGACTATATTATTCAGCCTTGGGCTTTAATCACCTATTCGTTTTTCCACGGAAGCTTTATGCACCTATTTTGGAATATGCTCCTGCTTTTTTTTGTAGGACGTTTTTTTCTAATGATACATCCTACTAAGCGCTTTATTAGTTTGTATATCTTAGGAGCTATGGCAGGGGGGCTTTTATTTTTGCTGAGTTATAACATATTCCCTGTCTTCTCTGGGGTGAACTCTTCTCTTATTGGGGCTTCAGCTGCTGTAATGGCGGTTATGATTTTTGTTTGTACTAGTATGCCTCACCAAGAAGTGAAATTGTTCTTTATTTTGAATGTAAAACTTTGGTATATTGGAGCTGCCCTAGTTTTACTTGATTTAGTGTCATTGCCTTTTTCAAATTCAGGTGGCCATCTAGCGCATTTAGGTGGTGCTTTACTCGGCTTTGTGTATGCCAAAAAGTTGCAACAAGGCAATGATATGGGGAGAGGGATTTACATGATTATGGATAGCGTGTCATCTTTGTTTAGCAAATCAAAGAAGGCACCCATGAGGACTGTTTACAGAAGCAAGAAATCTAGGAAAGGTAATGCCCCTGAAATATCAGATCACCAGAAGAAAATAGATGCTATTTTAGATAAGATTAGCAAAAGTGGATATGAGAGTTTGTCTAGGGAAGAAAAAGACTTTCTATTTAATGCAGGCAAAGATTAATCACCAATAAAACCGGAATCGGACCGATAGTAGATGAAAAAGTTAAGTTGGGCAAACAAGTTTGTTTTTAGTATTAATATAGTTGTTGCTGTGCTGCTTATTTTAGGATATATATCCCCTTATATTCCTGTGAAATCATTTCCTAGAATTTCTATTTACAGTCTTATTACGCCCATTCTTATAATAATCAACATTCTTTTTATGTTGTATTGGGGGCTGAAGTTTAAAAGGCAATTTCTACTGTCTTTCCTGATCCTTTTGCTGGGATATCCAAAGGTAAGTTCTCTGTATAAATTTTCCGGCAAAGAGGAAGTTGTAGGTAATGGAGCTTTAAAGGTGATGACCTACAACGTACGTGTTTTTGATGTTTATAAATGGATTGGTGGGGATACGGAAGTCTTTGATCAAATTAAGTCGCTCATCAAGGAAGAGAATCCTTCCATACTGTGCTTTCAGGAGTTTTATTTTACTAAGGAGGATAAGTTCGAAGAATTTCCTTACCGTTATGTGAATTACAAAACCAAGGAAACGGGCCAGGCTATCTATTCAAAATTCCCTATTGTAAATAAAGGTTCTTTAGATTTTCCAAACTCTGGAAACAATGCCATTTTTGCCGATATTGTAAGGGATAATGATACTGTTCGAATATACAATGTGCATCTGCAATCCTTTCATATAGATCCTCAAAGTGAGGAGTTGAGCCAAGAAAATTCAACTCGCCTGGCTAGTCGTATGGGTGCCGTGTTTTCTAAACAACAGGTCCAAACTGATATCTTTGTCAAGCATTTCAGTGAAAGTCCGTATAAGACCATTACCTGTGGGGATTTAAACAACAATCAGTACTCTGCCATATACGACCAAATACGAGGTGATAATATCGATACCTTTGAAGAGCAGGGAACAGGTACTGGAAAAACCTTCTACTTTAAGTATTTTCCTTTGCGTATTGACTTTATTTTCACTGACCCAAGTATAGAGGTGATCTCGCATAAAAATCGTTATGAAAAGCTCTCAGATCACTATCCAGTAATCGCTCAGTTACAGCTGTAAAGACATTAATAAACAATCTGTGCTGTCGGCAACAAGATGTAACAGTAAGGCTAATCCATAGATTCGAGTCTTGGGGTATACAAATAAGACTAAGTAAATTATAAAGGCTACAAAGGTATGTAGGGTATGAAATCCGATACTACAGCGATCAGGATCAAATATCGGAACGGCCCATAAATGATCTAGATCGATAATAATTCCAAGCCATAGAATTAGCACAGCCTCTTTAAATCGTTTTCGGTAGAAAAGCCAAGCAATTGCAATAGGGACTATAAAGTGTATTCCGTAATGGACTAAAAATCGAATCAAGGAATTTGGTTTAAATCCACGTTTAATAAATAATTCAGGGAATTAGGTCCTTCATTGAACAGGAGGTCTAGTATGCTTAAGTTTGGTATAAAACCATGCTTATCATCAAAAACCTGTACATAGGAATCAAACGAGTACTCTTGTTTTGTTTTGGCGTTTACTAGTGATCGCTTATCTAATTTGTCCTGGTGGTTCAAAAGGAATTCATCTGTAAGCTCATAGGTGAAAGGTTCTAGTTGCATGCACTGAGCTATGATTTCCATGCTCTCAAGATTCATCTGAAACAAACATTGGTGTTCTTTCTTAAAAAACGGTTCTAACTCATCTTCGTAGAATTCAAAATACGGAGAAGTGCGGTACGCCGTTTCGATAGATTTCCAATGTTGTTTTTTCCAATCAAAGCTTTCTTCTATGGTTACCTGATTGTACTTTTGACGACCAGTGGTTTTTGTGTGTACAATAGGGACCGTTAGTAGTTGCTTTGCGTTTGGGCTATAGATATAGGTTCTATTTCTATAGGTTTGTTTTTGATAATTATCCTTTGCCTCAATCACTAATTTCCCTTGGTGATGTGCGATAACAACCCAATGAGAAATGCTGGGAAAATATGTAGGATGTATCAGAACCTTCATTTGTGTGATGGAAAAAAAATCGATTTAAGATTTTGGATTTTTACGTTTTCTAAAAACGCTATACCCGTACCACAGTCCAACAGCTACTAAGAAATAGACCAAGTAGGAGCGAGGCTGGTTGTCGCCACTGACAGTGGTGAAAACACGTTCCCAACGAATTTTATTCCAAAATGGACCACTTGCGTTGCTATCGAAACTCATCCAGATAAACACTGGCTTACCAACAATATGATTTTCAGGAACAAAGCCCCAATAACGGCTATCCTCTGAGGCGTGGCGGTTGTCACCCATCATCCAATAATAATCTTGTTTGAAGGTGTAGCTATTTGCCACCTGTCCATTGATAAGAATTTGATCACCATCTTGTTTGATGGTGTTGCCTTCATAACGTTCTATGATGCGTTTATATATTGGAAGAACTGTTGGGTTTAAATCTATTGTTTTACCAGCTTCTGGAATGTAAATTGGACCGAATTGATCTTGATTCCAAGGGTAATTACCATTATCATTTGGAAATACACTTCCCATCCTAGCGCTTCCTTCTTCCTCAATGTTTCTTTGAATTTGAACCACATTTGGATTGTCTTTTAACTTATCAGCTGCCTCTTGGGTGAGGGAAGAAAAGAAGTAGACGCCTTCTTTGACCTTACCAAAGCTTCCTGTTACTCCATAGCGCTCATACATGTACCTAGGAGTGAGTTCTCCAGTGGTTTGGACATAATAAGAGAATTGCAGCTTTGCTCGTCCAGGTAATTGGTTTTGTTCTCCATTTATGAAGACATATCCATCTCTTATCGATAGGGAATCTCCTGGTAATCCTACAGAGCGCTTAACATAGTTGGATTTCTTATCGATCGGTTTACGAATCTTGCGGTGTGTTATTTTAAAAAATTGTTCGACCGTATCTGTGGGCCAGTTAAATACCACAATGTCATTTCGTTTGATATCCTGTAGCCCAGGTAGTCTAAAATAAGGCAATTGTGGTTTGTCTAGATAGGACTTGGTGTTGATCACTGGAATGGTGTCGTGTACCATCGGAAAAGCAACAGTGGTCATCGGTGTTCTTGCTCCGTAGTGAAACTTACTTACAAATAAGAAGTCCCCTACTAATAATGTTTTTTCTAATGAGGAAGTTGGGATCACAAAGGGTTGCATGAAATAGGTGTGAACCAAGGTAGCTGCGATAACAGCAAAGAGTATGGAACTTATCCATTCTCCAGTTGCTGTACGTGGTTTTAAATTGCGATCCTCTATGTGTTTTACATCCAAAACGTAGTTAACGTAATAGACGTAGAATCCAAGAGTAAGTATTGCTAACCATGTGTCTGTTGTGCTATTTCTTCCATAACTTCGAATGGTTTCCACCCAAACTACTGGAAACATGATTAAGTTAATGATGGGGATAAATAGTAAAATCACCCACCACCAAGGACGGTTGATGATTTTCATCAAAACTACAGCATTGTATACAGGAACTAATGCTTCCCATGGCTTCCTACCAGCTTTTATATATAATTTCCAAGTTCCTGCGAAGTGAATTACTTGCAGTAATAGAAAGAATATAAACCATTGTGTTATTGTCATAATTTTTGGTTTAGCTTAAAGTAATTTTTTTAACTATGTTGGTAAAAGTAAAATTTATTACCGCATAAGCTTCTCTATGTATGTTCTAAATGCGGTTTTTAACCCAAGTTTAACACGTCTTTCATAGTGAAGATTCCGGACTTTCCAACGATCCACTCTGCTGCCACTACGGCTCCAAGAGCAAAGCCTTCACGACTATTTGCTGTATGAGTCATTGAGATGCTGTCAATTTCGCTTTCATAACTCACCGTATGAGTTCCAGGTACTGCATCAATTCTCTTGGCGCTGATCGGAATTTCATTGGCTTTAGGAGTCTCAAGGGTCCAGTTCTCTTTATCGGTATGTTTTATAATACCTTCAGCTAAGGTGATTGCAGTCCCGCTTGGAGCATCTAATTTTTGGGTGTGGTGAATCTCTTCCATGCTTACTCCATACGCGGAGTGATTATTCATGATCTTGGCTAGATATTCATTGATTTGAAAGAAGATGTTAACTCCTAGACTATAATTAGAGGCATAGATAAAAGCACCTTTATGTTTTTCACATAAAGCAACCGCCTCAGGGTATTTGTCAAGCCATCCGGTGGTTCCACTAATTACTGGAACGCCGTTTTCTAGGCAAAGGCTAATGTTGTTAAAAGCAGCATCAGGGATGCTAAAATCGATGGCTACATCGGCCTTAGTAATATCTGTATCTGAACTATTGATGTCTATTTTGGCTACAATTTCATGGCCACGGCTTAGGGCAATCTTTTCAATCATTTTTCCCATTTTCCCATACCCTAGTAAAGCTATTTTCATCAGTATTATTTTATAGATTTTAAAAATTCAAACTCAGGCTTAGCCCGTAGTTTGGATTGTAATTAAGTTGATTTTGTTCAATATATGGCTTGAATGATATATTTTCATTGACGTTGAATTGTTTTAAATGCGCATCGACATTGGCGTCCACAATATTTAAGACATATAATCCAATGGTAATCAGTAGTGAAAGATCGCGATTTCGTTGATAGAATTCCTGTGCGTCCCTTAAGGCGTCATCACTGACATCTGGGTTTCCAGGAGAAATACCATCACCGTTAATATCGTAGAATTCATCATCGTGAAATCCTGCTAAACGTCTTTTGTAGGCGTCTCGGTAACGATTGTAATTATTGGTGTTTTCAATGTAAAAATAAGCCCCAGTACCAATGGCTCCATATACTAAAGGAACTTTCCAATAACTTTTATTATAGATTTGTCCAAGACCTGGAAGTATGGCAGAATAAAAGGCCGCTTTAGCAGGTGCTAAAGGATCAATATCCACTGGGATTTTGGCAATACTATCGCGTTTTTGTTGTCTTTTGAGCTGTCTGACTTCTTTTTTAGACAAGGTGTCGCTAGCGACCGTGTCCTGAACTGCCAAAGGCTGTATGGAGTCTTTTGCTTCTTCTTCTAGCTTCTTGAGTTCTCTTTTAGTCATTTCATGAATGGGATCCTCATTGACCTGTTGGCTCGATATCGAATCCGTTTGCTTTTCCTGAGCGAAAACTATAAAATGAAAAAGCGAGAAAAAAAATATGGATAATCCTTTTTTAAGCACTATTTAAGAAGTTTAGTAAGACGTAAAAAATCTTCTTTAGAGTGGAATGGTATAATTAACTTACCTTTTCCATTCTTTGCTACTTTAACGTCAACTTTTGAAGAAAAGTATTCTGTTAATTCATCGACATTTTCGGAGATATACTCTGGAACTTCTACATTAGCCCTTTTTACAGTCTTTTGATCTTTACTTTCTTGGTAGGCTCGAACTAATTTTTCAGTATCGCGAACACTAAGGCGTTGAGAAATTACTTTTTCATAAATCTCTAATTGGTCTTTTTTGTTCTCTATGTTGATCAGTGCTCGTCCGTGACCCATACTGACAAAACCATCCCTCATTCCAGTTTGGATGATGGGATCTAATTTCAACAGGCGTAAATAGTTGGTGATTGTGGATCGTTTTTTACCTACGCGATCACTTAATTGTTCTTGAGTAATATTGATCTCATCGATAAGTCTTTGATAAGAAAGTGAGATCTCGATCGGATCTAGGTCTTGTCGCTGAATGTTCTCTACCAAGGCCATTTCTAAGGACTCTTGGTCATTGGCAATCCTTATATAAGCAGGAATGAGTTTCAGACCTGCTAATTTTGAAGCTCGCAATCTTCGTTCACCAGAGACTAGTTGGTATTTGTTGAAGTCTAATTTGCGAACCGTTATAGGTTGAATTACTCCAAGCTCGCGAATAGAGGTGGAGAGTTCTTGTAATGTTTCTTCGTTAAAATTGGTTCTAGGTTGAAATGGGTTTACTTCTATGGAGTCAATTTCCAGTTCCACAATGCTACCCACTACCTTATCGGCATTCTTATCCGAGGCCGTTTTGATATCGTTGTCGGGATCCTTAAGTAATGCAGATAAACCTCTTCCTAAAGCCTGTTTCTTTGTCGCCTTTGCCATTTACACCGTTTGCTTATTCTTCTTTATTATCTCGTGTGCCAAACTTAAGTAGTTTGTTGCACCTTTACTAGTAGCGTCGTAGTTTATAATGGTTTCTCCATAACTGGGAGCTTCACTGAGTCGCACATTTCGCTGGATTATGGTTTCAAAAACCATTTCGCTAAAGTGTTTTTGAACCTCTTCTACGACTTGGTTGGATAGTCTAAGTCTAGAATCGTACATCGTTAGTAGTAATCCTTCGATGTCCAGATTCGGGTTGTGTATCTTTTGTACGCTTTTGATTGTGTTGAGTAATTTCCCTAATCCTTCTAATGCAAAATACTCGCATTGAATTGGAATAATTACGGAATCAGACGCCGTTAAGGCATTTAATGTCAATAAGCCAAGAGAAGGAGCGCAGTCTATCAATATATAATCATACGAATTCCTAAGCTTCTCAATAGCCTTTGCTAACATATATTCACGCTGATCTTTATCGACTAGTTCGATCTCAATAGCGACTAGGTCAATATGTGCAGGTATGAGTTCAACGTTTGGGGATTCCGTTTTTACAATGATTTCTTCGGGGGTTGCCGAATGTTCTAACAATTGATATGTGCCTCCCTCCACCGACTCAACATCAATTCCTAAACCGGAGGTAGCATTTGCCTGAGGATCAGCGTCAATTAGCAATACTTTTTTTTCAAGTACGCCCAAAGATGCCGCTAGATTAACGGAAGTGGTGGTCTTACCGACCCCACCTTTTTGATTTGCTACAGCAATTACTTTGCCCATGAGTTAATTCGATTTTAGTAAGGTAATTTTAGTCAGGTAAAAATACGATTATTTGTGAGTTTAGAAAATGAATTTTGTTAACAGTTAGCCAACAAAGTAATTAACAACTACAAATTGGTCTTATTTAGTGAAAATAGGGTGGTTTTTATGATTTTAATTTTGAAATTTTACTTCTTGTTAGCACGAATCATGGCTTCGAGCTGATCCCACATTGTCTCGGGTATAGCTTCTAAAATATTAAATTGACCAGCACCTTTTAGCCATTCTCCACCGTCTAAAGTGATCACCTCTCCATTGAGGTAGGCTGAAAAGTCTGAAACCATATAAGCGGCAAGGTTAGCGAGCTCTTGATGTTCACCCACTCTTTTGAGTGGTACTTTTTTAGCTAGGTCAAATTTCTCTTTTAAATCACCTGGTAATAAACGGTCCCATGCTCCCTTTGTGGGGAAGGGGCCAGGTGCAATGGCATTAAAGCGCATTCCATATTTTGCCCATTCAACTGCCAAGCTGCGTGTTAGGGCTAACACACCAGCCTTGGCCGTAGCTGAGGGAACGACATAGGCAGAACCTGTCCAAGCGTATGTTGTCACTATATTTAATACTGTGGTATTGGTTTGTTTACTCTCAATCCAATGCTTGCCAAAGGCCAAGGTGCAATTTTTTGTCCCTTTTAATACTATATCTATAATGGTGTCAAAAGCATTAGAAGAAAGTCGTTCTGTGGGAGAAATAAAATTACCTGCTGCATTGTTAAGAAGAGCATCAATCTTTCCGAACTTTTCAACAACTGCCTTGTGCATGGCCTCCACCTGTTCATAATGTCTAACATCACAGGACACAGCAAAGCAATTTCCGCCTGTTTGCTCTTGTAGTTCCACCGCTGTTTTTTGTAATTTTTCTAGGTTCCTTGAGGTAATGGCTACTTGTGCTCCCAATTCCAAAAAATAACGCGTCATGGCTTTACCTAAACCACTTCCGCCCCCAGTTACTACTATTGTCTTACCTTTTAAGGCATTGTCGCGAAGCATTTTTTTGCTGTAATTCATATTTTTAAATATATTTATAAACAAAATAACTTTTTTTCTCCTAAACCAAATGTAATCTAATTTATCCAATTTTGACTTTCAAATCATTCGCAAATTATGACTTAAATCATATTTTTTATCTGGGGTTCAGTGTATATTTGTTTCAAATAAGATAAAGTTATCCGATTTATTAAAATCCTAATTAAAATGTTATAGCTATGAGTAATTTAATTAAATTTTTCGTTTGCCTTTTACTGGTTTATTCTTGCTCTACTAAAAAGGAAGAAACCGTAGATTTAGAGCACTCTAATGTAGAATTAGAAATGGTTGCGGATCTTACTTCGCCACCTTTTGTACCCAAACCCACCGCTAAGCGTAAGGCTAAAAAGTTGATTGTGGATATGGAAATTGTAGAGAAGGAAATGGAGCTTGCAGATGGGGTAAATTATGTTTTCTGGACCTTTGGTGGAACTGTTCCAGGGAGCTTTATTCGCGCCAAGGTAGGGGATGAAATTATGTTCACCTTAAAGAACCACCCAGACAACAAGTTGCCTCACAATATCGACTTGCACGCTGTGAACGGTCCTGGCGGTGGTGCCGAATCATCCTTCGTGGCTCCTGGGTATGAGAAATCATTTTCTTTTAAAACACTCAACCCTGGTTTGTTTGTATACCACTGTGCTACAGCTCCTGTGGGGATGCACATCGCTAACGGGATGTACGGATTGATTTTAGTAGAACCAGAAGAAGGATTACCACCTGTGGATAAGGAGTACTATATCATGCAGGGAGACTTCTATACCAAAGGAAAAACTGGCGATAGGGGACTTCAACCATTTGATATGGAAAAAGCGATGGCAGAACAGGCGGATTATGTGGTCTTTAACGGACACACTGGTTCGATGGTAGGTAAAAATGCGATCACCGCTAAAGCTGGTGAGACCGTTCGATTGTATGTCGGAAATGGAGGTCCAAACCTTGTTTCGTCCTTTCATGTGATTGGTGAGATTTTCGATAGAGTCCACGTTGAAGGAGGTGATTTGATCAACGAGAATGTACAAACAACATTGATCCCAGCTGGAGGCGCTGCTATTGTAGAATTTAAAGTAAATGTACCTGGTAGTTATGTGTTGTTGGATCACTCTGTATTTAGAGCATTTAACAAAGGGGCTTTAGCACAATTGCAAGTTTCAGGTGATGAAAACCTTAAAGTGTTCTCTGGAGAATTAAGAGAAGGAATCTATCAACCAGAAGGGGGAACAATTCAAGAATTACCTTCTAATAATGAGGTCATTACCCCACCAACAGCAGTGGATTTAGAGGATCAATTGGCTTATGGAAAACAAATCTATATGGCTACTTGTTTTGCTTGTCACCAATCAGAAGGGCAGGGGATAGAGAATGTGTTCCCTCCACTAGCTGCAGCAGATTATCTGAATGCTGATGTGGATCGAAGTATTAAAATTGTCCTACAAGGTTTACAAGGAGAAATTACTGTAAATGGATCAACTTATAATAACGTAATGCCTAGTCAAAGACTTTCTGATGAGGAGATTGCCAACGTACTGACTTATATCTATCACAGTTGGGATAACTCAAAAGCACGGGTTACCCCAGAAATGGTGGCAAAAGTTAGGGCTGGGGAGTAGTGGTGAATTATATAAAGGGGGGCTTACTAGGAGTTTAGTTTAATTCCCCAGCGCCCCCTTTTTATACAATATTATCTTGAATCTAGGTCCTATTGGATTGTTTAACAGTTACTAAAAGATGGTTATGATGGCAGAATTTAAAAAATACGGAGTTCTTATAATATGTTTACTGCTCACTACCATAGCGCTAGCCCAGCAACCAACCATGGCTCGTATTAGGGCAGGGGAGTATATTCCACTTTACGGTAATGATACGGTAGCAGTCAAGGTGGATGCTTTTCTTCTTGATAAATATCCTGTTAGTGTTAAAGATTATCTTCAATTTGTAAAGACCAATCCTTCATGGAAACGTTCTAATATCAAATCCATTTTTGCCGATAAGGGGTATTTAAAGAGTTGGGAAAGTGATATCCTGCTAGGGGATGAGCTCAATGAAAATGCTGCTGTTAATTATGTGTCTTGGTTTGCAGCCAAGGCTTATTGTGAATGTCAAGGTAAACGGCTACCAACCCTAGATGAATGGGAGTATGTTGCAATGGCCGATGAGACTAAAAAAGACGCTCGAAAGGATGTGAATTATACCGAAAAAATCTTATCCTGGTATGAAACCCCAAATACAGCCCTTCTAAGTGTTGGACAAAAACAACCGAATTATTGGGGGGTCTACGATATGCACGATTTGGTGTGGGAATGGACCATGGATTATAATTCAGTGATGTTATCTGGAGAATCGCGTAGGGATGTGGATAGCGATCAGAACCTATTCTGCGGTGCAGCTTCCATTGGTGCTACAGATTTGATGAACTATGCCGCCTTTATGCGCTATGCTTTTAGAGGAAGTATTAAAGCGCGTTATGCGGTAAAGAACCTCGGGTTTAGATGTGCCTTAGATATTAATTAAATTGTCAACAACAGAATTATGATGAATCGATATAACATGATGGGCTTAGTGTTAATGAGTCTATTTATCTCATGCAACACTGCTACGGATAAAAAGGATCAAAGCGATGATCAACCAACACATGTAGTAAGTAGTGATCAGGCGATTTCTGATATGTCTATATACAATTTGCCTTCCCAGTGGACCAATCAGGATGGTAAGGATGTTAGTTTTTTGGATTACCGAGGAAAAGTTTTGGTCAGTGTAATGATTTATACCTCATGCCAAATAGCATGTCCAAGATTGGTTGCTGATATGCGAACCATTAAGGATCGCTTGCCTGAGGATCAATTGGATAAAGTACAAATGTTGCTCATTAGTATCGATCCAGAGACCGATACCCCAGAGCGCTTAAAGTCATTCGCTATAGAAAACCATATGGATCAAGATCCATGGGTGTTTCTACGATCTTCTAAGGCTAATACTAGAGAATTCGCGGCAGTGCTAGCGGTCAATTATCGCAAAATTTCACCTATTGATTTTTCACACTCCAATATTATCAGTGTTTTTAATGAAAAAGGAGAACTAGCTTTTCAGCAGGAAGGAATCAATGTAGGTCCTGATGCTATTGTAAAGCAAGTAGAAAAGGCGATTTCTGCTATGCAATAAAAGTGGATGTTATTTCTTTAGGTTACGTTGTTTGTGATACTTCGGCTAGGCCAATTTTTAGTACTGAACTTTGCAAAACGCTTATAAGTAATAGAAGGATCCCTACCACCAGTACGGCACTTCCAATAAATAACCACAAATAGTATTGGGGTAATCCAGAACCTAACCTAAGGATATAGATTAAACCTTGAGTGAAAAGCAGTAGTTCTGTTACAACGATTCCAATAAGAAATAAATAAGATCCCCATTTAAAGCAAAAGAGGTTCGATACTCTTAAACTTCGGTAGAAATATACAAACAGCAGACTGCTGATAATCCCAAGCATAAAAAGATGGATAAATCCTATTACTAAATTTCGGTAGAGATGTGCCTGGTCTGCAATATATGGCACACATGAAAATATTTGGGTAATTACCTTGATCATAAAACTAAAAATGGCAAAGCGGTATAGGTTCTTTACCAGCGTATTTTGGTTGCTTAGATAATCACCAAGAGGTTGTCTTAGTAATCTAACTAGGTAATACAACATTGCCAGCTGTAATATAACTCCTAGGGCGTTCACCCAATACAGCATGTCTAAATTTAGATACCAACTTGCTGGAAAGGCAAAAGTCAATATAGTAGATATAATCCCAAGAGTATAGACTTTGCTAACTAATGAGCTATTGGGTATCTTCAGAATTTTAAGTAATATGGATAGAACCGCAAATAAAAACCACCCATTGAATTGAAAATGTAAGAAATATTGAATGGCCAATTGATAAAAAGGGGACGATTTCCCAAGCTGAGAAACGGTTGGACCTAAACACCAAACACCGATGGTAGAGAGTATCATAAAGATAAATGCCCAGCGCATGAATTTATTGGCAGGATTGATCGGTTTAATTTCTTTTAAGCAGTAGTAGGCAAGGAAATAACTACAAAAGATATGAAGGGTTGAAAAACTAATTGATATGGCTGCATACCCTTGAATTGGAAAACTAAGTAGCATTCCTAAAACTGCCAATTGTGTAACCCAAAATAATCGCTTGTATTTCTTTAAGGAACCTTTGATGAACCAGCCCACAACAAAACACTGGATGGATAAATAAACCCATCCTAACATAGCGATATGTGAATGAGCATGGGTTAGGAATTTAAAGTTAAAACCAGTGGTTGGATATATATACAAGAACCTAAGGAATAGTCCTAGTGTTGCAGCAATTAGGAAATTACTAAAACACAGGCTCATGAATTTCTTTTCCATTACAAAAATGATTTCAGGATGATTTACAGTTGCTATAAAGGTATAAAAGTTACCATTATAGTAGTTAATATGTAGGTCAAAAGAATTATTAAGGGGCAGGGCTTTTACAAATTTAAATACAATACCATAAGTGATTCTAAGGGGTAAGGGTAAGAATCACTTATGGTAGAACAAACCTAGGAACAAAAACTCAAAACATAATTGCTCGTTCAAAGCTACTTTTTAATGTAAATAGCATCGCTTCTTTTATGGTTTATAACCGGGCTTTAAACCACAGCGCTTTCTAATTCAATAGCCCTAGGAAACAGAATGTTGTTTTCCAAGTGGATATGCCTGTGAAGATCTTTTTCGAACTCATCCAACATGGCATAGGTAATCCTATATGTATTGCACGCATCTGCTGGTGGGGTGTAATTATTGGAGAGTTCACTGATTTTCACAAATCGGTCACCTTCATCTTCGTGTTCTTGCATCATCATAGCAATTGGATTTTTAACCGTTCCAAACCCAGGAGGTGTCCAAGTAGTCCCAGTTTTTTGGGCGTTTTCCATTTTTTTAATTTGTGGGAAAAGCATGAGTTCTTCCTTTTTCATATGAGCGGCTAGGTCACCTGCGGTGTATTGAAAGTGCTCGTGAATTTCAAAAAGTTCAGGGTGAGCCTCTCCGTGCACCTTGCAGAGTTTGGCTAAGAATTGCAATAGGATAGGTGACTTTTGTTCAACGTACCTATGGTGCGTTGGGACAATATGGTCGATGAGCTTTGCTAATGTCCAAGTCCTTGGATCATCAACTCCTCTACCAGCGGTATCGAGTGCTTCCCTGAGTTCGGCTTCCAATTTAGTGGGATCGATATTTTTCTTCTCACATACATCATTTATGACTCTATTACCTCGGCAGCAAAAATCGATTCCGTGGTTGTAGAATACTGCGGCAGTTCTAAAATTTTCTGCCACTACTTGACCAATGGTTTCATTCATTAAATTTTCCATGACTGTTCTATTTTGAATTAATTTTATTTTTAATAGTTAGATCGAATACGAAATAACAACAACTTAGAATTCCAACTGCAAATACAACATCACCTATAGTTCTAAGCCATTTAAGGGTGATCATTGTTGGGTGTTGCATAAGTTCAGAGGATCTCGCATACCACATACCGTGTTCAATGCTCTCAACGGCTTGCCATATTCCAATTGGAAGTAGACTTAAAAGGGCCATAGCGAGTAATCCGATATTTAAGGTCCAAAAAGTGATGGCTATTAGACGATCATTCCATTTAACATTTCTGTATAAACTTCTTAGCACAAAGAGCATTAAACCAATACCTAACATACCGTAGACTCCAAATAGGGCTGTGTGTGCATGTAGAGCAGTGGTGTTTAGGCCTTGGATGTAATACAAGGCAATCGGCGGATTGATAATAAATCCGAAAACCCCAGCTCCAAGAAAGTTCCAAAACGCCACGGCGATCATAAAATAGATAGGCCATTTATAATCCTGGATCCACTGGGTTGATTTGGTCACTTTATAGTTGTGATAGGCCTCATATCCTATAAGAGTTAAAGGCACCACTTCTAGAGCACTAAAGGTAGCTCCAAGGGCCATAACCGCTGTTGGGGTTCCACTGAAATACAAGTGATGGAAGGTTCCCAGAATTCCTCCGGACATAAATACAATTGTCGCAATGAGCACGTTTAAAGTAGCCGTTTTGGTTTTTAAAAGGCCAAGTCTTACAAATAGGAATGCGATTACAACGGTAGCAAACACTTCGAAAAATCCTTCTACCCAAAGGTGAACGACCCACCATCTCCAATATTCTGCGATAGCCAAATTGGTTTGTCTACCCCACATAAGGCCAGCGCCGTAGAACAAAGCAATAGCACAACAAGAAACTAGAAATAAAATGATGAGGTTTTTTTCTGCTGTTTTTTGTCTTATAATATCAATTAGTGGTCGAACCATTAAGGCTAACCAAATAAATAAGCCTACAAATAAAAACAGCTGCCAGAATCTCCCAAGATCCACATATTCGTACCCTTGGTGTCCAAACCAAAAGTTATCAATAAGATCCAGTTTTTGCATGATTCCCATCCATTGTCCAATCATAGACCCTACTACAATGATCAAAAGGGATATAAATAGTAGGTTTACACCCAGGCTTTGGTATTTAGGGTCCTTTCCAGATACCGCTGGGGCAATGTAAAGACCAGTTGCTAACCAAGCTGTTGCGATCCAGAATATAGCTAGTTGGGTATGCCAAGTCCTGGATACCGAATATGGAAGGAACTGGTCTAGGGGGATACCATAAAGTCCATCGCCTTCAACCCCGTAGTGGGCAGTGATAATTCCTAGTACCATCTGTAGTACCATCAGTAAACAAACCACCCAGAAATAATTCTTGGTTAGACGCATAGAAGGAGTAATGCCTTGTTTTAAAAGTGGGTCTTTCGCGGGAGCTAATACTTCGTCTTCACCACCAGATCTCACGTGATAGAATACCATAATACCAATGCATAGAATAAGCAGGATAATACTCACCCCCGACCATGCCAATAACTCAGTAGTAGCCTTGTTTCCGACTAAATCGTCTGCTGGCCAGTTGTGAGTGTAACTTACCTGCGAATCTGGACGCTGTGTTACAGTAGCCCAAGTAGCCCAAAAGAAAAAGGCATTGAGTTGCTTTAGCTTTTCAGGATCTTTAAGAGAGTTTTTTGGAATAGCATAATCGTGCCGGAGCTTTTCAAAATCTGGATCGTCTGTAAAAAGTGAGGAATAATACTGAGTTAATTCTTCTATTGCAATAGCACGCTCCTTGGAGATGTATATCACTTCACTGATTGGATCATAGGTGTTTTTACGAATATACTCTTGAAGATCCACCTCAAGGGCAGCTTGCTGTGCTGGGCTGGCTTGCTGATAGTTTATATTGTATTGCTTGTTGGCATACTGATCAAGAATCAACAAGGCCTCACGGTGAAGCCAGTCTGCCGTCCAATCAGGTGCCTGATATGCACCGTGACCCCAAATTGAGCCTACTTCCTGTCCACCTATACTTTGCCATACATTTTGGCCGTCTAAAATTTCTTTTTCGGTAAAAATCACTGTCCCATCTTCGGTTTGAACCGATTTGGGAACAGGTGGCATTTGTTGGTAAATCTCAAAACCGTAGTAACCAAGCACTGCAAAAGAGAGTACCATTACAGCCGAAAATAATATCCATAGTTTTCGTTCTTTGTTCATTGCTTATGTGTCGTTAAATCGGACAATTATATCCTATTTCTGTTTAAATTTTTTTAATTTGTCGTTAAATTTTTAAAACAGTTGTCCCGTCATCAAGCTTAAGAGCGAGTTCTTTTAAAGAAGTATTTTCTAACATTTCTTTTAAATTTTCGCGAACGACTTTGAATTTATCGTGAATAGGGCAGGGGTTAAGCTCATCACATTTTACTAGACCCAAACCACATCCCTTATAAACATCATCGCTATCAATAGCCTTGACAATTTGGGATAATTTAAGTTCTCCAGGATTGTGAATTTCAAAACCTCCACGGGCGCCTTTAATGGAAGTGACTACCTGATTTCTAGCCAAGTCTTGTAATATCTTAGCTGTAAATGCTACAGGTGAATCAATCTCAGCAGCAATCTCTTTTAAACTTACTCGATTGTTTAAAAGCGAGTTTTGCGTAATATAGATTGCTGCTTTAATTCCGTATTCACATGCCTTTGAAAACATAAATGTCTTGTTTTATTGGGTACAAATATACATTGAAAATTTAATTAGGACAAAAATATCTTAATTAATAATTAGTCCATTAAAATCTCTAAAATTGTAATTGCTGCATCACTGATTTTAGTACCAGGACCAAATACTGCCACTACACCATTATCAAATAAAAATTCATAATCTTTCTTAGGAATAACTCCACCGACGATCACCATAATGTCCTCTCTTTGGTAGGCTTCTAAAGATTCCATAATTTCCGGAATAAGAGTTTTATGCCCTCCAGCTAAAGAGGATATTCCTAAGATGTGAACATCGTTTTCCACGGCTTGTTTGACAGCCTCTTCTGGGCTTTGAAACAATGCGCCAATATCGACATCAAAGCCTATATCGGCATAGCCTGTTGCCACTACTTTAGCGCCCCTGTCATGGCCATCTTGTCCCATTTTGGCTATCATAATGCGGGGTCTTCGACCATCTTGCTGGGCAAAGCGGTCTGCTAACATTCTTGCTTTTTCAAAGTTGGTATCCTTGTTCACTTCTTTGGCATATACTCCACTAAAAGTTTGTACTTGGGCCTTATAACGGCCAAAACTATTCTCAAGGGCAGTTGATATTTCACCCAATGTAGCACGCTCTTTTGCGGCATCAATGGTTAAAGCTAGTAAATTTCCTTGGCCTACTTGTGCTGCTTGTTGGATTTTCTTTAAACACTCTTGGACCTTTGTATTGTCTCTTTTTTGTTTGAGTTGTTGTAATCGATCGATTTGTCCTTGGCGTACGGCGTGATTATCGACCTCTAAAACCTCTAAGAAGTCCTCCTCTGGGGATTGGTATTTATTCACTCCTATTATAAGGTCTTGATCACTATCTATTCTGGCCTGTTTTCGGGCTGCTGCCTGTTCGATCCGCATTTTCGGAATACCAGAGCTAATTGCCTTTGTCATTCCTCCAAGTGACTGAATCTCTTTGATATGTTTCCAGGCCTTTTGAGCAATATCTGCCGTTAGGCGTTCTACATAATAACTTCCTGCCCATGGGTCAACGGTTTTGGTAATCCCTGTTTCATGTTGTAGATACAATTGGGTGTTTCTTGCAATACGAGCAGAGAAATCACTAGGTAGAGCAATGGCCTCATCCAGCGCATTGGTATGTAAGGACTGTGTCCCGCCAAATGCCGCAGCAGCAGCTTCAATACATGTTCTAGCAACATTGTTAAAGGGGTCTTGTTCGGTTAAACTCCATCCACTGGTTTGGCTATGGGCTCTAAGGGAACTAGACTTGTCTTTTTTAGGGTTGAATTGCTTTAGTAATTTTGCCCAGAGCATTCTACCGGCTCTTAATTTGGCAATTTCCATAAAGTGATTCATTCCTATTCCCCAGAAAAATGAAAGCCTTGGTGCAAATTCATCGATGTCCATCCCTTGGGATAGCCCTGTTTTAATGTATTCTAGTCCATTGGCCAAGGTGTAAGCCAGCTCAATATCCGCTGTGGCTCCTGCTTCTTGCATATGGTAGCCAGAGATACTTATACTGTTAAATTTTGGCATGTTACCACTTGTATATTCAAAGATATCTGCAATAATCTTCATCGAAGGTTCTGGTGGATATATGTACGTATTACGAACCATAAATTCTTTCAAAATATCATTTTGTATGGTTCCAGAAAGTTTATCTTCACTAACGCCTTGTTCTTGTGCTGCAATGATATAAAATGCCATTATTGGAAGCACCGCACCATTCATAGTCATGGATACCGAAATCTGATCTAAAGGGATTTGGTCGAACAGAATTTTCATATCCTCCACACTATCGATTGCCACTCCTGCTTTTCCGACATCAGCATTTACCCGTGGGTGATCGGAATCATACCCTCTATGTGTGGCTAGATCAAATGCTACTGAAAGCCCTCTTTGACCCGCCGCTAGATTTCTTCTGTAAAATGCATTACTTTCTTCTGCGGTAGAAAATCCAGCATACTGTCGTATGGTCCATGGTTTTCTAACATACATAGTGGTGTACGGACCACGGAGATAAGGAGGAAAGCCTGCAGCAAAATTTAAATGATCAAGCTGGGCAATATCTTCTTTAGTATAATGAGCCTTTAGAGCGATATCTTCAGCGGTATTATATTTGGTATCACTTTGTGGTTTTTGATTATAAAACTTGTCAAAGCTTAATTCAAGTTCTTGGAGGTCTTTCCTACTCATGGTGTTTCAGTCTTTAGTCGTTGTTTTTCTAGCTGCTCTGATAGGCGTCTCTCTATAATGGGTTCGATGAGTGTTTTTCTTGAATTGGTCTTTACAAATGGATAAAGTTCTAAATCCTCAGACATTCTGTCCTGTGGATTCTCATAACGGTTTGTACCCACAAGCACCGTGGTATTTTCTTGAAAACGGGTGGATTCTTTACTGGCACTCTCTTTTATTTTCTTTTGAATCTGATGCGATTTTAATTGTGATAAAAAGCCTCCACTTTTCTCTATTTGTTTAAAGAGCTTAAAGGCCTTTTCACACAACTCACGGCAGAGTTCTTCAATATAATAGGTCCCATCTGCTGGATTTTTTACTGTGTCAAAATAACTTTCATGTTTTAAAATTAACAACTGGTTGCGGGCGATCCGGGAGGAAAATTCATTGTCCTTGTGGTATATAGCATCGTAGGGAAGAAATGAAATTCGGTCTGATCCCCCTAATATAGCACTCATGTATTCCGTAGTGGTTCGCAGCATGTTGAGATTGTAGTCGTACAGGGTTTTATTGCGCCTTGATGGGGTACTGTGAATAAATAGTTTGGAAGGTATTTGATAGGCCGAGATCAAATTTTCCCACAATACACGTATAGCTCTAAGTTTAGCGATTTCAAAGAAATAGTTCCCAGACATGCTGTTGAGAAAGGTAACATTCACGCAGGTGTCCTTAAAATAATCTAAGTATTCATTAGCATGAGAAAGGCCATAGGCCAATTGTTGTACCATGGTCGCTCCAGCATTTTGGTATAAACTCAGGTCAATAGCTATTGAACTCTCGACTTGGCTGCTTTCTTGGACTTGGTTTATAATCCAGGACAGCTTCTCAAAATCCTTCTTTTGATTTTCATGCCAGTTCCCCTGCCTAGCTAAACGACCTATAATGTCTAGGTTTAAATGAAGCTTGGCTTTTTTGCCTGTGAAAAACCTTAGTAGTGAATCAATGAAATCGACGCAGAAAAATTCAAATTCAAAATCGATCTGCAGTCCCTCTAAAGGAACTTGATTAAGGACCGCCTCTAAAGAGATGTCCTTTGAGGCAATGGTTAAGTACAGACCCTCAGCACCATTTTCAAGTGCTTTTAGAATACTAACATTTGAAGCGCTTTTGTTTTTTACATATATTTTTTCTGCAATTTTCCATCCTTGATGATGCATTGTGATGGGACGGTCATCTTTTACACCTTGGTAAAAGGGTTTGATGTTAATATCCTCCGCTGTTCTAGTTAGTAAGGTCTGGTTATAATCTTCGCCCTTTAACTCGAATTGGATTTTTTGTTTCCATTGTTTTGCGGTAATCTCATCAAAGTCACTAAATAGAGAATTTTGCATTGTTGTTAGTTTTAGAGATTAAAGATATAATCTTGTATTGAATTCACCACCCCTTAAAACGCACCATATTTATTATAAGGTATAAGCATTGTGTTTGTTGCTAATCCTTTTTGATACTATCTTGATATTCTATCAAGTAGATTTCTTCACCGTCCTTTTTTAGGTAATATTTCTCGCGAGCGTATTTTTCGAGATCCTCCTTGCTTTTAAGATTCTTTAGAATCTTTTTATCATCTGCAATTTCTTTTTGCAAATGAATTTTTTGTTTTTGGAGTTTTTCAATTTCATTATTGAGCTCCCTATGGGTGAACCACCAAGAGTTGGTGTCGAAAAATAGCATCCAAACCACAAACAGGGTGAGTACCAATACATATATATTGGAAAAAAATTTAAACCACCTGGATTTTCTAAGTTCTTTAAATGTCATGCTTATATCAGACGCTCGTTAATAATAGTACGTACTATGTTAATGGCTACGGTGTTGTATTTATTGTTTGGTATAATAATATCCGCGAATTCTTTGGATGGTTCTATGAATTGTTGGTGCATTGGTTTCAGGGTTGTTTGATATCTGGTAAGCACCTCATTGACATCTCTTCCTCGTTCTGTAATATCCCTTTTAATTCTTCGTATTAACCGCTCATCCGAATCTGCGTGTACAAAAATTTTAATATCAAATAACTCACGTAACTTTGGGTTGGTCAATATAAGGATTCCTTCGACAATCATCACCTTTCTTGGGTGTGTTAATATGGTATCTTTTGTACGGTTGTGTTTTACAAAGGAATACACAGGTTGCTCGATAATTTGATTGTCTTTTAATTGTAGTAAATGTTCGTATAACAAATCAAAATCGATGGTCCTAGGATGGTCAAAATTAATTTTTGTTCGTTCCTCGAAACTCAGGTGTGAGGTGTCCTTATAATAGGAGTCCTGAGAGATTACGCCAACTTCGTTCTCAGGGAGTTCATTGATAATTTGATTGACTACTGTTGTTTTTCCACAACCAGTCCCACCAGCTATTCCTATAATAAGCATTCGTTATAATTTTTTACAAAAATAGAAAATTTGTGGGTTTTAAAAATTGGTAATTAACAAAAGCTAGGTTCTGGACTAGAATATATTTTGTACTGCTTGGTGCATATCTAGTAAGTGTAGTGACTTTTAGCTAGGGTTCAATAAAGGCTTTACTTTGGTAGAACTGAAATTTTTGTAATTTAGAGGAATAGTTTTAAAACTGATGAAGCTTCATTTTTTAGATCGTACTAACTCTCAACAAAATTCCTTTTCTATTACTAGAAATAGACACCCTCATTTTTTAAAAGTATGGCATTATCACCCAGAGCTTGAACTAGTTATTATTCTTGAAAGTACTGGAACACGCTTTATTGGAGATAACATTGAACCCTTTGCCGTAGGCGATGTGGTACTCATTGGAGCAAACCTTCCTCATATGTGGATGAATGATGGAATCAAGTTAGACGGTATTGATGATGAGCATTATGCCGATGCTATTTCGGTGCATTTTCGTGAAGATTTTTTAGGCGATCATTTTTTCAACACCTTCGAATTGAAACCCGTGAAGGATCTTTTGCAAAGGTCAGAATTGGGGATATGTTTTCGTAGACTTCCAAAAAGGTTTATTAATAAATTCATCAGCCTTTCTGAAAATAAAAATCGCTCACCCCTTATGAAGACCATCACTTTATTGGATTTACTAGCGCAATTATCTGAACATAAAAATTATCAAATACTTTCGACTGCTGGATTTAAAAAATCATTTGAAAAAGAGGAAAACTCCAATCTCAAGAAGA
Organism: Galbibacter marinus; assembly: GCF_000300875.1. Taxonomy (GTDB): domain Bacteria; phylum Bacteroidota; class Bacteroidia; order Flavobacteriales; family Flavobacteriaceae; genus Galbibacter; species Galbibacter marinus. Next base: position 127,832 of record NZ_AMSG01000005.1, on the reverse strand, counting down.
TTTACGAGTTTATATATGAGAATTTTAGAAACCCAATTAGTTCTTCAGATGTAGCGGAGGTGGTAAATATGAACAATGCAGCCTTTAGCCGATTTTTTAAACGAATACACAGAACTACTTTTACCAATTATCTAAATGAAATCAGAGTTGGATATGCTTGTAAGTTGTTGATCGAGAACAAGCTGAGAATTACTTATATATGTTATGATTCTGGATTTAATAATATCTCTAATTTCAATCGACAGTTCAAACTGGTCAAAAACATGACGCCTTCTCAATACACAAAAAAATTTGGTGTTAAGTATTAAGGGCAAAAATAGTATCATGTTTTGTGAATTCTGTGGTGGTAATATGACGAAATTGCTATTACATTTGAAAAAAGCAATTTTAGCATTTCAAAGAAATGACCATAACGGATATTATTATAAAAGACGTTCGATTTCCAACCAGTAAGACTCTGGATGGATCTGACGCTATGAATACTGACCCAGATTATTCAGCTGCTTATGTGATTTTACAAACGGACCATTCCGATTTCCAGGGACACGGTCTTACCTTTACCATTGGAAGAGGAAATGAGTTATGTACGGCCGCTATCGCTAGTTTGGCACCATTAATTAAAGGGAAAAAACTAGAAGAATTCACCACTGATATGGGCGGCTTCTGGAAAATGATTACAGGAGATAGTCAGCTGCGGTGGTTGGGACCTGAGAAAGGGGTTATCCATTTAGCAACTGGTGCGATCGTTAATGCGGTTTGGGATCTGTATGCTAAGGTGGAAGGTAAACCACTTTGGAAGCTTCTTGCCGATATGAGTGCAGAAGAATTAGTGCGTTGTATTGACTTTACCTATATCACCGATGTGATAACACCAGAGCAAGCCATTGCGTTTTTAAAATCTAAAGAATCTGGAAAAGCAGCCCGTATTGAGTATTTGAAAACCCATGGTTATCCAGCCTATACCACCTCTGCAGGTTGGCTAGGTTATTCGGACGAGAAAATGAGAAGGCTTTGTCGAGAGGCCAAAGTACAAGGCTTTAAGCATATGAAAATAAAGGTGGGATCTAACCTTCAAGATGATATCAGGCGTGCGGCTATTATTAGAGAAGAAATCGGGGAGGATTTAAAATTAATGATGGATGCCAATCAAAAGTGGGATGTGGATCAAGCAATTGAAAATATGGAATCCTTAAAGCAATTTAACCCATGGTGGATAGAAGAACCTACAAGTCCAGATGATATTTTAGGTCATGCCAAAATCGCTAAATCGGTGTCTCCTATCAAGGTTGCCACCGGTGAGCATTGTCAAAATAGAGTTATATTTAAACAACTAATGCAAGCTGGAGCTATTCAAATCTGCCAGATCGATAGCTGCAGAGTAGGAGGGGTTAATGAGAATTTGGCTATTATGTTAATGGCCGCCAAATTTGGAATACCTGTTTGTCCACATGCTGGTGGGGTGGGGCTTTGTGAGTATGTGCAGCACCTTTCTATGATCGATTTTATTGCCATTAGTGGTAGTATGGAGGAACGGGTTATTGAATTTGTGGATCATTTACACGAGCATTTTCTAGATCCTGTAGATATAAAAAACGGAGCTTATATGCCACCTAAAATGCCTGGATACAGTATCACAATGAAACAAGAATCGTTAGAGAAGTATAGCTTTCCAAATGGGGAAGCCTGGATGAATTCTTAAAATTAACATATACATTAACCTAAAAACCAAATAGATGAAAACTATTTGCCTTTACATTTGCCTTTTAGGATTGATCACCACCACCACGATGGCTCAAGAGAAGTATGTCCCGTCTCAGGAAAACTTGGAGGCTAGGGAATGGTTTGAAGATGCCCGATTTGGAATGTTTATTCACTGGGGAGTATACAGTATACTTGGCGATGGTGAATGGGTGATGAATAATCAAGATATACCTGCGCAGCGTTACCGATTATTGCCTTCATTTTTTAATCCTACAGAATTTGATGCTCAGGCGATAGTTTCCTTAGCCAAAGAGGCTGGGATGAAATACATCACTTTTACCTCGAAACATCATGATGGTTTAGCGATGTATGATTCTAGGGTTTCAGATTATACGGTTGTTAAATCTACTCCTTATAAGAAGGATGTGCTTAGGTTGTTGGAAGAGGCTTGTAAAGAACAGGGCCTTAAACTCTTTGTTTATTATTCGCAATTGGATTGGGATCATCCTGATTTTTATCCAAGAGGTTGGACTGGAAGAAAAACAGGTAGACCTGAGACCGGAGATTGGGATGCGTATCTAGACTATCAGGATGCACAAATTAGAGAGTTGGCGGAGAATTACGATATCGCTGGATTTTGGTTTGACGGATGGTGGGATCAGGCTCCTCACAAGGAGGATTGGCATCGTGAGGTTGATTACAGAATTAGCGGAAATGATTGGAAGCTCAGCAATACCTACCAAATGATTCACCAGATAAATTCAGCCTTATTAATTGGTAATAATCATCACGAGATGCCTTTTGAAGGAGAGGATTTTCAGATGTTTGAGAAGGATTTACCTGGAGCAAACACCACTGGTTTTGGTGGAGCAGGGATTAGTCAATTACCCTTAGAAAGTTGTCAGACGATGAATACTTCTTGGGGTTTTAATCTTCAGGATACCAAGGAAAAGAGTAAAAAAGAGTTGATTCAGTTTATGGTGCAGACCTTTGGAAATGGAGCCAACCTACTACTTAATGTTGGGCCAATGCCAAACGGGAAGATTCAACCGCAGCATGTTGAAAACTTAAAATTCATAGGGCAATGGATGGATCAATATGGACAGACCATTTACCAAACTCAAAAAGGCCCTGTTAGTATAGAGGGCGTTATGACATCCACTCAAAAAGACAAGCGGGTGTACTTGCATTTTTATGGATCTTATGAATCTGATATTTCCCTCCATGGATTGGATGGAAAAATAAAGGAGGTACTTCTTTATAAGGATCAATCAAAGATTAAGTATAAAAAGAATAAACAGGGTGTTACTATTGAGATTCCAGAGAATAAACAGGACTCGATAGTTACTGTTGTGGAAGTTGTTTTAAAATAAAAAAAAAGTATTTTAAATCTAATAAATAGATACCGGAAAGATGTCAGGATTTAGTTTAAAAAATAAAACCGCCATAGTAACAGGCGGTGGAAGTGGAATAGGAAAGGCGATTGCAACTACTTTTGCTAAAAGTGGCGCATTTGTGTATATATTGGAATATAACAAAGACAATGCAGCTGAGACTTTATATGAGATCACCTCTAGTGGAGGGCAGGGGGATTGGAGAAAATGTGATGTTTCCAATCATAAAGAAGTGGTTTCTATTTTGGATGAAATTGGCCGAGAAAGAAAAGTGGATATCTTAATAAACAATGCTGGAATTGCTCATGTAGGAACTATAGAACAAACACCCGAAGAGGATCTTGATCGCATTTACGAGGTGAATGTAAAGGGAGTGTACAATTGTATCTATGGGATTCTTCCACACTTTAAAGGTAATGGAGGCGGAGTGATTATAAATATGGCCTCAATTGCTTCAGTTGTGGGGATTTCAGATCGCTTTGCGTATTCAATGTCTAAAGGAGCTGTCCTTACGATGACCTACTCAGTTGCCAAAGATTATCTTTCGGATAATGTACGGTGTAATTGTATATCACCCGCTAGAGTACACACTCCATTTGTGGATGGATTTATTGCAAAGAATTACCCGGGTAAGGAAGAGGAAATGTTCGAGAAGCTATCCAAAACACAGCCTATTGGTCGCATGGGAACTCCAGAGGAAGTTGCTAACTTAGCCCTTTATTTATGCAGTGATTCGGCCTCGTTTATCACAGGGACTAATTTCCCAATCGATGGTGGATTTATTAAATTAAACGGATAAAGGATAGAAAAAGAAAAAGTAAAAAAACGTACATAGAGTAAAAAATAATAAAAATGAAATTAATTCGATTTGGAGCAGTAGGACAGGAAAAACCAGGACTGCAACTTGAAAATGGTAAGCGCATCGATGTGAGCGCTTTTGGAGAAGATTACAATGAAAACTTTTTTGGCGATTCAGGAGTCAATCGTTTGCGTGAATGGTTAAAGGATCATTTGGACTCTTGTCCTGAGGTTTCTGATCAAATCAGATTAGGATCTCCGCTTGTTCGTCCATCTAAACTGATTTGTGTAGGGTTAAACTACGCTAAACATGCTGCAGAAAGCGGTATGGATACTCCAAAGGAACCAGTATTATTTTTTAAGGCAACTTCAGCTATAGTAGGTCCTTTTGATGATGTGGTTATTCCTAAGAATAGCGTAAAAACTGATTGGGAAGTGGAACTAGCAGTGGTTATAGGAAAAAAAGCTTCTTATGTGTCTAAAGAGGATGCATTGGATCATGTGGCTGGATATGTGCTCCACAATGATTACAGTGAGCGTGAATATCAAATAGAACGCGGTGGACAATGGGTCAAAGGAAAATCATGTGACACCTTTGCGCCTTTAGGACCATTTATTGCTACTTCAGACCAGATCAAGGATCCAAATAATTTACAACTTTGGTTAAAACTAAACGGAGAACTGATGCAAAATAGCAACACTGAAGATTTTGTCTTTGATGTACAGACTCTAGTGAGTTATATTAGTGAATTTATGACTTTATTACCAGGAGATGTGATTTCCACGGGAACGCCGGCAGGGGTAGGAATGGGCCTAAGTCCACAACGTTACCTTAAAGCTGGGGATGTGGTAGAGTTAGGAATTGAAGGGTTAGGAGTATCAAAACAAACAGCGAAAGCCTACCAACAAAGTTAAGCTATGTATATTGATAGCCACCAACATTTTTGGAATTATGACCCCAAGCGTGATGCTTGGATTACAGATCAAATGAGTGCTATACAACGTGATTTTACACCCAAAGATCTTGAGGTGTTACTAAAGCAGTGTAATTTGGATGGTTGCGTTGCTGTGCAATCAGACCAATCGGAAGATGAAACTCATTTTTTGTTATCATTAGCAGATCAATACGATTTTATCAAAGGTGTGGTCGGTTGGGTGGATCTTTTGAAAGAAAATCTAGAGGAGCGATTGTCCTATTTCTCCACCTTCGATAAATTTAAAGGGATACGACATATTGTACAGGATGAACCTTTAGGTTTTATGGGTAACCAAGGATTTGAAAATGGTATTGGTTGTTTGGGCGCATTTAATATGACCTATGATATTTTAATTAAACCACCACAGCTAGCGGAAGCCATCAGGTTGGTTGATAAATTTCCTAAACAAAAATTTGTGCTTGATCACATTGCCAAACCTAGGATATCCAAGGGGCTAGATTACAAGTGGGCCAGTGAAATAAAGGAGTTGGCTAACCGTGAAAACCTGTATTGTAAAGTCTCGGGTATGGTGACAGAAACCGATAATTTTAAATGGACCTCTGATGATTTTACAGTGTTTTTAGAACTAGTAACTGAAGCCTTTGGGACCGATCGAATCATGTTTGGCTCGGACTGGCCGGTGTGTTTACTAGCGGCAAGTTATCAGCAGGTGCATTCCATTATCTCCGATTTTTATTCTCCTTTAGATCTAGATAAGGTCATGGGTGAAAATGCGGTGCGATTTTATAATTTATAAATAAAAAAAGAAATAAAAGTGAGAATACAATCTTTAACCCTGGCTTTAATTACCTTAATAAGTGTTGGATGTAACCAGCGGGATGCCCAAAATAAGGGCGTGGAAGTGGATGAATTGTGGTATGAGCAAGCGGCCGAAGATTGGATGCAAGCCCTTCCTGTAGGTAATGGACGATTAGGTGCCATGATTTTTGGAAACCCTGATATAGAACACCTGCAACTCAATGAAGATTCTATGTGGCCAGGCGGTCCTACATTAGGGGATAGTAAAGGAACGGTGGAAGACTTAGTAGCTTTACGAGCTTTGATTGATCAGGGTAAGGTTCATCAGGCTGATAAGTTTATAGTCGATAAGTTTTCACATTTGGAGGTCACAAGATCCCATCAAACCGCTGGGGATCTTTTCTTAGATTTTAAACGCAAAGGTGAAGTAACGGATTATTACCGTGGACTCGATTTGGATAAGGCCGTGGCTACTGTATCTTATAAGGTTGACGGGGATCAATTTACTGAAAAAATTATCGCTTCTAATGTGGATGATGCCTTGATTATTTCTCTTGAAACAACAGCTGAGAAAGGTCTTGATTTTGATATACAGCTCTCCAGACCTATGGATAAAAGCGCTCCTACAGTATTAGTTACAACTCATAATAGTGATGAACTCATTATGGATGGTATGGTCACCCAACGCGGTGGAGTGGTTGAAAATAAACCCTATCCAATGCAGGAAGGCGTCGAATTTCAAACCCGACTAAGGGCTACCACAGAGGGAGGGACTATTGAACCTTCTGATGGGATTTTAGAATTAAGAGGCGTTAGAAAAGCGGTCATTTATCTGGTGACTAAAACCTCTTTTTATCATCAGGATTTTAAGGCTAAGGCTCAGGAGAATTTAAATGAGGTGGCCTCAAAATCTTTTGACGAGCTACTTCGTAGACACAGCCAGGATTTTGGAGAGTTCTACGACCGAGTGAATTTTAGTCTTGGTAGTTCCGATCTAGATTCTTTACCTACTGATAAAAGGTTACAACGTTACAAAGACGGACAGGTGGATTTGGATTTACAAACCAAGTTGTTTGACTATGGACGATATCTTTTAATTTCCAGTTCAAGAGAAGGAACTAATCCAGCCAATTTACAAGGAATTTGGAACAATCATATTTCAGCACCTTGGAATGCCGATTACCATTTAAATATTAACTTACAAATGAACTATTGGCCATCAATGGTGGCGAATCTTAGCGAATTACAGCAGCCCTTATTTGATTTTTCAGATCGGTTGCTGCAACGTGGAAAAAAGACTGCTAAAGAGCAATATGGGATACAAAGGGGTGCGGTGATGCATCATACAACTGATCTGTGGGCACCGGCATTTATGTTTTCTTCTCAACCCTATTGGGGATCTTGGATCCACGGTGGTGGGTGGCTCGCTCAGCATTACTGGGATCATTATCGATTTACTCAAGATGCTGACTTCTTAGAAAACAGAGCGTATCCATTTATGAAAGAAATTGCCTTGTTTTATATGGATTGGTTGCAAAAAGATGCTACAACCGGTAAATGGGTTTCGTATCCAGAAACCTCTCCAGAAAATTCATATTTAGCGGCAGATGGAAAACCAGCTGCGGTATCTAAAGGAGCGGCTATGGGTCATCAAATTATTGCAGAGGTTTTTGATAATGCTCTTTCGGCGGCAAAAGTTCTAAATATAAACGATGAATTTACCCAAGAACTGAAAGCTAAACGCGCAGACCTTACTCCAGGAATTGTTCTGGGTGAAGATGGAAGAATACTGGAATGGGACAAACCTTACAAGGAGCCTGAAAAAGGACATAGACATCTTTCGCATCTCTATGCCCTACATCCAGGAGATGCTATCACGGAGGCAACACCAGAGCAGTTCAAGGCGGCTAAAAAAACTATTGATTACCGATTAGAACATGGAGGAGCAGGAACTGGCTGGAGTCGCGCATGGATGATTAGCTTTAATGCTCGTTTGTTTGATAAGGCTTCTGCTGAGGAAAATATTAATAAATTTTTTCAAATTTCGATAGCTGATAACTTATTTGATGAACACCCTCCATTTCAAATTGATGGTAATTTCGGATATACTGCTGGTGTGATCGAATTGCTACTTCAATCTCATGAGGATTTTCTTAGGATATTACCTAGTTTACCAGAGAATTGGAGTGAGGGATCCATTAGTGGGATTAAAGCACGGGGTAATATTGAGGTCGGTATTACCTGGGATCAAAATAAATTAACACAACTTAGCTTAGTATCACCTGAGACAAAAAGTGTTGAGGTCAAATATGGTGATATTAAAAAGAAACTTTCTTTAAAGGCAGATCAGCCACTGATATTGGATGTTTCCTTAAACTCTAAAACTAACAATTAAACGCAACCGTATATGATCAAGCATTATCTTTTTTTTGTCTCCATTGCAATGTCAATGATAAGCTGCATGGAAGATCCTCCTCAAGCCTTAGGGCCAGTTCCATCACAGAGACAGCTTAAATGGCAGGAGTTAGAGTATTATGCGTTTTTTCACTTTAATATGAACACCTTTACCGATATGGAGTGGGGACTTGGTGGTGAAGATCCTTCTCTTTTTAACCCTACAGAATTAGACGTTGAGCAATGGGTTGAAACGGTGAAGAATGCCGGGATGAAAGGGGTGATATTAACGGCAAAGCATCACGACGGGTTTTGCTTGTGGCCTACAAAAACAACAGAACATTCCATTAAAAACTCACCTTATAAAAATGGAGAAGGTGACCTGGTAAAGGAGTTGGCCGAAGCCAGTAAGAAGCATGGACTTAAGTTTGGTGTATATCTTTCTCCTTGGGATCGAAATAGTGAGTTTTATGGAACCGATAGGTATGTGGATATATTTCATGAACAGCTACGGGAATTACTAACTAACTATGGTCCTATATTCGAAGTATGGTTTGATGGCGCTAACGGTGGAACGGGTTACTATGGAGGAGCCAACGAAAGGCGTGAAATTGATAATAAAACATATTACCAGTGGGATAAAACAATAGCTATAGTGCGGGAGCTACAACCAGAGGCGGTTATTTTTGGGGACAATGGGCCAGATATTCGATGGGTTGGAAACGAAGAGGGTTGGGCCAATGAGACTAACTGGAGTATAATGCGAAGAGATGAAATTTACCCAGGATGGCCTCGCTATAAAGAACTCAGAGGAGGTCATTACGACGGGACACATTGGTTACCTGCGGAATGTGATGTATCTATTCGTCCAGGATGGTATTATCATGCCTCGGAAGATCATCAGGTGAAAACTCTGACGCATCTTTTGGATATCTATTATCAATCCATTGGACGCAATTCTAATTTACTACTCAATATCCCTGTGGATGATAGGGGATTAATACATCCTAAGGATTCCATTCAGTTGATGCGATTAAAAGAACAGATCGATAAAGATTTTGCAGAAGACCTCGCTTTGAAAGCTCATGTACAGGCTTCAAGTAGTAGAGGTAGAGGATATAAGGCTGATAATCTAAATGATTCAGACGATGGAAGTTATTGGGCAAGTGGACAAGCAATAGATACTGCCAGTGTAGTATTAAAATTTAATGAACCTACTACTTTTAATAGAATTCTGCTGCAAGAGTTTATAAGTCTAGGTCAACGAGTCTCTGAATTTACCCTAGAGGCTGAAGTAGATGGAAAATGGCAATTGATCGATAGTCAAACAACTATAGGGAATAAAAGGATTCTTCGATTCGATACTGTACGATCTTCTAAAATTAGAATTCGTATCAAAGCTTCGAAAGGGGAGATCCTGCTTTCTAATATCAGTATTTACAATGCACCTACCCTGTTAGTGGCGCCAGAGATAAAAAGAGATAAGGATGGAACACTTACCCTTAAGGTGCCAGATACAAAGGTTCAGGTTTATTATACGCTTGATGGCTCAATGCCTGATTTGAGTTCTACAAGGTATACAGATCCTTTTATTGTAGAGAATGAATCGATGCTCAAAATGTTTGCTTATAACCCAGAAACCGAGCAAAAAACTGGAATTACGGAGCAAAAATTAGAAGTTTCCAAAAAGGATTGGAGTATTGTTAAAGGGGGAGAAAAATCATCTCATGTAATCGATGCTAATAGTGATAGTTTCTACACCACTTCGATTAAGGATCAAAATCAGGTGATTGTGGACCTTGGAAGTTCGATGGGCCTCAAAGGTTTTTCATACACACCAATGCAGGCTCGATTCCCTCACGGAATTATTACAGATTATGAGTTTTCAGTGTCTATGGATGGGGGAAATTGGACCGTGATATCCAAGGGAGAATTTGGAAATATTGTCAATAACAGAATTAGACAGGAAATTTATTTTGAGTCTTCCAAAGCGAGATTTATAAAATTAAAAGCACTAAAAGTAGCAGGGGAAAAACCAAATGCCACTTATGGAGAAATAGGAATTTTACAAAACTAAAAGAATGGATTTAGAATTAAATAACAAAGTAATTTTAGTAACCGGTGGTGATAAGGGTATAGGGTTTGGTATTAGCCAGGTCCTGGCTCAGGAAGGAGCCAAAGTTATTATTATCGGTCGAACAGAGAAAGATGTAATAAAAGCCGTAAGGGATATTAAGAATCAGGGAGGATCGGTGGATTATGAAATTGCTGAACTGACCGATCCCAAGGCTTGTCAGCGGGTGGTTTCTTCGATAATTACAAAGCATAAGCGCATAGATGGTCTGGTGAACAACGCTGGGGTAAATGATGGCGTGTCACTCTCTGGAGGGAGCTATGAGAAGTTTATTCATTCGATAAATAAGAATTTAACACATTATTACATGATGGCTCACCTGTGTTTGGATGAGCTTAAAAAAAATCAAGGTTCTATTGTCAATATTAGCTCTAAAACAGCTTCTACCGGGCAAGGTGGAACCTCAGGATATGCCGCTGCAAACGGGGGGCGAAATGCACTTACCCGGGAATGGGCTGTAGAGTTATTGCCTTATAAAATTAGGGTCAATGCCATTATTGTAGCTGAGAGTTATACTCCTTTATACAAAAGGTGGATTCAAGGGTTTGAGAATCCTCAGGAGAAACTCAAAGGAATCATCGAGAATATACCACTAGAAAATAGAATGACCACAGCAGAAGAAATAGCAAATACCACGGCATTTTTATTATCTTCAAAATCTAGTCATACCACAGGACAATTGCTTTACGTGGATGGGGGGTATACCCACCTAGATCGCGCCATTAAACCAATCAACTAAATGAAAACTGAAAAAATCAAAATTGTAAACAAAAAAAACTTAAAGCCTTTTATTTTAATTACCTCATTATTTGCACTTTGGGGCTTTGCTAACTCAGTGACCGACCCTATGGTTCAAGCCTTTAAAAAGGTATTGGAATTGTCGAATTCCGAGGCTGCATGGGTGCAGATGGCCTTTTATGGCGGATATTTCTGCATGGCACTTCCTGCTGCTTTATTTGTACGTAAATATTCTTATAAAACAGGTGTTCTTATCGGACTTGTGCTTTATGCCTTTGGGGCCTTACTTTTCTATCCAGCAGCTATATCGGAAGAATTTTGGTTTTTTTGTTTGGGACTTTATATTCTGACCTTTGGGTTGGCATTTTTGGAAACTACTGCAAATCCTTACATTCTAGCTATGGGTCATCCTTCCACAGCCACACGTAGGCTTAATTTGGCGCAAGCTTTTAATCCTGTTGGTTTATTGCTCGGTCTTTTAGTAGCCCAGCAATTTGTGTTAGAAGAATTGCAATCAGATGATATTACAGATTTTTCGGTGCTAACTGAAGCTAAAAAAGCACTCGTTCGAACAACGGACTTAATGGCTATAAGGGATCCTTATGTGGTTTTGGGTCTAGTTATCTTAGCAGTCTTTTTTATAATTCTACTTAGTAAAATGCCTCAAGCTCGCGATCAAGGAGGAACTCCTAGCCTTGGCAACACCTTTAAAAAACTCTTTAGTAATAAGAAGTATAGTTATGGTGTGATAGCTCAAATCTTATATGTAGGAGCACAAATCATGTGCTGGACGTATATTTACCAATATGCCGAAGCCTTTGGTATGTCAAGTGAAGATGCGGCAAACTATCAATTTGGAGCATTTGTATTATTTTTAATTGGTAGAGCCATTGGAACATGGATTTTAAAATACATCACAGCCTCAAAAATGTTGATGTACTTCGGAACTACTGCTGCTATATGTGCTTTGGCTACCATATTCTTAGTAGGTGTTCCAGGGCTGTACGCCTTAGTACTGGTCTCTTTTTGTATGTCCATAATGTTTCCAACCATTTATGGAATTGCTTTAGATCGGCTATCGGAAGAAGAGTCCAAAATAGGAGCAGCTGGCTTGGTTATGGCTATAGTTGGTGGTGCCTTAATGCCTAAACTTCAAGGAATGGTGATCGATCTTGGCGGTGTGGCAGTGAATGATTTAAATATTTTAGGGGTATCTGAGGCCAATTTCTCTTTTGCACTTCCTTTATTTTGTTTTGTCTTTATCGTATATTACGGTTCTTGGGTACATAAGAATTATCAAAACATATAAAATCGCTAAAAAATGAAAGAATATGCATTTGCTTTAGACCTGCAAAATAATCCAGAGAAGATCGTTTCTTACATTGTTCATCATAAGAATGTTTGGCCGATCGTTATTGAAAAGATAAAGGAATCAGGGGTCAGGGATATGAAAATTTACCAATTAGCCAACAGATTGTTTATGATAGTGAAGGTAGAAGATGATTTTTCAATTGAAACTGATCCTATTGGTGATCCAACTCACCCTGAGGTCCAACGATGGGAAAATCTCATGTGGGAATATCAACAAGCCCTGCCTTTTGCGCATAAAGGAGAGAAATGGCTACTGATGAATAACATATTTCAATTGCCCTAGGCATTATAATAAAAATGAAAGAAATAAAATTTGATGGACGATATCCGAGTGTTGATGATCTTAGAAATCACGCGATAAAAAAAATTCCCAAATTTGCATTTGAATACTTGGATGGTGGTTGTAATAATGATGTCAATTTAATTAAAAACACCAAAGAAATTAGGGATGTTGAGCTAATTCCATCTTATTTGGACCAACACCTTGGTTCGGATATGAAAACCGAACTATTTGGACATACCTACGATGCGCCTTTTGGAATAGCTCCAGTGGGGTTGCAAGGACTCATGTGGCCTAATGCACCGGAGATTTTAGCAAAGTCAGCTTTTGAACATAATATTCCTTTTATACTCAGTACTGTGACCACTAGTAGTATTGAAAAAATTGGAGAAATAACCCAGGGTAAAGCCTGGTTTCAGCTGTACTATCCAGCCAAAGAAGAAGTTCGTCAGGATATTTTGGACCGTGCTTGGGCTGCTGGTTATCGTGTACTGGTGATCCTGTGTGATGTTCCTACCTTTGGATTTCGTCCTCGGGATATCCGAAACGGTTTAGCGATGCCCCCTAAGATGTCCTTAAGTAATATTATTCAAATTTTAAAGCGCCCCGAGTGGGCGATAAAGACCTTAAAGTATGGTCAACCGAATTTTCAGACCTTAAAGCCTTATATGCCTAAGAATTTAGATTTAGCGCAACTAGGTAAATTCATGGATGATACCTTCTCTGGTCGATTAACTCAAGAGCGAATTAAACCTATACGCGAAAAGTGGAAAGGAAAGTTGGTGCTAAAGGGGGTTGCCAATGAAAAAGATGCCAAGAGTGCTATTGCATTAGGTTTGGATGGTCTTATAGTCTCTAACCATGGAGGGCGGCAATTAGATGCTGGTGAGTCTACTTTAATGCCCATGAAACGGATTGCACAACTTTACGGAGATCAAATTAAAGTGATGATGGATAGTGGACTTCGTGAAGGACCAGATATCGCAAGATGCATGGCTAGTGGATCACAATTTACTTTTTTAGGACGTAGTTTTATGTATGGAGTTGCAGCACTAGGAGAAAAGGGTGGCGATCATACCATTTCACTTTTAAAGGTTCAACTTCAACAGATCATGGATCAATGCGGCTGTGCTAAAACAGCCGATCTTAAGAATCACCTCAAGCTGTAATTTGATGTTTTATAAACTATAAAAGTATTCTTTTAAGGTGAGCTAGGTGACGGTATTGACACTTTAGATTGTCGTTTTTTACCCTGTTTTATTAGGATAAAAAAATTAAATTCACTTACTTTTTCACTGTATAGTCTGGCTTATAGCTTTTTAAGAGGTCTGCTTTGCTTTGAATAACACTTTGAATGTTTATTTTAAATTTATGGAATTATGGCTAAAAAAGTTTTATTTGTAGTATCTGCTTTGTTCGGACTCATGTTTATAAATGCTGGGTTAAACAAATTTTATAATTATATGCCCGTTCCAGAGGATTTGCCTACAGAACTCGTCAATGATATGATGGCAATGTCTGAGATTATATGGCTTACTCCACTTGTGGCTGTGGCAGAAATCCTAGGTGGATTATTAATTATATTTCCAAAGACGCGTGCTCTTGGATCCCTTGTTATTCTTCCTGTTTTTGTAGGTGTTTTACTTACCAACACGGTTGTTGAGACCTCGGGATTACCACTTGTTTTGGTTCTTTTAGCAATTCTAATATGGATATTGGTAAGCGAGAAAGCTAAGTTTAAACCCTTGTTTAGATGACAAAGAAAAGCACCCATGATCAAAGAAATTTAATTTCCTTTGATCTGGATGCTCTCCAACCATGAACAAAACATTTCTCTAGCGTTGCAAAGTATTGACTTTGCTTACTAATTTTTCTAAAGTAGCTCTAAATTGATCCACCTCATGTATGTTGTTTGTATTCTCATCGTAGATTAATATGGATGTTTTATCTCCATCTTTTTCTACTATCTCAAGGTGCATTTTATCAATAATTTGTTGGTTCGAAGGGGAGGTATAATAGCTATAATCAGGTTTTATGCTTTTAAGGTCATTGATGGCCCATATATTTCCTTTTGATTCCCCTGACTTTTCAATTTCGAAATGCAATAATTTTTTGGAGTGCGCATCTAGAATAAATTGTTGTTTTCCTAGGTCATTGAAAGTGTCAGTAGGACTTAGCTCATGCTGATTTATTAGCTTTTGTGTTAGTCCTTCAATTTTACGTTTTTTAGCTTTTGATTTAATGATGGCATAAAAAATTGGAACAATAAAGATTAGTAATAATAGGATTCCAATAATAGCAGTATTTGAACTCATAGTTTTAGTATATAATAGATTTTTTAAAATGTCTTAATGATTCTCTTGTTGTAACAATCATATTATGTAAATCCATGAAAAGGAAACAGTAGTGCGATTACACCTCTAGTGCCATGGTGTCCATTAAAATACATTCTCCTTATCTTTTTGTCTGTTAGTGCTTCTTGCATGGCATCACAGTCAATTGCGGACTTTAAAGAAGTGCCTGGATTATTGTTAAGCTGATGGAAGGTGTTATAATGTACCGTTAGTGGTTCTAATCCATATTGTTGTATGGGGTTTGTGGAGGTTAATACCACAGAAGAAACAGCATCCAAGGCTCTGAGGCATTCCACCGTTTTATAGCTCTTGGAAGTACTTAAGGATTGTAGTACCAAGAAGAATAATAAACTGGTGAAATAATTGAAATTTATACTTTTAAGCCAATACATGATTGTCTACTTTTTTACCCTTGGTTGCATTTTGAGCTATATAGACATAGGGTCTATACTGGCTCGTTTTATGCCTAAATTGCGATTAAATAGCGGAGCACCACCTTTAAGGCTTCTTAATAGCCAAATGGCGCAATGTGGTAACTATCGATTTATTTTAGAAAAGATTGTTGGCTTAGGAGAAGCCATGAAAGGGAAGTAAATGTTGAATTATTCTATTTTTAGCCGATAAACTATGCAGTTCCAAATCCTTGTTAAGGGTGAAGAATGTGGTGATTAAGAGTGGGCTGGTAAATCTTACTAAGCCCTCAAATGGTCTAATAATGTTAAGTGTCTCGGTTTTGACATCAAACTGCTTGTAGATATTCGTGAAGGCTTGAAATTGAAATTGGATTTGAATCCGAGAACTTAAATTGCTTTCCTGCGTGGTTTGATGGGAAATAGCACCCTGGTTAAATTTATCCAGAGAAGGGGCTTCACGAGATAAATTCGAGAGTACCAATATTAACAGTATTGATACCAATAGGCTATTTCCTTTTCTTAAAAGCATGGAGCAAATATACTGTTTATTTGTTTTATGAGTTCTTAATGTTCAACAAATTAAATATGGTAAAAGAAATCTGGGAGCTTGGTTACCAAATGCATATTTCTAATTGAGGAAATTTATGGTGCTGCGGTGTTTTCCTATAGGTTTTAAGTCAATTGTAAGTATTTAATCGAGTAGGCTTACTCAAAATAACTAAGTCCTATGATTTCTTTTACCTTGTCCATAGTCTGCATTAGATTCTTACTAAATTCAAAGGAAGCAATAGGGCTTTGTGTTTTTCCTCTTCGAAGTAAGTCATTAAAGTGTGAAATTTCATAATCATATCCAAATGTTCCAACTCCAAAGTCTTTTAATGTCTCTTTACCTGTATGATCGATAAAGCTCACTTTGCTTGGCTTATGGAAAGATGGATGAATAACGATTTTCCCTTTTTCACATTGTATGACCCCTTGGGTAGGGGTTTGTTCTAATAGGGTGGAGTGCAACAGCGCTGTTTTGCCTTGTGGGTAGTGAAATTTCATTTTGCATTCGGAATCAACTCCTGTTTCAAAGAATTGGGCGTGGGCTTCTATCGAATCAGGGATTCCTAGTATGCTAAGAGCTAGTATGATAGGGTATATGCCAATGTCCAAAAGACTTCCCCCTCCTAGCTGCTTGTCAAACAATCTTCCACCTTGGATAAATTCTGGTAAAAATCCAAAATCAGCTTCTATAGATAGTACTTCTCCAAAGGCGCCTGATTCTATAAAAGTAAGCACCTGCTTAAAGTGTGGTAAAAAGCAGGTCCATAAGGCCTCCATAAGAAGAATGTCTTCTTGTTGAGCTACTTGAATCATTTGCTCCACATCTGCACTATTTAGGGCTAATGGTTTTTCGCATAGTACTGCTTTTTTTCTTCTCAAGCAATCAATGGTGTAAATCTTATGAAATGCATGGGGTGTAGCAATATAGATGGCATCGACTTTGGGATCATTCATTAAATCCATGTAGTTCCCATAGGCTACCTTTGCCTTGTATGTATTTTTAAATGCGATCGCGTTATCCATATTTCTTGAGGCAACAGCATATAATTGTGCATCTTTAAGTGTAGCGAGATCGCTCGCGAATTTTGTGGCGATGCGGCCTGGGGCAAGTATGCCCCATTTTATTTGTTTACTTTTTGATGACATGGGTAGATCTGTTTATGATTTCAAATAATAGGGCTAATATAATCACTAGGGCGCAGCCTATAAAATTGAGCCACATATAGCCTAGTTTCTCCTCTCCAGTGTCGTACTGGTATATCGCAAAATAATAGAGTAGGATCACCAATATTTGTGTTATAATGGCGGCGATAAACACGGCATTCCCACGGATAAATTTGATAAAAAAAGCTATCAGAAATATTCCAAGTACATTTCCGTAAAAGATGGATCCAATAATATTGACTAGTTGAATGAGATTATCTAGCAGGGTGGCGAAATTGGCAAAGCAGATGGCAATTATTCCCCAAGCAAGGGTAAACCATCTAGTGGCATTTAAATAATAGCGCTCGCTGTGTTGTTTGTTTTGTTGTCTTTTAAATAAATCCATGGTTGTAATGGTCCCTAAAGCGTTGAGCTCGGATGAGGTGGAGGACATGGCCGCTGAGAATATCACAGCTAGTAGTAGACCAACAAGACCCGTTGGAATATTATTTAATATAAAGTGTATAAATACATAATCCTTATCGTTCGTCTCTAGATCTTTATCAACTTGTTGGATCAGTGCCCTAGCCTGTTCGCGGTTTTGTCGTTCCTCCACATTGATATCGTGAATTTTGTTTTTTGCTGACATGATAAGGGAATAGTCTTTCATGTCTAACATGGCAGAGAATCGCTCTTGTGCAATCTTTTTTTCTTTTTCTAAGACCAGGTGCTCTTTTTCCATTAACTGGTACTTTTGGGCGTATTCTGAGTTTTGAACTGCTTGTACTGCAGCAGGATTGAAGTTCAGTGGAGAGTGATTGTATTGATAAAATACAAATACCATTACCCCAACAAGTAGAATAAAGAACTGCATGGGGACTTTTAAAAGACCGTTAAAGATCAATCCTAGCTGACTTTCCCTTACTGATTTACCACTTAAATAGCGCTGTACTTGACTTTGATCGGTTCCAAAATAGGCTAGCGCAAGAAAAAGTCCTCCAGTAATACCACTCCAAAATGTATATCGACTAGTAAAGTCTAATGAGAAATCTAAGATATTTAGTTTGTCATTGGCTCCTGCTATTTTTAGTGCTTTTCCAAAGTTAATGTCATCTGGTAGGTAGCTCATCACTAGATAAAAAGCGGTGAACATTCCGACCATTATAACAAACATTTGCTGTTTCTGAGTCACACTTACTGCTTTGGTACCTCCAGAAACTGTATAAATGATCACCAGTATTCCGATGATTATATTAAGGGTTTCAATTTTCCAACCAAGTACTGCAGAGAGTATGATAGAGGGGGCATATATGGTGATCCCTGCGGCTAATCCTCGTTGAATTAAAAACAGGATTGCTCCTAAGGATCGAGTTTTTAGATCAAACCGTGATTCTAAAAATTCATAGGCAGTATACACTTTTAATTTATGGTATATAGGGATAAATACCATACAAATAATAATCATGGCCAGGGGGAGTCCAAAATAGAACTGGACAAATCCCATTCCATCGTGGAAGGCTTGTCCAGGTGTGGATAGAAAGGTAATGGCACTAGCTTGGGTGGCCATTACGGATAGCCCGACTGTCCACCATTTAGCCTCCTTTCCGCCTAGTATGTAGTCATTTACATCTTGGCTTCCTTTTGTTTTCCAATACCCGTAGACTACGATAAAAAGTAACGTACCTACTAAAACAATCCAATCGATTAATTCCATAGTAGGGCTACTTGTTAGAGAACATTATTAAATAAAATATAAAAATATAGATCGCATTTAATAACAGCACAAGGGTATAAGCGCGTTTCCATTCAAATTTGTTTAGCATGATTAGTTGTTTAATGCGTTGTTGTTCGTTTTATCTTGCTCTCCCAAGGAGATCATGTTGGCCAAAAGCTTGTATGCGCCACTAACACCTGCAGGTAGTTCTCTAAAAAAGCTCAAGCCTGTATAAATATAGTAACCTTTTCCATATGGAGCTACCAAAAGACTTCCTTCTTTTGGACTTTCTCCCGCATCATTCATAGCTAGTATGGGTTCAAACTCTCTGGCCCAATTTTGTGCAAAGTACAATCCTCTTTCTTGAACCCAACCTTGAAAATCCGCTTGGGTAATTTTATTAGGACTATTTAAAATCGGATGATTTGGAGCTAGGAAAGTCACTTGGGCATTTTCATCGGTTACACGCTTTCTAGAAAGCTCCAATGAGAAGGGGGCTAAGTTGGACGGTCCTTTACCTTCCCGGTTAACGGTATTGTATTGTACTATAAGATTTCCTCCATTTTTCACAAAATCAAATAAGAGATGTTGTTTAAATTTTAGTGTCTTACTGATATTATAGGCTCTAATGCCTACAACCACCGCATGGTAATTTTTAAGCAAATTAGCGGAGATTTCATTGGGATCTATTAAATCGACCTTATAGCCGATTTGTTCCAAGCTTTCAGCAATGGCGTCCCCAGCGCCGTTGATATAGGCTATGCGATTGCCATTAATATCGATATTGGAACGTACCACCTTAACACTAGGGTCTAATAGGACGCTCTGCCTCGGAACATGTTGGTAGTTGATGGTGTTTAATTCCTTAGAGAACCGCTGACCCTCAACGGTCACCACAGGGGTGATATTTCCATGGCTTTCTTGCTTTGGGGGTTCAACTATAAATGTCACTGTTCTTACTTCTCCTTTATTGGGAATTACAATCTTATGCTCACTGGGAGACACCTTCCAGCCGTTTGGAGTCTCTAAGCTCACTACACCGTTTATCTTATTAGTAGCCGAAGTGATAGAAAGGGATAATGGTTTTGGCCTCTGATCGGCAAAAACCATTACTTTACTTGCAGCATTTACCGTTACTTTAGGTAGAATTTCAAAAGGTTGGTAGCGTTCGCCCTTGTCAGGTTTGGCAAATTTATAAACAACAGAGGTTTTAAATTCAATTGGTACACCTTGTATTGTTATGGTGACTTTAATTGGTATGGCCGCAGGTGTTTGCGCCTTACCACGTAGCTCCAAGGGGGCCTGATACATTCCTAAGGTACTTGGGTTATTGAGCCAATAAGGATTAGAGTAATCACTGTCTTGTGGGATTTTAAAGCGCAAAGGGATATTCTCTATCTGATTGTTCTCTAATGTTCTTTTTAATGGAAATTCTGTATTGCTGGGTAGGATTTCAATTTTCTCTAACTCCATTTGTATTGGTGATCTATTGAGAAGGTTTGCTTGAATCTCAATTTCAGATCCAGGAACTGCTGCTGCAATATCGGTTGTGGTTTCAATGAATAAACCACTGCATGCCCCTATGATGTTTTTGATTTGTTCTAGTTTGACCGATCGCCAGTGTTGATCTTCTAGAGCATCAATTAATTTATAAGCCTTTAGAAGATCAGGGATATGTGCAGAGGGATTGGTGAAATTAAAATCTTCTTCTATTGGTAAAAGAATTTTTTCGATTTCTTCCCCTTTTTCGACCCTGGTCCAACTGGTATTGATACCATCGAAAATTTGACTTCCACCTAACTCACCTTTTAGAAGTTCTAAATAGTGATGATGGGAGCCTCTGGAGGTTAGGGTGCCAAATCCTTGACTTAAATGCTGGCTTCTTGCTACAGATGCAATTTCATTGTTACTTTTTCCAAGGTTCGGATAATAGGTGCCAACATCCACCGAGATTAAATTGGATTTATCAGCTTTATGAAATTTTTCCTCACTACCATAGAACCACCATGAGGTGTTGAAAAATAATTTTTTCGTTTGCCAAGGATCGGTATGTTTAAGCTGCCCAGGGAAGGCATTTTTATCATTGGCTTTATCAAAAGCCTCCATGCTTAACATTGCGGATGAGGTGTGATGTCCATGGGTAGACCCAGGACTTCTGTGGTCGAATCGATTTATGATTACATCGGGTTTGAAGTTTCTGATCACCCATACTATATCGGATAAGACATCTTCTTTGTTCCAAATTTTAAGGGTTTCATCGGGATGTTTGGAATAGCCAAAATCATTGGCACGTGTGAAAAACTGCTTACCACCATCGATGGCTCGAGCAGCTAATAGCTCTTCGGTTCGAAGCACCCCTAGAAGTTCTCTAAGTTCGGGTCCAATGAGATTTTGACCACCATCACCTCTGGTAATGGATAAATAGGCTGTGCGTGCTTTAACACCATTGGATAAATATGAGATTAATTGGGTGTTTTCATCATCAGGATGAGCAGCTATATAGAGTGCTGTTCCTAAAAAGTTAAGTTTCTGGACTGCCTGATAAATTTCAGAGGAGGTGTAGGTTTTAGGTCCTTGGCCGTATGAGAGAAGTGTAAATAAAAATCCAATGGTAAAAATGGATACTCTTGTTAGCATGCTTTTGTATTTTCCGTGACCTTTCAAATATAGAAAGAATAGTTTTTTGTTAATACGTTTTAACTAAAAGTTATTGATGATGTTTAATTTGCCACAATATTCAGACCAAATTCAATATTGAGGAGCCTTTAAGCCCTAAGATTTTATTTTTGTATAGAAAGGTTACTTTTTAAAATGATTTAAAAAGTTGTATTTTAGTTTTTAAACCAGTGGGTGACCCTTTAACAAAAAAGTGTTGCCGCGAAAAATTCTTATTAAATTTTTGTTTTCCAAATGTCATTAATTGATTATTTAAATGGATTTGTTACCCCTGAACGAAGAGAGCGCATTGAGCATGTGCTTGAAAGGCGTACCAATCATATTGCCGTCTGTATTGAGGATGTATACCAATTGCACAATACAAGCGCTGTACTTCGTAGTTGTGATGTTTTTGGTATTCAACAACTTTATGTAATCGAAGAACAATTCGGAAAAAGATTGGATAAAAATATTGCTATGGGATCCGAGAAGTGGGTGGATGTTCATCGTTTTGATACCGCAAAGCAATGTATTGATCGTCTAAGATCAGACGGTTACAAAATTATTGCCACTACACCACTAAAGACAAGCGCTCCTTTGGAAGACTTTGATATTAGTGAGAAGTCAGTGATATGTTTTGGAACGGAGAAATCTGGACTATCTTCTGCTATTATGGACCAAGCCGATGGCTATATCCATATTCCAATGGAGGGTTTTTCGGAGAGTTTAAATATATCCGTTTCTGCAGCAATCATTCTTCACCAGTTGCGATCACGCTTAAATGAATCTGAAATTCCTTGGCAATTAAACATGGAGCAGTATACTGAAAAACGTCTTGATTGGACCATGAAATCTATAAGGAGTATCGATGATGTTTTAAGCCGATATACCCAGGAGAATCAGGCTTTATAGAGGGGTCACTTATTTCTGTTTAACACCTTGTATTCTTCGTAACAGTTGCTGATGGCATCGAGAATCTGCAAGTCATTGGCCGTTTCGATAAAGCCATCTGAATAGTTGCAGTTTCTCAAAATTTCTTCAATGTCTAATTTGTCTACTTGTAGTAGTGCCATAAGGGTTTCCCGATCAAATTTTGAAGATAGTAAACTACGGATTTTATCATCTTCTTGCATCTTACGCAATTTGCGCATCTGCTGTGGCTTTTTGCCAAAGAGATTGTGTAGAAAATCCGCGGGGTTGAAAATGGATCCCAATATATTGGAAAAGGCATTGGGGTTTCTACTTCCAGCCTCGTAGCCCATGTTTAACCCTGATATGCTATAACGTGCTGATTGGTTGATGGGAATGTTTTTAGAATCGATATCCAGGTAACCTGTGAGTTGATAAGGGCGTACAACCACCTCTTCAAGTGCAAAGGCTAATTCTGTCAGACCGATCTTGGTGTTTTGATACTTTATCATGTCATTAGTGACTCTTACCTTGACGGCTTTAAAGCCGATATATGACAAGTATAAGGTGTCATTTACTCGGGCAGTGATGTTGAATTGTCCCTTGTCATCAGTAATGGTACCAATGACCTGATTCAGGTTTAATACGTGTACATTCCCCATAACTGATTCATCTGAGGTGTTAAACACGACTCCTTGGAGTTCACCTGTAGTATCATCATTTTGTGAAAATCCTATACCAGCAGTTAAGAGAATCAGTAAACATATAATTTTTTTCATTAATTCAAACATACTAAAAAAGTATTCCTGAGCCTAAACATAGTGTGGTATTAAATAGTTAGCAACTTCGTTTTTAAAGTTTAGGCAAAATTAGCAATATATAGCGGGGCTAAAAATAGCAAACTAAAGCAAAAAATGCGCCTATTAGACGCATTTTTAATTTATTATTAACTAAAACCTTTTTTTAGGCTTTCCTTTTCCCCTATGACTTTTAGGTTTGAAGTTTCGATCTTTCCCCTTGTTAAAGTCTCTACCACCTTTTCTAGACCTTTTGCCAGAGCGATCGCCACGATTTCTGTTCTCATGAGCGTTTTTAGATACCTCGACATTAATAAAGCGATCGTCAAGTTTGAATTCTGAGAATGTCGCTAATACATTTTCTGTGTGGGTAGCATCAGTGTTAAAGAAAGAGAAACTCTCTTTAACATCTACCTTAAAGACGTCATCCTTTCCTAAACCTAATTGTTCTTTAAGGAAGTCCTTTAATACCATCCAATCGTATCCGTCTCTTGAACCAACATTTATAAAGTACCTTACCTTGCCTTCTGAAGAGAAGTCTTCACTGCGTCCATTATTAGAAACATTGATATCTCCAGCTTTTTTGTAGTATTCCGCAAAACGTCCGAATTCAACAGAAACCATTTTTTTGATTAGTTCCTCACGGTCAATTCCTTCTAAAACATCTTCAATAGCAGGAAGATAGGTCTCTACCTCCTTGTTTACCTCAGTGTTTTTGATCTTGCTGGCCAAGTGATACAATTGTATCTCACATATCTCATCTGCTGATGGAATCTTTTTAGCATCAAACTTTTGTTTGATAATACGCTCTATAGCACTGATTTTTCGCAGTTCACTCTTGGTGATAATCACCATGGAAATTCCAGATTTACCAGCACGTCCCGTACGACCACTTCTGTGGGTGTAGGTTTCAATTTCGTCTGGTAATTGATAGTTGATCACATGGGTGATGTCATCTACGTCGATTCCTCGAGCAGCAACGTCCGTAGCCACTAACATTTGTATTTGTTTGTTACGGAATGATTTCATGACCATATCACGTTGATTTTGACTTAAATCTCCGTGTAATGCTCCAGCATTGTATCCGTCTTCTATAAGTTTTTCGGCTACTTTTTGGGTATCTCTTTTGGTTCTACAGAAAATGACCGAAAAGATATCTGGGTTTGTGTCTGCTAACCTTTTTAATGCTAGGTATCGATCTCTACCACCTACAACATAGTATTCATGTTGTACATTTTCAGAAGCTGAATTCTTTGTACCCACAGTTATTTCATGTGGTTGATTCATGAACTTCTTAGCGATGTTCGAAACCTCTTTTGGCATAGTAGCTGAAAACAACCAAGTACTTTTTTCTTTGGGTGTATGAGACAAAATATCTTTGATGTCTTCATAGAATCCCATGTTCAGCATTTCGTCAGCCTCGTCTAAAACACAATACTGTATTTTAGAAATGTTTACCATTTTTCTGCTGATCATATCCTTCATACGTCCAGGAGTGGCCACAACAATTTGCGATCCTCTTTTGACCTGATTTGCTTGCTCTATAATGCTAGCACCACCATATATGGCAGTGACATTTAAAGAAGGGTAGTATTTTGAATATTGTTTTAATTCATGAGCGATTTGTAAACAAAGCTCACGAGTAGGCGAAAGAATAAGCCCTTGTGTAGTTTTGCTTTTAGTGTCGATCTTTTGAATCATAGGAAAGCCGAAAGCAGCCGTTTTTCCCGTTCCTGTTTGTGCCAAGGCCACGATGTCTGTTTCTTGGCTTAGTAGGACCGGAATAGCTTTCTCCTGTACCTCAGACGGCGACTCAAAGCCCATATCGTGAATGGCTTTTAATAGCTGTTCGTTCAGTCCTAATTGTTCAAATTTATTCATATATGTATTTAAAATAAGGGGGCAAAGGTAATCTTAATTATTGGATTGTTAGGTATTTATAGTTATAAATATTTGAATAAAACACCTTGGGAGCTTAGATGTAACTATTTGAAAGTTAATTGATTGCGTTCTTGACGCTGTTCGCCTAGTAGAAATGTTGTATGATGAGCCCTTGAATAAAGGTCGATTTTAGGTCAATTACTTTAAAAAGTTTGCCAGTTTTTCAAAAGCCCGACCCCTGTGACTGATGTTGTTTTTTTCTTCTTTACTAAGCTCTGCAAAAGTGCGATTAAAGCCATCGGCAACAAAAATGGGATCGTACCCAAAGCCGCCTTCCCCTGATTGCTTTTCAGAGATTTCACCATTTACAATTCCTTCAAATTGTTGTAACGTCCCATCAATTATTAGGGCAATCACAGTTTTAAAACGTGCTTTTCTGTCCGTCTTGCCTTGAAGGTTCTCTAATAATTTTGCCATATTTTTATGGGCATTATTCTCTGGGCCTACATAACGTGCCGAATAGACCCCTGGTGCATTGTCAAGTGCTAGAACTTCTAATCCCGTGTCGTCTGAAAAACAATTTAAATTATAGTGATCCCAAATGTATTTTGCTTTTATAACTGCATTTTGCTCTATGGTTTCTCCCCATTCTTCTATGGGCTCATCACAGCCTATTTCTGATAGACTTACAATCTCAATATGTGGAGGAAGTATCGATTTTATTTCAGCTAACTTGTTATGATTATGTGTGGCAAAAACTAACTTCATACTTTAATTTTATTTTTTTTAACCTTTAGCGATGGTGATAGGGTTCGTTTCTTAATATGGTAAATCCTCTGTATAGCTGCTCTATAAAAAACAATCGAATCATTTGATGGGAAAAAGTCATGTGTGAAAGGGAGATCTTTCCTTGTGATTTTTGATACACCTCTTCAGAAAATCCGTATGGGCCGCCTATGACATATACCAATTGCTTGACGCCGCTATTCATGCGTTTTTGAAGCTGGGCAGCAAAGTCAACTGATGAAAATTGTTTTCCTTTTTCATCTAATAGGATTACGCAATCTGCTGGTGAGACTTTGGATAATATCTGCGCACCTTCCTTTGTCTTTTGCTCAGACTCCGATAGATTCTTTGCTTGTTTAATATCTGGAATGATTTCTATACTGAAATTCACATAATGCGACAAACGTTTGGTATATTGTGCAATGAGTTCAATAAGGTTTGAATCATCTGTTTTCCCTACTACAATGAGTTTAATGTTCATGGGGTAAAAGTAGGAAACTCCTAGAATAATATTGTAATGACTTGGTTTAAAATTGCCGTGCTTTAACTTGGTAGTATATTTAAAGACTGTGGGTAAGTGTGGTCATTTTATGGCAGAAATAAGTTTTCTGCTTTTTAAAATTAAGGTTAAAGTGTGTGATATGCGCAATTGAAGCCCCTAATATTTTTTTAACTTAGCGAAAAAATAATTACAATGATATCAAAACTTCAATTTGAGAATGAATTGGATTTAATTATAGCCAATGCCGTACGTGAGGATGTAGGGGATGGGGATCATAGTTCTTTGGCGTGTATTCCGCCTAGTGCACAAGGGAAGGCAAAATTACTTGTAAAGGACACTGGTGTTCTTGCTGGAGTTGCCTTTGCTAAAAGGGTTTTTGCTTATGTGGATCCCGATTTAAAAATTGAGATTCTTATAGAGGATGGGGCACTGGTCAAACACGGTGACGTTGCTTTTTATGTTGAAGGTACTTCCCAATCTATTTTAAAGGCAGAGCGATTGGTGCTTAATGCGATGCAGCGTATGAGTGCTATTGCCACAAAAACTGCCAAATATGTAAAACTTTTGGAGGGTACAAAAACAAAGATTTTGGATACCCGTAAAACTACTCCAGGAATTCGGGCATTGGAAAAATGGGCTGTTAAGATTGGTGGAGGGGAGAATCATCGTTTTGCACTCTACGATATGATTATGTTGAAAGACAACCATATTGATTTTGCGGGTGGAATTCCCCAGGCCATTCAAAAGACAAAAGATTATTTAAAAACAAGTAATAAAGATTTAAAAATCATTGTGGAGGCTAGAGATTTAAATGAGGTCCAAACAATCCTAGATTCAGGTGGGGTGTATAGAATTTTATTGGATAATTTTAATTATCAGGATAGTAAAAGAGCTGTGGCCCTTATTGGAGATCAGTGTCAAACGGAATCTTCAGGTGGGATAGATGAATCAACCATTCGCCTTTATGCTGATTGCGGGGTTGATTATATTTCATCTGGAGCCCTAACGCACTCAGTATCGAATTTGGATCTAAGTTTAAAAGCCCTTTAATATGTCTATAGAAATTGAAGAACGCTTAGATAAAATCCCTGTTGTAAACTATTTTGTACGTTTGCTGAAAAATATTCGTCTTCCTGGGTTTGAAGGCTTGTCTATATACGACTTGACAGAAATGTATTTTATAGGAGTTATCAAGGGAGCACTGACCGATAGGGCTAGTGCTATCGCATATAGTTTTTTTCTGGCGCTTTTTCCATTTCTACTTTTTATATTAAACTTGATTCCCTACGTGCCTATGGAAGGGTTTCAGGAGAATTTCATCGTATTTATTGAGAGTTTACTTCCACCGAGAACAGTAGGGTTCTTCGATACAATTATTGAGGATATTGGGAAAAATCAACGAGGAGGGCTGTTGTCTTCTGCTTTTTTGCTTTCCATTTTCACCATGGCCAACGGAATTAATGCGATTTTTGGAGGATTTGAAAACTCTTATCACTCGGTCAATACCCGAAGCATGATTCGACAATATTTGGTGGCCGTTGGAGTAGCAATGTTAATGGCTTTGGTTCTTCTAGGATCTGTGGTTGGTTTTATTGTCTATGAAATTTACATTGGACATGTTGTGAATGATCTTGCTGCGAGTGCTGCAAATGGCGCTGTTGGATCTGGTGAGACTCTTGGGGTGAAACTCGGACGTTTCTTCTTCTTTGTGGTTATTACATTTCTTACCACAGCCATGTTGTATTATTTTGGAACCTCAGAAGGGAAGCAGACCAAGTTCTTTTCTCCAGGGGCTGTAATGTCGACAGTTCTTATAATTTTGACCACTTATTTTTTCGGAATTTACATTGAGAATTTCTCTAAGTATAATGAGTTGTATGGTTCCATTGGTGCTTTACTGATTCTTATGCTGTATATCTGGTTGAATTCAAATATAGTATTGCTTGGTTTTGAGCTCAATGCATCTTTAAGGAGTTTACGAAGAAATTTTTAACTTTACTATTAAGGTATTCGATATACTAAAATCCTAAAATTATGAAAGCACTATTGAGTTTTTTTCTAGTTCTGTTTATTGGCGCAGTTCAAGGGCAAACAGTCACCGGCCTATGGAAGACTATTGATGATGACACAGGGGTGGAAAAATCGATCGTTGAAATATACCAGCAGGATGGGAAAATTTATGGGAAGGTCAAAGAGATTTTAAATAAAGATAGGGCTGATGTTGTATGTGATCGCTGTGATGGAGATAAGAGAAATCAACCTGTTCAAGGAATGGTTATCATTGAGGGTATGGAAAAAGATGGGAATCAGTACAGTGGAGGAACTATATTAGATCCTGAGAAAGGCAAGCAATACAAGTGTAAGCTTTGGGTGGATGAGGATAATCCTAATATTTTAAATGTTCGAGGTTATATTGCATTTTTATACCGTACGCAATATTGGAAAAGGGTTGAGTGATCATTAGCTATTATAAACCACCAGAAAAACTGTTATCAACTTCCTTTATAATCACCTTATAATTAAATGCATTTTATAGATGTCATATTACCGATTCCCCTGACCAAGACTTTTGTGTATCAAGTCAGTGAGCGGGAGGCAGACTTTTTGGAAAAAGGGATGCGAGTGGCGGTGCCATTTGGAAAATCTAAGATTTATACAGCTTTGGTGTATGCGATTCATCAAAATGCGCCTACTACATATAAGGCAAAAGAGATTGATCAGATCTTAGATCGTTCGGCGGTAGTTTCTGCACGTCAACTTGAGTTTTGGGAGTGGATAGCTTCTTATTATATGTGTAGTTTAGGGGAGGTATTTAAAGCTGCTATACCTTCCGCTTTACTTTTAGAGAGTGAGACTATTATTCTTCCAAATAAAAACTTTCAGTGGCAAGGGGAGGAGTTTTTTAGCGATCAGGAGTCCTTAGTGTATGAAGCTCTGCAGCATCAATCCTCTTTAAAGATACAGGAAGTCAGTGATATCATTGATCGAAAAAACGTACTTCCGATCCTCAAGGCTTTAATAGAAAAACAGGTAATTCAGCTTAAAGAAGAAGTCTATGAGACCTATAAGCCAAAGCTTGTTAAGTATGTGAAAATGCATCAGGATTATAATTCGGACCAGGCTTTAAGCTCTTTGTTGGATACCCTCTCTAGGGCAAAAAAGCAACGAGAAGTTGTCCTAAAGCTCTTTTCCATGGAAGCTGTAACGCAAAAACCAATTCAAGTCAAAGAGTTGGAGACCGAAAGTAAGGTATCTTCTGCTGTGGTAAAGTCACTTATCGATAAAGGAGTTTTGGAGGTGTATCATTTGCAGACCGATCGGGTTCAATATGATGGTCAAGAGACCGTTGAGAGTAAAACCTTAAATGAATACCAATCCACGGCTCTTACTCAGATTAAGGGTCAGTTCCAGGAAAAGGATGTTGTTCTCTTGCACGGGGTGACTTCCTCTGGAAAAACTGAGGTATATGTTAAATTAATTGAACAAGTCATACAGAAAGGTCAGCAAGTTCTTTATTTACTCCCTGAGATTGCTCTTACTACTCAACTTATTAAACGACTACAGCAATATTTTGGGGAAAAGGTTAGTGTGTATCATTCAAAGTATTCCAATAATGAACGCGTAGAGGTGTGGAACAATATATTAAAGTCTGATGATAAAGCTCAGATTGTTCTTGGGGCCCGCTCTGCTGTTTTGTTGCCCTTTAGTAATTTAGGTTTGATCGTAGTGGATGAAGAGCATGAGCAATCCTTTAAGCAATTTGATCCTGCTCCACGTTATCACGCTAGAGATGCAGCAGTGGTTCTCGGGAAATTACATCAGGCTAAAGTTCTTATGGGAACTGCCACCCCAAGTATTGAATCCTATTTTAATACACAAAATAAAAAATATGGGTTGGTTGAAATTAATAGGCGATTCGCCGGGGTATTAATGCCCGATATTGAATTGACTGACATTAAAGAAAAGCATCGCAAAAAGCGCATGAAAGGCCATTTTTCGGATCGATTAATCGAAGCCATTGCTGATGCTTTAGAACTTGGAGAGCAGGTGATACTATTTCAGAATCGAAGAGGCTATGCGCCTATTTTAGAATGTCAAGAATGTGGAAACTCACCACAATGTCCAAATTGTGATGTGAGTTTGACCTATCACCATTATCGTGATCAATTGCGTTGTCATTACTGTGGTCATGCTATGGCTATGCAGCAGAGTTGTATTGCCTGTGGGAGTAGTGAGTTAAGTACGAAGGGTTTTGGTACAGAACAGATAGCCCACGAGTTGGCAGACCTCTTTCCCGAGGCTAAGGTGGGTCGGATGGACTCCGATACAACTCGTGGGAAGTATAGTTATGAAAAGCTTTTGAGCTCTTTTGAAAGATTAGAAATTGATATTTTGGTAGGTACGCAGATGCTTACTAAAGGTTTGGATTTTAGGAAGGTGAGTTTAGTGGGGGTAATGAATGCTGATAATTTGTTGAACTTTCCTGACTTTAGAGCTCATGAGCGTAGTTTTCAATTAATACAGCAGGTCTCTGGAAGAGCAGGTCGTACTCAGAAGAGGGGAAAGGTGATTGTTCAGACCTATAACCCGTATCATCAGATCCTTCAACAGGCATCAATGAATGATTTTCAAGCAATGTATACGGATCAAATTAATGAGCGTTATCAGTTTAAATACCCTCCTTTTATAAGACTTATAAAGCTTGTGTTCCGTCACAGGGATTTTAGTAAAGTCAATGAAGCAAGCGATTGGTATGTGCAATCTTTAAAAACAGTTTTTAAAGGTAGTGGAACCGAGATTTTAGGGCCCGTTTTTCCAGCTGTTGCTAGGATAAGAAATGAGTATCATAAGCATATTATAATTAAAATTCCTGCGCATCAATCTTTGCCCAAAAGTAAGCGAGCTATTTTAAAAATAGATAAAAGCTTTCAGGCTATACCGGCATATAGAAGTGTAAGGATTGTTTACAATGTGGACGCACAATAGTGTTGTATCATCCTATGAGTTACTAAGGGCCTCGGAAAGGTCTTGTTTTTTGTTACGGCTAAGTGGAATTAGCTTACCGTTAACTTCAACGTTTTTACTATTGAACTTCTGTACCTTATCCAAATTTACGATATAGGATTTGTGGATTCTTAAAAAACGCTCTGGTGGGAGTTCGTTTTCAAATGCTTTCATGGTAGAGAGAATGACAATATTTGCATCCTCAGTAACTAGTTTGATGTAATCACCAAGAGCCTCTACCCAATTAATTTCATTTAAAAAGACTTTTCGTTTTTTTAAGTTACTTTTTACGAAAATATGATCATCATCCTCTTTGGAAGCAACCTTGAGTTTGAAATTCTCTTGTGCTCTCTTAATAGA
This sequence comes from Galbibacter marinus, assembly GCF_000300875.1. Taxonomy (GTDB): domain Bacteria; phylum Bacteroidota; class Bacteroidia; order Flavobacteriales; family Flavobacteriaceae; genus Galbibacter; species Galbibacter marinus. Next base: position 96,219 of record NZ_AMSG01000005.1, on the reverse strand, counting down.
AGCCTCGAAGCGTTCTTGAGTGATGGGTTTATGCAGATAATCTGTAACATCGTAGTCGAATGCTTTTAATGCATATTGAGCGCTTCCGGTGATAAGTATGACTTGTGGTGGTTCACTTAGGGCTTCTAATAGGTCAAAGCCATTTACCACTGGCATTTCAATATCAAGGAAAATTAAATCAATAGCCTGTTTCTTTAGGCCATTCTTTGCCTCAATGGCATTACTGTATTCAGCAACCAAATTCAGCATCGGATGATTTTTGATCAACCTAGCCACAGACATCCGCTGGATACTTGAGTCATCTACTATGATACAATTCATTTTCATATTCTATAAAGGTGATCGATTGGTTTTTAACGTGTACAATTTTAATCAAAATACCTCACTGAAGCAAACAATTGTTGTAAAATGGGGAAATATGTTGGCGAAAAGGGTGTTTTTCACCTTAGTTTATCGAAATCTTTAAGCTTCACTTTGTAAATATAATAATTAATTCTACTTTTGCAGCCTTAAAAATAATAATAATTTATTCAAGATTATGAATCAATATGAAACTGTTTTCATTCTAAATCCCGTTTTATCTGATACTCAGATAAAGGAAACAGTTAAGAAGTTTGAGAATTTCTTAACCTCAAAAGGGGCTGAGTTTGTAGCTAAAGAAGATTGGGGCCTTAAAAAATTGGCGTATCCTATTCAAAACAAAAAAAGTGGTTTTTATCACCTTTTTGAATTCAAAGTTGCTGGTGAAGCAATTGAGCCATTCGAATTGGAATTTAGACGTGATGAGCGTGTAATGCGTTATTTAACTGTTAAGTTGGATAAACATGCAATTGCTTGGGCGGAGAAAAGAAGAAAAAAACTTAACGAAAAAGCTTAATTATCATGGCAACATCTATAGAGCAACAAGCAAAAGGTAAAAAAGATGGAGAGATCAGATATCTAACTCCACTTAACATTGAGACTAACAAAACAAAGAAATACTGTCGTTTCAAAAAATCTGGTATTAAATATATCGATTATAAAGATCCAGATTTCTTATTGAAATTAGTAAATGAGCAAGGTAAGATTCTTCCAAGAAGATTGACTGGAACTTCATTGAAATATCAAAGAAAAGTGTCTGTAGCTATCAAAAGATCGCGTCACTTAGCACTTATGCCATACGTAGCAGATTTATTAAAATAAAAGGAAGGTAACCATGGAATTAATATTAAAGAACGACGTCGAAAACTTAGGTTTTAAAGATGATGTGGTAACCGTTAAAAATGGTTACGGTAGAAATTATTTGATCCCTAAAGGATACGCTATTCTAGCTACCACTTCTGCTAAAAAAGTATTGGCTGAGAATCTAAAGCAAAGAGCCTTTAAAGAGAAGAAAATTGTTGATGATGCTCAAGTTATCGCTGATCAACTTAAAGGTTTAGAGATCAAAATTACAGCTAAAGCAGGTGTTGGAAACAAACTTTTTGGTTCTGTAACAAACGCGGATCTTTCTGAAGCAATTCAAAAAGAGTCTAAAATAGCTATTGAGAAGAAATTTATAAGCATCTTAGGAGGTAACGTTAAAGTTGCTGGTCCTTATGAGGCTACTATTAGACTTCATAGAGAGGTAATTGTTAACTTCCCATTTGAAGTAGTAGCTGAGGCTTAATTAGTAGAAATTATTTCATCATACGAGGAGGTTGTATAAAAATTTATTTTTTTTGCAACCTCTTTTCGATTTTTGTACATAGATAAATATAAGATTTAAGTGAAGTACAGAAGATTAACAAAAGAGCAGTTAGAGGAAATGCACCAAGAGTTTATAAACTTTTTGGCTACACAATCCATAACAGCTCAGGAATGGAAAAGTATCAAAGAAAATAAACCAGAGGTTGCTGAAGAAGAAATTGATGTCTTCAGTGATTTGGTTTGGGAGGGTGTGCTTGCCAAAATCGAGTTTCTTGAAAATATCTCTGCTACACAGATGCATCTTTTTCATTTGACAGAAAAGCAAATGAACCTTATTGCAGTTCGTGTAAGTCAGCCAGGGATAGACCTAAGGACTCAACATGGATTTGGGTGGTTCAAACAAAACTTTATGGGTGAGAATGTTGAAATTATGACTGCTGTCAAAGCCTATTCAGAGGATAAGTTACTGGATAAATTTGAACTCATTGAGAAGGGAGCCATAATCACCAAAGGGGAGTTATTCCGTTACTTTGACGACATCATTGAATAATCTAAGTATTTAAAATTTAAGTACGGCTAGCTTTAAGGTAATACTCCTATTTTTTAGTAACTCTATATAGTTGAGGTATAATTTAGTGTAAATCTCTAAACACATAGTAACAATGGCACAAAAACCAAGCATCGCAAAAGGAACAAGAGACTTTGGACCAGAGGAAGTCAATAAACGTAACTATATTATCAGTACCATAAAATCTCATTTTGAAACTTTTGGTTTTATGCCTATCGAAACCCCAAGTTTTGAGAATTCTGAGACCCTTATGGGAAAATATGGGGATGAAGGTGATCGCTTGATTTTTAAAATTTTAAATTCTGGAGATTATCTTTCCAAAGTCGATGATGCACTTTATACTAAAAAAGATGCCAGTGCCCTAACATCAAGGATTTCAGAAAAAGCATTACGTTATGATTTAACGGTTCCATTTGCGCGGTATGTTGTAATGCACCAAAATGAAATTGATCTCCCTTTTAAGCGTTATCAAGTGCAGCCTGTTTGGAGAGCGGATCGCCCTCAAAAAGGGCGTTTCAGAGAGTTTTACCAGTGTGATGCCGATGTAGTAGGTTCAACTTCACTTTGGCAGGAGGTAGAGTTTATACAGCTTTATGATACGGTATTTAGTAGTCTTGGGGTAGAGGGTGTGACCATTAAACTCAATAACCGAAAAATACTCTCTGGAATTGCAGAGGTTATTGGTGCCAAAGATAAACTCATCGATTTTACTGTTGCTCTGGATAAATTAGATAAAATTGGTGAAGATGGCGTGAAGAAGGAAATGCTGGAAAAAGGTATAACTGAAATGGCTATTGAGAAAGTTCAGCCTTTATTTAGTTTTACTGGTAGTAATGGTTCAAAATTAGAAAGTTTGAAAACCATGTTATCTACTTCCGATGAAGGACTTAAAGGAGTGGAAGAATTGAGTTTTATACTAACAGCTATTGATGCCTTAGGTCTTAAGACTTCGAACCTGGAGTTGGATGTAACTCTAGCCAGAGGGCTTAATTATTATACTGGAGCAATCATTGAGGTTGCTGCGCCTGAAAGAGTTAAGATTGGCTCGATCGGAGGAGGTGGTCGTTATGATGATTTGACTGGTATTTTTGGTCTTAAAAATGTCAGTGGTGTAGGTATTTCTTTTGGACTTGACAGAATTTATTTGGTGTTGGATGAACTTGGTTTATTCCCACCATCTGTTACTACTACAACTGAGGTCCTGTTTTTAAATTTTGGCCAGAATGAAGCTTTATATGGTCTAAAGGCAGTTAAAGCGTTAAGAGAAAGTGGTATAAAAGCTGAGTTGTACCCCGATGACACTAAGATGAAAAAACAAATGAATTATGCCAACAAAAGGGGTATTCCATTTGTGGTTTTAGCTGGGGAATCTGAGATGGATAAAAATACCTTTACTTTAAAAAATATGAACTCGGGTACTCAAGACGAGGTCGATATAACTGCCTTAATTGAGAGTTTAAGAGCTTAGACTTCCTTTTTTGGTTCACACACAAGGTGATTTCTGATGGCGGATTATGAATCCATAGCGTAGGGATTAATTAATTGATTATCGAAATTTTTGTACTAAAATTAATGGCATTAAAACCTGTCTATCTAATAGTCCATTTCTATTTTCATTTGAATTTCTTATTCATTACACTCTAAAATCAAGAGGGTGTTCCCGTGATTTCATTTAATACCTCCCTTCTTAGCCAATTCTAATACTGCTGAAGGCAGTCTTTTTTGGATAAATCCCAGGTTTATGAGTGATGTTTGTCGTCTATTTAATTAGATAGGGATCAATGCCAAAGTTTTTGGATAAAAAAAATCGACATTCCGAAGAATGCCGATTTGAATGTTTTCACAACGGAATAATCCTTATTGTGAATTGCTTTCAGATTTCAAAGATATAAATTTATTTTAATCTTGGTTTGAGGGTTTCCGTAATTGCGATATTTTTTTTCATTGTATATTTAGGAGCAAAACTAATTCTACTATTACAATGAAAACTATATTAGGTCTTGATTTAGGAACAAACAGCATCGGTTGGGCTTTGGTTAAGGAGGCAGAAAATGAAAATGAAGTTTCGGATATTATCAAATTGGGTGTAAGGGTAAATCCTCTGACTGTAGATGAATTGACGAATTTTGAAGGAGGGAAAGCATACTCAAATAATGCAGAAAGAACGCTGAAAAGGGGGGCTAGGAGAAACCTTCAACGTTATAAATTACGTAGAGAAAATCTCATTGAGATCCTCTTGAAAAATGGATTGATAAACAAGGATACGGCACTCACAGAAGTAGGGAAAGAGACTACTCATCAAACATTAAAACTAAGGTCCAAGTCGGCTAATGAGAAAGTTTCATTGGAGGATCTGGCAAAAATTTTATTATCAATAAATAAGAAACGAGGGTACAAAAGTAGTCGTAAAGTGAACGCTGAAGATGATGGTGTAGCCATAGATGGAATGGAGGTTGCTAAATTATTGTATGATGAAAATATGACTCCAGGGGAGTATGTTTTAAGGCTATTGGAGTCAGGAAAAAAGCATCTGCCGGATTTCTATCGTTCCGATCTACAGGAAGAATTTAATCTAGTTTGGAAAAAACAAAGTGAATTTTACCCGCTTATACTTACTAAGGAACTTTTTTTTGAACTCCATGGGAAGAATAAAAGTCAAACTTGGGCGATCTGTAAAGAACCTTTAGGAATTGTTGGTGTTAAACTTAAAGGGTCCGCCAAAGAGCAGAAATTTGCCCGATATCGATTAAGGAAAGAAGCGTTGACTCAACAAATAGAACTTGAACATCTTGCTATCGTATTGCAGGATATAAACAATGATAGTAATAAATCTAGTGGATATTTAGGTGCAATTTCAGATCGTAGTAAAGAGCTTTTCTTTAACAAGGAAACTGTAGGACAATATCAATATAAACAATTGCAGAAAGATCCAAATACTTCACTCAAGAATCAAGTTTTTTACAGGCAAGATTATCTGGATGAATTTGAAGTCATTTGGAGAAATCAAGCCAAATTTTATCCTCAACTAACAAATGAACTTAAGCAAGAAATAAGGGATGTCGTTATATTTTATCAGCGTAAGTTAAAATCCCAAAAGAATCTAATTAGCTTTTGTCAGTTTGAAAGTACCCAGCAAAACTATGTGGAAAAGGAGACAGGTAAGACCAAAATAAGAACCATTGGACGAAGGGTAATTCCCCGTTCTTCTCCATTGTTTCAAGAATTTAAAATATGGCAATCTCTCAATAATCTGAAGTTTGTAAATTCAGAGAGTAATCAAATAATTCAGTTCATAGAGTTGGAGGATGATGTGAAAAAGGTTGTTTTTGATGAATTAAACCTCAGAGGGGATTTAAAGCCGAATCAAGTGCTAAAAATTTTATCGAAATATATGAAAATTGGGAAGTTAACCCAATGGAAGTGTAATTTGGAAGAAATTGAAGGTAACAGAACCAATTCAGCTCTGTATAATGTGTTTCAAATGATTGCGGAGGAAGAAGGTTATGGGTTTAATTGGGGAAAGAAAAGCGCTTTGGAAATTAAATCCGAGTTAAAGGCTATATTTTCTTCAATTGGAATCAATGATTCTATTTTGGATTTTGATTTCAGCAAAAAATTGGATCAGCAACTGAGCTACCAATTATGGCATTTGTTGTACTCCGCAGAGGAAGGTAACAGTAAAATAACAGAAGAGGATAAGTTTACTTATGGTAATACTGGAGTTGCTTTAAAAAAGAAGCTCCATCTTAAATTTGGTTTTAAACCAGAATATAGTACTCTAATTTCAAATTTAAGGTTTACTTCTGATTACGGTAATTTATCATCGAAAGCCATTAGTAAGATCCTTCCTTTTCTTCGGGATGGGAGTGATTACTCAAAGGCATGTCAATATGCAGGATATAACCACTCGAATAGTCTAAGTGCAGATGAGTTGGATAACCGAGAATTAAAGCCAAAGCTTGAGTTGCTTAAGAAAAACAGCCTACGTAATCCGGTTGTTGAGAAAATTCTTAATCAGATGGTCAATGTGGTTAATCAGGTTATTGATAATTACGGGAAACCTGACGAAGTTCGGATTGAACTGGCTAGAGAATTAAAGAAGTCGGCTAAAGAGCGAAGTCAAATGACAAAAAACATTTCAGATGCTACTCGAAGAAACGCTGAAATAAAAAAATACTTAAGCAAAGAGTTCGGTATCCCGAATCCTACAAAGGGTGATGTTATACGTTATCGACTTTGGGAAGAATTGGCATCTAATGGTTATAAGGATTTGTTCAGGGATAAATATATCCCAAAAGAAAAATTGTTTTCTAATGAGATTGATATAGAGCATATTATTCCAAAAGCTCTGTTGTTCGATGATTCTTTTTCGAATAAAACATTGGCTTTCAAGGTAGATAATTTGAAAAAAGCGGATAGAACAGCTTTTGATTTTATGTCTACGGATTTTTCCAAGGATGTTGATAGCTATATTGGCCGTATTGAAACATTACATAAAGATGGAAAAATCTCATCCTCTAAATATAAAAAACTAATGATTCCAAAGAGCAAATTAGTGGATGGATTTATTGAGCGTGATCTACGTAACACACAGTATATAGCCAAACAGGCAAGGAAAATGCTTTTAGAGGTGTTTAAAACTGTAGTGCCAACTACAGGTAAAATAACCGATAAATTAAGAGAGGATTGGGATTTAATTAACGTAATGAAGGAGCTTAATTTTCCTAAATACAAAGCACTTGGTTTAACAAAAAAAATAGAAAGGTTTGATGTAGGTTCAGAGAAAATTAAGTCAATTAATGTTATAGAGGGATGGAGTAAAAGAAATGACCATAGGCACCATGCCATGGATGCTTTAGCTGTTGCATTTACGACTCATAATCATATCCAGTACTTAAATTATCTTAATGCCAGAAAAGATATTCATCATGAAATGCATGGCACCATTAAGTCTATTGAAAATCAGATTATAGGGAAAGATGTAATGGGTAAAAGGCGATTTATTCCGCCTATATCGGATTTAAGAATGAAAGCCAAACTCCAGATAGAATCAATCTTAATTTCATTTAAAAATAAGAATAAAGTAGTCACATGGAGTGTGAATAAAACCAAGCTAAAGGGTAAAGACAACTATAATAAAAGGAGACAACTTACGCCGAGGGGACAGCTACATAAGGAGACGGTGTACGGGAAAATAAAACTTATTGATCCAAAACCCTTAAAACTTAATAATAAATTTACTTTAGTTAGAGCGTCAATGATTGTGGACAAAGTCCATAGAGAGATTGTGTTACAACATCTTTCTAAATACGATAATAACTCTGAAGTTGCATTTGATTCAAAAACAATCAAGATAGATCCAATTCTAATTGAAGGAATAGGGCTTAAAGAGGTGGTGTGTTATGAAGACGTATTCAAAATTCGAAAAAAGATATCTGGGGATAATTTTAAAAATGAGAAACATTTAGAAAAGGTCATTGACGAAAAGGTAAAACAAATATTGAAAGATCGTGTGATTAAATTTCAAGGTAATTTTAAAGAGGCCTTTTCTAATTTAGAAGAAAATCCAATATGGTTAAACAAAAGCAAAGGAATTGCTGTGAAAAGTGTGGCAATTAAAGGCGTGAATAATGCTGAGTCTCTCCATGAAGGAAAGGATCATTTTGGAGATCAAATATTGGATAAAAATAAAAAGCAAATTCCAGTTGACTTTGTGAGTACTGGGAATAACCATCATGTGGGTATATATGAAGACAAAGATGGTAATCTGCAAGAAAGGGTAGTTTCGTTTTTTGAGGCCGTAACAAGAGTTAATGAGGGGCTGCCAATAATTGATAAAACTTATAATTCTGATATAGGTTGGAAGTTCAAATTTACGATGAAACAGAATGAAATGTTTGTGTTCCCATCAGATGATTTTGATCCAAATGAATTTGATTTAACAGATGGAAAGAATGCTGCTAAAATATCGCCTAATTTATATAGAGTTCAGAAAATAGCTACTAAAAATTATATGTTTCGCCATCATCTCGAAACTGTTGTGACAAACGATTTAGAGTTTACCTATAAGAGTATCAGATCTACTGGATGGCTTAGGAATCTCGTTAAAGTCAGAATTAATCACCTGGGCGAAATCGTTTATGTAGGTGAGTATTAATATACTAATTTAAAACGAAATGGTAAAACGTACTCTCTTCTTTGGTAATCCTGCTTATCTCAGCACCAAAAACGACCAGCTGATCGTTAAATTCCCAGGAGATGAAAATGCTGAGAAAAGTCTTCCTATTGAAGATTTAGGATACGTTGTATTAGAAGACCCTCAAATAACAATTACCAATGGACTATTAATGAAATTGGTTCAAAATAAGACCGCCGTAATTACATGTGACAAGCAGCATTTGCCTTGTAGTTTTTTACAGCCACTAGTGGGGCACACCGAGCAGACCGAGCGGATTCGATATCAACTTAATGCAAGTGTGCCGCTTAAAAAACAGTTATGGCAACAAACTATTTCAGCTAAGGTCAGCAATCAAGCGAATCATTTGCTGTTGCGGTCCAAAAATGCCTTAAAACTTAAACGATGGGCAACAGAAGTCAAAAGTGGAGATCTTGGAAATATAGAAGCAATTGCCGCAGCATATTATTTTCAAAACTTGTTTGATGATGATGTGGTTGAGGGTTTTAGTCGTAATCAAAAAGGGATACCTCCTAATAATCTATTAAATTATGGATATGCCATATTAAGAGCGATTGCAGCACGAGCTCTTGTAAGTAGTGGATTACTACCATCAGTAGGGATTTTCCATAGTAATAAATATAATGCTTTTTGTCTGGCTGACGACCTCATGGAGCCATACAGGCCCTTTGTTGATTCTTTGGTGTTTGATATAGTTAATACGGGCTGTAATATTGAAGAATTGTCTAAAAATATAAAATCAGAACTTTTAAAGATACCGACCATCGATGTGCAAATAGAGGGTAAGCTTAGCCCCTTAATGATCGCCATGAGTCGTACAACGAATAGTGTTCAAGAGTGTTTTGCAGGCTCGAGTAGAAAGGTACTGTATCCTGATTTCTAAAGTTTATAAAGAGCATCTATAGAACTATTGAAGTGTTGTCATGCAAACGGATAGATTTTCACGATTAAATCAATATAGAAGTATGTGGGTACTAGTGTTTTTTGATTTACCAACCGAAACTATTACAGATCGGAAAACGGCCTCTCGGTTTAGAAAAAATCTACTTAATGATGGTTTCAATATGTTTCAATTCAGTATTTACATGAGATTCTGTCCCAGTAGAGAAAATGCAGCTGTTCACATAAAAAGGACAAAAAATGCCCTACCAAAAAAAGGGAAAGTCTGCATCATGCAGATTACAGACAAGCAATTTGGAATGATGGAACTCTTTCATGGGAAAAAGGAAACTACCCTCGAAAAACCCAATCAACAATTGGAATTGTTTTAGTATAATCGTTGAAGAATTACTCTAATTTTTCTGTTTTTGTGCATTTTGTTTTATACCAAATAGGATCAAAAATGTGCAAACATCCTTGTGCCGAATCATAATTTTTCATTCTGATTTTAAATCCTGAATTTGGATTTAAAACACAGGATGCCAGTTTTTTACGGCTGGTATCCTGTGAATTCCATACTAAGATAGTATTCTGAAAGCAATTCACAACACATATACTGACATATTGACAAAGATACTGCCTGTGAATTCCATACTAAGATAGTATTCTGAAAGCAATTCACAACACATACTGACATACTGACATATACTGACATCCTGTGAATTCCATACTAAGATAGTATTCTGAAAGCAATTCACAACACATATACTGATACTGACATATTGACAAAGCCTGTGAATTCCATACTAAGATAGTATTCTGAAAGCAATTCACAACGGTAGGCAATATCTCGCCGTTAACGATGCCCCTGTGAATTCCATACTAAGATAGTATTCTGAAAGCAATTCACAACGCAAAATATTCAACCTATAGAGATAGATCTCCTGTGAATTCCATACTAAGATAGTATTCTGAAAGCAATTCACAACAATGGTTGTTATGTTTATGGTTCTGATGGTCCTGTGAATTCCATACTAAGATAGTATTCTGAAAGCAATTCACAACTCATATCTATCATATCCTGTCCCTGCTCTTCCTGTGAATTCCATACTAAGATAGTATTCTGAAAGCAATTCACAACATTATGACAAGGTATCTAAATTCGACCAACCTGTGAATTCCATACTAAGATAGTATTCTGAAAGCAATTCACAACAATTGTTAATTTCATGGTCGTAAATTTCGTCCTGTGAATTCCATACTAAGATAGTATTCTGAAAGCAATTCACAACACATAGTGATTGAGTATGTGTTCCCTTTTGCCTGTGAATTCCATACTAAGATAGTATTCTGAAAGCAATTCACAACTAGCCTTAGTTGTGGGTGGATTAGGTCATTCCTGTGAATTCCATACTAAGATAGTATTCTGAAAGCAATTCACAACTAGTTTCCATCTCTGTCTTGTTTTATTGTTCCTGTGAATTCCATACTAAGATAGTATTCTGAAAGCAATTCACAACGGCTGTTTTTCTCTGACTCTAGCGAAGGTCCTGTGAATTCCATACTAAGATAGTATTCTGAAAACAATTCACAATATTAAGACACCGGATGTTTTGCAATGGATCTGGGTACAAAACTGCCCTCCCCTCTATTTGTGTGACCAGAGTTTATCATTCGTATCCCAAGTTTAACTTCTGTGCTTGATTGGATAAAAACTCCAGCTGTGCATCTCGTTCCTTAGCAAGCTGTCGCTTATACTCGATAACATCTTTTAACAACACCCTTCTATGACTCCCTACCTTTCTAAATGGAATTTTTGTAGTCTCTAATAGTTTTACTACATGAGGCCTTGATACATTGAGTGTTTCAGCTACTTGTTGTGTGCTTAACTCCGATTTGGAAGAGACTATTGAGATCGATTTGCCTTCAGCCATATTTTCAATTATAGTAGAAAGTATTGCCATTGCCTTTTTGGTTGTTGTTATGAATTCATCTGTTTCTTGAATCTTTATTTTGACATCATTTTTCCCAGAAAATTTTATGCTTTGAAACACCACCTGAAAATCTTGCAAACAGTTCTTTGCAATCTCTTAATAAGTATTTGTAGTTATTTCGTTATAATTTCTCATGACATTAATTTTTAAATAAAAATAAACGAATTAAATGAAATAATTTTTAAATTTTTTCTATACGTAAGCTATTTAATATTTCGTTAATAACCACTTGAATCATGGCTAAACCCAATTCATTGGAGCTTAAATATTTATATAGAAAACTTGCTTCATCAAGATATTGGAGATGTGCCCAATGATACTTGTGATTAGATGTGGGTACTAGAACCTACCGCCAATTTTAAAAAAGGCCTTAATAAAATCAAAACTTCCAAAAAAAGTACAAGGCAACAGCTGTGTGCCAAAAAAGCTTGAAAAATGGAGGAGTGGCGTTATTACCAAAGTCAATAATGCCTCATCGATTGAAGGGTAATTACAAAGATCACTGATAATCAAGTTGATAAAAATAGGTTCCCATTCAGATTTATTCAAGTAATAAATAGCTTAGTATTTTTTGTTATCATAACGTATTTTACTCATAAAATCCCCCTTTTAAAAGTTTAATCCAGAGGATAATAAGATCATCCTCCGGATTAGGTTCACTGTTCGTTTTTGAGATAGTGTCTTTTTTTGATTTATCGTTCATAAAAAAATGGAGGCTCGATATTTAAGCTTCTCAAATATACATAGCCTTGACCCCTGTGATGTATTTCATTATCTATAAAATACATAATAGAAGAGGTGATCGTCCCATCATATTGGCCAAAGAGTTTGATCTGTTTTTGAAAATCTTCTGGTTTTATTTTAGCGAAGTTTTCATTGATGATATCTGTGGTTTCATCCCAAGCTTTTAAATAATATTCTTTTTTATTGGGATATTCTGGCTCGGTAAATGTTCCGGTGTTTTTTTCTACAATCTCTTTGATTCCAGGACCTGCAATGGCTAACAATTCTTGAATAAGTTTAGCGTAGGTTCTCATGCCTCCAATGCTATGTGTGAAGAATTCTTCTTCAGGAAACGCTTCAATGGTTCTACGGGTAAGTCCACGATGTCCTTGCCAGTGGTTTAATAGTTCTTCTGGTGTCATTACTGTTGCTTGTACTGTTTGTGTTTTTGAATTTTCCATGATAAATGAATTGGTATTTTTATTATTGGTTTTTAATTTCAATTCAAAATTAAGATTGGTATATGACAAGGGTGTGTCAGTAGTAATTACAGTTTGTAAATTTTTCTAGTATTAGCTCATTTTTAACCTTCTTTACTATGTTGACAAGGGGTTGTCACTAGCTGGTTTTTTCTTTGTGATGAATTAAAATCAAAACGTTATGAAGACCATGCCTAAAGTAAGTTTAAATCAACCGTCCATAGAGAATTTAATAAAATCCTATTCTAGATATCATTATTGGGCAAACAAAATTTTGATTGATTGGATACGGGAAGAATCAGTTTGTGAGTCTCAACAATTACATTCTGTTAGTTTTTCAGAAGTTGATTTAGCGCTCAGAACCGTTTTGCATTCCCAAGAGTTTTGGTTAAGGATCATCAAAAATGAACAATGTAATAGGGTTGACCCACCTGAAAACTCAATTATAGAAGCTTATGATGAGTTGCCATTTTATGAACTCATGGATGGTGTTGTATCTATTTCATTGCAATTTTCGAACTATGTGTCTGCATTAAATCAGAACGATCTCGAAAGAAAGCTTCACCTTAAGAGTCCATGGTTTGAGTCGTTCCAGAGACGATTTGAATTGATTTTACATGTAGTTAATCATGCCGCGTTTCACCGTGGGCAAATTAGCAGTATGGGAAGGAGTTTAGGGTATAATAATGTTCCTATGATGGACTATAATTACTTTATGCTAAATGTAAACTAATGTCCTTTAAAGAATTGTACTTCCAATGGATGTTTTATCTTTGGAGTATATGTCGATCAGTTATGAGTGATGAAAGCGTTAAACGTTTCGATAGAATCGTTTCCATACACATTCAATTGCAGTCTAAAAAAATCGTTCGAGCCCAGGATCTAGCAGATCGCTTCCAGGTGAGCTTGAGAACGATTTATCGGGATATTAGAACTTTAGAATCCTCTGGTGTTCCTATTGTGAGTGAAGCAGGGGTCGGTTATAGTATTATGGAAGGATATAGGTTACCTCCAGTGATGTTTACCAAAGAGGAAGCTGGAAGTTTTGTTGCAGCGGAGAAACTAATGGAACAGTTTACTGATGATACTTTGGGAGCTTATTATAAATCTGCCATGTATAAGATTAAATCAGTTTTACGTGGTAGAGAAAAAGACTGGATCGATGCTATAGAATCTAATGTGTGTATTGATGGACGACAGGGGTTATTTAATAAGGATATCCCAGATGCTCTAGAAATTATCTTTGAGAGCATTGCAGAGAAAAAACAATTATTTTTAACCTACCAGGCCTTAGAGGCTGATTACCCTAGTGAGCGACATATTGAACCCGTGGGTTTATTTCATGAACATAATTATTGGTACTTAATGGCGTATTGTCATTTACGCCAGGATTATCGGCAGTTTAGAACAGATCGGATGCTTCAAATTAAGCGCACTCAAATACCTAATGTTCTTGAACATGGTGAATTGGATGACTACAGACCAAATCACGTGGAACGTGAACAAACCAAGATTGTTCTTTTGGTAGATAAAAGAGTAGCTCGTTATATGCGCAGTGCGACGAACTATCACCGTTTGGTTGCTGAGGTTCCTAAAGGAGAAGAAGTTGAGATGACTTTTTTAAGTTCTAATATTGAAAATGATTTTGCTAGATGGTACTTAATGTTTGCAGATTATGCTACCATCAAGTCGCCTAATTCATTGAAAATTAGAGTTCGTGAAATACTTTCTGTTGCCAGTTCACGCTTGTGAATTGTAAATTTTAGGAATATTTAAGTGTTGTTTTTCTACAAAGTTTTGTACCTTGTTTTTAAATAAATTAACTGTGAAAAATATACTAGTTTTAAGCTTAATTTGGTGCTGCGCGATTGTAAATGCTCAAAATGTAAACGAAATGAAGGACACTTCTATCTATCAGTTTACCGTTCAGGATATCAACGGTGATGATTTTCCATTAAGTGAATTAAAAGGGAAAAAGGTAATGATTGTCAATACTGCAAGTAAATGCGGGTTAACTCCGCAATATGAATTATTAGAAAGTATATACAATACCTATAAATTTCAGAACTTCGTAATTATTGGATTCCCAGCAAACAATTTTGCCAACCAAGAACCTGGATCTAACCAAGAAATTGCTGAATTCTGTCAAGCCAATTATGGGGTTAGCTTTCCAATGATGAGCAAGATTTCAGTAAAAGGGGATGACATACACCCGTTGTATAAGTTTCTCACCCAAAAGGATAAAAGTGGTCTTGAGGATTCAGAAGTGGCGTGGAACTTTCAAAAATATTTAATTGATGAAAATGGACAGCTTGCCAAGGTGATATCTCCTAAAACCTTACCTACGGATAAGAGTGTGATTGATTGGATAGAACAGTAAATTTGTCTCCAACTTCCTGATGCCAAACACTAAGTTGGTATCAATAATTCTTTAAATTTACTTTATTAAACAAACTGGCATGATTGCTGTCGCTCAGGCATTATCTCATATCGAAAAATCTATTATGTCCAATACTATTATTGAGACAAGTATTACAGAAGCTCATGGTTATGTTTTAGCTCAGGATGTAGTTTCTGATATCGATTTACCACCTTTTAGACAATCAGCTATGGATGGATACGCAGTTCGTCTATGGGGTCATGAGGAATTTGTTGTAAAAGGAGAAATTCAAGCCGGTTCCAATATGGAAGTTTCATTACGACAAGGAGAAGCCGTCCGAATTTACACTGGAGCCCGAGTACCTGAAGAGGCCAATAAGGTCGTTATGAAAGAGCATGTTGAGGTTTTTAATTCATCGATTAAGGTAGTTAAATTTCAGGAGAAAACTAATATTAAGACCCAAGGCGAGCAGATAAAGAGAGGAGAACGTGTGCTTTCAAAGGGAGATGAACTCAATACTGCTGCAATTTCTTTTTTGGCTGGTTTAGGGGTGGCAAAGCTTATGGTTTATAAAAAACCTAGCGTAGCTGTTTTAATTAGCGGTAATGAACTTCTACAACCTGGGGATCCATGGCAGCAGGCCAAAACCTACGATAGCAACTCTTATATTTTGAAATTGTTACTTCAAAAGGTAGGAGTTGATGACATCTCATTCTATTATGTTGAGGATGACACTAAATCCAGTGTTGCAATGGTAGGTGACCTACTTGATGATCATGACTTTATAGTAGCCACCGGCGGTATTTCTGTAGGAGATTACGATTTAATGCGGGTAGCATTTCAGGCTAATGATGTAGAGGAACAGTTTTACAAAATCAATCAGAAACCAGGCAAACCAATCTACTTTGGTTTAAAAAACGATAAGGTAGTTTTTGGACTTCCAGGAAACCCAGCAGCATGTTTTATAAATTTCCAAATATACGTATTACCAGCACTTAGGCGGTTTTTGGGAAAAAGCATCTCGAGTTTTAAAAAAGGTGTAACTGACCAAAAGATTGTAAACAACTCCGGTAAGGCGTTGTTTCTAAGAGGAGAGTGTTTAAATGGACATCTAAATGTTTTTTCCAATCAAAGTTCGTCCTTACTACAGAGTTTAATTCAGGCCAATGCTTTGATCTATGTGCCGGAGGATATGGAAGCTGTTGAAATTGGAGATGAGGTTCAATATGTGGATATAGTTCAGTAATTTTACCAAAAGGAAAAATAATATTATGGAGCGGAAGAAGAAAAATGTATTTATACAAGGGGCAATACCACCTGAATTTATTGCAGAATCTATTGCAAAACACCAATCCAAACACAGCATTGGAGCACACAATATATTTTTAGGGCAAATTAGAGCTGATAATAAAGAGGGTAAAGTTGTTTCGGCTATTGAATACACGACCTATCAAGGGATGGCCGATCAAAAGCTGTATGAAATTCGAGAGGAGGCTTTTGAAAAATTTGACCTTAGCTGTATGCACATTTACCATAGTTTGGGAAGGGTAGGTGTGGGAGAAATCTGCTTTTTTGTTTTTGTTTCTTCACCTCACCGCAAAGGAGTTTATCAAGCAACTGAGCATATTGTAAACCGCATCAAGGCTGAAGTTCCAATTTTTGGTAAGGAAATATTCGAAGATCAGACCCATCAGTGGAAGGTGAACAGCTAATCGAAAATTCTAGAATTATTATGGAAGATATAGGAGATCATATTACAGCAAATTGTTTGGCCATAGCTCAGATTGTAATCGAAATGGATGAAATGGCACGGCAAGTCTATAATGATACTGCTTTTTCCAAAATTCAAGTAGCTGCAGAACTGGCTGTTAAAAATTCATCCACGGTAATTCCTGGGGTACACGTAGTGGCATTTGACTTTATTTCACTCTCACAAGAACAACAAGATGATCGACTGATATATCAACTTCAGCTAAAAGCTATACACAAAACAGGTATTGAAACTCAAGCCCTTTATGGTATTTCCGTTGCGGGCTTAAGTCTTAAAGAATTCATCGGTTCAAAGGGGAAGGTCAGAATCGGTGCTCCTCAAATTATAAAAAGTAATAGCCCTTACTCAACCGATAAACGAATGTTTCCAAGTGGACTCACCGCTGCTGTGGTAGTTTGTTCCGATAGTATTTCTGATGGTTCCAAAACAGATGCTGCAGGGAAGGCTATAATTGCAGAACTTGAAAAGTATCAGATAAAGGTAAATCATTACCAAGTGATTCCTGATGAAAAGGAAATCATTTCTCAATGCGCCACTAGCCTTTCTAAGGAGCATCACCTTTTAATCTATACTGGGGGAACAGGATTGTCATTAAGAGATGTCACACCTGAGGCTCTAGAGCCGCTTATTCACAGAAGAATTCCGGGGATTGAAGAAGCGATAAGAGCATATGGTCAACAGCGAGTGCCTTTTGCAATGCTCTCTAGAAGCTTAGTGGGTACTATTGGGAATTGTTTGGTAATGGCAATTCCAGGCTCTACCAAGGGGGCTAGTGAATCAATGAAAGCAGTATTTCCACATTTATTACATGTCTTTAAAATTCTAAGAGGGCAAACACAGCATTAGACCATCGAACTCATTTTTATGATTAGTTTATAGGTGTTACTGCCTGATTTATGGGGTTAAAATCTGATTTTGGAGCCTCACATAGGGAGCAGTGATAATGCTCAGGTAATTGTTCAAATGGTGTGTTTTGAGGGATGTCTTGTTGTATATCTCCGTACATTTGATCGTATATAGTTAGGCAGTTACTGCACTGATTTACCTGTTTTTCTTTAAGTGGTTTGGTTTGCTTGTTACTTTTATCTTTTAATGATTTATCGGTTTCTTCTGTGGTTTGACCGAGCTGTTGAAAATACGCCTTACTCAGCTCCATTAATAATCCAGGTAATTCTATCTTATCGACATGTAGCGCATAGGTTTTATAAGTTCTGGTATTGGGATTGAAATCTTTAGCATGGCGTACACTGTAAGTGTTTCTTAATTTTAGATTGGCCTGACTATAGATCGGTGGATTGCACTGAATTACAATGGAAGTGAAATGAAACACTTTGTCGTGCTTCCTTGTAATTCCAATGGTCAGACCATAGGTGCTAATATCATAACTGTCTAATTTAGACACCAGATAGTTTTTAAGTTTAAGCGCCTTTTGATCCCCCACGGGAAGATGCCAGTTGAGTTCTAATTGAGAATGCCGAACATTAATACCATGCTTTCCTAAACATTTCTCCCACTCTAGTTTAGCCTCTGCTGGAATGCCTTTAATGATAAAAGACTTCCATGGGGTGATGCATATTTTCCCGATCTTCGATTCTGCACAAAGCTCACATAATGCAAGTAGAAAAGGGAGATCGTAATTGTTATTGCGCCAGTATAAACCTAACCAGTATTTATTGGTTCCCATTTTGTTCATGCCCTCATAATAGAGAAATGGATGAAAGGAAGTATTTAAAGGACTATTGATGGTTCTGTTGTTAGTATCTGTACTATCATTTATAAGCTCAAAAAGTAGGTCTACAGATTCCAATTCTTCCAACACCAGATCTTCAATGGTTTTGGAAATAGTTGCCATGTCCCAACTGTATATTAATGCGGGATAAAGCTGTACTGATTCCCAGTCGGGCATTTGAAGGTAGAGATACCAATAATCTTCATGGTTAGAGGCTATAAAATTAAGGTGACCAGTAAACAAAGGAACTAAACACTGCAAGGGGTCAACAATGTTTATTTTAAGTTTAGGATGGAATTTAAACTGTTCCAACAGATATAAATAGCGATCACTTGTGAGCCAGGGTGTTGTGGTTAAAATATCGGTGGAAAGGTAGGAGCAAACTATGTTCTCTTCTTCTTTATGCATAGGATCTACACAACTTATATCCCCATTAAAGTTGAAATTCTTAACAGGTATGTCTGTTGTAAACAAAATGTCTTGCCTTGAGCCAAAACTGATATGTTTTACCTTTTGATCCATGAGTGTTGTTAGGATCATTTTTAGTTCCCCAGGTGAGAGAACTCCGCCTTTTATGAGTAATCGGTAATAGTCCTTTTCCATACGATCAAATTAATGCGGTTTGTTTATTGAGTAATTCTCTTATTTCTGTTTTACAACTACCACATCCAAGACCAGCGCCTGTCTTTTTACATAATGAGTTAAAATCTTGCTCTCCGGCTTGTATAGCTTCCTGAAGATTCCCAAGTCCAACTTGGCCACAGGAACAAACAAGGGAGCCCTTGACTTGTTTATCGTTAGCTGTAGAACGTAGTAATTGATTTCTCTTGTCGGCTAATTCAAGTCGATTTGAAATCATTTCCTTGAACTGCGCAAATTCGTTCTTATCTCCCATTAGGATGGCACCAATTAAATGGTCATCCTTGACGATGCATTTTTTGTAATAGCGTTTATTAAAATCAGAAAAAATAATTTCTTCATAAGATGGATCATTTTCAGGGACTTTGAGTTCTCCAATACTACACAAATCTAGATCGTTGAATTTTAGGATGTTCATCAGTACTGATCCGTTATACACACTGCTAATATCTCCAGCCATATAGTTGGCCAATATATCGGCCTGTTGCTCAGCGGCATCTGTTATTCCGAACAATTGGTTGTTAAATTGGGCAATTTCTCCAATTCCAAATATAGAGGGGTCAGAGCTTTGTAAATGCTCATTCACTTTAACCCCTCTACCACAATCTAACTTTGCTTTTTTAGCTAGGGCTATATTTGGAATCGTCCCTATAGCATAAACTATCGCATGTGCTCCAATGATTTTGCCACTTTTAAGGGTGATTGATAATTCTTGATTTTCTGTATGATTAAATACGGTACTGACCTCATTGTCAAAATAAATTTGGATTCCCTTTTCTTGTACATCCATGGATAATAGTGTACTGGAGGTTTTGTCTAATTGACGTTCCATAAGGCGGGAGGATCGCTGTATGATAGTAACTCTAAGGCCTTGGTGTTTGAGGGCAGCGGCCATTTCCAAGCCTAGTAAACCACCTCCAACTATAACTACATGCTTTTGAGAGGTGGGAAGCTGGAGTTGACCAAGGTGCTCTTTAAAACGATCGGCATCGATTTTGGTCCTTATGGTAAACCTTCCAGGAAGTTCGAGTTGCACGTTGGAAGGCACAAACGGGCTACTTCCTGTTGCTAATATAAGTTTGTCATAGCGATAGTGTCTTTGGTGGTTATCGATAATGGTTTTCTGGTCCCTGTCTATGGCCGTTATATGACTATTGTGATGCAGGTTGATCTTGAGCTTGTCGAGTTGTTCTTTTTTTATTTTCTCAAGCTGTGTCCATGATAATTCTTCGCTGATGTATTCTGGAAGTAATACACGATTGTAAAATGGATGGGGCTCCTGGGAGAACACCTCAATTGAATCGGTGGTGTTTTGGTCTCTGTAATTTTGAATAAACCTAAAGGCCGCGGCACCAGCTCCAATGATCACAATCTTTTCTACTGGTTTTACGTACCTGGAAATGGAAACAGCAGTAAATTTAAAATCAGGTTCTTTGGATTGTGGATCGACAATAGTATTGGTTAAGTTGTTTGCTCTACCAAGGTCGCTTTGCAAAATTTTCCCCCAGTGCATGGGCGCAAATATAACCCCTTCTCTAACGGCATCGGTAACTTTAGCTTTTAAGCGGATGGTCCCATTTTTACTCTTTACCTCACAGATGTCTCCATGTGAAATATGGTGGATATATGCATCAACTGGGTTGATCTCAATTCTGGGGTAGGGGTAATGCGTTTTTAATCGTGCAACTTTCCCCGTTTTAGTCATTGTATGCCATTGGTCTCTGATGCGTCCTGTGGTCAGAATTAAAGGGTATTGAACACTAGTGCCAATAGAGGCGTTATTTACACTATATGGAACATTGAACTTCGCTTTTTGATTTGGGGTGAAAAACTTGCGATCCTCAAATAAGCGTGCAGTACCAGGATGTGTTGGAGTAGGGATGGGCCATTGCATACTACCTTGGTTTTTGAGCCTAAAGTAACTAAGTCCCGAAATATCAATATTGGTGTTTTTTGTCATCTGGCAATATTCCCTGTAAATTTCTTCACTTGACTGATAATTAAATCCTCTAAACCCCATATAATTGGCAAAATCGCAAAGAATTTCAACATCAGCTCTTGCCTCACCTGGCTCTTGGAGTACCTTTGGTAAATAACTGATTCTTCTCTCTGAATTGGTCATAGTTCCTTCTTTTTCTAGCCAAGCGGCTGCGGGCAGAAGTAAATCAGCAAATTTCGTAGTATCAGATTTATGAGAAATGTCTTGAACTACAACGAATTTAGCATTGGATAAGGCCTTTTCAACTCGTCTTGAGTTGGGCATGCTCACCAAGGGGTTGGTTCCGATGATCCAAATGGCCTTTAAGGTACCTTTTTCTAAGGCATCAAACATTTCTGTGGCAGAGAATCCAGGTTTGGATGAGATCTTATTAACGCCCCAAAAGTCGGCGACTTCCTTTCGATGTACTGGGTTATTTAAGTCTTTGTGGACAGCTAATAAGCTCGCCATTCCACCGACTTCTCGACCCCCCATGGCATTGGGCTGCCCTGTAAGTGAAAAAGGGCCTGCCCCTGGTTTGCCAACCTGACCTGTAATTAAGGAAAGATTGATAAGAGCTACATTTTTGTCAGTACCAATAACACTTTGATTTAAACCCATAGCCCACATGCTAATATACCTTTCAGATAATCCGATAATATCTGCGGCCTTCTTTATATCCTTTTCACTAACCCCACAAATCTTAGCGGCTTGTTTTAAACTTATGGATAGTATTTGCTCTCTATATTTTTGATAGTTATCTGTATGGTTTTTTATGAACTCATAATCGATTAATCCACGCTCTAACAACCTCCTCCCTATAGCGTTATACAACACGATGTCGGTTCCAGGAATTAACTGAAGGTGAAGGTCTGCGAAATTTGCTGTATCGGTTTTTCTAGGATCCACCACAATAATTTTAACCTCGGGATGCTTCTCTTTATGTTTTTCAATTCTTCTAAAGAGAATTGGGTGGCACCAAGCAGGGTTGGCCCCTGCAAGTAAAAAACAATCAGCAAGCTCTATGTCTTTATAGGATAAAGGCACCGCATCTTCACCAAAGGTGTTTTTGTAACCAACCACAGTGGAGCTCATGCAAAGTCTTGAATTGGTATCTATATTATTGGTTGCTAAAAACCCTTTTGTAAGTTTGTTGGCAATGTAATATTCCTCGGTTAAACACTGGCCTGAGATGTAAAACCCAACGCTATCTGGACCATATTTTTTTATCATTGAAGAAAATACCGCGGAGGCTCTCCTTAACGCATCATCCCAACTTACACGCTGTGTAGGATGCATTTTACTCCACCGCATTTCAGGATAGAGGATTCTATCCGAATGGTCGTTGGCTACGTAATGTAGATTCATGCCTTTAGAACACAACATTCCTTTGTTTACTTCATGATCAGGATCCCCTTTAACTTCTACTTTTCCTTGAGGGTCTTTTGTGACGATAATTCCACATCCAACACCACAATAGGAACATGTTGTTTTTACTGTTTCATTCCCTCTCATGTGCATGATTTTTTACTAATTTCACTAAATAATTTTATACTAAAAACAGCAGCTATAAGAATTGTCAAACTCTAAAATTTCGGGCAACTGTTTTTAAATATTCTTAGTTTTACCCCATTGATTTTGATGATATTAAGGGAGTGGTAAATGCTTGTTTTTTAAAATCTACATAGTCCCCCAGGACGCTTAATAAAATTAATCGATGAGCGAGTGTACTTTACATTACTTTGTTTAAAATTAAGTACAAATACTTAAATTTTGAAAATGAGAATTAATTATTTTAGAAGAATTGTCACATTAGAAAAAGTGACTAGTAAAAATGTATAAATAAGAAAATCAGGTGCTTTAAATTCATAATTTCGGAATGGGGTACTATATAGTTTTACCCTAATTGATATTCACGGGCTTTATTGGCAAGTTCCATAGGGTTTTTAACGCCCATTTTTTTCATGAGATTAAAACGGTGTACCTCGGCAGTTCGTTTACTGATTTCTAAAGCATCGGCTATTTCTTGATTGCTTAGGCCCTCTAGAACTAAATTTAATATCTGCAGCTCCCTTTTGGTTAGATTAAAGTCGTTCTTTGGTTGTTGTGGTCGTTGGGTGGTGAAATTTTTGATAATACTTGCAGAAACCTCTCCTGTGAAGTATTTACCCCCATTTGCAATGATGCGAAATGCTTTGACTATTTCTTCTTTGGTCGCTCCTTTTAAAAGATAACCATCTGCACCCGCTTTAATAGAGTGAAGTACATACTCTTCAGAATCATGCATCGAAAGCAATAAAGTCTTAATGGGAGAACCTTTGGATTTTAATTCTTTTACAACTTCTATTCCAGTGAGTTTTGGCATTCTAATATCTAGAACCAGTACATCGGGAATAAGATGTTCAACCAGTGATAAGGCTTGTTGCCCATCATAGGCATCGCCTATAATTTCAAATTCTGTTGAATCCTCTAACATAGCTTTTATTCCGGTGATTACCAGTGGGTGGTCATCCACAAGGATTAGTTTGATTTTTTCCATCATCGTTGTTTCTAAGTACAAAAGTAGAGAAAAATACGTATTTTAATTTAAATCCACTAAAAGGGGAATATTTATCGTTACACGCGTGCCTACTTTTTCACTAGAGGAAATATACAGGCGGCCGTTTATGTATGCTATTCGTTCTTTCATAAAGGTAAGTCCCATTCCACCGTGTTCCTCTTGGGTGGCTATGGCATCAAGGTCAAAGCCTTTTCCGTTGTCATCTACCACGATACTTAACATATCCTCACTATGTGATATCGTGATTACGATATGAGAAGACTCCGCATATTTAATTGCGTTGTTTACGGCCTCTTGAACGATTCTGTAGATGTTGATTTCAACTAAGGGATCAAGTCTTGAATTAAAATCTGTTTTGTTTATGGTGAGGATTTCTTTACCCGTAAATTTAGATAGTTCTTGACTTAAATTGGTAAGAGAAGCAGCTATACCGTAGTCGACAAGTTCAGGAGGAGAAAGGTTGAAAGTAGCCGTTCGAACTCCAATGATGATTTCAGCGCTCAATTCTTTTAACTGTTCTATTTTTTTGTTTGTGCTCTCTATGTTATTAGGGTCAATGCTTTCAATGGTGAACTTTAAACCCGTTAGCATTTGCCCAATGCCGTCATGAATATCTTTGGCAATTCTATTTTGCTCCTTTTCTTGACTCTCTATAATTTTTGAAGAGAGTTCTTTCTGCCGGTCCATCTCAGATTCAAAGTGATCTTTGGTGAGTTTGCTTATTTGATTTTGGGCTTTTTTTCTCTCAGTGATATCAAAACATATCACAAGTAAGGCTTCGTTGTTATTTTCGTTGTGATAGGGGTTAATAGAAATCTCAAACCATCGCGGCTCTCCTTGGGAATCGCTTCCTTTTATTTCGCCTTGCCACCCAGTATTTTTATGGGTGTGTATGATGTTGTTAATGTATTCTTGGTCTCTTTCTTCTTTGGCTATTAAGGTGGAAAACTGAACTTCAGGATCGTTAGGATTGAAATTGAAAAATCTAGAAAACTTGCTTCCTGCACTGATGATATATCCTTGTGGATCTAACCTAGTATAGAGAAGACTTTGTTCCATTACGGTATTAAGAGTCTGCAATGCTTTAACAGTCTCTTGTTTCTCTTGAGTTAGAATATCAGCACGGCGAACTTTTTCTTGTGCGTTTTTATTTAATGTTAATAACTGTTTTATAATTCGGCTAATGTATTTTGTACTGGGTTTTAGTGCAAGATAATAGGCAATTGTAATAAGTGAAACGCCTAGAAAGCACGATAGAATTAATTGGGCTTTTAAACTTTCTGAGATTTGATCTGTACGATTATCATAATTGCTAGAAAGGCTCTTTATTTGTTGCAGATAGCTATTCTCAATTTTATAAACTTCATTGATTTGAGGTTGTATATCGGGATGAAAATTTAAGGCTTTAATTTGATCTATTGTGGTTTTACTTGCGTTGATATAGTCTTTAAAATAGGGTTCTATAGCGGAAGGAGACTGTTTTTTTTCTTGTACTTTCTGGATGTTTTGTTTTAAGGTATCCAAACGTACTTGCCAATTGGCAATGGAAGTGTTTAGTGTAGTAATAATCTTTTGATCTGGGCTTTCTTCTACTGGTACCTCTGTTGGTTCAGGCCTATCGATAATGCTTAAGAAGGTAGGTCTATCTTTAAAACCCTGAATGGAATAGTTGCTTTCAACTTTCTTGACTTGAGCAAAGAGGTAAACAAAGCCCGCCAAATAACAAACACTAAGGCATATAAGGGTTATAATAAAAAGTCTTTGTAGTCTTTTATAAATTATGCGATCTAGCGTTTTTTCCGCACTCATTACTTTTAATTATTGTTGTAAGGCTTTTTCAATTAAGGCGCGAGCAGTTATATCTAAATCCAATTCTAATGCTGCATTGCGTCCTTTTTCAGACATTTTGGCCCACGTTTTTTGAAGGATACCAATGAGTTTTTCTTCGGTATGTTTTTGCGAAAACTCAACAAAGTAGTGCTTTAAAAACACAAGGCAAACTACATCTTGGAGTGTTTGGGCATCGTCGTTTTTTTTGAGTAATTTTTTTTGAATTAAATCACTGACCTCAGTTGTAAATTCATCTGAATAACCCACTTTTTGCAAAATTGCAACTGTTAGATCTGCATGCATTTTTTTGAGATCTGTTCGCCACTTTAGATATCCTGCACGATCCATAGAGTAGGCTTGTCTGTCAACTTTCCAACGTCCAATGTGTTGTGCTCTTGCTGCGATTTTTAGACTTTCTTTGGCCTGAGGAACAAATTTCTCAAGGGTGTCAGTCATGCGCTGGGAATACACTAATTCTTTGGGGTCATCTTTGCCTTTGTATAGTTCAGTATTTGGGTCTTGCTCATTGATTTGGTCTATCTGTTGGATGGCTTGCTTAAATCTATCTTGATCCATTTTTCTTTTTAAGTTAATCTACAAAGCCAATATACACATTTTCGTTTTCAATTTTAACAGGGTAGGTCGCTAATTTTAACTGGTCTCCACATAGACTTTCTCCGCTTTCGAGTGAAAAAGTTTTTTTGTGTAATGGGCAGGCTACTTTTGGAATACCACTTAAATCTCCGATCATTCCTCTAGAGAGAACCATTTCCATTTTATGAGGGCAGA
The DNA here is from genome assembly GCF_000300875.1 of Galbibacter marinus. GTDB lineage: Bacteria > Bacteroidota > Bacteroidia > Flavobacteriales > Flavobacteriaceae > Galbibacter > Galbibacter marinus. The sequence continues at coordinate 70,036 of NZ_AMSG01000005.1, read as the reverse complement.
GGTTTTGACAAGCATACCACTGATTAACTCTTCTAAAATTGTATACCGCTATTTGTTTTGATTTGTATTTTATACACACGCCGGAATTTGCTGGAAAATCTGAGGTCAATCCCGCTTTAAACCAATTAATAACTTTGTTTTGAGCTACAGTGTCATATTGTTGAAGTAGTTGTTCCATCGTTTTATTTTTTATTATGGTTTATAGTTTCACAGCTTAGTAAGTTGTTATTGTAGTTTCTTTTAGCGCCATGCTCTAGGCATTTTTTGATCTCTAAGAGGCACAAAGGATAAGTTATCATCACTTTGATCTGAGTTGACAAAGTGCTTGAATCGTTTGATCATTTGCGGATCTTCTATGGCCTGTTTCCATTCACATTGGTAGCGATTAACTAAACTCTGCATTTCCTGTTCTAATTCAGTAGCTAAGGATAAGGAGTCTTCTATGACAACCTTTTTAAGGTAGTCGATTCCTCCGTCGAGCTTTTCAAGCCAAGCTGCTGTTCTCATAAGTGGAGCGGCAGTTCGAATGTAATACATCAAAAAGCGATCTAGGTACTTAATGCAGGTCTGTTCATCGAGTTGTTCTGCAAGTAATATGGCGTGTTTAGGGTTAGCACCTCCATTGCCGCATACATAGAGATTCCAACCTCCTTCTACGGCTATAAGACCAAAATCTTTTCCTCTAGCCTCAGCGCATTCTCGTATGCATCCCGATACACCACCTTTGAGTTTATGTGGAGACCTAAGGCCTCTGTATCGGTTTTCAATTTCAATGGCAAAGGACACGCTCTCGTGCATACCAAATCTGCACCAGGTAGAACCTACACAACTTTTAACGGTGCGTAATGATTTGCCATAGGCGTGTCCACTTTCAAATCCCGCCTCAATAAGTTCTTCCCAGATTAATGGTAACTCATGTAATTGAGCTCCGAACATATCGATGCGTTGTCCCCCGGTTATCTTGGTGTAGAGGTTAAATTTTTGAGCGACCTCTCCCAAAGAAATTAATTTCTCTGGGGTAATTTCACCACCAGCTACACGAGGAACAACTGAATAGGTGCCATTTCTTTGAATATTCGCTAGAAAGCGATCATTTGAATCCTGAATTTCAACTTGTTTGTTAGCAGTCTCCATATAAATACTTGAAAATAAGGAAGCAAGAAGCGGTTTGCAAGTTTCGCAACCACTCCCGCTACCAAAGAGTTCTATGGCCTGTTCAAAGGTTGTGACTTTGTTGATTTTAATTAAATCATAGAGTTCTTGTCTATTAAAACTAAAGTGTTCGCATATATCTTTTTTGACCTGTTTACCAAGAGATTTTAAGGTGACTTCAACTAATTCGCTTACCATTGGTTTACATCCTTCGCATCCAGTTGTAGCCTTAGTTTTGTCGATGACCTCTGAGAGACTATTACAACTACCATCTTCTACTAATCCACATATTTGTCCTTTGTTAACGCTCTCACAGGAACAAACCTGTGCAGTATCAGGTAATTCTAGAATATTTCCTGCAGACCCTGTGTTGGATCCTCGCGATCCTAGAATGAGGTCTTCTGGGTTTTCCGGAAGTTTCATGGAATTATTGTATAGCTGGAACAGCGTGTTGTAATCGGAGGTGTCACCAACTAAGATCCCACCATATAGTTTATGACCATCTTTGCTGACATTGATCCGTTTGTAAATGCCCTTTAATTTGTTTTCATAAGTAATTACAGACACACTGTGATCACTTATAAAAGGATTGCCAAAACTTCCTACTTCAGTCCCAATGAGTTTTAATTGGGTGGATAGGTCTATGTGAGCATCCATGGTGGTTTCATATTCCTGTAATAATTGGGCAACCGCTACCTTGGCCATATCGTATCCTGGTGCTACTAATCCATAAATGGATTGATTGTAAAGAGCTACCTCACCAATGGCATAAACATCCTTTTCAGATGTCTGCATTTTTTCATCCACTTGGATCCCTCCGCGTTCTCCTACTGTAATGCCTGCCGCTTTGGCTAGTTCATCCCTAGGACGTATCCCTGCTGAGATAATCAAGATATCGGATTTTAACTGGGACTCATCGCTAAACTCTAACCCATTTATTGAGGAATCCCCTAAAATGGTTTTGGTAGATTTTTCTAAGAGAACTTCAATACCTAATTCTTGGATTTTGCTCACAAGCAAATTACTTCCTGCCTTGTCTAACTGTCGGGGCATCAGCCTTGGTGCAAATTCCACAACATGGGTATTTAATCCTAATGCCTTGGCTGCATTGGCAGCCTCTAGGCCAAGTAAGCCACCTCCTAGAACTACGGCCTCATTTCTTCCTTGTTTTTTTAATTGATTCGCATAGGACTTTATGGCATCCAAGTCCTCGAGTGTTCTGTAAACAAAGACACCCTTTTTCTCTAGGCCATTAATAGGGGGGATAAAGGCTGAAGATCCCGTAGCAAATACTAGAGAGTCATATTGGAAGATCTCATTCTTATAGGTGGTTATTTGTTTATTTTGTGGATCAACCTGTGATACTAATGATGAGGTATGTAGTGTAATATTATTTTCTTTATACCAATTGGTTGGAGCTAATAATAGTTGTTCAGCGGACTTTTCACTCATATATTCACTTAAATGAACCCTGTCATATGCAGGTCTAGATTCTTCTCCAAAGACCGTGATTTCAAATTCGTCACTGCGATTAGAATTTACTAGTTTTTCACAGTACTTATATCCGACCATTCCATTTCCGATAACAATAAGTTTTTTCATAATCCACAATTTTATAATTCAAATATAAGTAATTATACGTACATATAATATATGAAAAACTAAATCAACTACGTATTTCACGTATTTTTGAGGATAATGGAATATGGAGTGGCTATTTTATAGTATGTGCAATATTAATAGTGTTGAATTTTCAATCTGATGACATGGGTTCTTTAAGGATCTTTAATTTTTAATTACATTTGAAAAACACCTTTTCGCATGAAATTAATTTTTGTACTCAGTGTCGTTGGTCTTTTGTTTGGTTGTAAAGAGGCTACGCAGAAAGAGTCTAGTGAAAAAACAACCCCTAATGCTATAGATACCATTGCAGTAGTGGACACCACCGCTAAGGTTGAAACAATTCAGAAAAAACAAGTCCCTGATTTAAATTCACTTGCTGATACCACCTTTGTCCGTCTTAAGGATTACAGTGACGATTTTGTATATGATATGCGTTATGCAACAGAAAACAATTTTCTAGAAGCTCAGGTGTATGATTGTGGGGAGTGTTATGTTCGTGCTATTACTGCCAAAGCTTTGATTAAAGCCAATAAAGCCTTTATGAAGCAGGGGTACCGAATTAAATTCTTTGATTGTTACAGGCCTCATGATGTGCAAAAGAAAATGTGGGCCATTGTTCCAAATCCTACTTATGTAGCGAATCCTGCAAAAGGGTCTATTCACAATAAGGGAGGAGCTGTGGATATCACCTTAACAACATTAGATGGGGAGCAACTCAACATGGGGACGACCTTTGATTTTTTTGGTAGAAAGGCAAGACACGCCTATCAGGATTTACCCAAGGAGGTTTTGGAAAATAGAAAGCTGCTAAAGTCTGGCATGGAGGCCTATGGTTTTGGAGCGATTACCTCAGAATGGTGGCATTATAATTATAAACCTACCCTGGGATATAAGGTGGCTAACTTTCGTTGGGATTGTAATTAGGGTGAAACGTACAATTTCAGTAAAAAGAACTTTTGTTTATTTGGTTGGAAATGCCACTATTCCAAATTTCACTTTAACCTAAATTGAATTAGAATGATCCTGCTATTTGCTGTTACAAACTAAAATTCAATTAAATCAAATCTTATGAGAGGATCAGTAGAAGGAAAACGAATGTATGGTCTGTTTGAGGACCTGTATGATGGTGAGCCTTGGTTAGGGGTGAATATGATGTCTAACTTACGTAAAATATCAGCTTCTCAAGCTGCTGCTCGGCCTTTGGAGAACTGTAACACTATATGGGAGATCACTCAACACATGATACTGTGGAGGGAAAATGTCTTGGAACGATTACATGATAAAGTACTGATGAGTCCAGAGGATAATTACATTGAAAAGGTGTTGGATACCTCCTCTGGGGCCTGGGAAGCAGTGTTGCAGGAGTTGAAAAAAAGTCAGCAAGATTGGAAAGCTTATCTGGAAAATGTTAGAGAAGAAGAACTCAACAAAGTGTATGGGCCAAATAACCAAGATTACTACAAACACATCCATGGAATTCTTCAACATGACGCATATCATCTTGGTCAAATTATATTGCTTTTAAAATTTGTTTAGAGGTGGGTTTTGTAGCATTATAACATAATTTTAACTTGAATTTTTAAGGGAAAAACAAGGGTTTAAATGAAACTAGGATATTTTTGTTTAAAAGAACTTAAAAGAGCATTAATTAAATGAACATTTAACGTTTAAACTGCCAAAAAGACCTTATTTTTGCCATCTGAAAATCAATTGGTAAAATCAGCATAACTCATGTTAGAATCCCTTAAGAAAGTTCTATTCTCTACACGTTTAATGGCCATCCTTTTTGTTGTATTTGCAGTCGCATTGGCCATGGGTACCTTTGTCGAAAGTTGGTACAATACAGAAACCTCAAAAATTTGGATATATAACACCTGGTGGTTTGAATTGATCATGCTCATTTTTGTGATCAATTTCTGCGGGAACATCAAACGATATAACTTAGCTAAAAAAGAAAATTGGCCAGTTTTATTACTTCACCTATCATTTATTATAATTTTAGTTGGTGCTGGTATTACTCGTTATATTGGTTACGAGGGAATTATGCCCATTAGAGAAGGGCAAACTGTCGATTACATGTTGACCCAGAAAAAGTATGTTTCGGTACTAGTGGACGGGGAAATTAACGGTGAACCAAAAAGAAAGTCGTTGCAAGACGAGATAATGATTTCTAAAATGGGTCGTAAAACTTCTCTACCTTGGAAATCTGACTTTAACGGACAGGATTTTAAAATATCATACGCAGGCTTTATTCAAGGGGCCGAAGAAGGTCTAGTTGAAGCTGAAAACGGTGATACCTATTTAAAGATCGTGGAAGCTGGTGGAGGAGATCGACATGATCACTATATCAAAGAAGGGGAGGTTACCAATATACACAATATTCTATTTGCTTTAAATAAGCATACTCCAGGAGCAATCAATTTAACTATCTCAGATTCTGTAAGTACGATAGACCCACCTTTTGAAGGTACGTTTTTACGTATGGCAGACCAATTTCAGGGAGAGGTATTTAAGGATAGTGTTCAAGGGCTTAAATACCGCTCATTGTATTCCATGGCTGGGATGCAGTTTGTTTTTCCAGACCCTGTAATAAAAGGCCACTATGGTATTGTAGAAACGGAAGAGAAAATGCCAAACCAGGCGGATGCTTTGATTTTAGATGTCACAACAAATGGAGAAACTAAACAGGTTAGACTCCTTGGTGGTAGTGGGATTATTAGTAAACCCGAGTCCATTTCAGTAGGTGGTTTGGATTTTCATCTGAGTTTTGGTTCTATTAAGGTTCAACTTCCTTTTAGTATTACTCTTAATGATTTTATCGCCGAGAAGTACCCTGGGACAGAAAAAGGGTATTCTTCTTATATGAGTAGAATTACGGTGAATGATGAAAGATCTTTTGACTTTGATATTTATATGAATCACGTGCTTGATCACGGAGGACATCGCTTCTTTCAAGCGAGTTTTAATCCAGATGAAAAAGGAACCATTCTTTCAGTGAATCACGATTGGTGGGGAACTTGGGTAACCTATCTTGGTTATACTTTATTGTACATTGGTCTTATCGCTATAATGTTTGTGGGGAATACACGATTTAGAAAATTGTCTAAGATGCTTAAAAAGGTTAAAGCGAAGAAGGCCTCAATGACGGCTGTTCTTGCATTGTTTCTAATCACTAATACGTGGGCTCAGGTATTTGAGAATGAACCCAATAAACAGGAGCATGAGCACGCACATGTTCAAGAGGAAGAAGTAGAGGCTGTTGACCAGGCGCACCTGCATAGAGCACCTACTAAAGCTGAGGTCGATTCGATATTGAAAACCACTGTTGTAAGTAAAGATCACGCTGCTAAATTTGGTGCCTTGGTGATCCAAGATAGTGAAGGACGAATGAAGCCTGTTAATACATTTGCCTCTGAGCTTATGCGCAAAATACATGGTTCTGAGACCTTTAATGGAATGGACGAGAATCAAATTTTGTTGTCCATGTTACAAAACCCTCCGCTATGGTACAATGTAGAGTTTGTCTATATTACCAAGAAAAATGATAGTATTCGAAAAATTGTCAATGCACCAGAGGATCAAAAATATCTAAAAGCAGTCGACTTTTTTGAAGGTCTTGAATATAAGTTAGGTCCCTATTTAGAGGAGGCCTATAGTACCAATACGCCTAATCAGTTTCAAAAAGACTTTAAAAACTTTGATTTAAAACTTGGACTTTTAAACCAGGCTTTGGGTGGAAATATTTTAAGGATATTCCCATTACCTAATAATGAAAATAATAAATGGATTTCTTTGACCGACTATCACAAAGGTGACTTTCATGTTACCGATAGTCTTTATGCGAATTTCATCAATAAGTCATTATCGTTCTACTTAATGACTCTTGAGAATGCTAAACGCACTGGTAATTACGATCAGGCAGATCAGTTACTTGAAGCCTTTAAGCAGAATCAGAAAAATTACGGAGGGGAGGTGATGCCATCTGATCGTAAAATTGAAATGGAATTGATGTATAATCAATACAATATATTTGAGGAGCTTTTAGTATGGTATTTACTTGTTGGTATTATCATGTTCACAGTGGTCATCCTACAGGTGTTTAAAGATAATTCGGTCTATAGAGCCATTATTACAATTGGGAAAGTGGGACTTCTGATCTGTTTTATTATACACACAGCGGGATTGATTGCTCGATGGTATATTAGTGGACATGCACCTTGGAGTGATGCATATGAGAGTATACTGTTCGTTGGTTGGAGTACTGCTGCCATAGGTTTGATATTTGCTAGAAAAAGTGATCTAACTGTGGCTTCCACGGCATTTGTTACGGCTATTATATTGTTCGGAGCGCACCTTAACTGGATTGACCCAGCTATTGCCAACTTACAACCTGTACTAGATAGTTACTGGTTGATGATCCACGTTTCTGTAATTGTTGGAAGTTATGGACCATTTACCCTTGGAATGATTTTAGGATTGGTCACCCTATTCTTAATGATATTCACTACAGAGAAAAATAAAAAGCGCATGGCTATCAATATCCAAGAGCTTATCATTATTAATGAAATGGCCTTGACTGTTGGTTTAGTGATGTTGACCATTGGAAACTTTCTTGGCGGACAATGGGCTAATGAGAGCTGGGGACGCTATTGGGGATGGGATCCAAAGGAAACTTGGGCACTTATCAGTATTATGGTTTATGCCTTTGTTATCCATATGCGCCTTGTACCTGGACTTAGAAGTAGATGGGCATTTAGTTTTGCTAGTGTTGTAGCATTTGCCAGTATTATGATGACCTATTTTGGGGTGAACTTCTACCTAGTTGGTCTACATTCATATGCTAGTGGAGATAAGGTTATAACACCTGTATCAGTGTATTACTCCGTGGTATTTGTATTTGTAATTGGTGCCATCAGTTATTGGCGATTTAAGAAAATGTATTCTAAAACCAATCGGCGTATAGATTAATCATATATATATCGTTACTCATCTGGTCCTTAAGTTTGGGTGAGTGACGAATTTTAGTTTTAAATTTTATAGAAGTAGGAGTGGCATCTCCTACTTTTTTTATTGTACAGCTATTGTACCCTGAGTTTTGCTTAAGAGTATTATCACAAAATCGGCGAATAGTTCTTGTAAGTTGGATATTTAATTAAAGACAAAAGCTTTAACTTTGGACTTTAAGATCAAAAAAATACTTATGAAAACCGAAAATTTTAAACTCAACACCATCTGTACACATGTAGGCGAGCTTGAGGATAAACAATTTAAAGGAGCCGTTTCTCCCATATATCCCTCAACTGCATATGCATTTGAACATGTGGATCAAAAGCGTTATCCACGATATTTTAATACACCAAATCAACAAGCATTATCTAAGAAATTAGCAGCTTTAGAGTATGCGGAATCCGCACTTATTTTCGGTAGTGGAATGGCGGCTATTAGTACCACCATGCTTGCTTTTCTTAAATCAGGTGATCATGTTGTTCTTCAAAGAGAGCTTTACGGAGGGACACATAATTTTATAGTACAGGAATTCGAGCGATTTGGGATCCATTATAGTTTTGCTCCAGGTAGAAGTGTGAAGGATTTTGAAGAAGTTTTTAAGCCAAATACCAAGCTTATCTATATGGAATCTCCTTCAAATCCATTATTATCTGTGGTGGATATTCAAGCCATTGCATCCCTTGCAAAATCAAAAGGGGTATTGTCGTTGATTGATAATACCTTTGCCTCACCAGTTAATCAGAATCCGATCAAACTTGGCGTTGATTTGGTAATTCATAGTGCTACTAAATACCTAGGTGGACACAGTGATATTTTGGCAGGGGCTGTTTGTGGTAGTAATGAGCATATAGAAAAGGTGCATTCTTTGGCGGTTAATCTTGGAGGTACATTGAGTGACTACACTGTATGGTTGCTTGAGCGCAGTATTAAGACCTTAGGGGTTCGTGTAAAGGCTCAGAATCGAAATGCGAAGAAGTTAGCTAAGTATCTAAGTAAAAACCAGGCAGTTTCAAAGGTTTATTATCCAGGGCTGGTATCACATCCAGATCACGCTATTGCCAAAAAGCAGATGAAAGGGTATGGAGGGATGTTGTCTTTTGAATTAAAAGAAGATATCGATGTTTCTAAATTCTTAGATGCTTTACAGATTATTAAGCCTGCAATGAGCTTGGCGGGAGTAGAGAGTACCATATTGTCACCAGCACAGACATCACATTCGTTACTTACCGCTCAGGAAAGAGAACAACAAGGTATTAGTGATAATGTCCTGAGGTTTTCTGTTGGAATTGAAGACAGAAAAGATTTAATTGCAGATTTTGAGCAAGCCGTTGCGAAGGTAAGAGCACAACAATTAAAGGTATAATAGGTTCTTGGTTTGCCTGACAATTTAATATTACATTATATAAAATACAAGCATGAAATTAGACATTCTGGCATTTGGAGCGCATCCTGACGATGTGGAACTAGGTTGTGGAGCTACTGTAGCCAAAGAAATTTCACTAGGAAAGAAGGTTGGTATAATTGATTTAACCAGGGGGGAGTTAGGAACCAGAGGTTCCGCAGAAATTAGAGCCATAGAGGCTGAGAATTCAGCTAAGATACTTGGTGTAGTAGCTCGAGAGAACTTGGGATTTGCTGACGGATTTTTTGTCAATGATATGGAGCATCAATTGAAAATTATTGAGATGGTGCGTAAATATCGCCCAGAGATTGTTCTCTGTAATTCCATTGATGATCGTCATATCGACCACGGGAAAGGGAGTAAGCTAGTCAGTGATGCTTGTTATTTAAGTGGTCTAGTAAAGATTCAAACAAGTCACCAAGGGGAAGCTCAAAGCCAGTGGCGTCCTAAAGTTGTTTATCACTATATACAATGGAAGAATTTAAAGCCTGATTTTGTAGTGGATGTCAGTGGTTTTATCGATAAAAAAATGGAGTCAATCAAGGCTTATTCATCACAATTTTACGATCCAAATAGCAAAGAACTTGAAACGCCCATCACAAGTAAAAACTTTTTTGACAGCGTAGATTACAGGGCTAGGGACCTTGGTAGGCTGATTGGAGTGAGTCACGCTGAGGGGTTTACTGTAGAGCGATTGTTGGGTGTGAATGAGTTAGGTAATATTATATAAAAAAGATACTATTTTTCTTTGCAAATGAGGTAAATTAAATTACATTTGCATCCGCAATTATACGGTGGTTGTAGCTCAGCTGGTTAGAGCGCTGGATTGTGGTTCCAGAGGTCGCCGGTTCGAACCCGGTCTTCCACCCAAATGCATAAAGAGGCTCCTTTTTTTAAGGAGCTTTTTTTATTTTATGATTTTCCTTTAAAAGACAAAAAGGGACTATCCATTTCTACATGCTTCTTAAGTAATCATGTTTCATTAGATCAGATACGTCATTTACATCAATTTTCTGAGCATCTTTAATTTATCGTTTTCTCTTACTGTCACAATCTTTGGAAAATAACCCAGGTTTCTTGGTAAGTAGGCATAAAAAAAGTGTTTCTTCTAAAATCAGAAAAAACACTTTATCAATATGGTATCTTACTTCTTTTGGTTGCCCTTATTCTTTAGGAGCTTTATCTACCACAAGACGCTCCGGTCTATTGGCAACTTCCCAAGCGGTATGGAATACCAGTCTTGTTCTATTCTCCAATAGATCGTAATTGATCTTATCTGGAGTGTCCGTTACTTTGTGATAGTCCTCGTGAGTTCCGTTAAAGTAGAATATAATTGGAATATTGTGTTTTGCAAAATTGTAGTGGTCACTTCTATAGTAAAAACGATTTGGATCATTTTCGTCATTATAAGTATAATCCAATTCGATTTGCATGAACTCATCATTTACCTCTTCTGATAATTCATGAAGATCCGTACTTAGTTTATCCGATCCGATAAGGTAGATATAATTTCTATCACCATCTCTTTTAGGATCTATTCTACCAATCATATCGATGTTAAGATCGGCTACTGTATTTGCCAATGGGAAAATAGGATTGTCAGTGTAGTACTGTGATCCATAAAGTCCTTTTTCCTCTGCTGTAACATGTAAGAAAACAATGGATCTTTCTGGACCGTTGCCATCTGCTACTGCTTTTTTAAATGCTTCAGCGATTTCTAGCATTGCAACAGTTCCACTTCCGTCATCATCTGCTCCATTGAATACATCTCCGCTTGGATCAACACCAACGTGATCAAGGTGAGAAGAAATATAAACATATTCTTCTGGTTTGCTTTTTCCTTTGATTATAGCAACTACATTTTCAGAATCTACATCTGTAGTAACACTTTTAATGTTCAAGGTTATTTGCTCTTGAAGGTCTTTTGCTGTATGGTTACTGTCGATCTCAGGATAAATCTTAGTAGCTACATCTTTATTTACGAAAATATAAGCGATTTTTTCTTCGTCGCTTTTAAGTACCATGTTTCCACCACCGTCAGCCTGGATAAAGTGATCGTATCTGTTTTTTGAACGACTGTAATACACATCATCATAATAGATAATTCCTTCTGCTCCTTTAGCTGTAGCAATATCTACTCGTTTGCTTAGGGTTTCTCTCCAATTAGACCAAACACCTGGCTGATCACTTCCAGTTAGCGTATAGTTGCCATTTTCATCTTTTGGTTCCCCTAATTTGATAAGGATATATTTTCCTTTTACATCAATATTAGAGTAATCTGAATACCCGTCAGTCTCGATACCGTACCCAGCGTATACAATATCATACGATTGGTTTGGTACAGTTGAGAAGGTAATTATACCTTCTCCTAAGGTGTAGTCATTTCCTCCTACAGCGATAGATCCACTAGGGATGCCATTGATTTCTAATGGAACTTTTTGGAAATATTCATCTGTTCCTTGTGCTCCTGGTACATTGATGTCTTGGTAGTGATTTTTAATATACTCAACCGCTTTCTTTTGTCCAGGTTCTCCTGTATTTCTTCCTTCAAACTCATCTGAAGCGTAGATATAGAGGTGTTTTTTCAAATCCTCTTGAGTGATGGTTTCTGCGTAAGAAATCCTTTGTTCTTTAGTTACTCCCTGATCCTGGACTTCACTTTTGCTTGTATTACTGTCAGTGTGCTGCGCACTATTACATGACATGGCTATAAATAGCCCTGCGAATAAAATTTTATTCATCTTTAGATTGTTATTTAGCGTGTTATTTTCCAAATATAAGTTGACTCTTTGATATATTGGCCATTTTTCCTCTAATTACTTGTTAAAATTGCCATTTTTCACTCAGATAATGTCTTGTAAGGGTGCTAATTCGTTGTTTTTAAGGTTATTATGAAGTCGTGTCACTCTTAATCTTCTGGATAATTTTTTGTTTTAATTATAATCCCCTATAACGGGCAAAACGATACATAAGTTTTTTGTTGAATTCAAAATAACTCATGCCTTTTGTTTCCGCAATTACCTGTGTATATTTGTAAGTACCCTGAACCACCACTTTTAAGGTTTTAATGTGGTATGTTAGATAAAAAAAAATTTACTAGACCCAAATGGCTTAACGTATTACTGCGAGTAATTGTGGTACTTATTCTCATTTTTGCAATGCTTATCATTTTCATTCAAAGTAAATGGGGGCAGGATATCATTGTTTCTAAAGCTGTAAACTATCTGCAAGAGCAAATCGGAACACATGTTTCAATTGATAAATTATATCTCACCTTCTCAGGAAACCTCTCTATTGAAGGTTTGTATTTAGAAGATCAAAAAGGGGATAGTTTGATTTATTCAAAAGACCTTCAAGTTTCACTAGCGCTGATGCCCTTAATTCGGGGAACTAAGATCCATATTAAGGACCTAGATTGGGACGGACTTATTGCCAATGTACATATGGATTCTCTGGGTACTTTTAACTTTGATTATATTCTTGAGGCATTTGCAAGTGAGGATACCACTACCGTAGATACGACCTCCACTATGGTTTTTCAACTTGACCACTTGGATTTCCATGATTTTAGGCTCAATTATCAGGATGAACAGCAAGGGATGATAGCAGATTTGAAGTTGGGAGTATTAGGGGTAGAGATGGATGAGTTTAACTTAGAAAAAATGCATTTCGATGTCAAAAGTCTAGAATTTAAAAATAGTAGACTACATTATATGCAAACGAAGGTCTTGCCATCGGACACCACTGAAATTTCGACCAATGAGCAAGAGGAAGCTTTACCAACTTTAAAAATACAAAACCTGGATCTAGAAAACCTTCAAATGGATTATAAGGTACCCTTACAAAACACATCGATAGCAATGCAGTTAGGGACATCCTCTTTAAAGGATGCGGATTTCGATCTCTCAGATTCTAGGATCTCCATAAATTCTTTTGGACTAGCAGACACCCAAATTAATTACACGGACCTATCTACAACTAAAATTGAGAAGGACACTGTAATGGAAGTAAACAATACTCCGTTTAAGTGGCCAGATTACCAGGTAGAAGTAGGAGGAATCTACTTAGTGAATAATAAAATTCACTTTAAAAATGGGGTGGTAGAGCCGCATAATGATTTTAATGCATCGGATCTTCAAATAGAAGATTTAAATTTTACAGCTCAGCAATTATCCTATAGACCTAAGGAGCTTAATGCAAATGTCGAAGAGTTCACTTTTAAAGATGGGCAGCGTTTTTGGTTGAATAATATCGCTTTCCATTTAGAGGTGGATGATAGGGTGGCCAGTTTAACGAATGTTGAATTATTAACCCGCAGAACTAGCATCAATGGGGATGCCTCCCTTGAGTATGCCTCCATGGATGCCCTGATAAATAAGCCAGAATCCGCTTTTATTACTCTAAATATACCTTTTGCTCTGGATGTATTGGATTTAAGCTATATTCAATCTGAACTTTTAGAGAACCCATATATAAAAGCGTTAAGCTCGGCCCCATTACAGGGTAGGCTTGTATCAAGAGGAAGTTTGGATAACCTAAAAGTCGACTCTTTCTTACTACAATGGCAAAATAGCCATGTAAGCCTAGATGCAGTGGTTACATCTCTTTTAGAGACTGAAAGGATGTATATGGAGATTCCTAATTTAGAAATTGAATCAACAAATGCAGATATTTATAGATTTTTACCACAGGAAGAATTAGGACTTGATTTGCCTGAGAGTCTGAAACTCAGTGGAAGTTTATCAGGTGGAATGGAAGAAGGGACCGCGGATCTGAACCTTGATTCCTCCCTAGGTAATTTGTCTTTGGCTGGGAATTTTTTGTATTCCGATGCCGTTTCCTATGCTGTGGATTTACAAACGCATCGATTAGATCTTGGACGTATCATACAAGATCAAAAACTTGAGCCAATTACAGTATCACTCAAAAGTATGGGAGCAGGGACTTCTTTAAATAACATAACAGCCTCACTTACCTCCGAATTTGATTCCCTTGTATATGCAGGGTATGATCTTACCCCATTAAAGTTAAACGGCCAAATCACCCAAGGAGAAGGAGATCTTAATTTAGCATTTACCGATGATAACCTCGATCTTAACACCGTTGTACAAATGCAATTAGACTCTGTAAATTCTGTGATTGATTTAGAGGTAGATCTAAAAGGGGCTAATTTATACGAGCTCGGACTTACTAAAAAAGACCTGCGAACGGCTTTTAATCTAAATGCTAATTTTCAAGGAGATTTGGAGAATTTTACCCTTGAGAGTCACTTAAATGATGGGGTAGTAGTGGCCGATAATAATTCTTATGATATAGGGGTGATGGAGCTCAATGCTGATGTTTCTCAGGATCAAACAAATTTTAATATACATCACAATATTCTCCAAGGCCAGTTGCGTTCAAATGTAAATCCGCAACAACTCACCAGTGCTATTAGTTCCTATATTAAAGGGTTTGAGAGTGACACTATAATTGTGGATTCTACTTTGACAGGTATAGATGCCATTGTAAATATGCAATTTCAAGTTAAAAATGGGCCGATTTTAAATAGGGTACTCCTTCCTGGTTTAAACGCCATGGACACCATTTCATTAGCGTTGGATTTTAATCAGAGTGAACAATTACTTTCTACTTATCTGGATATCCCTCATTTAAATTACCAGGATAATGAAATACATAATTTCAATCTGGATATCACAGGGACTCAGAGGTTATTGGAACTCGATTTGAATTGGTCAGGTGTAAGCGCAGGACCAGTGGATATGGGAGATACAGAACTAACCGGTGTTTATCATGGGAGAAATCTATCGCTGCGATTTAAAAGTATGGATTCCATAACTCCTGTGGTGGATGTAGGTTCTGAAGTTACTTTTAAAAATGACAGTATTCATTTTAAGATTGATCCTTCTGGACTAACCTTAAACAAGCAACCTTGGTTTATTCCACTGTCCAATGAAATTATTTATTCGACCGATTATCTGAGTGTTCGTGATTTTAAACTAAACCATGCCTCCCAGCAAATCACCCTTGAGAACAAAGAAGCCCCAGAAGCAGCGGTGGCTTTGCAATTGGGTTTTGAGGACTTTGATTTAGCCACGGTGATGAACCTTCTGAATCCCAATGAATCTATTGTAAAAGGGGTGTTAAATGGTCAATTAGAGGTGGAGCACGTATTTACTCAACCAGGATTACAGGCTGATTTAGCTATTGAAAAATTTGAAGCCCTTCAACTTCCTCTAGGAACCTTATCAGTAAAAGCCCTGGCAGATCAGGACCATAGATATACTCTTGATCTTTCTCTAAAGGATGGTTATTTGGATTTGGATATGGGAGGGAATTACACGGCCATGAAAGATGATGGTAAGTTAGACTTTACAATTGATTTTAATCAAATCCAAGTAGAAGCTTTGGAAATACTTGCCCAGGAGTCAATCTCAAAAGCAACTGGTTATATTACTGGAAAGGCTCGTATTTCAGGGATGGTTTCCGATCCGAACTATCAAGGTGAATTTGAATTTCATCAACTTGGACTTGTCCCAACTACCCTGAGTACTGAATTTAGGTTAGAGGATGAAAGTGTGCGTTTTGAAAATGACGGATTTTATTTAGATGCTATCGCAATTACTGATGAGCAAGGAAATGCATTTACTCTTGATGGTACTATTGGAACTGAGCAAATCACTATACCGAATTTCGATTTAGTGATCAAGGCGGATCATTTTAAAATTCTACAAGCTACCAAGGAAGAAAATGAACTCTTCTTTGGTGATGTAAGTTTAAGTACGAATTTAAGTATCACAGGGGATATGGAAATTCCAATTGTAAGAGGGGATTTGAGTATCGATCAGGGTTCGAGTTTTACCATGGTTGTCCCAGATTCCGAAGTGGAAATCAACCGCAGAGAGGGTATTGTTGTTTTTGTAGACAAATCCAATACCAATACCATTTTAACGCAAGACCAATCCGCCTCAGAGAGGGCTAGTTTGATGGAAGGTTTTGATCTGGATGTAGCCTTAAAGGTCGATAAAAACTCAACTATTAAAATTATCATGGATAAACGCACAGGAGACAATTTGCAGGTTACTGGAATGGGGGAGTTCTCCCTTTTAATGGATCCCAATGGCAGAATGAATCTCTCTGGTCAATACGAGGTAGAGGATGGACATTATGAGGCAAGTTTATACAATATAGTAAAAAGAAGATTTGATATTGCCTCTGGCAGCCGTTTGACGTGGAGTGGAGATCCACTAGAGGCCCAATTAGACCTCCAAGCTATATATAACGTAGAAACTTCGGCATCTGCACTTATGGCTACACAAACCGTTGGGGTTAGTGAGGATGTCATGCGTTCTTATCGTCAGGAATTACCCTTTATGGTGTATTTGAATATAGATGGAGAACTATTATCTCCTGAACTGTCATTTCAGCTCGATATGCCTGAGGAAAGTCAAGGTGCTTTGGGTGGAAATGTGTATGGGTACATACAGCAACTCAACAACCAAGAGGAAGAATTAAACAAACAGGTATTTTCTTTACTTGTTCTCAATAGATTCTTCCCAAGCTCAGGAAGTGATGGTAGCGCAGGAGGGCCTGCCTCTATTGCAAGGGACAATGTTAATAATGTGTTGTCCGATCAATTAAATTCCTTTTCCAGTAAATTAATGGGAGATACGGGGGTGGATTTAAATTTCGGGCTAGATAGTTATACGGATTACCAGTCTGCAACCCCTCAAGAGAGGACCGAGCTCGATATCAATGCTTCTAAAAGCTTGTTTGATAATCGACTCGTTATACAGGTTGGAAGTGAGGTGGATATTCAAGGTGGCAGTAGTGAGCAAGGCAGAAACGCACCTGTAATAGGTAATGTGGCTTTGGAATACTTAATTACAAAAGATGGGCGTTATCGTCTTAGAGGGTATCGCAAAAATCAATTTGAAAGTGTGGTGGATGGTGAACTCATCGTAACTGGAATTTCACTTATTTTCAGTAAGGAATTCAATAAATTTAAGGAATTGTGGGAGCGTGAAATGAAACAGGAACTTGAAAAACAAGCCACCCAAGCAAAGGAAAAATCAAATGATAGCACAAAGGTGAAGGACTCAAAGAAGCAGGAAAAAACGGATATTAGCAAAGATGAAGCAAGTTATAGATAACATAATAAAAAGCCATAAGCAACTCTTAATGCTACTGTTTGCGGGATGTCTTTTCTCCTGCAGTGTTAAAAGTTATATCCCAGAGGATGAACTCTTGTACACTGGTGCTGAAATTCAGGTCAATTCCCAAAGTGACTCTATTGAATTACCTCGAGCGATTAAAGATGAGTTGGAGGAGCTTTTAAGACCTGTTCCAAATTCTAAATTTTTAGGCATGCGTTTAGGGTTGAGGTCTTACTATAGGGCGCAGAGGGAAGATCCAGGTTTTATCAATAAATTTTTCAACAAAAAAATTGGAGAAGAGCCTGTTTATTTGTCGGATGTCGATAGGCAAAAAACCGAAGAGCTGATTAATAATCGTCTGGAAAATAGAGGTTTTTATAGGAATCTTGTTGGCAGTGGTAGCGAAATCAAAAAGTATACGGCTTCTGTGGATTACACTGTTCAAATCAATGAACCTTATCGTATTGCAAATTACTCCTTGCTCCAAGATTCTACCTTAGTCTTTAAGCATATAGCACAATCCCTACCAAATAGTCTGATTTCAACTGGGGACCGATTCGATCTTGACTTGTTTAAAAACGAGCGGGAACGTATAGACACTTATATGAAGTCCAAAGGCTTCTATAATTTCAATGATGACTTTCTGCTCTTTGAAGCAGATACAAATCAATATAAAGGAAAGAAGCTTGACTTGTATCTCAAGCTTAAAGAAGAAACACCTTTGGCCTCTAAGGTGCCCTATAAGCTTAATTCCATAAAGGTACACGCCAATTACTCAGTTGACACAGAATCACAGCTAGCAGATAGCGTGCAATATAAAGGAATCACTTATATTCAGCATGGCGATTTCTTTAAGCCAGAGCGCCTCGCTCCTTTTATTTTATTAGAAACTGGACAGTATTATAATCCTATAACCTCTAAATTTACCAGTAACCGCCTATCTAAAATTGGAGTTTATAAGTATACTTCCATTCGTTATGACCAAGTCAAGCCACCTATAGAGGGGGATAGCGTAGCCTTATTGGATGCTTCTATTTTTTTATCTCCCTTAAATAAGCATGCCTTAAGAGCTGAGCTTCAAGCCAATTCTAAGTCGAATAATTTTGTGGGGCCTGCTCTTGCTTTAACTTATACTAATAGAAATTTGTTTAAAGGTGGTGAGATTTTTAGCACTACTGCCCGCTTTGGTTTTGAACAGCAAATTGGAGGTGAAGGTGATAATTCAGGTGCGCGAAGTTTGCAATTAGGGTTAAAAACGGATTTGATATTTCCTCGAATATTATTTCCTCTTAAATTGGACTTAGGATTTGATTATGAAGTTCCAAAGACAAAGATTTCTACAGCAATCGAGTACTTGAACCGACAAGACCTATATCGCTCCATTTCGCTTTTAGCTGGTTTTGGGTATACCTGGAATGCGAATGAGTATGTTTATCACGAACTAATTCCCATTAGCTTTAATTACAGTAGTCTTTCCAATACCTCCGAGGCCTTCGAAGAATTGTTGGCCGAAAACCCGTATTTAAGGAATAGTTTTGAACAGAAATTTATCGCTGGTTTGAACTATAGCTTTGTTTATAACGAGGTGAATGACCTTCAAAAGCGATCTCCTATATATTTTGCAGCTAATTTTGAGATTGCAGGGAATGCCTTAAGTCTAATCAGCGGTTCTGCTAATGAGAACGGCACCGAAAGTATTTTGGGAATGGAATACGCTCAGTACATCCGAACTGATATTGATTTTAGATACCAGTACCGATTTGATGATCAGCAGGCGCTAGTAGCTCGATTATTTGGCGGTATTGGCTATGCCTATGGAAACTCTATTAGTATGCCATACTCTAAACAGTACTACTCTGGTGGACCTTTTAGTGTTCGAGCTTTTAGAATACGTGCACTAGGGCCTGGAACCTATCAGCCTAATGCCGATAATCAGGAATTAGGAAGCGCTTCTTATATTGACCAAACAGGAGATATACGGCTAGAGGCCAATTTAGAATACCGTTTTCCTATTATGTCATTTGTAAAAGGAGCACTTTTTGCTGATGCAGGAAATGTATGGCTATTAAAGCAAAATCCAGCGCTTATTGGTGGAGAAATCTCTTCAGGTTTTATGAAAGAGTTAGGAGTAGGGGTAGGTGCAGGTGTGCGCGTTGATGTACAAGGTTTTGTAATTCGGTTTGATTTAGCGGCGCCTATTCATAAACCTTACCAAGATCATTATGATCTCGATCTAAGTAAACCAATCTTAAATTTTGCATTTGGTTACCCATTCTAAGTTAATGTATTGGTAACTAGCGACTAACAATATTTTGTATACTTGCGTTTTGTTTGTATTTTAGAACCTAACGAACCAACCATCAAAGTATAAAATGATACGAAACTACTTAAGTGAATTTTTCTCTACTTCAAGGCTGTATAAAAAAAAATTTGGCCATCACAAAATGGAAATACAGCACGATGAGACACACAAATTAGAACTCACGGTGAAGACTATTTGGTTTTTTGATAATTCACTTTTCTTATGAATTCCAACCGAATCATGTCCATCGACATCATGAGAGGCATTACGCTGTTTTTAATGCTTTTCGTGAATGATTTGTTTATTCCTGGAGTGCCTAAGTGGTTGGTGCATACACAAGAGTGGGAAGATGGAATGGGACTTGCTGACTGGGTGTTTCCTGGTTTTTTGTTTATGGTTGGGTTATCCATACCCTATGCCATGAAGGCTAGGAAAAATAAGGGACAGAGTAATCTTCGCCTGTGGAGTCATGTCATTATGCGAACACTAAGCCTTCTTCTGATAGGGATTTTGATGGTTAATATTTCCCGTGTAAATCCTGAGCTTACAACGATCTCCTCAGAATTATGGGCATTATTGGTCTATAGTTGTATCTTTTTACTTTTTAACCGCTATCCAAAGCCTTCAAAAAACACTAAGATATTTAGACTATTAAAAATTCTAGCCGTAGTAGCTTTATTTGTTCTTGTGGCCTTGTTTACCGCAGGTACGCCTGAGAACCCAGAATGGCTTCAGACAAGTTGGTGGGGGATATTGGGTCTTATTGGATGGGGTTATTTAGCGGCTGCAGCTACTTTTTTAGCTCTTCGTGGGAGCTTTGTTGGGGTAAGTTTAGTTTGGTTGCTATTTTTGCTTTTAAACATATTCTCTCAGCTTGGTTTTCTTGAAGGTCTCAGTCCCATGGAGCCATTTATTGGTGTTCTACTATCAGGTAGTATACCTTCCATTGTATTAAGTGGACTAATTGTTGGAATGTTGTTAAAAAAGTACAGCACAACTACGACAAAACTCATGGGTGTTCTGGTTTGTGTAGGACTGTTTTTCCTTATATTAGGCCTTGTTTTACACCAGTATTTTATTGTATCTAAACTTCTTGGAACCCCAAGTTGGGTGATGTACTGCAATAGTATAAGTGTATTTTTATTCTGCTTGTTATATATGATAGTGGATGTTTTTAAAATAATGGGATGGGCCAAGATATTTTTACCAGCAGGACAAAATTCTTTGACCACATATTTAGCACCAGATTTTATATACTATACTGTTTGGGGATTGGGGTTGCAGGTGTTTTTTTATAAGCAATCTGAATCAGCAATTCTAGCTGTTGGTGGCTCACTGGTGTGGGCATTTCTTATGATAGGTTTTGCAACCTTATTATCAAAAATTCATATTAAACTTAAACTATAGACTATGCGATTTTATCTAGTCATCTTATTTTTTATAGGGTCTTTTTCATATGGGCAAGAGCAGTTACCACTTCGAGGACTAGCAATTGCTGCACCTTCACCAGAGCACGTGGATCGCTTCGTCGATTTTATTGATGCCGAGTTAAGTCCGATGGGGATTAATACCCTTATACTTCGAGTAGATTATAATTTTCAGTATACCTCTCATCCAGAGCTTGTAGATGAGCATCCTTTATCACAGGACCATGTGGATAAATTAGTAGAAATCTGTGCTAAACATAACATTACTATTGTTCCACAGATTAATCTTTTAGGTCATCAATCTTGGGCTGAAGAGATAGGAAAGTTGTTGGAGGTTTACCCACAGTTTGACGAAACTCCCGCGGTTAAAATGCCAGAGCAATACCAGTGGCCCAATGATGATGGTTTGTACTGTAAGAGTTATTGTCCACAGCATCCAGATTTACATAAAATTGTTTTTGCCCTAGTAGATGAGGTCATGGAGGCCTTTAAGGCAGATGCATTTCATGCGGGTATGGATGAGGTGTTTTACATAGGTGAGGATAACTGCCCAAGATGCTCAGGTATGGACAAAGCCGAATTATATGCAGCAGAGGTTACTAAAATTAGGAATCATTTAGCATCTAATGGGAAAAGGCTTTGGATTTGGGGTGATCGATTAATAGATGGAAAGTTAACTGGATTAGGTATGTGGGAGGCAAGTATGAATTCTACTCATAAAGCCATAGATTTAATTCCAAAGGACGTGTTTATCTGTGATTGGCATTACGAACGTGCGGATCCGACAGCGGTTTATTTTGCAATCAAAGGTTTTGATGTAGCAAGTTGTTCGTGGCGTAATCCACAGGTTGCCATAAAGCAAAAGGAACTTCTGAATAGCTTTAGATCCTCAGCCACCGATGCTATGAAATCTAGGTATCAAGGTATGATACAAACCGTATGGGGAAGCCCACAGAGTTTTATGGATTTATGGGCGCAAAAGGATCTTGAAGCACCCAATGAGGCCAACACAATGAAAGCCCTATTTAACTAACAGGCTGAACCTACATGGGTAAAATTCCAGAGAGTGCTTTTAATGAAATCTCTGATAATTTTGCTTTAAATATAGCATTACTATGTCTTAATTGCGCATTAATGTAGTTAAGTTGAGCTGTCCTAAATTCAATTGTGGGAATAATTCCGATGCGATATTTTTCCATAGTTATTTCCAAATTCTCTTTAGCCATCGATTCGTTCTTGTGTTCTAGCGCGATGAGTTGGAGATTTGTCAGATAGGTCTTATGAGCAACACTCAGTTGAGCAAGTAACGTTTTTTCTTGTTGTTCGATGAGAAGTTTGCTATTGTCAATTCTCAGTTTTGCTATCTTTTCACTTCTATTTTGGTTAAAGCCGTCAAAGATATTTAGGTTTACACCAACCCCATATCGCAATCCATGAGATGATGAATTTGTTGTAAAGCCCAAGCTCGATTCTGATTCGCTAAAATTATAAGAAGTTGTGGCGATAACAGTCGGGTATCTGGATGCTCTAATTTCTTTAAACTTTAATTTAGCTATTTTATTTTGAATTATATAGCTTAAAAGCTGTGGGTTGTTCTCTGATGCCATTGCTTCTAGATCTGGTAAAAACAGGCCGCTGTCAATTTTGATCTCTGGGGCTACAGTATAATTGGCATTGATGTCTCTAGCAAGTAATCGGTTTAAGACAACTTTTGTGTTGGCATACAATTCCTTTTGTTCTAAAAATAATGTTTGATCGGTGTTTAAGTCAACTTCTGCATTGAGCACCTCTAATTTTGAAGCTTTTCCGATGTCGAATCTATTTTGAGCTAAAGTCACTCGTTGTTTTGAAATCACCACAGTGCTATCTAAAGCAGCGAGTTGTTGCTGTTGTTGTACCAGATCATAATAGGTTATAAGTACTTCACTTAAATTATTGATAATGGCTTCTTTAAGCTCATTGCTCCCTAAGTTTATCTGTTCTTTTAAACGCTCATGGGTAGCAAACATTTTAAAACCATCAAAGAGTGTCCAGCCTAATTCTAGGCCATAATTCAAGCTATTGTTTTTGGCGTCGTCTTGAGAGTTTACCGTGCCGTCTGAGCGGGTCTGCTCTAAATTTTGTATACTGTTGTTATCATCTAAAAAGGCATTGACTCTTGGTAGCATACCAGAGAACCCAGCACTATGACTAAGACTGTCGATGCTAAGTTCATTCTTAGCCATCCGGATCTCATAATTGTTTTCAAGAGCAAGAGAGATAGCCTGTTCTGCTGAGAGAATTTCCTGGGAATACCCCAGTATTGAACAGGTTCCAAAAAGTAGTACTATGATATATTTATAACTAGACATAGGGGTTAATTTAACTAGCTTCATAAGCTGTTCTAATTTTCTTTTTACCAGACCACATTGCGTAGATGGCAGGGATGATATATAAGGTTAGCATCAGAGAGAACATCGTTCCTCCGATGATGACCACTCCCATTCCAATTCTACTAGTGGATGCTGCTCCAAGGGATAATGCGATTGGCATTGCACCAAGAGCAATGGTTAAACTCGTCATTAATATTGGTCTTAAACGTGAAATAGCTGCTTTGTGAATGGCTTGTTCCTTAGGCATGCCTTCCTCTCTGAGTTGATTAGCAAATTCAACAATTAAAATTCCATTCTTGGTCACGAGTCCAATTAACATAATTGTCCCAATTTGACTAAATATATTCCAGCTTTGACCAAATAGCCAAAGTGAAAATAGTGCTCCAGCTACAGCCATTGGAACTGTTAGTATGATTATAAATGGATCGATAAAACTCTCAAATTGTGCCGATAATATTAAAAATATCAGTAGTAATGCCAAACAAAACGCATAGAGTGTATTGGAACTACTCTCTACAAAGTCTCTGGACTCTCCTCCTAAATCTGTGGTAAAGGATTCATCGAGTACCTTGTCTTTAATTTCGTTCATTGCTGCAATCCCATCTCCTATACTTTGTCCGCTTGCCAAGTTGGCCGAAACCGTTGCAGACATATAGCGGTTGTTGTGAAAGAGTTGAGGTGGACTACTAAATTCTGTGGTAGTTACTAAGTTGTCCAGTTGGATAAGTTGCCCCTGATTGTTCTTGACAAAAATAGAGGTAAGATCCGTTGGAGTTTGTCGATCTGCTTTATCGAATTGACCAATTACTTGATATTGTTTACCATTTCTAATAAAGTACCCAAAGCGCTGTCCGCTTAAGGATAATTGTAATGTTTCAGCCACATCTTTTACGCTCACACCAACACTTTCTGCCTTTTCTCTATTGATGCTTACATAGAGTTCAGGTTTGTCGAATTTTAAATTCACATCGACATATGAGAAGACTGGATGATTTTCTGCCTCCTTCATAAAAAGAGGTATTTTTTCTTCTAATTTTTCAAAATTTGGTGCTTGTATAATGTATTGAATCGGTGGGCCACCTCTTCTGTTTACTGCAATTGTCGGGGTTTGCGAAACACTTACCTTAGCTCCGTGATAGTTCTTAGTCCAGTTGCTTAAATCAGTGGCGATTTCTTCTTGGGAGCGTTCTCGAAGACCAGGTTCAACTAAGGCAATATTTGCTCTTCCACTGTTTACTGATGAGGTGCCAAAGCTAGGGGAAGTAAGAATCAAACTTACTTTTTTCTCTGGAACCGAATCGTTGATAAGGTTGGTGATTTCAGTCATATACTGATCCATGTACTCATAAGAGGAGCCCTCTGGAGCAGTGACGTTCAAACTGACATAACTTCTATCTTCGTAGGGTGCTGTTTCTTTCTTTAGCAAGGAGTAAAATAACCCAATCATGATTAGACATAAAAATAGAATTGGGAAACTGAGCCATTTTCGTTTCATGAAACTCCCCAAAGATGAGGCATAACTATTATTCATGTTTACGAAATAACGCTCTGTTACCAAGTAAAACTTAGAATGTTTTTGCTTTCCTGTTTTGATCATATATGCATTGAGCATAGGGGTAAGGGTGAGGGAAACAAATGCCGATACCATGACCGCAGATGCAATCACCACCCCAAATTCTCTAAATAATCGTCCTACGAATCCTTCTAGGAAAATCACAGGAAGGAATACTGCTGCCAAGGTAACCGAAATGGAGATTACAGCAAAAAAGATTTCTTTTGCTCCTTGAATAGCGGCATCGATAGGTTTGAGTCCTTCCTCTATTTTTTTATAGATGTTTTCTGTAACCACAATTCCATCGTCCACCACCAGTCCCGTAGCTAGAACAATAGCTAATAGAGTTAGTACGTTGATTGAATAGCCCAACATCCACATGATAAAGAAAGTAGCAATCAGTGAAACAGGGATATCAATAAGTGGCCGTAGTGCCATAGACCAGTTCCTAAAGAAAATAAAAATGACCAGGATTACCAGTACAATGGAAATCATTAAAGTTTCAACAACCTCACTTACTGCTTTACGGACAAAGGCAGTATCATCAATAACAACATTTAGAGTATAGCCTTGAGGTAAATCCTTTTTTAATTGCTCAAACTCTTGATAGAATTCATCGGCAATATCCAAATAATTAGTTCCAGGTTGAGGAACAATTGCAATGGCTACCATGGGTTGACCTGAGTCACTCATTTTGGTCTCCATATTTTCTCCTTCTAAGGAGGCTTTTCCAACATCACTTAAACGAACCACTGTGCCGTTTTTCGCCAAAATGATGATGTTGTTAAATTCTTCTTCACTGTCTAGATTACCAATGGTTTTGACGGTTAACTCCGTGTTCTGACCTGTGAGTTTTCCAGAGGGTAATTCGACATTTTGTGCAATAAGGGCTGCCTTAACATCGGCTACCGTAGCGCCATAAGAAGCTAGTTTCATGGGGTCTATCCAAAGGCGCATTGCATAACGTCTTTGTCCCCATATTTGGACACTACTAACACCAGAGATAGTTTCTATACGCTGAGCAATGACATTTTCAGCATAATCAGAAAGTTCTAAAATGTTTTTGGTGTCGCTTTGAATTGTCATTGCGATAATACGCCTAGCGTCGGCATCTGCTTTGGATACCACAGGAGGAGCATCAATATCCTCTGGTAATCTTCTTACCGCTTGGGATACTTTATCTCTTACATCATTTGCGGCCTCCTCGAGGTCTTTACCAAGTTCAAACTCGATATTAATCCTACTTGCACCTTGTATACTTGAAGAGCTTATATTTCTAATTCCATCAATGGAGTTAATGGATTTCTCTAAAGGTTCTGTGATCTGAGATTCTATGATATCGGCATTTGCACCAGTGTAGTTGGTTCGTACCGATACTTGAGCAGGATCAATGGATGGAAATTCTCTTACGCCTAGAAAAAGGTATCCTATTATCCCAAAAAGGATAATAAATATATTCATTACAATGGTAAGCACAGGGCGCTTTATACTAATAGTGGATAGGTTCATCTTTAAAGCGGTTTAAGAAGGGTTTTTTAAACGTAACTTCACAGGTGTTCCATTTTCTAACGCCATTACACCGTAGGTCAAAATAGTGTCACCAGGTTTTAAACCTGATAAAACGCGGACCATGCTACTTGTTCTGGCCCCAGTTTGAACTTCTCGTTCTACGGCCTTTCCATCGCTGAAAACAAATATTTTCTTACCGTTTTGAATTGGTATTAAGGATTCAGATGGTACCATAAGTGCATCTGTTATGGTTTCTAAAGGAAGAGCGATGCTGACAAACATTCCAGGGTAAAGGGTTTGGTTTTCATTATTAGTATAACCTCTCATCTTAAGGGTTCGCGTTTGCAGATCAAGTGTAGGTTCTATAGCATATATTTTAGCTTGATGTGTCTTTTGGGTGTTTGAGGATGTGAAATTAAAAACATCATCAATCTTAACCCTAGAGGCGTATTTTTCTGGAATTGAAAAGGTGAGTTTTAACCGATCTGTGTTCACTAAATTAGCAATAATATCATTTGAGGTGAGGTATTCACCAACAGAGATGTTTCTAAGTCCTATGGTGCCTTGAAATGGTGCATATATGCTTGTTTTTTGTAATTGTGCTTGGATGAGCTGGATTTCTGCTTTGGCGGAAAAATATTCTGCGCTGGCCATATCGTATTCCTCCTGACTGATCGCTTGCTTTTCTAGTAGCAGAGCTGCTCTTCGTTCGTTTTCTTGAGCTAAATTTTGTGCTGTAGTCGCCTTTGACAGTCTTGCTCTAAGCTCAACGTCATTGATTTTCACTAAAAGTTGGCCTTTATTTACTTTACTACCTTCAGTAAAGTTTATGCGTTCAACCAAGCCAGAAACCTCGCTGCGAATAGCAATTTGTTCATTAGCCTCTAAGGTTCCTGATAGTGAAATATCTTCTTCGAATCCAGATGGTAGTAAAACCATACCATCTATTGTTGGAATATTTTGATTTTGAGCACTGCTCTTGCTTACTTGTTTTGATTGCTGATTATCAATAATTCGATATGCGACCAGTCCACCTATACCTATAATAAGTAACAGGTATATAATGTATTTCATTTTCATAGTAGTTAATAGGAATTGACTTCTTAATTTTAGATTCGTTTAGTATCGGGTATTTTAAAACTCAAAAAGACGTGAAATTTAGTAAGATTGCAAGTTAAAGTATGTTAAAGTTTAAAGTTTAACACTGTTTTTAGCCAATTTACTTGATCTTTTATTAAATAGGGTATTTGAATAGTTATAGCTTATCTTTATATAAGATACAAATATCGATAAAAATTGCTTATAGACGCCTACCGTGTTACTTTAGCAGTGAATTAAATAACTAAAATAAAACAAATATGAAATTATCTAAAATTAATAAAATAGGACTTAAAATAGCAGATTCAGAAAAAGTAGCAAAGAAGCTTAATGAGCTACTTTCTAATTATCAAATCTTCTATATGAACGTCAGGGGATTTCACTGGAATATTGAAGGAAGTGATTTCTTTGTTTATCATGAGAAATTTGAAGAATTATACAATGAATCTCTTCATAATATTGATGAGATTGCAGAACGTATTCTAGCTCTTGGACAGATGCCATACCATTCTTTTGGTTCCTATAGGCAATTCTCTACTATTATGGAGGTTGAAGGCGTCATTAAAAGTAAAGATGCGGTCAAGGAGATTTTAGAGGGGCTTCAGCAACTTTTAATTATAGAACGTAAAATTTTAAAGTTGTCTTCTTCCATTGGAGATGAAGGGACAGTTTCTCTGATGAGTGACTATATCACTGAGCAAGAGAAATTAGTTTGGATGTTCTCGGCTTCCCTATAATAATCACTGCCTTATAAAGGTAGCTTTTTTATTGATATGAACAAAAAATAGAGTATATGAGATTCCATACAAGAAAATGGGTAAAACCTGAGGATTTAAATGCTAATGGGACACTGTTTGGTGGGAAATTGTTGGCTTGGATTGATGAAGAGGCAGCCTTGTACAGTATTATTCAATTAGAGAATAATTTTGTGGTGACTAAATATATTTCAGAGATAAACTTTGTTTCATCTGCTAAGCAAGGAGATGTTATTGAGATAGGTATTGGTGTAGTGAAATTTGGAAATTCCTCTATTACCTTATGCTGCGAGGTTCGAAATAAGATGACTCGTCAAACGATCATTACTATTGATAAAATTATTATGGTTAATTTGGATAAAGATGGTAAACCTGCTGCGCATGGTAAAAAACAAATTGAGTTTGTGCATGAGCGCTTGGAGCGATCAAAAAATGATAAGGTCAAAGGTGAAAAGGAAAATTAGATTGATATTTTAATGACCATTACTTCGGTAATGGTTTTTTTATGGCCTAAAAACAAATAAGCTTTTCAAGAAATTGAAAAGCTTATTTTGCTTTGGTGGGCGATACTGGATTCGAACCAGTGACCCCCTGCTTGTAAGGCAGGTGCTCTGAACCAACTGAGCTAATCGCCCGATCAATATTTTTATAAAAAAAGACTCCCGCTTGGAAGTCTGAAAGGTTGTGGGCGATACTGGATTCGAACCAGTGACCCCCTGCTTGTAAGGCAGGTGCTCTGAACCAACTGAGCTAATCGCCCTTTCATTTACTCGATTGCGGTTGCAAATATAGAACAGTTTTTTATATGAGCAAAGAAAAAGTTTTAAAAAATTAGAGGACTTCCGCTACTACAAATGTGCTCCCGCCAAGGTATATAAAATCTTTTATGCTCGCATTCTCCCGTGCAGCTTTCAAGGCTTCTGAAACTGAATCATATACCGATCCTTTTAGTTCAAATTCGACTGCTTTATCTTTTAGCGTTTTGGCATCTAATCCTCTTGAAATATTTGGTGAGCAAAAATAATAAGCGGCATTTTTTGGGAATAACGGCAAGATACTTTCTAGGTTTTTGTCTTTAACAAAACCTAAAACTATATGAAGCTGATCATAATTCTCTTGCAGTAGTTGGGAAAGTACTATGGATAATCCTTCTTTATTATGCGCTGTGTCACACAATACTGTCGGTTTGGTATCTATTTTTTGCCATCGTCCCAATAATTGAGTGTTTTTAATAGTGTTTTGTAGCCCTTGAATTAAATGGGATTCTTTAATATCGAACCCTTTTAGCTGGGATAAGGTAGCAACAACCCCTTTAATATTTTTTAATTGATAGAATCCCAGTAAATCGCTTGTGTAATTGACCTCTAGGTTTTCAGCCAAAGTAAGTGGCGCGTTTTTTTGCTTTGCCACACTTTCAAACACTGGAAAACTCATTTGGTTATATTCGCTAATGACAACTGGGGTATTTTGTTTAATGATTCCTGCTTTTTCTGCGGCAATTAAATCAATAGAGTCACCTAATATATCAGTGTGATCTAGACCAATGTTTGTAATTAGAGATACCTCTGGACTAATGATATTGGTAGAATCAAATCGTCCTCCTAATCCAACCTCAATAATGGCAATATCTATTTGTTGTTCTTGAAAGTACCAAAAAGCCATTCCAACGGTCATTTCAAAAAAAGATAGCTCTTGTTCTATTAAATAATCCTTATGTTTTTTAATAAAGGATATAACCGTCTGTTCTGGCAAGGGTATGCCATTAATTTTGATTCGTTCCCTGAAGTCAACAAGGTGAGGAGAGGTGTAGAGCCCTACTTTATACCCCGCCTCTTGTAAGACAGATGCCAACATATGACTTGAAGAGCCTTTGCCGTTGGTTCCTGCTACATGTATTGATTTAAATTGTGTTTGTGGGTTTTGTAGATGTTCACAAAACGCTATCGTATTTGTTAATTTAGGTTTTAATGCTGTTGCCCCTTGTTTTTGATACATGGGTAACCTGGAAAACATCCAGTCTAAAGTCTGAAGATAGGTCATTGTTTACTCACCTAGTTTAAAGTTAACAACCACAAAACCTATTTGGCGAACCGGTGCATCGGAGTCAGCATTCCATTTGTACGACTGAGCGGTTTTGGACGCTGCATCTAAAAGACACTGTGCCGTATTGGTGGTTCCTTTAACCCCTGGAGATGTTTTTACCACATTACCAGAGCGATCTACTTCAATTTCAACAACGACCGTTCCTTGTTCGTTACATTGCTGTACAAATTTATCGCTAGATCTCAAGTTTCTTCCACTTAACCCATATCCAGCTCCACCTGTCCCAGCCCCTGGACTGCCATAAGTGCTATTAGCATAAGGGTTGCCATCAATTTGACCTCTATCCCCAGATTGATTATCGCTGCCTTCACCACCAGTTGCTGTGCCTTGAGAACTGTTTAAGCCTCCCATTAGCTCGTCTAAGTTTTGTCTTTTGGCTTCTTGTTCTCTTCGTACACGTTCCGCCTCTGCTTGTCTTTTTGCTTCAGCTTCGGCTTCTGCCTTTCTTTTGGCCTCTTCCTCTGCCTGGCGTTTAGCTTCAGCTTCGGCTTCAGCTTGTCTTTTGGCTTCAGCTTCTTTCTGTTGTTTGATCACTAAAGACTCTTCGTTGTCTTGAGTAACGACATTCTCAGTTTTTACTTCCTCAGGAGTGCTCGGAGTGGCTTCTTCTGGTTGTGATTCTTCAACAACCGGAATTACTTCTTTAACTGGCTCGGGTTGATTCTGTGGTTGACTTCTAATGGGTTCATTAGGTTGTACATTGCCACTTCCCAAGTCTGTGGTTCCAAAATTTACTGAAATACCACTTTCAATTGGTGGATCTAAGTAGGATAATCCAATATAAAAGAAAAGCACCAACAAAACTGTGAGCAATGCTGTGGTCAATGTGAATGATTTTCTTTTATGTGTGGTATCAAGTAGTGACATTTTATTTTGGCCTTACTGCGAGTATTACTTTATAATCATTTTGGTTTGCAATATCCATAATGTGTACTGCATTATCAATTGGGACACTTTGTTCTGCTCTAAGAATAATAGTGGGTTTTTCGACTTCTTTTAACCTACGTCTGAGCTCTGTTTCCACGAATTCGGGATTTACCTTAACCTTGTCGATATAGATTTCAAGATCTTTATTGATGCTTACCGATACATTTTGAGTATTGGTTGACTTCCCTTTAGCTTTTGGCAATAGAAGATCTAGAGCATTGGGTGAATTTGAGGTAAGCATAAAGAAAACCAATAACAAAAATACGATATCTGTCATGGAACTCATGCTGAATTCTGCTGATACTTTATTTCGTCCTCTGAGTTTCATTTGTTTAGAATTTGATGTTAAAAAGAACAGATAATTAGACAGCGGCCAATTATCTGCTCATATCATATGTGATATGTTATCAATTATCAACCTTAGGCTGGTTCGTCTAATAAATCTAAAAACTCAACTGCATTGGCTTCCATTTGATGAACAACCTTGTCTGTTCTGACAACTAGGTGGTTATATCCAATATAGGCTATAATACCCACAATTAATCCTGCAACTGTAGTTGTCATGGCTGTATATATACCACCTGCTAGTAGTCCCATCTCAGCTTGACCACCACTGGTTGCCATCTGGTGAAACGCAATGATCATACCAATAACTGTTCCTAGGAACCCGATCATGGGGCCCGCTCCAGCAATGGTAGCCAATATACTTACATTTTTTTCTAGTTTGTAGACCTCGAGTGTTCCCGCATTTTCTATGGCTTTATTAATGTCCTCCAATGGTTTCCCAATTCTAGAAATTCCTTTTTCGGTCAATCGTGCCACAGGAGAATCTGTTTGCGCACAAAGGATTTTTGCAGCCTCTATCTTACCATTAGAAATATGGTCTTTAATCTGATTCATAAAGTTTTTATCAATCTTTGAGGCGGCCTTTATTGCAAAATTGCGCTCGAAGTAGATGTAGAGGGCGATAGATAGCATAACAAATAGGATGGCAATAATGATAATACTTGCCGTTCCGCCATTTACAATTAAGTCTATTACTGAAATGGTCTTCTCCTCAGAAAGCACCTCTTCAGCGACCTCTGGGGTCGCTTCTTGAAATAAATTCATATAACCTATGATCTTTTAAGTTTAATGTATAACGATAAAATTTGTTCGAAATTATGAATTTAAAACTAAATTACGCATTAAAATAAACACAATACTTCCAGAAAAGAATCCTAGCATAGCTAACCATGTGATTTTTTTCAAATACCAGATGAAATCAATTTTTTCCATACCCATGGCAACAACCCCAGCAGCAGAACCTATGATAAGCATGCTTCCTCCTGTACCAGCTGAAAAAGCAATAAAATGCCAAATTGGATCATCTAAACCAGCGGAAAACATTCCCATACTCGCTGCAACCAGCGGTACGTTATCAATAACTGCAGATGCGAATCCTAGAACTATAATAACTAAATCGGATACTTTTTCTCCTGCAGATTCTGTACCCAATAGTGGAATAGAATTACTTAAGGTCTCCGCAAAATGGAATAACATTCCAATAGATTCTAGAGCGGCAACTGCCATCAAAATTCCTAAGAAGAATAATATACTAGGCATTTCAATTCTTCCCAATGAGTGATGTAAAGGACTGTGATAAGTTAGTTGATCGTTTCCGTCTTCACCAAGGGTGGTAAGTGTGAATTTTCTTCGGCTAAAAATTTCGGCTAAAATTGCTACTATAGACAAAGATAGCATCATCCCAACATAAGGAGGTAAGTGTGTGAGTGTTTTAAAAATAGGCACAAATATGATAAAACCTAACCCTAAGTATAACATAATTGGGCCGTATTTAGAGGTATTATTACCTACTTCCTTTGATTCTTGTTCCTGTTCCTGTTCAATTTCTCCATTAAATGCTGATAATCTAGATGCGAAGAATGTTGGGATAGCGACACAGGTAATTGAAGGGAGTAAAACTTGTTGAACCAATGCTGCTGCTGTGACTTTATTTCCAATCCATAGCATAGTGGTGGTAACATCGCCAATTGGAGACCAGGCTCCTCCTGCATTTGCTGCTATTACTACTATGCCTGCGAACCAAAGACGCAATTGTCTGTCCTTTATGATTTTTTGAACGATAGTGATGAGTACTATTGTTGTTGTAAGGTTATCTATAATAGCAGAGAGTGAAAATGCTAACAGGCTAAAAAACCATATTAATTTTCTTTTGTTTTTAGTTTTGATGTACTTTTTTATGGTGCCAAATCCGCCGAAAAAATCAATAATTTCAACAATGGCCATCGCACCCATTAAAAAGATTAATATTTCTGCTGTTTTTCCTAAATGGTGTAATAAGATGTTTTGAAAGTCCGTTGGAACTAATTCTTTAAGTGACGCATTAACCTCAAAAACATCCATATGTGTGGTAGAAACAATAGCCCATATTGTGGCCATCATCAATAAGGCAGGAATTAGTTTGTCAATTTTCAAACTATGCTCTATTGCAATGGCTAAATAGCCAAGTACAAAAATTAGAATGATAATAGTTTCCATGAAGTAATTTAATAGGATATAGGGAATGGTTAAATGAGTTGATTCAATGCAAGTTCAAATGCGGTATTACTAATGTTCTTTTTGTCTGCGCTTGTTTTATAAGTGTTTGTTAAAGCATTTTTTATGGTGTTAGAAGTGTCTAGAAATATGGCTTCATCTGTCATTTGCGTTCTGCGTTCCATAAAATAGGCGAACACCCGAGCCATCCCACAATTGGATATAAAATCTGGAATAAGGCTGATTCGCTGGTCGGTATGTTCCATAATGGG
The DNA here is from genome assembly GCF_000300875.1 of Galbibacter marinus. Lineage (GTDB taxonomy): Bacteria > Bacteroidota > Bacteroidia > Flavobacteriales > Flavobacteriaceae > Galbibacter > Galbibacter marinus. The sequence goes on along the minus strand of NZ_AMSG01000005.1, from coordinate 35,841 downwards.
CCCGAAGAATATTTCTTTATCTGCAAAAGGTACATTTGCGCCACAAGAGACTACTTCGAGTCCAGAATCTATCAACTGATCGACTTGTTCTTTAGTAATTAAACGTGAAGCTGCACAGGGTAAAAATATATCAGCTGGGAGTTTCCAAATTATTTCGTTGATCTCTTTAGCTGGAATGAGCTTAGAGCTTGATAGTGTATTTCCTTTCTTGGATAAAAACAAGGTTTTGATTTCCTTAAAACTAAACCCTTCTTCATTTATAAGGCCTCCATTAATATCCACAATACCTACGATTTTCACTCCGAGTTGAGAGAGATAATAGGCCGCAGCAGCGCCGACATTTCCAAATCCTTGAACAATAGCCTTCTTGCCTTTAATTTCTCCCCCGTATATCTGATAGTAGTGCTTGACAGATTCTGCCACTCCATATCCTGTGATCATATCCGCAACGGTGTATTTCTTTTGAATGTCAGGAGAGAAGTTTTTATTTTCAATTACCTTTATGACCCCTTGACGTAATTGCCCAATCCGGTTAATTTTATCAGCCTCAGTAGGTTTGAAGTGTCCATTAAATACTCCTTCCTGTGGGTGCCATACACCACAGTCTTCTGTCATGGGAATCACCTCATGGATCTCATCGACGTTTAAATCCCCTCCAGTGCCGTAGTAACTCTTAAGTAAGGGAGATACGGCTTTATACCAGCGTTCTAGGACTCCTTTTTTTCTCGGGTCATTGGGGTCGAAATTTATACCTGATTTAGCCCCACCAATGGCGGGTCCTGAAACGGTAAATTTGACTTCCATGGTTTTGGCTAGAGAAAGGACCTCATTTGCATCTAAGCCAACACGCATGCGCGTGCCGCCACCTGCAGCACCACCTCTTAATGAATTGATTACTGTCCAGCCTTCGGCTTCAGTTTCTGGGTCTTTCCAATTAAATACTATTTCTGGAGGTTTCTCCTCGTATTGTTTGAGTAGTTGTTTCATAAACATACTGATAAAGTTTTACAAATATATAAGAAAGTCGAAATTTCCACAGCCAAAATACTAAACTATCTAAATAGGATATCACTTTAAAGTGGTTATTGTATCGGAAAGAGTTCAGTGCTGTGAAGCTCTTCTACCTGTCGTGTAGGAGTTTTTTGTGAGTTTTTTATAGAGGTAGTTTGACTGTTTTTAAGGTCTTAGATGATCACTTTAGTTCTTTATATTTGTGTAATTTTGAAAATTAAATTTAAACATTCATGATTAGAGATTTGCGCATAGTTTTTATGGGTACACCAGATTTTGCCGTCGCTACCTTAAAGCATATTTTAGATAATGATTACACGGTCGTTGGTGTAATTACCGCACCTGACCGCCCAGCTGGACGGGGTCGCAGAGTTCAACAATCAGCTGTTAAAAAATTTGCCCAAGAAAAGGGATTGAAAGTCCTTCAGCCAACCAACTTAAAGGATGAAGATTTCATAACTTCTTTACAGACTCTACAGGCAAATTTGCAGGTTGTAGTTGCTTTTAGAATGTTGCCGAAGGTGGTTTGGGATATGCCTGAATTTGGGACCTTTAACCTTCACGCTTCTTTACTTCCCCAGTATAGAGGAGCCGCTCCAATTAATTGGGCATTAATTAATGGAGAAAATCAAACTGGAGTGACTACTTTTTTTATAGACGATAAAATTGATACTGGAGAGATTATCGCCCAGCGTACTACGGATATTGAAGAGGATGAGAACGCAGGGCATTTACATGATCGATTAATGAATCAGGGAGCAGTGCTTGTGGTGGAAACACTTCGGCAAATAGCATCTAATAAAGTTACGACTACTAAACAACCACAGCTAGGAGCTGAAAAAACAGCCTATAAGTTAAATAAGGATAATACAAGAATCAATTGGAATACAAGTGCTGATGTTATTCATAATTTAATAAGAGGCCTGAGTCCTTACCCTTCGGCTTGGACAGTTTTGGATAACGGCAATAAAGAGAAGGTAAATTTAAAGGTATATGATAGTGCTGTAATTGTAACAGATCATAATCTAGAACCTGGCACTGTTTTGGTGGAGGATAAGAAGCTTAAAATAGCTTGTTCCAATGGCTTTGTTATCTTAAATGAAATTCAACTTGCTGGCAAACGAAGAATGCCCATTAAAGATGTTCTGAATGGTTTTTCATTTAATTCTGAAGCTAAAATGCGCTAAGGCCGCGTCATCGTTAGGGTAGTAGGATTCTATAAAAAGCAAGCCACTTTATTAACAATCAAGCGAAGTTATTAACAAATGCGTGGATTTCCCTTGATATTACTTGCGTGAGAATGAAATCCGTATAATTTTGTGTAGCGAATTAAATAAATGTTTAACCGTATATTCATTTTTAAATCTTTAAATTATGAACAAAACAGAATTAATCGATGCGATGGCTGCTGACGCAGGAATAACCAAAGCTGCAGCAAAGAAAGCACTAGAATCTTTTTTAGGTAGTGTAGAAGGTACATTGAAAAAAGGAGGACGTGTTTCTCTAGTAGGATTTGGATCTTGGTCAGTTTCTAAAAGATCAGCTAGAGAAGGTAGAAACCCTCAAACTGGTAAAACAATTAAGATTGCTGCAAAAAATGTAGTTAAGTTTAAAGCTGGTTCTGAGTTAGCTGACGCTGTAAACTAATCTAACTTATCATTTCATATTATTTAAAGGCGCTCATTATGGGTGCCTTTTTTGCTTTATAGGGTTAAAAAAATCTTACAATTATTTGACGGTTTGTGATTTTTTCTTAGATTTAAAAGAAAAAATATAGCGCTTATGGTTGCTTTAACTCCGAAGAAAGGCCATTTGCTAATTGCCGAACCCTCCATTATAGGTGATGTAGCTTTTAATCGTTCTGTAGTCTTGCTCGCTGAGCATAACAATGAAGGATCTATTGGTTTTATTCTAAATAAGCCCTTGGAATTTGATCTCAGTGAGCTTATTCCAGAGGTGAACACTTCTCTTAGAGTGTATAATGGTGGTCCTGTTGAGCAGGATAATTTGTACTTTATTCATAAAGTTCCCGAGCTTATTAGCAATAGTATTGAAATTTCCAACGGAATATATTGGGGAGGCGATTTTGAAACAATCGTTGAACTGATAAATAACAAGCGAATAAAGGATTCAGATATAAAATTCTTTTTAGGTTATTCTGGTTGGGATACAATGCAACTCGATAAAGAGCTATCAAGTAGTTCTTGGGTGGTATCAGAAAATAGGTATAAGAGTAATGTTATCAAGAAATCCTCCCTGTCTTTTTGGAGGGAAAAAATGCTTGAACTCGGTGGCGACTATTTGCTTTGGTCCAATACCCCAGAAAATCCACTACTTAATTAAAGCAGTCGCACGTGGGCATTTAATCGTCCAAGTAGCGTTTTGGCAACCTCGTTATTGTACTGTTTTTTACGGTACTTGGTTACCGAAGTAATTCCTGATATCACATTGGTTATGAACATCTCATCAGCCTTTTGTAGTTCAAAAGGAGAGATAGGTTCTTCTTCTAGTTCGAACTCTGGTGTCTTTTTGATAATTTCAATGAGTTGCTTTCTGAGGACTCCGTTGAGGCAACCTTGGGTGATAGGCGGGGTTTTAATGGTGTTATTTTTAATTAGAAATAAGTTTCCATTAGAGGCCTCAATGACGTTTTTATGCTGATTTAGAAGAAGACAGTTTTGATACCCGTTTTCACTTGCAAAGACTCCAGCTAGGATATTAACTAATTTATTACTTGATTTAATAGTGGACAACAGACCTGCGTCAAGGTAGTGATCTTTGAAAAGTTCTACTTCATAGGGTTGTTGGGAGCTAGTGTAAAAAGGCGTTTCTAAAGCGGATGCTTCTATAATATAAGATACATCGGTACTAGTAGGAGTGTAGTATCCTCCTTGGTCTCTAAAGACAGTTAGTCGAACTCGAGCCGCTTTCGATTCTAAAGAATTTGCTTTTAAGGTTTGTAAGATTTCTTCTCCGAGCTGCTCCATGGTAAAATGCATAGGAATAGGAAGTCTCATTATACGCATCGAGGCCATGAGTCTTAGGTAATGAGGCTCCCAGAAGAATATCTTTGAATTTACCACTCGGATAGTTTCGAATAATGCGTCGCCATATCGCAAACCACGATTGGATTCATCGAGAAATGCAGTTCCTTTTTCTAATAGTCTTCCGTTAAAATTTACCATAAAAAAATGCCTTGAAAATTCAAGGCACAAATATACTTTATAACAATTAAGAATCCTAAGCGGAACCCAATACTTGTTTTAAGTCAGAAATTTGGTTTTCCCATAGCATTTTAGCTTCTTCTAGTTCGTCTTCTTCAGTGAAATCGGTAATCATTAAGGAAACATCTTTGGTTATTTCATCTACCACTATTTTAATTTCAAAAAAAGTGTCGTCTCCGCTTTCATCCCATTTGAATTTTACTAGCTCTCCACTCTTTTTTCTAATTAATTTTGCCACCTCTTCTGCGCCGTCCCATATGAAGGTGAAAACCTCTCCTCTTGAGTTTACATTATCTGCAAACCATTCTGAAAGGCCAGAAGGTGTTGATATGTATTGATACAGTAACTGCGGGGAGGAATGAATAGGGAATTCTAACTCGTATTTAACTTTCTCTTCCATAAATAAATCATAATATTATATAAAGCGACAATATAATTATTTAAGTTCAACTTCACCTATTTTTTAATTAAAATATTTTTACACTTTGATTTGATTGACCGAAATTTGTTTATATATTTGCACCCGCTAAAGCAAAAAGGCGAGGTAGCTCAGTCGGTTAGAGCGTCGGATTCATAACCCGGAGGTCTCGGGTTCAATTCCCGATCTCGCTACAAGAAATTAAGTTTCTGAAGAATTGAAAAAGAGGTTTTTAAGTGCTAAAAGCCTCTTTTTTTATGCGCTGTAATTGGTGTATAGACCGAACTTAATTCCATTTTATCCCAAAATATTCTACATCAGTAATTACTGTAGCTGATAGTGACATTCCCACTATGGTTAAGATAAAATAAGAATTGCGTAAAAAGAATATTTACTAGGTCTTGGGATAAGATACGACCTATAACAATCTAACAGGACATTCATCTAGATTAGAAGTTGCTAATGATTAAAAATGAGATCCTCTCTAGAGCATAGTGTAAAGAGATTCCTTTTATGTTTGTCTTTTGAAAACTCAGAGTTGTATGATGCTCGAGGTAGGTTAGAACAACTCCAATGTGCGTTCTAAAGCCATTGCTCTTGAACCTTTTATTAAAAATAAATCGTCCTTATTTTTCTTCAATGTTCTTGGGAAAGCCTCCTTGAACTCTTCAAAGTTTTTGAACTTTAATTGTGAGCCTTTAGTTTTATAGAAATTTTCACCTATTAAATAAGCATTTTCAATGCCGTGCTCAGAAAGTTGGTCTACAATATTCTGGTGTTCTGTTGCTGCTTCAGCGCCAAGTTCTAGCATATCGCCTAGGATGACAGCCTTGTTTTTCTGCTCTAGATCCGCGAAATTATTTAAAGCGGCTTGTACGCTTGAAGGGTTTGCGTTATAAGCGTCTAAAATGATTTTAACCTTGCCCTTTTCAACGATTTGTGATCTATTGTTTGAAGGTGTGTAATTTGATATAGCCACCTTGATATCCTGCTCATCTATTTTAAAATAAGACCCTACGCAAATGGCTGCTGCAATATTGGTAAAATTATAGGATCCTATGAGATTTGTCCGGATTTCAGTATCATTGAAATGTACGCTGACAAATGGATGGTTTTGGGTGAGTTCGATTTTAATATCTGATGCAGGGTTGTGTTTTGTTAAGGCAAATCCGTACACCTTAGTATGGGTCATTAATTTCTTCTTCTGAATTGGATCTTCTAGATTGTAAAAGATCGTTTTTTCGTGCTCGATAAGGTGTTGGTACAATTCGCTTTTAGCGTGTATAACTCCTTCAAGACTTCCGAAGCCTTCTAGGTGAGCTTTTCCAAAATTGGTGATATAACCATAGTCGGGTAGGGCGATATCGCATAAGAATTCTATTTCTTTCGCGTGATTTGCTCCCATTTCAACCACTCCAAACTCTGTGCTTTGATCCATAGAGAGAAGCGTAAGTGGTACTCCGATATGATTGTTTAAATTTCCAGTAGTCGCTACGGTTTTGAACTTCTTTGACAAAACTGCATTAAGGAGTTCTTTGGTGGTGGTTTTTCCATTACTTCCTGTAAGGGCTAGTATTGGAAGACCTAGGTGTTGTCTATGATATTTAGCTAGCTCCTGTAGGGTTTTTAAGCTGTCCTGAACTAAAATAGTACGATCTCCGATATGGTAATTAGCATTGTCAATAACAGCGAAACAAGCTCCTTTTTCTATAGCCTGAACGGCGAATTCATTTCCGTTAAAATGATCTCCAACAAGTGCGAAAAATAAATTGTTTTCTTCTATTTTTCTAGTGTCTGTTACAACGCCTTTGGAGCGGAGAAAAATCTCGTGAAGTGATGCTATTTCCATAGGGGTAAAAGTAAAAAAAAAGCCCCGAATAAATCGGGACTCTATATAAATAACAACTATTATTTTTTTTAATGTCTTGGAGTCTTCTCCTTTTTGGCTTTAGACCCTACTCTTGACATGGCACATCTAAATCCTATATAATCCGTAGCCATATACTGAGGAAGGTATCTTCGCTGTGCTGGATCAAGCCAATACGCTCTATCTCTCCAGGATCCTCCTTTGTATACGCGAACTTCATCACTAATCATAGTGGTTCGTGTGTTGGAATCGTCAAACTGTTTGATGATATTTCCTAAAGAATCTCTTCTAATTACGTTTTCTGGAGCGTTGTACATTCTTTGGGAGTCATCCAACTGATCATCTGAGAACATATCGTAATATCTTGAGGAGCCTTTATCTCCGTCACGATAATTTCTGTTGTCACTTGTATCGAAATTTGTTCTTAAGAAGGTGTCTTCACCATCCACTGGAATCATGGCGATTTCTCCAGGTAGATCTCGAGCTACAATTCTTCCGTTGCTCAAAGTATCATAGACGATTTCATCTCTTCCTACAATTTGTACTTTGCCATCTTCTCCGATAGCCGTTTTCATATATACATTACCTCGGTAGTAATTAAAGTCATTAGCCTCATCATCGACAATAGGTCTGTATACATCTGCTACCCATTCAGCAACGTTACCTGCCATATCGTAAAGCCCCCAATCATTTGGTGGGTATGATTTTACCTGTGCAGTAATATCAGCTCCATCGTCTGACCAACCTGCAATTCCACCATAATCACCTTTCCCTTGTTTGAAGTTCGCTAATTGATCACCTCGGTTTCTTCTTTTCCCACTTCTGGTGTATTCACCTTCCCATGGATATTTTTTTCGCCCTCTATAATTGTTGTATTCTCTAGAGCTAATTAAAGCCGCCGCAGCATATTCCCATTCTGTTTCAGTAGGGAGCCTATAGGATGGCATGATCACTCCACTTGAACGTTTAGCAAAGACATTGGTGGAGTCCCTTTTTGCTCTACCTTGTAATGAGTCGATTTGACCGCCATATACATTTTCAGGGCTATTTAGGTATGTTTCAGTGCTGAAGGTTCCTTGAGTTTCACCGCTTACAGCGGCATACTTACTGTTTTTAGCAAGATATCCTTCACGCTCTAACATCAATTCGTTTACACGATCTGTTCTCCATTCGGAGAATTGCACGGCCTGAACCCAATTAACACCAACTACAGGGTACTCCGCATAGGCTGGGTGACGTAGGTAATTATTGGTCATTACCTCGTTGTAACCCAATCGGTTTCTCCAAACTAATGTATCGGGAAGAGCTCCTTTGTATATGTTCGCATACGCTGGGTCATCTGGAGGATAAACACTTTTTAAATAATCGAGGTATTCCATGTACATTTTGTTGGTGACCTCTGTTTCATCCATATAAAATGATTGGACGTGTTGCCTGGTGGGAGTATTATTCCAGTCGTGCATGACATCGTCCTGTACCTGACCTCTTACAAAAGTTCCTCCTTCTATAAATACGAGCCCTGGTGCGGTTTCCTGTTCCTTGAAGTTTGTGTTGTATTGAAAGCCACCTTCGTTGGAGTTAATCTGCCAACCAGTAGCTCTGGAAGTGTTTTTAGAGGAGTTACTACAGCTAGTAAACCCTGCTAACGCAACCAAACATAATACGTATGGGTTAAATAGATACTTCTTCATGATTAAGATTTGAGTTGTCTTAAATATGTGTGCAATATAGCAATTAAGTAAATTATTCCAATTTTTTTCATCGAATTTGTAAGTATAATGTTGTCAAAGTTGGTGTGTCTGTTGTCAAAACGAATAAAATGAGATTTTAGTATATGGTGGTGCTTAGGTAGTAAACATAACTGGGCAGATAATATGTTGAACTCAACATCTAATTATGGGTGATCATCGGAATTTTTTGGCCTCAGAACACCCTAAGAGTAATTTTAATGAATCATAAGAAAATTATGGATTTTACGTTATCTAAATGTTAGTCACTTTAAATTATGATTTGTAAAACGTCAATTTAAAATTATATTTGTTTTAAGAAACCAAATGACCTAATGAAATATACCCTCCTACTAATCAGTCTGTTACTTTATTCATTCCCTGTGATAGCTCAAGATAATACCGAATATCGTGTCATCAGTACTGCAGTTCCATTTTTAGCCATTGCATCAGATGCTCGTGCTGGTGGAATGGGGGAAGTTGGTATTGCCACCCCAACTGATGTGTTTTCCCAGCAGTGGAATCCAGCGAAATACGCCTTTGCTACACAGGCCATGGGAGTGGGTATGAGCTATACGCCTTATCTGAGTAAACTAGTCAATGATATTGCGCTTTTAAATCTGACTTTCTATAATAAAATTGACGACCGTAGTTCGTGGGCTGCGAGTTTAAGATATTTTAGTCTAGGGGATATTGAGAAAATCACAGAAGCAGGATACCACAGTGGGATGGCACCTATTATTGAACGTCCTAATGAATTGGCCTTTGATGTATCCTATGCTCTTAAATTAAGTGAAACTTTCTCTATGGCAGTGGCAGCACGATATTTGCGCTCTGACCTTAAAATACAAACTGAAAACATTGATGCTTCTGCAGCGAGTTCTGGTGCGGTGGATGTAGCTGGGTATTTTAGATCCAGAGACATTGCTTATAATAGTTTTAATGGTCGGTGGTTAGCAGGATTTAATTTATCTAATGTAGGGCCAAAGCTTAAATACGATGAAGAAGGGAGAGAAAGTTATTTACCAACCAATTTAAAACTTGGTGGTGGTTTTGATTTTATTTTCAGCCCCGTGAGTGAATTGGGTGTGCATGTTGAATTCAATAAGTTGTTGGTACCGTCTCCTAGTGATTCTGATCAGGATGGAGACATTGATATCAATGATGATTTTTATACTAAGAGTTTTCTTAACGGAATGTTTTCTTCCTTTGGAGATGCACAAGATGGTTTTAGTGAAGAGTTAAAAGAAATCACCTGGGCCCTTGGGTTAGAATACCGTTACAACGATGCACTTGCACTTCGTACTGGTTACTTTCATGAGAGTGATTTAAAGGGGTTTAGGCAGTTTTTTACTCTTGGAGCGGGTTTTAATTTTAGGACCGCTGTAATAGATTTTTCGTATTTGTTTTCTACCTCTGATCTTCGCAACCCGTTAGAAAACACATTGCGGTTTTCTGTGAGTTTTAATTTCGGTGATCCGTATTACAATTAAAAGTTAAGGGAAATATTTCGTAATTTGCTTTACTTATAAGATCAAAATATGAAAAAACTTGAGATTAATACAACCCTAACGGTATATGATTCTGTAAGCGAACTTTCCGAGCAACAGAAAGAGTTTATGATAAAAGCGGTGAATATAAGAAGTAAAGCCTATGCGCCATATTCTAAATTTAAAGTTGGTGTGGCTTTAGAACTCGAAAACGGAGAGGTTGTCCTTGGTACTAATCAAGAGAATGCCGTATTTCCATCTGGGATGTGCGCTGAGCGTGTGGCTATAAATCAAGCTGGCACCTTATATCCTGGGGTTAAAATTTTAAGCTTGTTCGTTTCTGCGGCTTCCGATAATTTTGCAGTATTAACTCCCACACCGCCATGTGGTGGTTGTCGTCAATCCATTTTTGAATACGAAGAGAATCAAAATCAACCAATTGCGATTTATTTTATGGGCGAGACCGGCAAGGTAGTTAAGGCAGATTCTGTAAAAGATTTACTTCCGTTGACCTTTGGGAAAGCTACTTTAAATCTTATTTAACAAAAATCTTAGATAAAAGGTTTAATTCATTTTTACTCTTTGTACTTAAAACGCTACTTTTGTAGTGCTTTTGAAAAAGCTTTGTTATTTTTAAAAGTGATTCGTCTCCTTTGATGGGGTATTCATGTTTTTGCAAAAAGAAAAATATAAATGAAAAAAGTTACAAAAGAAGTTTACTTGAAATGGTATGAGGACATGCTGTTTTGGAGAAAGTTTGAGGATAAATTAGCTGCAGTATACATTCAGCAAAAAGTTCGAGGATTTCTTCATCTGTATAATGGACAAGAGGCTATTTTAGCTGGAACGCTGCATGCCATTAATCCCAAAACCGACAAATTGATCACCGCCTATAGGAATCACGTTCAGCCCATTGGAATGGGAGTTGATCCTAAGAGGGTGATGGCTGAATTATATGGAAAGGCGACTGGAACTTCCCAAGGTCTTGGAGGTTCGATGCATATCTTTTCGAAAGAACATAACTTTTATGGAGGACATGGAATTGTCGGTGGACAAATTCCATTAGGAGCTGGACTTGCATTTGCTGATAAATACTTCAAAAGAGAAGGAGTGACCCTTTGTTATATGGGTGATGGAGCAGTACGACAAGGTTCCTTACACGAAACTTTTAATCTTGCTATGTTGTGGAATTTACCTGTTGTTTTCATTTGTGAAAATAACGGATATGCCATGGGAACATCTGTGGCAAGAACTTCCAAAGAACAAGAAATCTGGAAACTTGGACTAGGATTTGATATGCCTTGTGGTCCAGTGGATGGTATGGATCCTGTTAAAGTAGCAGAAGCTGTACACGAAGCTGTTGAAAGAGCTCGTAAAGGGGGAGGGCCTACATTCTTAGAAATGAAAACCTATAGATATCGTGGACACTCTATGAGTGATGCACAACACTATCGTACCAAAGAAGAGGTTGAAGAATACAAAAAAATTGACCCAATTACACAAGTAAAGGATATTATTCTTAAAAAGAAATACGCCAAAGAATCTGAATTAAAAGAGATTGATAAAAGTGTGAAGGCCAGAGTTAGTGAATGTGAAAAATTCGCTGAAGAGTCACCGTTCCCAGAAAAGAACATTATGTACGACGCTGTGTACGAACAAGAAGATTATCCATTTTTACCACATAAACTTTAAGAACAATGGCAGAAATTATTAATATGCCACGACTCAGCGATACCATGGAGGAAGGTGTTGTTGCTAAGTGGTTGAAAAACGTAGGAGACAAAGTTGAAGAGGGGGATATCCTCGCCGAGATAGAAACCGATAAGGCTACCATGGAGTTTGAATCTTTTTATGAGGGTACCTTATTACATATTGGAATCCAAGAAGGAGATGGTGCTCCAGTAGATTCTCTCTTAGCCATCATTGGTGAAGAAGGAGAAGATATTTCAGGACTGATCTCTGGTGGTGGTGCCAAAGAAGATACTAAAGACCAGGCCAAGTCTGAGGCTCCAAAAGAAGAAGAATCGGCTCAGGAGTCTCAAGAGGCTGCTGGTGGTGAAGTGCCAGAAGGTGTTGAGGTTGTAACCATGCCACGCTTAAGTGATACCATGGAGGAAGGAACCGTAGCCTCATGGCTTAAAAAGGTTGGAGATGAAGTTGAAGAAGGTGATATCCTAGCCGAAATCGAAACCGATAAGGCGACCATGGAATTTGAATCTTTCTATAATGGTACCTTATTGTATGTTGGAATAGAAGAAGGACAATCTGCGCCAGTAGATGATGTATTGGCTATTATTGGCCCTGATGGGACCGATGTAGAGGCTGTTCTCGCTTCAGTTAAAGGAGGAGGTAGCGCAGCAGCTTCATCTCCTAAGGCTGAGAAAGTTGCTGATAAATCACAAGAACAAGAAAAAGAAGAAAAGCCAAAAGAATCAACTGACAGCAATAGTGCTGGTGGAAGAATTTTTGCTTCACCACTTGCTAAGAAAATTGCTGAAGAAAAAGGAATTGACCTAAGTCAATTAAAAGGAAGCGGTGAAAACGGAAGGATCGTTAAGAAAGATGTAGAGAATTATACACCTTCGGCTAAAGATCCTGAAGTAAAAACTGATCAGGCTAGTGATATAGCTTCTGCAGCCGCACCATTTGTTCCTGCAGGGGAAGAGCACGTTGAAGAAAAGAAAAATTCGCAAATGCGTAAGACTATTGCTAAACGTTTAGCGGAGTCTAAATATTCAGCGCCTCATTATTACCTAACTATAGAGGTAGATATGAGTACTGCAATGGCTTCTAGGTCTCAGATTAATGCACTACCTGATATTAAGGTTTCATTCAATGATATGGTCGTGAAGGCTTGTGCAATGGCACTTAAAAAGCATCCACAAGTAAATACAACATGGAAGGATGATGTGACAAAGTACAATCACCATGTTCATATCGGTGTTGCTGTAGCGGTGGATGAAGGACTTTTAGTACCAGTATTGAAATTCGCTGACCAAATGTCCTTGACGCAAATCGGAGGCAATGTTAGAGAGTTGGCAGGAAAGGCTAGAAACAAAAAAATTACTCCTCAAGAGATGGAAGGCAGTACTTTTACTGTTTCTAATTTAGGAATGTTTGGAATTCAAGAATTTACCTCTATTATCAATCAGCCAAATTCAGCAATTTTATCTGTTGGAGCAATCGTTGAAAAACCAGTGGTTAAGAACGGTGAGATTGTTGTAGGTCATACCATGAAGTTAACATTGGCATGTGATCACAGAACGGTTGACGGTGCAACGGGGGCGCAATTCTTGCAAACTCTACAAGCTTATATTGAAAACCCAGTAACGATGCTAGCTTAATTAGCAATTCGTTATTAATTAATGATACAAAGTCCCGCTTAATGCGGGATTTTTGGTATATTTAAATCATAAGACAACTACTGATGAACAAAATAATAATTGTACTTGCTCTGCTAGTTATAGGATGTAAGAGCACCACAAGTGTAGCGGAGAAAAACTATCAAGTAACCCCAGATCAGGTTGCTAAACATATGAATTTCTTAGCCTCCGACCAGAGGGAAGGTAGAGATACCGGTGGGGAAGGAATAGCAGAGTCTGCAGCCTATATTGAAAATATTTTTAGTCAAAACGGGGTTAAACCGTATTTTGAAACTTATGGGGATACCCTTACCAATTATGAGCAGCCCGCATATAATGTTGTAGGTTGGGTAGAGGGTAATGATCCGCAATTCAAAGAAGAATTTGTTATTGTTGGAGCGCACTACGATCATATTGGGCAGGGTAAACCAGTTGGTGGAGATTCACTTGCCAATGGGGCTAATGATAATGCCTCGGGTACAAGTGCTGTTATTGAATTAGCAAAGTATTTTGGAAACAACAATACCAATAAACGAAGTATGTTATTTGTACTGTTTTCAGCCGAGGAAAAAGGGCTTTTAGGATCAAAGCATTTGGCTAAAAAGTTAAAAGATCAAAACATGCCACTTTATTTTATGCTGAATTTTGAAATGATTGGAGTTCCGATGCAACGAGAAGAACTCACCTATATTACAGGGTATAATGAGTCTACTATGGCTTCTGTAATGAACACATATGCTGGGGCGGAAGCTTTTGGGTTTTTGCCTAAAGCAGCCGAGTACAACCTTTTTAAGCGTTCCGATAACTATCCTTTTTATCAAGAGTTTAAGGTGCCAGCGCAAACGGTATGTACTTTTGATTTTGAAAATTACCCTTACTATCATCATGTCGATGATGAGATTAGCGAAATGGATTTCAATCACATGGCTAAAGTAATTAACACCAGCCTGCCAGTTCTTGAGAAAATGACCAACGCTAAAGAGCATGAGATAAAATTTAATTAGAAAAAGTAGTTTGATATATGGCTAAACATATTATTGTTACGGGGAGTAGCCGTGGCATAGGATTAGAATTGGTTAAAATCTTAACCGAAAAAGGGCATAAGGTGTTAGCGCTTTCACGGAATTCAAAACCTGTGAAAGAATTAGCCCTTGATGGCGTTGATGCAATTGATTTTGATCTTCGTAAAGAGGAGGATTTAACCATATTGGATGGCTTTATTAAAAATCATTGGGGGAGTGTTGATGTACTAATTAATAATGCAGGTGCATTAATCAATAAGCCATTTTCAGAGCTGAGCAGGGAAGATTTTAAAAAAGTTTATGATGTTAATATCATTGGACTTGCTAGTATTACTCAGCTTATAATCCCCTATATGCCTAAAGATGGTCATGTGTTGAGTATCAGTAGTATGGGTGGGGTTCAAGGCAGTGTAAAGTTCCCCGGTCTTGCAGCTTATAGTTCATCAAAAGGTGCTGTGATTACCCTAACAGAACTTTTAGCTGAAGAATATAAGGAATCTGGGCCTTGTTTTAATGTATTGGCCTTAGGGGCAGTGCAAACAGAAATGTTAGAGGAAGCTTTTCCAGGTTTTCAGGTAAATACTTCAGCATGGGATATGGCAAAGTATATTGCTGATTTTTCACTCTCAGGGCATCAGTTTTACAATGGTAAAATGCTCCAGGTAAGTAATAGTACCCCGTAATTGTTTTTCTATGAGGGATGTTTTACTGAAATATCTTCCTGAGAGAGCAGTTGATCCCTGTATTGACTTAATTAAGACAAATCATGTCCATCTTAAAATTGTCAATCAGCGGGTGACTCGTCATGGTGATTATAGGAGGTACCCTGATGGTAGTCATCAGATCACGGTTAACTCGAACTTAAACAAGTACCGTTTTCTAATGACACTTATTCATGAAATTGCCCATTTAGCAGCCTTCGAAAACCATGGGAGGAGAATTAAACCACATGGGATAGAATGGAAGAGAACCTTTCAAAAACTCATGCTTCCTTTTATAAATCCAAGCGTGTTCCCGCCCACATTGCTGCCTCTTCTCGCTAGGCATTTTAGGAACCCTACCGCTAGTAGTGATACCGATGCTCATTTGTCTATTGCACTGAAAGAATATGACCCGAGTACTGATAAAAATTATATATTTGAACTCCCTACTGGCAGCGTTTTTAGATTGCATAATGGAAAGATTTATAAGAAGGGAAATAAACTTACTAAGCGTTATGAATGCGTTGAAATGGCCACTGGAAAAGTGTATTTGTTTCAACCCAATGCTGAAGTTGAATTAATTAGTAATTGATTGATGAATAGTAACTACTACGCAATATTAATGGCAGGAGGTATTGGATCGAGATTTTGGCCCTTAAGTACCTCAGAATTACCTAAACAATTTCACGATATTTTAGGTACAGGGGAGACCCTTATTCAAACGACTTACCGGCGGTTGAAAAGGATGATCCCAAGTAAAAATATTTTGATACTTACAAATGCACAGTACGGAGAACTTGTGAAAGAGCAACTCGAAGGTGTGAAGGATCATCAACTTCTATTAGAACCTGCGATGCGTAATACTGCACCTTGTATTTTATATGCTTCCATGAAGATTAAAAAGATGGATCCGAATGCTGTTTTAGTAGTGGCTCCAAGTGATCATTGGATCGAAAATGAAACGAAGTTCTTAGATGATCTTCAATTGTGTTTTGACCATTGTCAAAAAAACGATGTATTGATGACCCTAGGGATTAAGCCTACCTTCCCAAATACAGGCTTTGGATATATACAATATGAAAAGTCAGATCAGCCAATAAAGAAGGTAGAACAGTTTAGAGAAAAACCAGATTATCAGACAGCGAAATCCTTTTTAGCCCAAGGTAATTTTTTATGGAATGCAGGGATATTTATTTGGAATGTGGAAAGTGTATTGGGTGCATTTAAGAAATTTCAACCTAAGATGTATCAGCAGTTGGAACAAGGATATCAAGTGCTTAACACTGATAAGGAGGATGAATTCATTGAGCGCGCTTACCCTGAACTTGAAAAGATCTCTATTGATTATGCGATAATGGAGCGCTCAGAGAATATCTATGTGCTACCAGCAAATTTTGATTGGAATGATCTAGGTACGTGGGGATCTCTTTATCAAGAACTAGAAAAAGATCAACAGCAAAATGTCATTATTGGCGCCCAAGCTAAATTAGAGAATAGCCACGGTAATATGGTTCATGCTTCAGAAGAAAAGATCGTAGTGATCCGTGATTTAGACGATTATATTGTAATTGATCGCGATGATAAACTTTTGATTTATCCTAAATCAAAAGAACAAGAGGTTAAAAATGTGATTGACCAACTAGGTAATTCAAAATAGAATTCGGCGGATTTTTACTCATAAGGATAGATCAACATATCGCTGTGCTATGTTTAACAATGGAAAGTAAAAAAGTAGAGGTGCGTAAAATTCGATTAGCCTTAATATTTTCACGATGCCTGAGCAAGTAGCAAGTCCTTAGATCAGGGAATTTAAACGCACCACATCAAATAATGATGATAGTATTAAACCGTTTTTGTCATATTATCGGAAAGAGTATTGATGAAGTTTGTAATAGGGCCTTTAATCATCATCCCCATCATTGCGTTGAATTCTCCTTCGAACACCAAATTCACCTCAGAGGTGCTTTCTGACACTTCATTGATGTTTGCCGTTAGTGTAAAAGGAACTTTGTCGCTAGCTGAACCTAAAACGAGCTTGCTATAAGGAGTCTTCTCCTTCATTTTTAGCACGATTTCAGGCATTCCTTTAAGTGCAAATAGGAATTTATCTTCACCAAGAATTTCGAATTTACTGATGTTCTCAGGCATCAGCTTTTCAAAGTTTTTAACATCTTCTAGAAATTCATACAATTCTTTGGAAGACTTATTTATGCTTTTGTTTGGAGTTTCTAATTTCATGATAACTTATGTTTATTTCCAAGTTTGCGGATTGGATCTCCACTGTTGTAGGGTCATTAAATCCGAGTCGCTAATGTATTTGGTCTCTAAGGCTTGTTGCAATAGATGATCATAATTACTCAAAGTGATTAAATTAGTGTTTTGAGTTTTAAAATTTTCAGAGGCAACATCAAATCCATAGGAGAAAATCCCAATCATTCCCTTGACAGCGGCTCCGTGTTCCTTTAAAGCCTTTACGGCGTTTAAGCTGCTCATACCAGTACTGATAAGATCTTCTACAACCACTACATTTTGCCCTCGATCTAGGAAACCTTCAATTTGATTGCCGCGCCCGTGTTTTTTTGGCTCAGGTCGAACATATACAAATGGAAGGCTCATGTACTCTGCAACAAGCATACCTATACCGATAGCTCCGGTTGCTACTCCTGCAATAACATCAGGCTTTCCGTAATGTTCCTCCAACTGGTGTGCCATTTGTTCTCTAATGTAATTTCGAATCGGTGGAAACGAAAGAACAATACGATTATCACAATAAATAGGAGATTTCCATCCAGAGGCCCATGTAAATGGATTTTTTGGATTCAACTTTATTGCATTAATTTGCAATAGAAGTTCTGCTGTTTTCTTGGCGGTATCTTTGTCTAAAACCATGATGCAAATGTATGAAGTTTTTGTTAATGAACATCGGATTATTTTAACCAACAAAATCTCCAAAGAAGAGGGTTTTAAACTCTTCCTACTTGAAACGGTTGATATTGACGATGTTATTACACAGCTCAATAAGGGTAAAATAAAATGCGCTCATATTTATTATAAGGATAAATCCACCCTGTTTAAAAAATTCTGTAAAAAGGTTCCCTTAGTAGTTGCTGCCGGGGGAATGGTTGTAAATAAGAATCAAGATACACTTTTTATTTACAGAAATGATAAGTGGGATTTGCCAAAAGGTAAGGTTGATAAAGGAGAAGCAATTGAGGATGCTGCCATTAGAGAAGTGGAAGAAGAAACGGGTGTAAAAGACCTTGAAATAGATGCGCTTTTAAAAAAGACCTATCATATTTTTAAACGAAATGGCACCTATAAATTAAAAGAAACCTATTGGTATTCGATGCATACTGCTTACCAAGGAAAATTGGTTCCTCAAGTGGATGAGAATATCGTCCTCGCAGAATGGCGTCCGAAACACCAAATTCCAGAGCTGTTAAATAATTCTTACGAAAATATTAAAGCATTGTTTTAAAAGCTGTTCTACGGTATTCTGTAGATAGGATATCGCAAATGCGCTTTTTCATGGTAGGGTGACTTTTTGTGAATCCAATCTAATTGAAGATACCAGTTATTTGCAAAGGTAGTATCGGTTTGTCTTTTAGCCTCAAAGGCTTTATTAATTGATGGGTTTTCCTTTAGAAACTCTAATGCCAAATCTTCCCATACATAAGGAGAGAACCCTTCTTTTTGCTGTAAGATGGTATCGAAGAAATTCCAATTAAAAAATGAATCTACAGCCTCAGGCTCTAAGGTTTCTAGTATATAGCGAATTCCGGCTTGCTGTGTTGGAACCCTATAATAGGAACCAGGAATTATTGTGATTTGCTCAATGGTGGTACTTAACTGAGTATTTTTATGTAAATAATGACCTTCATAGGGAGATTTTACCGTTTCATAGTCTTTTATGTTATAGACCTCAACTGTTAGTTCTTCAGTGTTGTTTATGAGCTGCATTTCGATCTGATTTACTTTTAATCGCTCGATTACCTGATTCCATGCCGTTGGAATCAAATATGCCTTAGGTATATCCACTGTCTTAACTGCTCTGTAGGTGTCGTAGTGTTTAACTGGCTTAGTGAAGGGTTTGCTTCGATCATATTTAAGGCGCGTTAGACCTGTTACCTCACTTGGGATGTATTGACCTTGAAAACCTTTAAAGTCCAGTATAGTGGCCGTATCTTTTACTAGCTCCCAGGCTACAGGGTAAGTTTTTCTGTTTTTAAAATCTTCTTGACTTTTGCTTCTTACTTGTTTTATTTTTAAATGATCCTTTTCTATAATATCAATCATACTACTGATTAGTTCATAAGTCCCATAAACCCGTTTGTCATAAGATTTCAACATATGCGTCTCTACCATCATCCCAAGAGTATTCCAAAGAGTGGTGTATCCAGTGGAATATCTTGGAGAGTCAAAAAATTGTGCAAAGCCCTTTTCTGGAACTTGATTAAACACATTGACATAGGGGGTCATGTGGTAGTCTTTTTTCTTTAAAGATGCTATAAGAGCTGGTTTTAATTCTTGGTTAAGGTATCTTCCACTATAGGAGCCCAATTTGTTGTGTTGAGTAAAGAGATGGGTTAATATATATTGATAATCGGCACCGTTACTCACATGATCGTCAATAAACACATCAGGTTTTAATTCGTGATAAATCTCTGCAAAGGCAAATGCATTTTTAGAGTCGCTCTTGACAAAGTCGCGATTCAGATCATAATTTTTAGCGTTTCCTCGGAATCCGTATTCCATAGGACCATTTTGATTGGTTCTACTATGGCTGTTTCGATTCAGGGCACCTCCGATATTATAAATTGGTATGGTGGCTAAAAGGGTGTGTTTTGGAGATTTAATTTTACCCTGAGCGATATCCCTGTAAAGCATCATTGTAGCATCAATTCCATCGGGTTCTCCTGGATGGATGCCATTGTTTATCAGAAGAACTCTTTTATGTTTCCTGACCTGGTCGATATTAAAGTTTTGATCGGGGTTTAATAGAATTAAATGCAAGGGGAGCCCAGCGTCAGTATCTCCTTTTTCGATTACTTTAATCATGGGGTAAGCCTCTGAGAGCCGAGTGTAAAAATCGATTACCTGATTATAGGTTGCAGTTTGTTTGGCATTAGACTGCTCAAATACGGTTGTGAATTCATTGTTTTGAGCAAAAACATTCCCGAAGCAGACTAGGCTAAAGGATATTAAGATATATCTTTTCATGTGGTTTTTGTGGCGTTTTGTTTAACCTGAGGTTTCGCCTTTATTAAATTGAGCTCACTAAAACTACTTTTTAAAAAATGGGCAAAACAAGCGCTCAAACTTAGTGAAAAACCTAGAAAGTATTGACTGTAAATTATGTGAAATTAAAACCGCTAATTCTAGGTAGTGGTGGATTCTTTGGCCAAGGCTAGTAATTTATCCTTATTAATGGGCTTAATGAGATGTTTTACCTGAAAGGGAAATTTTTGGTTGTATTGCTCAACCTTTCTAGCATCAGAAGGATTAATGGAAGAGGTCATCACGTAGATAACAATGTTGGTGTTTAAGTTTAACTTGCTGTATGCATCCATAAATTCCCAGCCATCTACAATAGGCATGTTTAAATCCAATAAAATCAACTCTGGCTCACTTTCATTCTCAAGGCTTTTGAAGAATTCCAGAGCTTCATGCCCATTGTGAAAACAATGTACAGTCTCTGAGATCTGGGTGATTTCTATGAGTTTCTTAACACTAAAGATAGTGATAGGGTCATCGTCGATTAGACATATAGCATTAATAGTTCTCATAAAAATAGATTTTAAATTTAGTGCCCTGATCTACCGTGCTTTCCACTTCGATTTTTCCTTTCATGGCCTCAATCTGGTTTTTGGTTATAAAAAGACCGATCCCTCTTGCATCTCTGTTTCCATGGAAGGTCTTGTACATCCCAAATAATTTGTGCCCGTGTTTTTCTAAATCAATTCCTATGCCATTGTCTGCTATGGTGATAATGGAATATCCCTTAGTAGCTTGATAATCAATCGTTATTTTAGGATAGCGCATTGGTGATTTATATTTAATGGCGTTGGTAAATATATTTAATAATATACTTTCTAGATAGGCTTTAACTACATTAATTTGAACATCATCAGGTACATTGATCTCGATTTCGGCAAAAGCACTTTTGGTGAGCTCACTAATATTGGTGAAGGCTTCATCAATCTGGTGACGAAGATTAACCACCTCAGTTTTTATGTTTAAATTGGTGTTTATAGCGATAATTTCGTTGAGGTTTGCAATAGTCTCCAACATATTCTTTGAGGCTGTATTGAGCATCTCCATAATTTCAACTTTTTTAAAGATGTCCTCCTCGATACCTAGGAGTTCAATAAGCATGGAGAAATTGGAAGCATGGGAGCGCAGATTGTGAGAAACGATATGCGCAAAATTAAGAAGACGGTTGTTTTGCTCACTCGCTACATTAATTAGTTCTAAAAGTTCTGCCTCCTTCTCTTGTAGCTGAGTGATGTCTTGTACTACGGACCAGATGAGTTTTTTTCCATCGTGATTGGTAATGAGCACTCGGGTGATTAATGAAGCAACAGGTGTGCCGCTCTTGTGAAGGTATTCTCCTTGATAAGGCCCGTAAATTCCATCTTCCAGTACCGCCTTTAAAACCCGCAATTCTTTTGTCTTATCCGCCTTAGGAATCACATCGGGGTGTGTAAGATCATGGAGTTCTTTTTCAATATAACCTATGCTTTTTTTAAAGGAACCATTCATTTCAATAAATTCTCCTGACATGGCGTCGTTTAACACCAGTCCAGTAGGGGAGTGCTCTAAAAGCATACGGTGTAACTTTTCGCTCTCACTTAGTTTTTTTCTTGCCTCTACCATTTCTTGAATTAGACGACCTTCAGAAATCAAAAAGACAACGCGTTTATTTTCATCTAATACTGGTTTTAACGAAAAATCAATATAGGTAGGGACTTGATCCTTGTCTAGGATCTTCGCTTCATAGCGCACGAATTTTCCTTTGGCAGCCTTGGCTATACTTTTGCGAAGTTTGCGCCGCTCCTTCTTCGAACTTTGCCACCAATAGGTGTCCCAAAAATATTTGTTTAGAACGTCCTCTATTTCTACACCAGCGAATTTTAAAGCGGGTTTGTTCACATCGATAAGTCTCCCCTTAAGGTTTAAAAACCCAGTAAATTGAAACGTCGAATTAAAGATGCTGGTAAATAAGCGTTTATTTTCAAGCATTGACCGCTTGGTGCTTTTTAATTGTTTTTCTTGAAGAGCGATCTTAAGGGCAGTATTCTTTTGCTTGTTTATATCTTGTACTGTGCCATAAATGGTATTAGAACTTGGACAATTTGATGCTTTTTCTCCAACAAAGTGGATCCATTTTTCTTTCCCATTATTGGTGGTTATCTGTAACTCTAAGTCAAACCGATCACCCGTTGTGAGAACCTGGTTGATGGCATTAAGAGCTTGATCGAGATGTTGCCCTGGTTTGAAAAATAAAAAGCTATCCTGCAAGCTAGGCGTATAATCTATGTCAACTTCATAAATGGACCTAGTGATAGAGGACCAATGAAGTAGGTCATTTTCAATGTCATAGTGCCAGGATCCAATTTGTGCATTTTTTTCTAGAAGATTTCTAAAGTAGTGATTGTTGTGATTCTCCTTATGGAGTGTAATGTCTTGTATGTTAACTACGATTTGCTCAGGGGTGTCATAAATTTGATATGAGATCCATTTAAGGCATCCTTGGTTATCGAGGTAGGAGTCTTCCCCGTTTAACACTTGGCCAGGTATGTAGTCTAACAGTGCCTTACGAGTTTGTTCTAATGAAGGAGGTAGGGTTTCACTAAAGTGTAATTCGTTATATGGTACCATTATGGGATGTTTAAATAAAACATTCCAACCTCTTGAGGTTTTCAGAAGCTCTTTATTTTTGTTGAGCACAGCCATTGGGGTTGGGCAGTGTTCAACCAAAGGTAGGTTAATCATATAGTAGGTAGGTTTATCTCTTATTTAGGGTTTGTTTTTAAAATTCACTGTATCTGGGACAAGGCCTGTATAATCACCATTGTTTCGAATTACATCACGAACAATGGATGATGAAATATAACTTTTTCCTGATGAGGTAAGCAAGAAAACAGTTTCTATTTCAGATAGTTTTCTATTGGTGTGAGCAATGGCTTTTTCAAATTCAAAATCTCCTGGGTTGCGCAGTCCTCTAAGGATAAATTGGGCATCTATTTTTTTACAAAAATCGACCGTTAAGCCCTCATAAGTCATTACCTTTATTTTAGGTTCATTTTTAAAAGCATTTTCAATGAATTCTTTGCGCTGCTCTAAGGAGAACATATATTTTTTTTCTGCATTGATGCCAATGGCAATCACCACTTCATCAAAAAGCGTAATACCACGGGATATAATATCGTAGTGTCCTAAGGTAATAGGATCAAAAGATCCTGGAAAAATGGCCTTACGCATCTTGGGTTAAATTTATAAGTTAAAGTGTAAATATAGCAAATTAGAACTTTCTACCTATTTTTAATGCTTCTTCTACAGCATTGCCAAATAGATCTTCTAGGGAAATACCAGCTTTTGCGGCTTGTTGTGGTAAAATACTTTCGGCGGTAAGCCCCGGAATGGTATTCATTTCTAAAAGGTAAGGATATCCATCTACAAAGATAAATTCACTTCGACTAAAGCCTTGCATATTAAGAACCTCATAGATGTTTTTTGCAATCTGTGAAACGGTCTCGGCCATTTGCTCACTGATTCTTGCTGGGGTGATTTCTTGAGATTTTCCTTCGTATTTCGCCTGGTAGTCGAAGAAATCATTTTCGGATACTATTTCTGTAATAGGTAAAACTTTCAACTGGCCTTTGTAACGGATCACTCCAACAGAAACTTCGGTTCCGTCCAAAAAAGATTCGATGATAATTTCATCATCTTCTTTAAGTGAGACCTCAATGGCTTGTGTTAGTTCTTCTTCTTTATAGACTTTGGTGACGCCAAAGCTAGAACCCGCCTTGTTTGCCTTTACAAAACAAGGAAGACCTACCTTCTCACAGATAAGTTTGGTGTCAATATTTTGACCTTTATTTAGGTAATATGAAGCTGCTGATTTAATCCCAAATGGTTTCAGGGTTGCTAGTAAATCTCTTTTGTTAAAAGTGAGCGCTGCCTGGTACATTGCACAGGAGGTATGAGGGATGTTTAACATAGCTAAATAACCTTGAAGGTGACCGTCCTCTCCTGGGGTACCGTGTATGGCATTAAAGATACAATCAAAGGAGATGGTTTGATCGTTAATGGTAACTGTAAAGTCGCCTCTGTTTATTGGGTACTCTTTATTATCCACTACACAAACCCATTTATCCTTTAAAATATGCAACGGATAAATCTCATACAACTCATCACTGAGGTGATCACATACAACCTGTCCGCTTTTTAGCGAAATTTGATATTCAGAAGAATATCCTCCCATGGCAATACCTATATTTTTCTTCATTGGAATTTAGAGTTTATCAACGTGTAAAGTTATTTATTTAAAGTTTTATATTTATATTTCCTATAAAAAATAACTTCATAAATGTATTATATTCAAAACCTTCTAAATTGCAATCTGATAGCTTAATTGACTGCTAGGCTTTTTAAACTAATTTGTAGATTACGGTTAGAATAGCACTATTGGTTTCAATTCTAGGGGTATAACTTTGTAATCTAATCTTTTGTGATTCAATGTGATTTAAAATTCCAACTCCATTGAATTTAAACAAAAATGTTTAATATTTGCTTGGGTTGTAAATACTATTCGAACTAGAAATTAGTTGTATATTTGTCACCGTTATTAAGATAAAAAGCCCAATGACTAGTTGAATTATAAGGATTTTAAGTTCTTTATAATACATTGGCTTTGAAGGGAGTTACAACCATGTTGGTGATACTGTTTTTAATAATTTCACAATCGAGATATAACCGTCATTAACAGGTTGTGTTTCCAAAAAAAAATACTAGATGAGCCTAATAAGATTTTTGACCAGCAAAACCTTCTTAAAGCAGATTATATTAGCCGTTGTGGCTTTAATAGTTTTGGTGCTACTGGCATTACAAGTTTTAAAAATGATGACCAATCACGGTGAATTCGTGATAGTGCCTGATTTATCTAAAAAATCCCTGCGTGAGGTAGAGGAGACTTTGGATAAGGTGAATCTTAAGTACAGTGTATTAGATTCTACAAACTTCAACCCTGATTATCCTAGGTATTCGGTCATTGAGCAAAACCCTAAAGCTGATAAGGAGGTAAAAGAAGGTAGAAAAATATATTTGACCATCAATCCTTCTGGATACAGAAAGGTTAGTGTTCCTAATGTTATTCAAGTTACGCGAAGAAATGCTGAATCCATGCTTAAGGCCGTGGGTCTTAATGTTGGTAAAGTTACTTATATCAATGAAATCGGTAAGGACATGGTGTATTATGTTCGATATGAAAATGAAAATATACTTCCAGGTTTTCAATTGCCAAAAACCACAGAAGTTGAATTGGTCTGCGGAAATGGTAACAAGGCTGGAGTTGTAGTAGAATAACCAAATGGGGAATGCATGTTAGAGAATCAGCAAGAGGATTTCAATCAACAAGACGAACTTTTTGAACACTATAGTTTTACCGCGGGAAAGGGACAAGAACCTTTAAGAGTAGACAAGTTCTTGATGAATTTTATTGAGAACGCTACCAGAAATAAAATCCAACAAGCCGCAAAAGGAGGTAATATTTATGTAAATGGACATGCTGTAAAATCCAATCATAAAGTCAAGGCAAATGATCAGGTTAAAGTGCTCTTTGAGCATCCACCTCATGAGTATTTGTTAACCCCAGAGGATATCCCCCTGGATATTGTGTATGAGGATGATGAGCTTTTAGTGGTGAATAAACCTGCAGGGATGGTAGTGCACCCTGGGCATGGAAATTATTCAGGAACGCTTATTAATGCGCTTATTTTTCATTTTGATAACCTGCCGTTAAACAGTAATGAGCGACCTGGATTGGTTCATCGTATAGATAAAGATACTAGCGGGTTGTTAGTGGTGGCTAAGACCGAAAATGCGTTAAGTCATCTCTCCAAACAATTTTTCCATAAAACAAGCGAGCGCGAATATATGGCGTTGGTTTG
The DNA here is from genome assembly GCF_000300875.1 of Galbibacter marinus. Taxonomy (GTDB): domain Bacteria; phylum Bacteroidota; class Bacteroidia; order Flavobacteriales; family Flavobacteriaceae; genus Galbibacter; species Galbibacter marinus. Next base: position 9,848 of record NZ_AMSG01000005.1, on the reverse strand, counting down.
GGGAGATCTTAAAGAGGATCAAGGTGTTGTAGAAGGGCATATTGGAAGACATCCAAAAAACAGACTTCAAATGGCAGTTTTTCCAGATGGCGATCAAGGAAAAGAAGCTGTAACTCATTATAAGGTTTTGGAACGATTTGGATATGTGACACTGGTTTCTTGCAGACTGGAAACAGGTAGGACACATCAGATTCGGGCCCATATGAAATTTGTAGGTCATACTCTTTTTAATGACGAGCGTTACGGAGGTGACAAAATTTTAAAAGGCACCACCTTTACCAAGTACAAACAATTTGTTGAAAATTGCTTTTCTATATTGCCTAGGCAGGCATTACACGCTAAAACTTTAGGGTTTGAGCATCCAGTGAGTGGAAAGTTTCTTAGGTTTGAAACCCCACTTCCAGAAGATATGGAGAAGTGCTTGGAGAAATGGCGGCAATATTCCAAGCATCAAGATCTTTGACTCAATAGATAAAAGTTATCAAGCTATCAAAAACAGTGGTCGTTTTTAATGGTTAATTTATGTTGAAGGTTGTATGTTTGTTAGTGTAAAATCACAGTACCATGAAAATCGTAATATCACCAGCAAAATCACTTGATTTTGAAAGTCCACTTCCTGTAAAAGATTACACGCAACCTGAGTTTTTAGAACAGTCACAGAAGTTAAATGAGGTTCTTCAAAAGAAGACGCCAAAGAAACTCTCAGACCTGATGGGTATTTCTGCAAATCTAGCGGAGTTAAATTGGAAAAGAAATCAAGATTTTGAAATTCCTTTTACTTCACAGAATGCGCGCCCAGCGGTATTTGCTTTTAATGGAGATGTATACACTGGTCTGGACGCCTATAGCTTGGACAAGGACAAATTTGCTATCCTACAACAACAACTACGAATACTAAGTGGATTGTATGGGGTGCTGAAACCTCTTGATTTAATACAACCTTATCGATTGGAGATGGGTACCAAACTTCATGTAGGATCACACAAGGATCTCTATGGATTTTGGAAGAAAAAAATAACGGCAAAACTCAATGATGAATTAGAGGCCGATGAGTTGTTTATCAACTTGGCAAGTAACGAGTATTTTGGAGCTATCGATGAGAAAAGTTTAAAGGTGCCTGTGATCACTCCTATTTTTAAGGATTGGAAAAATGACAAGCTTAAGATAATTAGTTTCTTTGCTAAAAAGGCTAGAGGAGCTATGGTTCGATATATTGTAGATACCAATGCCCAGACTTTGGAAGATATTAAAGGGTTTAATACTGATGGGTACCAATACAGTGAACAGTATACCCAAAGGGAAGATCAGCCTGTTTTTGTAAGGTAATCATGGAGTTATGGTACATAATTGCTTTAGCCTGGGGCGGTGATATAAATCCCCCAAGCTAAAGCAAACTTTTTATATTTTTTTAGATTACTTTTTGGTATCGACACTTACCTTTTCTTCAACTGGCGGTCTTTTTTTAATTTTTTTACGCCTGCGCACGCCATAGCTACCACGGCTAATTTTACCTCTTCTTGTTTTTACATCTCCTTTTCCCATATGTGAATTTATATTTACAATTGCCTCAAGTTAAGTAATTTATAGGTGATATTCAAGTAATACCAAATGTTTGAGTTTAGGAATTGCCTTCTTAATATGGGATGGCTCATTGCTGTTAGTACAAAAGGCATTTAGAAACCATTAAATCAACCCCTCTATTGGCCTTTTATTACTAATTTACTACCATCTTGAAAAGATTTTTATAGTTTTTTGTTGAGAATTATAAAACTTTAAGAATATCTCTCAAATATTCTCTAAACAGCAATAGGCGTGCTACCAACGGTCCATGAATATGTACAAACGACAAAAGGCACCTTAAAACCTGCTTGAGATGCCCTAAATGCTGCGGGAGTTATTTCTGATTGACTCTCAATGAATTAGTTTAGTTTTATTAAAAAAACGCTTGCAGAAAGTTATAGAGCCCTAGTTCTTTGCATTAGGTAATTTGTTTCAAAATAAGTACTTTAGTGAGCATGAGTAATTACCACATAAAACATTTAGAAGAGTATTTTCAAGTTTATAGAAAATCAGTACGCGACCCTGAGAGTTTTTGGGGAGAAGTCGCAGAGGAACATTTTGTCTGGAGAAAGAAATGGGATAATGTCCTAAATTGGGATTTTAACAAACCAGAGATCAAATGGTTTGAGGGCGGAAAGCTCAATATAACCGAAAACTGCATTGATCGTCATCTTAGAACCCGTGGAGACAAGCCAGCTATTATATGGGAACCTAATGATCCAAGTCAACCAGCGGTGCATATCACCTATAAGAATTTGCATGAACGTGTTTGTAAATTTGCAAATGTCCTAAAATCTAAGGGCGTTGGAAAAGGAGATCGGGTTTGTATATACTTACCGATGATTCCAGAATTGACAATTTCGATTTTGGCCTGTGCTAGAATTGGTGCCATACATTCGGTAGTGTTTGCAGGATTTTCCTCCACGGCACTTTCTACGAGAATTAATGATTCTGATTGTAAGTTGTTAATAACAGCCGATGGTTCCTATAGAGGTAAGAAATCTATTGACCTTAAAGGAATCGTTGATGAAGCCTTAGTAAACTGTGATTCTATTGAAGCTGTTTTGGTGGCAAAAAGAACCAATGAGAATATTCACATGGAACAGGGGCGGGATGAATGGTTGCAACCGCTACTTGACAATGCGTCTATGGATTGTGAGCCTGAGATTATGGATGCTGAGGATCCTTTATTCATTTTGTATACCTCAGGATCTACAGGAAAACCTAAGGGGATGGTCCATACCATCGGAGGGTATATGGTCTTTACGGCCTTTACTTTTAAAAATATATTTCAATATCGTGAAAATGATGTCTTTTGGTGTACAGCCGATATAGGTTGGGTAACTGGACATAGTTATATTATATACGGACCATTAGCCAATGGTGCAACTTCGATTATGTTCGAGGGAGTACCATCGTATCCTGACTTTGGGAGATTCTGGGAGGTAATTGAAAAGCATAGAGTAAACCAGTTTTATACAGCGCCAACAGCTATTAGAGCATTGGCAAAAAGAAGCACTGAATTTGTTACCAAGTATGACTTGAGCTCACTTAAGGTTTTAGGTTCTGTAGGAGAACCGATCAATGAAGAGGCATGGCATTGGTATAATGATATTATTGGAAAAGGAAAATGTCCTATTGTTGACACCTGGTGGCAAACAGAGACTGGTGGAATTATGCTCTCACCAATACCTTATGTCACTCCTACGATCCCGACCTATGCCACTTTACCACTTCCAGGAGTTCAACCTGCATTATTGGATGATGATGGAGTAGAAATTAAAGGAAATCTAGTCAGTGGAAGATTGTGTATGAAATTCCCTTGGCCTGGTATGGCTAGAACTATTTGGAATGATCATAAACGTTACAAAGAAACCTATTTCTCAGCCTATGAGAATATGTATTTTAGTGGAGACGGTGCCTTTAGAGATGCAGTAGGCTATTACCGTATTACGGGAAGGGTAGATGATGTGGTTATTGTTTCTGGTCATAATCTAGGGACTGCACCAATAGAAGATGCAATTAATCAACACCCCGCGGTTGCGGAATCAGCTATTGTAGGCTTTCCACACGATATTAAAGGGAATGCCTTATACGGTTTTGTAATTCTAAAAGAAGTTGGAGAAACAAGAGATCGGGAAAACGTTCGAAATGAAATTAATCAACAAATAGTCGACCATATTGGTCCTATTGCAAAATTGGAGAAGATTCAATTTGTTAGCGGTCTTCCAAAAACCAGAAGTGGTAAGATTATGCGAAGAATATTGCGTAAGATTGCCTCTAATGAGCTTAGCAATTTAGGTGATACAAGTACATTGTTGAATCCAGAGATTGTTGATCATGTAATTGAAAACAGAATCGATTAGATTCTTAAATCGAAGTAATATTAAAAAAAATATCAGAACAAGACTTTGCTTTGTTCTGATATTTTTTTGATCTGTACATTTTGGGCTATCTGTTTAGCCGGATTAAATCTTTTAATCGTCCATTTTTTTGATTGCTTACCCTTGAGACGATTTTTAAAAATGCGATGGCCGTAATATAGGCATCTCCAGCAGCAGTATGTCTGTCTTTTAACGATATATTCAAGTTTTCAGCTAACTCATCCAACGAATAATTACGTTCCTTATCAATGAGATTGGAGTTAATTCTGCTTGCTCTATAAAGCAACATGGTATCCAAAGTTTTATTCTTTAGCCTAGGAAGTCCCATTCGGTGTAATACCTTGTTAATCATTCCAACATCAAAGGCAATGTGATGGGCGACAAGGACTGAGTTTCCAATATACTCTAGGAATTCAATAATTGCATCCTCTTCGGTGGTATTTGGATTTAGATCGTTTTTAATAATACCGTGAATAGCTACAGTCTCAGGATTAAAGGTACTTTGGTTGATATACCTCTCAAATATATTGGCCACTTCGATAGTTTTACCTTGAACTTTCAATGCTCCAATACTTAGTATTCGGTCCTTTTTAAGATCTAGGCCAGTTGTCTCTGTATCAAAGACTACGAATGAGTTTTCTTCAATGGTCTCTGGAGGGTTGGTTTTGAATTTGTTTTGATAGTCGGTCCAGAATTTTGGATACTCTTTCTTTTTTTTGAATAATGAGAACATAGCCATTAGATGAAACTTGAAACTTTAAAACGTAATTTAATTAATTCTTGAACCTCACTGATGGTTTTAAAACAGCGTTTGAGTTTTATTCGCTCTTCTTTTGAAAGCGCGTCTAGTGCAATGAACCGACCGGTGTCCTTATGCATTAGACCTTGTTTGGTTCTAAACTTTAATAAGGCCTTCGCGGTATAGGAACACGAGAGATAGAGTTCACTGTTTTGTGGCTCTAAAGAGGCAAGTTTTTCAAATCTCTCAGCGGTGTTGTTGATATTTTTGATCTTGTGATGTAGGATTAATACGCGACCTGCATCGGTAATGGGCATTAATGCTCTTTTTTTAAGATCAAAGAAATCTTTATGTTCTCCGTTACTTTCAATTAGAAATTGACGGAAGAATCCTAATGGAGAAGGACTTCTAAGAGAAACAGATGCCATGGCAGCGAGGAATATTTGATTATTTTCACTCAATTGGAAAATGTGATCTGCTAGTTGGTTTGTCAAATGAACGTCTCCATAGGAGATGTCGTAGTCAAAAAATATAGAACATAACAAAATATCTTCATTCTCAGGGTTTACCATCCAGTCCTCAAACTGATCTTTCCATTGACTCAAAGGAAGGCACCAACTTGGATTTCTAGCCATCATATCTGCAGGACAGTAGTCAAACCCAATGGTGTACAGGCTTTTGTTTGCAATTTTTGCTAGTTTGATGAAATAGGCTTTGGTAGCTTCGAGTTCACTTTCTGGAACGTCCTGAAAGATAATAGCGTTGTCTTGATCTGTATGGAGCAATTGTTCTTTACGGCCCTGACTTCCCAGAGACATCCAAGCAAATTTAACAGGAGGATGCTCGTTCATTTTTTCCAAACTTCGCTCGATAACCCTTTTAATGGTGGCATCATTGAGTTCGAAGATTATTTTAGAGACATGAGTCATCGGGATGTTTTGTCGTATATATCCACTGAGTAAATGCATAACCCTTTCTCGAATCGCTCTAAGAGACTTGCTTTTATTTGCTCGTTTGATTGCCTTAATAAGTGCTGCAGGGTTGTTTCCTTGACTCACGATTATGTCGTGCTCTGATACTATTCCAATAGCCTTGGTATTTGGGGTGCCATCTTTAGTAATGCACAAGTGACTAATTTTGTGTTTTATCATGGCAACCTGCGCCTGAGCTATAGTAAGTCCCTTCTGATAACAAATCACTGGGGAAGTCATTATTTTTTCAACAGCTACATCAATAGGATATTTACCAACGGCAATAGTGTTTCTAATATCTTTATCCGTAACAATTCCAACTGGTATTTGATTCTCAAGAACCAGTATGGATCCAACCTTTCTTTTAGACATCATTTTAGCAACCTCGGATACGGGATCTCCTTTGTTGCAACTTATGAGGTTTTTAACGAATTTAACGGGTTGAAGTTCAAAAAGTTCTGGGGTGATTTCTTCTTGGTCCTCCTCTTCGGTATAGAGTTTTCCTCTGTGCTCTCTAGAATATGGGTTTCTAGTGTTGGAAGCAAAGCTTTCAATTAAAAACTGCCCGACTCGGTAATTTCTTTTAATTAATGGTTTGAATGTTTCAATTGGAATGGCGTATAAAACAGATTCCTCTTCTACTATTGCACTGATTTTATAATGTTCATTTGCAAAGAGTGGACGCAATCCAAAGGCATCACCTTCGTCACATTTGTCCAATGTCCTAACTTGATCGTTTTCTGTTTTTTCAATAGCTACAGCGCCCTTATGAACCACGTAAAATAATTCGTGACCTTGGGTTCCTTGCTGAAATACATATTCACCCTTTTGTTTGTATATTACCTTTACCTGCTGAGCTATTTCCAATAATTGGTGAGGTTTTAACAGGTCAAAAGGAGGAAAGCGTTTTAAAAAGTCCGCAATTCGTTCGGCTATGGTGTTTTTCATAACAATTTAATTGTTTTACTAAGATACAGAAAAGCCTTCGAATTTTAGAAACCATTATATGTATGTGTGCATGAGCGACAACTATTGGGGCCAGGTGTCAAGGAAGTCCTAGTAGTTCAAAGCTTTAGATTATGGCAGAGCAGTTCATAGGAAACTGCAGAAGCATAAAACTACTGCAGAGTTTAGATAAGTGGCATCAAGAACTAGGCTTATTGGTAGTATAAAAACATGGGTTAGATCCAAGATGAAGAATCTAATAAGACTTGTAGTTAAAAAATTCAGGGCATGGAGATGGGACACAGCTACTATTAATATTCTTAGTAAAACAATGAAGCGCAATACTTAATTCAGTTAGGCAATATTGAAAAACTAGCCTCAATCTTACTGAAACACCACTGAGGACAAAGCTATGTAGGATTGTGTGAGAGAGAAGATAGGGAGTAGATCCCTATCTTTCATCTTATCTACAATGTTTGTCTTCTAATAGCAGAAATAACCAGGTCTACATAATCTGGTGGATGAGGTACATAGGATTTTAAAAGTGAAAAATCTTTTAATGATTCTCTATAGATATTGATGTCAATGAATTTTATCGCTGCAACTTCTGTAGTTTGAATCCTTAGTTCGCCTATTGGTACCTTTAACTCTGTCAAATAAATATGGTTGAACTCACAATCTATCAAATCCTTGTTGTGGATGACTGTTGATCGATACTGGCCAATTTTATAAAGATCGGACTTTTGTAGTCTTAGACCAATTTCCTCACTTGTTTCTCTAATAGCAGTAGTGACAGGATCTTCGCCTGCACAAATATGTCCTGCTACGGAAACGTCCCACTTGTTTGGATAAGTCTCTTTATTACCTGATCTTTTTTGAATGAGAATTTCTCCGTTTCGATTATAGATCCACACATGAGCTGTTGCGTGGAATAGCCCCTTTTTGTGGGCTTCCGATTTCAGCAAGCTTGTTCCAGTGGATTTGCCTTGCTTGTCAAGTATGTCTACTAGTTCATCCAAAAATTATTATTTAAAATAACTGAAGTTTTCATTGTTTTTGATTTTTAATAAAGATTCGTAAATAAGTCGAATAACGTTTTCTACATCATCCTTATGAACCATCTCTACGGTGGTATGCATATAGCGTAGTGGCAGGGAAATTAAGGCTGAAGCTACCCCGCCATTACTGTATGCAAAGGCATCAGTGTCGGTTCCTGTATATCGAGAGGCTGCCATACGTTGAAATGGAATTTTGTTTTCCTCGGCCGTATCGATAATTAATTCTCTTAGCTTATTCTGCACCGCTGGAGCGTATGAAATCACAGGTCCTTTTCCGATTTCAGTATGACCTTGTTTTTTCTTATCAATCATAGGTGTTGTGGTGTCATGACAAACATCAGTAACGATAGCCACATTAGGCTTGATGGTTTGGGTGATCATTTCAGCGCCTCTAAGACCGATTTCTTCTTGAACTGAATTGGTGATGTATAGACCAAAAGGAAGTTTCACTTTGTTCTGGTGAAGTAACCTGGCCACTTCTGCGATCATAAATCCACCAGCACGGTTATCAATAGCTCGGCAGACAAACTTATCTTTATTCATTACAAAGAATTCATCAGGGTAGGTTATAACGCACCCAACATGTACTCCCAATTTTTCAACTTCTTCTTTATCTTTAGCACCTATATCTACGAAAATGTTTTCCAGTTTAGGACTTTCTTCTTTTTCATTTGATCGGGTGTGGATAGCTGGCCATCCAAAAACACCTTTTACAACCCCTTTTTTAGTATGAATGTGTACCACTTTGGAAGGAGCGATTTGATGATCACTTCCGCCATTGCGGATCACATAGATAAGACCGTTGTCTGTGATGTAGTTCACATACCATGATATTTCATCAGAATGTCCTTCTATAACAACTTTGTATTCGGCTTTTGGGTTGATTACGCCAACAGCGGTTCCATAAGTATCTGTGATAAATTCGTCTACATAGGGTTTTAAGTATTCCATCCAGATCTTTTGGCCTTCCCATTCATAACCTGTAGGCGAAGCATTGTTTAAATAGTTCTCTAAAAAAGCTAGAGATTTGTTATTCATTATTTTTTTATTTGCCATGGACTTAATTTTTAAGTGTACGAAAATACTAATATTCGCACTGATAATTATAAAATCTCTTGTAAAATCCTCGGATTACTGTATGTGTTGAAGGTCATTTTTAATAAAGTGCATTTCGATAATTTGATCATTTAGCTTGTAAGATTCATAAATAACGCGTTAAATTTGATCGTGAGTAACGATGTGAACTAATTTGTTATTACATTTCGGTTGTGATACGTATTATATATGTGTAAAGGAGTCGAATTAAAAAAGGAAGTGAATAAAGGTTGTGAATAGAGGTATATTAACAGCGATTTTGGTGGTAAGTAGCCATATGCTTTGGGCGCAAACTAAGCAAAAGGATACTGTTGAGGTGGCAACTGACACTGTTTTGGATAGCTCAGATATGTATTACTATTTCTTTGATGGAGACTCCATTCCTAAAAAGACTATTGAGCTGGCGCCTGTAGTGTTATCTCAACCGCTGCGTTTTGCATCCTATAAGGATAGAGTTCTGTATTCGATATTAAGGAGAAAAACCAAAAAGGTATATCCTTATTCGAAGTTGGCATCTGAACGATTGACCGAACTCAATAAACGACTTGCTACTATAGAGAGAAAATCAGATAAACGTAGGTATACTAGAATTATTCAACGATATATAGAGGAGGAGTTTACTGCAGAACTTAAAAAGCTCACTAGAACTGAAGGGCAGATTTTGGTTAAGCTCATCCATCGCCAAACAGGAGTGACGACTTTTGATCTGGTTAAGGAGCTTAAAAGTGGGTGGAGAGCCTTTTGGTATAATACAACGGCTAGTATGTTTGATATTAGTTTAAAAGAGGAATACCACCCAGAAAGTGTATTGGAAGATTATCTAATTGAAGATATTTTACAACGTGGATTTGCCAATGGTTCTTTAGAAAGGCAGCCTTCTGCCTTGGATTTTGACTACGCTGCACTAACTAATAAGTGGGGGAGGATCTCATTCCCAGATAAATAAGTTGCACGAAACATTTTTTTTACTTACTTTAGTTGTCCTTTTCTGGTGAAGTTGTGGGGTTTGGAGTCTTTCATGAAGATGTTTCATCAATTGGATAAGGGGATTTTCGGAGTGTATTAAAGCATTTTAATCTTTTTTCAATTTATTTTC